>JBHGBL010000015.1:0-99942 GCA_041947015.1 Vicinamibacterales bacterium
GCCTGCGTCGCGTGGACGCCGACGAGCTGGAAGGTGGAGGCGTGGTTGAACGAGCCGCCACGCCAGCCCGATTCGGTTGGTCTGTGACAGCTCTCGCAGGCCGTCGGGAAACCGGCCGCAACGTGGTTGGGGCTTCGGGCCGCGTCGTAGTCCGCGCGGTGACAGCCGGCGCACTCGCGCGGAGTCCCCTTGTAGACGCCGTTATCGTGGCACGCAGTACACGCCTGCGTGGCGTGGACGCCGACGAGCTGGAACGCGGCTGCATGGTTCAGGGTGGCGCCAGCCCAGCTCGACGGCCCAGAGCGGTGGCAGGTTTCACATGCCGTCGGGAACCCTGCGGCAACGTGGTTCGGCTCCCGCACGCTCTCGTAGTCGGCCCGGTGGCACGCAGCGCAGTCGCGAGGAGTCCCTGAGTAAGTGTTGTTCACGTGGCACGATGAGCACGAGGCCGTGGCGTGAGCGCCGGCGAGCCTGAAACTGCCGTCGTGGCTGAAGACTGCCTGGCTCCACGACGAGTGGCTGGCGCGGTGGCAGGTCTCGCACGATTGGGGAAACCCCGCAGCAACGTGATTCGGGCTGGCGGCACGAGCGAAGTCCGCCTGGTGACACGAGGCGCAGGCCAGACCCGTGCCCTTGAAGACCTGGTCCTTGTGGCATCCCTCGCAACCGAGCGCCTGGTGAGCGGGATTGAGCTGCACGCCGGTGGCGGCCGCGTGGTTCCAGGTGACTGCCGTCCACGAGGTCGGCCGGTGGCACTGTTGGCACTCGTTGCCGAGGCGCGTGCGGTAGCGATCGTCCTGCCGGCGCACCCAGTGACAGTCGTAGCAGTTTGTCGGCGTGCCCGCGAGCGCTCCATTCCGGTGGCACGACGCGCACGCCACGCCAAGGTGGCGGCCCTGCAGCGGGAAGCGGGTGGTCTGGTGGTCGATGCTCGTCCGAGTCAGCGCGAAAGGCACCGAAGTCGTGTGACAGGCCGCACAGTCACGACCGTTCAGCCCGGCGTGCCGGTCGGTATGGCATTCGGCGCAATCGGGCCGGAGTGCCAGGTACGACCGCGTGGTGTGGCACTCCTTGCACGCGAGCGCTTCGTGGCGGCCGTCTCGCGGGAACCCCGTTTCCGCCAGGTGATCGAACGCCTCGATCTCCAGCGGCCGGAGGTCGGCCTCGAGGCCCCGATGCTCGGCGTGGCATGCGCCGCACGCGCCGGTCACCTCCCTGTGCACGCCCTTCTTCGCCTTCATCCGTTCGGCAATCGGTTCATGGCACTGGAGGCACTGCGACGCGGCAAGCTCGTTCCTCTTCTCCGGGTCGTGGCATACGACGCAGTTGTCCGGCCCCTCGAGAACAGCGTGCGCCTTGGAGAGCGGCCCTGGAGAGATTGGCGGCTTCTCTTGCGGGTGGGCCGTGCCGGGAATCGAAAAAACGACAACAGACCAAACCGCCAGAATGAACGCTGACGAGATCCGCAGCCCTGTCCGAAGCCGGCCGCCACGAGCGGCGCGTGGAGATGAGGATGCAACGAGGGCCATGGAAAACCCATCCTCGCGGCGCCAGGTGCCTGACGGCCGCCGCGATCCGTAGGTTTCTAAGCTAAGTCCTGGGTGAGCGCCCGAGGCGTGTGCAAGACCCGCGCCATGGACGAGAGCCCGGATGCTTGAGCGCATCGGGCCATGCGGGGAATCGCTGTCGCGAATCGCTACGACGAACGTTCACTGTTCACGATGTGGCAACCTCTGGGGCGTGGCATTTATCAGCACCGGAGCCGCGAATGCCTGACCTCCCGTGAGCGTTGCAACCTTCTCAAAGGTCTGACACGGAGGCGCGGAAAGCCACAGACCCCGTCCTGCCCGCAGCAGAGTCACCCGCGTTCATCGTTTCGTCACACGGACCCTGATCAGGTCGATGCGCGTGACGGGTGTTTCACCCTGGACCGGCGCGGCCTCGATCGCATCGACAACGTTCAGGCCGCCCACGACCCGCCCGAAGGCAGTGTACTTGCCGTCCAGAGCTGGCGCGGCTGCCGTGCATATGAAGAACGAAGTCGATGCGCTCGCGGAATCGTCGCCGCGGGCCATCGACACCGTGCCCTTCACGTGCGGGGTCTGGTTGAACTCGGGCGGCAGCGTCCTCACGTAGGTCTGCTGCACCTCGTCCAGCGGCTCCTTGCGCGTCGGGAGGTGTCCCGTCTGGATCACGAATCCCCGGGCGACGCGGTGGAAGGCCATCCCGTCGTAGACTCCCGCCTGCGCGAGGCGGAGGAAGTTGCGGACGTGGCCAGGCGCCACCTCGGGCATGAACTCGATTGTGATGTCGCCGGCCGAGGTCTCGAGCGTTGCGCGGTAGCCGGCGAGATCCGAAAGTGTCTCTTGGGAGAACGGCTCCGGAGCTGGCGCCGGCCGATCGCGAATCGTCACCGACCTCAGTTCGACGCGTTCCATCGCGCGGTTCCTGTCGTCTACCGGCATCTCCGAGATCTTCTCCGCGACGCGGATGCCGAGCGCGACGCGCGCGAAGACCGTGTGCTTGCCGTCGAGACCGGGCTGATCGGCGATGCAGATGAAGAACTGCGAGCCGGCGCTGTCGGGCTTCCCCGGGACGATGACCGCCGACACCGCGCCACGGGTGTGCTTCTCGGAATTGACCTCCGAGCGAAGGACGCCGAGGCCGCCCGTGCCGTAGAGCGCGCGCTTGTCTGGATCCTTCGTCAGCGGGTCGCCGCCCTGGATTATCCCGTGCCTCACCGCGGCGTGAAAGGTGGTGCCGTCGAAAGCTCCTTTCCGCGCGAGCTCGATGAAGTAGCCGACGTGGTTGGGCGCCGCCTCGGGCAGCAGGTCGAGCACGATCGTGCCCGCGCTCGTCTCGAGGACGGCCTGCTTGCCCCTCATGTCGTCGATGGAAAGAGAGGTGATGTAGGGCGCCTTGTCTTGGGCGCCCGGTCGCAGACCTGGCTGCGCTGAGGCGATTGCCGGCGCCAGTTCGGGGTCGGGAAGGTGCGTCGCGAACACGATGCTCGAAGGCAGCAGCGCGGCGAGAAAGAGAACCGGTTTCATTGCGGGCATTCTACCCCCGGTCCCCCTTCCTGTTCGACGGCGAGGTCTCCGTAACGCGGACCCGCCGAGGCCCACGGCAAGCGTCGCACGAGGTATACGATGCCCTTGGCGGTGAAGCCCGCGCGCGCGTGGCGTTCCGCCAGCCCGCGCGGTTCGGCCACGCCCTTCGGGCTAGAACGAGGGGCCGGCGGCGAGAACGAGGCGATGGCCCTCACGGCCGACTGCCCAGTCCGCGCGCAGCCTCACGGCGCCGCCGATCTTGACCCTGACGCCCGCGCCGATGGCGGTCCTGAAGCTGTCGAACGACATGCGGCCAAAGCCGCCGGCAACCTGGCCGACGTCCCCGAAGGCGGCCAGTTCCACGGTGCGATGCACGTCGAAGCGGTATTCTGCCGAGAAGGCGAGGAGGCTGGCGTCGCGGAAGAGCGCGCGCTCGAAGCCCCGCAGCGTATCGCTGCCGCCGAGTGTCTGCTGAAGGTAGAACGGGACCCGCGCGCCGCGGTCGGCGAAATCACCCGAGGCCAGGACGCGGAGGGCGACGACGGATCTCGCCTTGGCCGGGACGTAGCATCGCGCGTCGAAGGCGACCCTCGTAAAATCGTGGCGCAGCGAACCGACCGAGTCGAAGCGCTCCAGAAGGAGGCCGGCCATGGCGCCGGAGCGGGGCGCCTCGGCCGAGTCGCGCCCGTCGAGCGCGACGGCGGCTGCGACGTGAAAGACCAGCGGCTGTCGTGCTGCCGTTATGCCCGGAGCGCGGGATTCGTCGAACAGGCGGCCGGCCGAGGGGACCGAACTGTCACCGCCGCGGCCGATCGCGAAGTCCAGCAAGCCGCCGCGAATCGCGAAACCCACCTGTTCCCGCGGCTGATACTCTGTGACCAGCTCGTAGGACGCCCCGCTCAGCTGGTACGAGGTATTGTCGATGGCCCGGCTGTCGCTGCCCGGGCCGAAAAACCGGTTGAGCGGCGAGCGGCGGTACCGGAGGTGCCCGTAGACAGCGAAGCCGCGCTCGATTCGATCGAAGGCGTCGAACTGCGACGATACCGGGTCGTCCGGGGGCCCAATAGACGTGCGGCTCCCACCGGCTCCTAGCAGCCCAAGCCGCAGGTCATAGCGCTCGTACCCGCGGTACGAAAAAGCAGCCGAGGCTTCGAGGTCGAGGGGGAAGTCCGGTCTCCTCTCGCGTCGAAAGGTCAGCCCGACCGCAATGCCGGACCCCGGACCGAGCGAACCGACCGACGGTGTCACGCCGTATTCCCTCAGCCGGGCCGCAACCCGTCGGTAGCTCGCTTCCTGCTCTCCTGTCCAGTTCCGGAGTTTCTCTACCGTACCGTGTGGCTCGTCGTGCTCACCCATCTGCGAGGGTGCACTCGAAACGATGGGGCGCGCCTGTTGTGGAGGTCGAGACTGCGCCTGAACATCTGCGCTGAAGGCCCAGATCGGCGCAGCCGCGAGCGCGATCGCCAGCCGGGTCCTGGTGGCGGGGACAAGCATCGAGAACGGTCGCTGCAATTAGGATTCCCTGGCGGCTTCGTGGCGCCTGGCGGTCAGGCGCGCGGCCGAGTTGCCGGGTTCCCGGCAACTCCGGACCAGTTCGAGGATCAGGTTGCCAGTGCGGTTGTGGGGTACCGGTCGAGCGCGCAACAGTCCCGCTGCATTCCGGCCGATAACGGATGTGATCGCAGTGGAGGTGATACATGGCTCGCGCTTTGGATCAGCGCCGGCGGCGTCACCAGCCGTTTGACCCGACGCGCCCTTGCCACCATGAACTGCCGCCCCACGTCAGGCTCGGCCTTGCCGTCCTGGGCCAGGCGCTGACCGACCTCAGCGACCCACGACCGCACGTCCGCTCCGACGCTTGCACCTTCTTCGCCAGCGAATGGCTGGAAGCATGGGCCGACGTTGCGAACGTCGATCCGCGGCTGGTACGCGGGGGCGTGACGGCTTACCTGCGCAGCTCGAACGGCCGCCGCGCTGCCTGACGGCTTCGGGTTTGCCTTCTCGGCTGTTAGTTTCCATCCTCCCGGAAGAAGGAAGCCACCCGAAAGCCTTTTTCGAAGCCGTGAACGATGTGCGCAAGTGCGGTGGTATGATGCGCCGCGTCCCCGATGCCATGAGACGACATCGCTGAAGAGACCGACCGGCCCCACCTGCGATCTATGAACAGAGAATCCGATGACAGCGCTGACAACGGTCGCGAACGACTGGAATCGTGGAAGGAAATCGCGGCCTACCTCCGCGCGTCGGTGCGCACGGTTCAGCGCTGGGAGAAGGAGTCAGGCCTTCCGGTTCACGGCCGGCAGCGCCTCCGCGGAAGAACCGTTTTTGCGTTCAGGCACGAACTCGATGAGTGGCAACGAGGCTTCGTCGCCCCTGGAACCCCTTCCAACGGCCTCGCACGTGAGAGCGAGGATTCCGGTTCGGTTCATGTAGAGCGCCAAGAACCGGCCCGCGAGAGCACCGACTCGATCGATATGGCGCGGGAGCGGCTGCCTGCATCGGCTGCCGACTCGCCGACAGATAGCCCCTCCTCCGTCGGCCGAAACCGCAGGAAGTGGGGATGGGCAGCGCTCGCTGGCGTGATCGTCCTCTCCGCCGTCTCGGCGCTCCTGTACCGCAACCGGCACGGTGAAGTGATGTATGCCGACTGGGACATGCGCAGCCGGGTCCTGACGGCGAGAGACCCTGCCGGGCGAGCCGTGTGGGCGACCTCGCCCTTCCACGAAATGCTCATGGAGGAATGGTACAGCGACTACAACCGTCGGCGTTACGGACCCGCTGCAGTTGCCGCCGACATCGACGCCGACGGTCACAAGGAGGTTTTGTTCCTGCTCAAGACCATGAGCCCCCTGGGCTCAGTGGTGCTCTGCTACAACAGCGACGGCACGCTGCGCTTCCGACATCGGTCGGCGCGCTCGGTCACATGTGGTTCTGAGTTGCATGGCGGAGATCTCTTCAGCGTTAACCAACTGGCTGTGGGTTCGTCGGGAAGCGAGAAGCCGATCTGGGTCGTGAGCTCCCACCGCGAATTCCCAACCCACGTCGAGCGCCTGGCCCCGGATGGCCAGGTCCAAAGCGACGTCTGGCTCAATGGACACGCAACCGTTGTGGCGGAGATCGAACGCGCTGGCAGGCGATATCTTCTCGTCGGAGGGACCAGCAACGACCCCGAGTCATTGGGCAGCGCCGCCCTGACGATGATCGATCCGGCGCAGCCGCGTGCGGCCGTGCCCGCACTGGCGGAGGAATACAGGTGTGGCGATGAGGGGCTCCCGGCTCCGTTTCGCTACGTGAAGTTCCCGAGGCTCGACCTGGCGAGAATCGCGGGCGCTCGTGTGTACGTGCAGCAGATCTTCACCCGGCCTGACGGTCGAATCGACGTCGTCGTGTCCCAGGGGCTCGAGTACCTTACGGGTAGACCGAACTGGAGCGAAAGCGGCGTCCAGTACACGCTCG
This sequence comes from Vicinamibacterales bacterium, assembly GCA_041947015.1. Classification (GTDB taxonomy): domain Bacteria; phylum Acidobacteriota; class Vicinamibacteria; order Vicinamibacterales; family Fen-181; genus JBHGBL01. The sequence continues at coordinate 6,507 of JBHGBL010000015.1, forward strand.
ACGCGGACCTGAACGTCCTGTCCGCGGGTTTCGAGGACAACTTCGTCACCGTTCACGCCGCGTTCGAGCGGTCTGGGGCACTGAGTCACAAGCTCGGCACGCCCGAACAGGAAGGGGCCTGGGATATCCTCGCCTGGCACGAGGGTCGGCCGGTCCCCGTTCGCCGCCCCCCGGACGGCGGAAGAAGGTGACACTCTCCTTTCCTTTTCCCGAGGACCCGAGGAAGAGGTGACGCTTTCCTTTTCAGGGGCACGCTGGCAACCTGCGGGAAAGGCGGAAAGCGGAAAGGGAAAGGGTTGCCTCTTGAACTGGTCGGGGCGACTGGATTCGAACCAGCGACCCCCTGAACCCCATTCAGGCCACCAGGCCTTTTCAATCACTCTCACCCAATAACACTATCCGCCGTAACCCGTTGTTTTCCGGCCTGTTCTGGCACCATTCCTCGTCTCTTGAGCTTGCAGCCGGTTCATGTAGACTCCTACCGTCTGGCTACCCACTGGCTACCCAACTTTCCCTGACACGGATTCAGGGGGCCGGGAGGGCGACATGCCGAGCTTGAAGATGAACGCGAAGTGGTTGAAACACTTGAAGCCGGGCGCCGACCGAATCGACTACTTCGATACCGGGGCGGCCGGGCTCGTCCTGCGCCTGGCGACCAGCGGACGGAAGACGTGGTGCTACCTCTATCGGATGCCAGACTCCCGGCTGTGGCAACGGGTGACGCTCGGCACCAGCCCGCCGATGACGCTGGCCAAAGCGCGCAAAGAGGCCCTTGCGAGGCAGCACCGGGTGCAGATCGACAAGATCGATCCGGCTGCCGAGAAGAAGGAAGCGAAGCGGGCCGAGACCTTCGGCGAGCTCGCCAAGGAGTACCTCGACAAGCACGCGAAGAAGCACAAGCGCAGCTGGCAGGAAGACGAGCGGATGCTCAACGCCGACGTGCTGCCGGCGTGGAAGCACCGCAAGGTGCGCGAGATCACCCGGCGCGACGTGCGCGCGCTGCTCGAGCCGATCGCGGAGCGGGCGCCCGTTGCAGCAAACAGGGTGTGGGCGCTCGTCTCGACGATGTTCAACTTCGCCATTCGGCGCGATTGGACCGAAGCCAACCCTGCCAGCCTGATCGAGAGGCAACCGGAGACGAGCCGGGATCGTGTTCTGACCCACGACGAGATCCGGGCGCTCTGGGCGGAACTGGAACGCGACCGGACTCCCCTACCGCCGAAGGCCGAAGACACCACCGAAGATGAGAGACCTGTTCCACCGATGATCGCCCGGGGCCTTCAGGTGCTCTTGCTGACCGCGCAGCGACCGGGCGAAGTGTTTGGGATGCGCTGGGCGGACCTCGAGCTCCCAGACGACTGGCAGACGAACGAGAACGTCAAGGCCGGCTGGTGGACGATCCCGGAGGCGATGAGCAAGAACCGGGAGGCGCATCGTGTGCCGATCGGTGCCGACGTCCTGGACATCGTCCGGGAGGCCAAGGCGACCGGCCCGGACGATAACCGGTGGGTGTTCGCCGGCATTGCCGGCGCGAGCGTGGCTGACCGCGCGAAGAAGGCCGCGGCTGCCCTCTCGCGCAAGCTGGGTTTCGAGTTCCACCGGCACGACCTGAGAAGGACGGCCGCTTCCGAGATGGCCGCGGCCGGGATACAGCGAGAGACGATCGCCAAGGTGCTGAACCACGTTGACCGCGGCGCCCGGATGACGGCGATCTACGACCGCTATTCGTACGACCCTGAGAAACGCGTTGCGCTGGACACGTGGACGCGACGGCTCAACAACATTCTAACCGAGAAGCCGGCCGCGGCTGTCGTGCCGTTCGGGCGGGGGCGAGCGTGAGGCACCAGGCGAAGAGACCGACAAGCAGCGCCTCGAACCGAGAGGGTCTGACCGACAACCACCTCGCCGCGCTCGCTGCGAGGTGCCTTGAAGAGGCGCGTCTCATACCCCTGCCCGTCACGCTCGAGGAAGGCTCGCGGGCGACACTTCAGCGCCTTGTTGACGACCGCAGCGTTAGCATCCGGCACCCGGAGGCAACAAGGCTTATCCGGCGCGCGTTGGCGGCCGATCTGACCGATCGGTCAAGCCGAAAGGGGAAGCTTCCGCGTGCGTTGGGGCTCGTCTCCCCAGGACTGAAAGAGGTTTGGATCGAGCATCAAGCGATCGTGCTGATGATGCTGCGAGTGAAAGCGTACTGGCGCGCGGACCCCGCCACAGGGGAAGTTGTGCTGCCCTACAAGAACAACATGCAGGCGGCGGAGAGAGTCGCCGCCGGCTTCTACTTGGCCGGCATCAACAAGAGGTTGTCGGCTGATAACGTCCGCTTGATCTTCACACGGCGATGGACCAGTCCAGCCAAGACTGACTCGCGCAGGTAGCTCCCCGAGATGCAACGTTCGGCTGTTATCACGTGCTCTGATTCGGCCCAAGGAGCACGAGATGTCAAAACCAGGTTCCATCCTCCCTCGCTACATCAGCCCCAAGCAGCTACGTGAGGCCTCGACGCTGTCGCCAGCCACGATCTGGAGGGAGGTGCAGGCCGGCCGGCTGCCGAAGCCGATCCGCCTGACGCCCGGTCGTGTCGGTTGGCGAGTAGACCAAATCCTCGCGTGGCTCGAGTCGCGCACGAAGGTCGCCTAAACGCCCGTACATGACGAGGCCGGCGCTTGCGGCACCGGCCAGAAAGAGAACGGGCGATGGACGCCATTATCATACCACCAACCGATCAAGCTACCAGCACGCCCCGCCGCGGCCGCGGGAAGTCTCGCAAGAACCTCGAGCTGATCCAGGTGGCGGCCGAGATCCTCCAGCGGATCTGGCCGGCAACCATCCGTGCGGTCTGCTACCAGCTGTTCGTCCTGAAGGTCATCTCCAGCATGGCGAAGCTCGAGACGAACAAGGTGTCGGTCCAGCTGCGAGATGCCCGGGAGGCTGGGGTCATCCCCTGGGAATGGATCGTGGACGAGACCCGAGAGGCGGAGGTGGTCCGGGCCTGGGAGGATCCGGCCGCGTACGTCGAGACCGTGAAGCGCGCCTACCGTCGCGACCGCTGGCAGGACCAGCCCAATCGGTTGGAGGTGTGGAGCGAGAAGGGCACGGTCCGCGGCACCCTGGCGCCGATCCTCCAGTCCTACGGCCTCACCTTCCGCGTCATGCACGGCTACGGATCCGCCACGACCTTGCACCAGGTGGCACAGGAGAGCTTGCAGGATCCCCATCCGCTCTCCGCCTTCTACGTCGGCGACTGGGATCCGAGCGGGCTGCATATGTCCGAGGTGGATCTTCCCGCTCGCCTTCACCGCTACGAAGGCCGTGTTCGTGTTCAGCGTCTTGCTCTTGACCGAGGCGATGTTCACGACGGTAACCTTCCGTCCTTCGCGGCTGAATCCAAGCGCGGGGATCCTCGCTACAGGTGGTTCGTCGAGCGATACGGAACAACCTGCTGGGAGCTCGACGCGATGAGTCCCGTGGACCTCCGAGAACGTGTCGAAGATGCCATCGTTCGCCGGTTGGATCGGGACGCATGGCGGCGTGCGGAGGTGACCGAGGCGGCCGAGATCGAGTCGATCTCGAGCATCTTGTCGAGGTGGCCGGGTATTTCCGGGCAAGCCTCGGAATACTCGGACGGGGGCCGGCAATGACCAGCGCTTCCGACCTCGTCATCGAGGGCCTGGCCGCGGACGTGATCGGCCTCGAGGCCCTCGCCGAGAGCCGAGCTCATGACCTCGAGGACCTGACGCTCACCTACCGCGTGGCGCTCGGCGAACTCCACCGGCTGACGGTCGCGCTCGAGAAGCGCGACGCGACGGTCGCCGAGCTGCTACGCGAGAACCGCAAACTCCGCTTGGCCTCCCGCCACGACGAAAGGCAGGACGCAGCATGAGCGGGCCTTCTGCGGACGAGATCGTCTGGCAGGGCTGGCAGGCCGACCCGGTCGACCCAGGCGACGTTCGCGGCGACGACGGCCGGGCCCTGAACCCAGACCTCGACACCCTCACGCTCGAGGACGACTGGGCGACATCCCCGGACGAGAGCGCATGCCCCTACTGCTACCGTGAGGCCTGCGCCGGCGAGTGCCTGGAAGAGGAGGCCCCGAAAGAACCACGCAAGCACCGCTGGCAGCGGGCTGCGGACGTCATCGAATCCCCCGGCGCAGCGCCGATCGTCGAAGGCATCGCCTGGGCCAACTGCATCACGGTCATGGCCGGCGAGAGCACTGCGGGCAAGACGTTCGTCATGCTCGACCTGCTCGCCCACCTGAGTGCGGGCCTCCGCTGGCACGGCCGCGAAGTAGTCCAAGGCTCCGTGATCTACGTGCCGTTCGAGGGCCACGTCGGACTTCGGCTCCGCGCGCTTCGAGACGTAGCAGGGCAACGCCTCGAGAACGTCTACGTTCTCCAGGGCGTCGATCCTATCTCGCCAATCTGCGACCGTGACCGAATCGAGATCGCCTCTCGTGGCGAGCTGGACCTCACGGTCGAGATCGATGACATCGTGGCCCATATCCAAGCGGAGCATCGGCCTCCCGTCCTGGCGCTTGGCATCGACACGGCACGTGGCAGCATGAACGGCAACGAAAACGACAGCGGCGACATCAGCGCTTACCTGCGAGCCGTGCGTCGCCTTCTTTCGCACGTTCCTGGCGCCGCGGCTATCCTCACGCACCATTCGGGCTGGCAGGACGGGCAGGAGAAGCGGAAGCGCGAGCGAGGCTCCTCTGCTTTCCGGGGCAACGTGGACGGCACTGTCTATCTCGAGGCGGACGACTACGACCGTAACACGGGCAAGGCTCGGCTGACCCTGGAAAGCCTGAAGGTCAGAGAAGGCGAGAACCCTCCACCGCTCCACCTGATACGGCGCCGAGTCGAGATCCCGGGCCTCGTGGACCGCTGGGGCCAGCCAGCCACATCCTGCATCATCGAACGCGACTACCGGACCCGAGAGGACCGAGAGGCCGAGCAGGCGGCCGCCACCGCCGCGGCAGACCGGGTGACCGACCTGCGTGTGCTGGGGGTGCTGCGCGACCATCCCACGGCCAGGAGCAGGGACACCATCGCCGCGATAGTCGGCATGAGGGGCGGTCTCGTGCAGGCCGCTCTCGGACGCATCCTGCGTGCTGGCTGGGCGCTTCCACCGGAGCGCCAACGCCAGCCGTACCACCTGACAGATCTCGGGCTAGGGGTCCTGAGCACGAGTCCGGCCCAGTCCGGCCCACTACGGCCGGGAGTCCGGCCGAGTGAGTCCGGCCCTTTAGGGGGGCCGGGCCGGACTGACTCACTCCGGGCCGGAGTCGCGGGCCTGACTCAGAAGGAAGATGGCTGCCTGAGGTACGACGATGCCGGCGGCGCGCTGGAGGTTCGGGGATGAGGACAAAGAAGAGGAACCCTACGCGGCGCGCCGCACAACCGCGCGCCCGACTGACGCCGCGGCAGCGGCGCTTCGTTCAGGAGTACGTCGTCGACCTGAACGCGACAGCAGCCGCGACACGCAGTGGCTACTCGACAAGGGCTGCGCGAGCTATCGGGTGCGAGAACCTGACAAAACCAAACATCGCCCGGGCCATCAAGGCCGCGCTCGAGGCCCGAGCCGCCCGGACGGCGGTGACGGCAGACCGCGTGCTCGAGGAGCTCGCCCTGCTCGCGTTCAGCAGCGTCGAGGACTACCAGGTCACCGATGCTGGCGAGGTCGTCTTGGCGCCCACTGCCCGCCCTGGCGCGATGCGGGCACTGCAGTCCATCAAGCACCGACTCACGACCCGCGGCCGCGGCGACGACGCCGAAACCGTGCGGGAGGTCGAGATTCGCCTGTGGGACAAGCCAGGCCCTTTGAGACTCGCGGGGCAGCACCTCGGGCTCTTCATCGAGCGCCACCACGTCGAGGCCGATGTCAGCTTCTCGGCCTTGGTCCTGGCGGCCTGCAAGAAGGCGGAAGGAGACCATGCCTGACGACGTGAACTCGGCCGCCGTCGACGTCCTCAGCCGCTGGTTCCGTTCGCCTGTTGCCTTCGTGCGCGAGGCCCTCCACGCTGAGCCGGAGCCGTGGCAAACCGAGGTCCTCGTGGCCGCCGCGGAGGCCTCGCAGACCGCGATCGTCGGCTCGAAGGGCACGGGAAAGTCCTGCGTCCTGGCTTGGCTGTTGACCTGGTTCTTGGCCACGCGCCCGCACGCCAACATCTCGGTGACCTCCGTTTCCGCGAGCAATTTGCGAGACGGCTTGTGGAAAGAAACCGCCCGGTGGCTCGCGGCTTCGCCGCTGCTGACCAAGGCCTTCGAATGGCAGGCCCAGCGCATCGTGCATCGTGAGCACCCGGCCACCTGGTGGGCCTCGGCACGCACCTGGTCGAAGAGCGCAGACGCCCAGCAGCAGGCCGACACGCTCGCCGGGCTCCACGCGGAGCGGATGCTCTTTGTCGTCGACGAGGCAGGCAGCATCCCGCAGTCGGTCGTCGTGACCGCCCAGGCTGCGCTCTCGAGCGGGAAGGAGTGCCGTCTCATCATCGCCGGCAACCCGACCTCAACGAACGGCCCGCTCTACGCCGCGGCCGTGACACACCGCCATCACTGGGGCGTCTTCAAGGTGACCGGCGACCCCGACGATCCGAAGCGCTCCGCGCGCGTCTCGGTCGAGTGGGCGCGGCAGCAGATCCAGCAGTACGGAGAGTCGAACCCCTGGGTTCGAGTGAACGTGTTTGCCCAGTTCCCCGAGACGTCGCTCAATGCGCTGCTGTCGCCGGTGGAGGTCGAGGCCGCGATGCATCGGTACTTGCGCGAGGACGCGTTCTCGTGGTGTCAGAAGCGCCTCGGCGTAGACCCCGCGCGCTTCGGCGACGACCGTACGGTCATTGCTCCGAGGCAAGGCAAGGCGATCTTCAAGCCGGTCGTGATGAGGGGTGCGAGGAGTACTGAGATCGCGGCTCGTGTCGCCCAGGGCGTTGCGAAGTGGAACGCGGAGCTTGTCTTCGTGGATGACAGTGGCGGATGGGGCATGGGCACTGTCGATCAGCTGATGGCCGCCGGCGTGCCCGTCGTGCCCGTCGTGTTCAGTGACAAGGCGATCGACCCCCGGTTCACCAACAGGCGAGCGGAGACTTGGTTCGCGATGGCCGACGCCATCAAGAACGGCGCCGCGCTGCCGAACCTGCCGGAGTTGGTCGGCGAGCTCGCAGAGGTCCAGTACTCGTTCTCGAACGGCCGCTTCCTGCTCGAGTCGAAGGACCAGTTGAAGGCGCGCATCGGCCGCAGCCCGGACATCGCGGACGCGATCGCGGTTACGTACGCGCTGGCCGACATGCCGGCGGCGATCGCGGGCATCGGGCAGGTCGGGAAGGTGTTACACGACGGCGATCCATTCGCCGAGAGGAGGCGGGCATGAAGGTTCAAGCGACGAAACTCGGCATCTACGGTTTGATGCGGCGGCGCGTCGGTGACGTGTTCACGCTTCGAGATCATCAGGACTTCAGTCCGACGTGGATGGAGCGTGTGCCCGACGGCACCCCTGAGCGTACGACGACGGGACAGCAAGCGATCGACCGGGTGATTGAGGAACGCCTCGGGCGGCATACGGGGCGCCGTTTCGAAACCCCCGACGACAACAGCGAGGGTCGCGCCGTCACATCCGACGATCTGGAGGATTGACGGACCCCGTTTCAAAGACAAGGAGACCACTTATGGACACGAACGAGACTGCGAACTTGCTGTACGGCCCCCGCCATGACAACGGAGAATCTGGGCCAGCTGAACCGGAGCCCACGTGGCGTGAGCAGACCGCGGCGGTCCTCTTTGGACCGCAGTCGGCTGGAGACGAGCGGGATGACGACCATGGTCCGGCCGACCGCCGGGCGTTGAGCGCACGCGAGGAAACCGCCCGGCTACTGTTCGGCGGCACGCTGGGCAAGCAGCTCGACGGCATCCTCTTGCCGGCGTTCGACGCTCTGGGGATGAACGACGAGTCGCGAGGCACCCTCCGCGACGACCTGCTCGACATTCACGAGAATACCGGCCTCGGGGACGTCTTCGTCACGCGGCTCGCGGACGCGTACGTCGCCGCCGAGATCGCCGCCACGCGAGCTTCTGACCCCGATTCGCGCGGCGAGGCACTGTGCGAGGAGATCCGCAAGAACAACGAGTCGATCCGAGAGGACCTGCGGCTCCGACACGGCGCCGCCGAGGCGGAGCGTCTCTTGGGCCGCGCGCAGGCCTTCGCCCGCAGTCACCCTGCCTTACAGAGGTTCCTGCAGTCCCACGGGATAGGTTCGCGGCCGGAGATAGTGAACGAGATCATCCACCACGTCGTTTCCACGGGTTGGCGGTAGTCAGGGACGTGCGGGCCGCCGGCCGGGTGGAACCCCCGCCGGGCCCCGCTGGGGAGATGAGGGTCATGGTTGTGACCAAGACGTTCGCGGCACCCCGAATGCCGCTGCTACACGCCAGGATGCTGGCGCCGAAGAGCGGGGCCTTCGCGGTGTCGCCTCCGGGGCCCGAACTGGGAACCCGGGCAGGGCTGACGTTGGTGCGGCGTGCGCTGCCGGCGGCAACCTTGCCGCTCTCAGCTCCGGCGCCCGTCCCGCTTTCGAAGCTGCTGTCACCGGTCACGGTGCGCGCGATTCGCGAGGCCGAAGCTCGCCGCCGCGCTGCACCCGTGGCGCCCGCGGTCCCGGTGCCGGCCCCGTCAACAGTGCAGGTCGAGACCGCGCCGCGCGCCACGAGACGGCCGGGCGTGTTGCTCGGCGGACCCACTCAGTGAAAAAGACGGAGAGGAACATTACTGTCATCGCGGGCTTCGGGAGGGAGGCTTTCGCGGTGCAGCAATGACTCACTCCTCGGGAAAGAAGTCCTGGTCAACGCGTGGTAAGGTCACGGACCTGTCGCTCACCCCCACCTTGGTCTCGATCATCAGTTCCGCCAGTCTCGAGCCGTCAATAAGGACGAGGTTGCCTCCGGTCTTCGCCGCGAGCTGCCGTGCCTCCTTCGTCACTTCCCCTGGCGTCATCAGCACGCCCTTCTCCGTCCCCTTAAGCCTCATTGCGCCGAGGAACGTCTGCATCTGCGCACCAACCGGCCCCTTCCATTTCTTGGCCTGCACAAAGACACGATCCAAGCCGAGGCGGTCGGGCGCAATCACACCATCGACACCCTCATCGCCGGGTCCACCAAGATGCTGAAGCGCTTTGCGGCTCTCGCCGTACCCCATTGCGTGGAGCAGTTCCAGTACCAAGCGTTCGAAGAACTCCATCATCCAGACGTCTGGCTTCGTTGAGCCGGAGCGCCCCGTCCGTCCCTACGGCCTCCATCGACAGAAACGACACAAGATCGTAGGACACTCCGAGCGCGGGCCGGCCCGGAGGACTCAGCCAGCTCCTGAACCGCAAACGAACAGTCGGTGGCCGGGGCCTCACCCCAGCACCTCCTCCAGCATCCCCTGGATCTCGCCCTCCCGCCGCCGGATGTCGGCCTCGATCTCCGCCAGCGGGCGCAGTGGCTGGTACTTGTAGAAGTGCCGGGTCAGTGGAATCTCGTTGCCTACCTTCGTCTTCGTCTCGTCAATCAGGCATCGGGGACGTGTGGCCGCACCTCGCGGTCGAAGTACGCGTGGATGTCCTCCTTCAGCGGGACGTTCTCGTAGTCGCGGAGGACCGCGTCGGGTTCGATGTTACCCTCGCGTCGCGGCAGACTTCGCTGTTCTCATCCCGCTCCGACAATGCCACGAGGACGGCCCTGGTGACGGCTGGAGGCATCTTCACGCCCGCCGCCTTCAAAAATCACCCTTGCAGGTCGTGCTCGAACGCGCTACGGGCCGTATAGAGCCGCGTCGCGTCGAGGTGCGCGAGCGAGGCGAGGATCTGCTGCTGGAGCCGGCGCCCCAGCTCGATCTCCTGCTGTCCGGCAGCGCCCTTCTTCTTCGTTGCGGCACAGGTATACGACCGCTACAGGTACGACGCCGAGAAGCAGACAGCCCTCGAGACGCGGGCCCGCAGGTTGCGCTCGGTTCTCGTGGCGAAGCCGGCCGCGGCCGTCGTGCCCTTCCCGGGGCGTGCATGATTTCAGACGTGCCCTATTCGCCCCGCCCCCCGCGATCCCACGAACGGGTTCTGTGCGAGCCGTACTTCGGCGTTACGATCGAAAACGCTGCACGCGTACTGCCTGGCCTGGGGCCCCGACCGAGGCTCGCCAAGGGCTGCACCCCATTTTGGGGGATCGAAGTCGCCGGAGGCCGGGTCTTCGGGCAATGTAGCCGAGGCCGCCATCGTTAAGCGGATCTTCCAGCTCTCCGCCGACGGGATGCGGAAGAAGGCCATGGCCAAGCAGCTGAACGCAGATAGGGCACGGTGCAGATGCCCGCAACAGGATCGGCCCTCCGCGTCGCCCCTAGCGGCCCCCGGGCTCGATCGCGTGTCCTCGAGCGACTTGCGTTCCAAGCCGCTCGGAGACCGCATTCACGCGCCGGTCTAGTTCCGCGGGATGGCGTCGATCGGGGGACTGTTATCGGATCGTTGGGGGCGGGTCTGAGCGGATTCGCTGAAGTGGCTTCGTGTGGACGCCGCGGAATAGACTCGGTTCGACTTTCGCAAGTGCGGCTCCCGGCTCACATCATCACCGACCGGACGCTCCCATACCCTTGCGACCGTAAATCTGCCATCTTCCCGCCTCGCGTTCGAGCGCGTACTCATCGAGAAGTGGGGCACCTTCCGGAATCTTGCCGCGGACCAGAACGTACCGAACCGGTGGGGCAGGTGCCGAATAGTCATCAAGGGCTGGAAAGAGCCTGCTCGGCGGAAGGCGCGGCGCGCCTGGCGCAACCCTGATCACCCCGAACCGATACTCCGTCATCTCCGTGACGGCGACACCGTGCTTCCAGACGATGAAGTAGTTCGGGAAATGTATGTACACAGGGTGCCCTCGGAATTCGGACCCATGAATCAGCCCAGCCAACACCGCATCGGGCCCCGCTTCTGGCAGGAATGCCCTATCGAAGCCGTCAGAATCGCGTGTGAAGGACACAAAGTACTGGATCCGAAGGCCCGTGTAGACCACAGCGAGAAGGCACATCACTAGACAGGCGCGCTTGCTTACGCGGCCCTTCATGACAATGCTCCCGATAACGATGCCCGCTACGGCGACCAGGACGCCGAAACGCTCGAACACAGCCGGCTGGCCCGGCACCCTGTCTGGAAGTAGCAGGCCGCAGCCGACAGCCGCTCCCGCCAGGAGAAGAGCAAGCCGGCGTCCCGGCTCGAGGAGCACTTTGAAACATGACATCCTGCCCGCGAGGAGACCAACCGACGCGGGCATCATCATAATGACCCACAGCGCGAAGGCCAGCGTCGTGCCGACCCTTCCGGCGAACAACTGTCTGTTGTCGTTAATGATGATACCCTTACGCTTCCAGAAGGTCGGCACGTAACTCGACGTGTAGTACTCCCAGAGAAAGCCGCCAAGCGGTTGCTCCGATCCTGGTAGTCTGATCCACCACAGCATGAGCAGAACGGCGCTCAGAGCGAGAACGACAGCAGCACTGAATCGAACGTGACGGCAAGCGCCGGGAAGCACGGCTGTGGCAAGCAACGTAAGTGCGGCGAACAGCATCGCCTGGACGTGCAGCCCGAAGAGCACGACCAAGAGTACGGCCAGCCAGACGGCCCGCCAGAGGATCTCCGGTGGTTTCCTGGCGCGATCATACGAGGCCAAGTTGGCGACGAGGATCAGGAGCAATGGGAGGGCAAAAGCGAACTCCGCAAACCCCCAGGCGACGTTGAAGTTGAACACGAGGGGCAGCGCCAGTAGCGAAACCGACTGGTCGCCGTTAAGCCTCCGAATCAAGAGCACGACCGACAACGGAAACAAGACCACGTACGCGCCGAACCAGAGCTTGGCGGCCGTCTCTACGCTACCCGCCACGCCTGAGGACGCGAAGAAAAGGAATAGCAGGTTGGGCTCCGGCAGGCTCCACCTGACTTCGTAGTACGAGCGGAGCATGTCGGCCGCCTGGTCACCGTTCGCTCTGAGCACAGTCGCCGCGGCGAGCCGAAACGGAACGTCGGTGAACGGCAACAGGGGCACGAGCCAGACGGCTGCCGCGTCTGCCGCTATGCAAGCGAGGAAGATCAAGAACCACGGAGATAGCAGACGACGGCAGCCGACGAATGCGACGGTTCCACCGCGAATGGTCACGCTGGGCGCGCGTTGAGAGCGCCCAACGGCGCTGTGTTTCGAGTTCGCCGTTGACATTCCCAGCTACGCTGTGCCGACCGGGCCAACCACGTCACGGAGCCTGGACTCCAGCCCCGACAACAGCCAGTCGTGGTCCCCAGTTCCCGCCCGTGTAGTTGAAGCTCCCCACACCAGCGTTCATCGCCACGTACCACAGACCTGACGCCGGATCATATAAGAACAGGTCAGAAGCGCCATCCCTGTTTGCGTCGAAGACAGATTCCTCCCAGTTCGGTGACCACCCGCCCCCGAAAGGTCCAGAGAAAACCCCAGACCCGTTATGGATCCATTCCTGCCACTCGCCTGCTACGCCGTTCAACGGAGTGGTGGCCGCGTTGTACAGGAACACGTCCGTTCGTCCATCCGAGTTCAGATCCATCCCGCGAACCACTCGCCCTGGTGCGAACTTCGTCTGATCTGAGCTGCAGCCGTACGTAAAGGACGTGCCATTGTTGGTACACATGCACCAATGCCCCGAGTACTCCTTGTAAACGAAGACGTCTCGTAGCCCATCAACATGACCCCCGAAGTTCCCAGTCGTGATCGCCCAGTCGGGATCCCATGACCCATACACGTACTCGAACCCACCGGTGGAAGTGTTGAGACAACGATACCACCACCCCATTTGACGATTGTAGACGAAGATGTCATCCCTACCGTCGGCGTTCAGCCGCAAGGGGTACACCTCCCAGTTTGGCGACCATGACCCTTCGTAGGGCGTGAACCCGCCTCCGACGATGTTGTACTGCTTGGTCCATGCGCCGGTGGCCGGATTGTACATGAACACGTCCGAGATCCCGTCGCCATCCCAGTCCGCCATCCAGAACTGGCGGTACGAGGGCATTGTGCCGCCGAGGTACTGGAAGCCGCCGCTCCCGTTGTTGATGCACTTGTACCACGAAGACGCTCCTGACGGATGTGTAGGACTCGGGTTGTACACGAAGATGTCTGTGTACGCATCGTTGTTGAGGCGCGCCGGCCGAACGATCCAGTCCGGTGACCAGTCGCCCTGGGCGGAAGGCGGGGTCGAGAAGTGTCCGGCACCGTCACCGTACCGAAACGTCCAGTGCCCACTCCAAGGGTCATAGGTGAACAAGTCTGGTACTCCGTCACCGTTGAAGTCTCCGCCGGCGACGTTGTCGCTGCGCTTTACGGCGCGCGAAAGCGCGCGTTCCGCTATGTCCTGTTGGGCGCTCTTCAATGCCGGGTAGAGCCTTGTGCCCCCAATCGCGGTACCGCCACACCATCCACCTCGAGCCCAGTCAAAGAAGAAGAGGCCTGTAACGCGGGAGTCGGCGTAGGCGTTCAAGAAAACGTACCGTTGAAGATCGCCTAGTGTGCGAACGTCCGGATTCAAGTTGTTACGGTCGAAGGCGTTTGCGACCAATAGTATCTGCTTTGTTTCTGAGACGGCTTTGATATTCTGTATGCTGGTGCTGAGCATGTCGTTGTATGCCGCCGCGTTCTCATAGGGCAGTGGAGCAGGAGAGCAGGTGCCCGCTACGGGTAGAACGTATGCCTCTATTCCCACCCAGGCCGCCAATGTCGCCTGTTTGGCAGTGCTGCCCGGACTCTGGTTGAGAGCTTGACCCCTTGTCTGTGTTAGCCCGATCGGGGGCGACGGCCAGAGATTTCTACCCTGCAACAGCGGAAGGAGTTCGTTTTGTATCCGCGCGTCAACGTTAGCCGCAGTGAAACGTGACCCGTCATCCGCCGCATCCAGTCTTTCTTCGAAAGCTTGGAGCAGCGCAACTTTCGTCCAGAGCTGCCCACTCGTTGCTTGGTTCGCCTGGGCGACGACATCGAGCACAGTCGGCCAAGTGAGTGCGGGGGTGAACCCATTCTCCTCATGAATGAGCAGGAAGATCGAGACGCCACGTCCAGCCGCACTCACCAGGTCTGCTCGGAAGGCATCTCGCCAATCTTGAGCAGTGTTGTACTTGTTCGGGAATGCAACATAGGTGTTGCTCCATCCCTCCACTTCCCCTGTGTACTGCCCGTACCGACCGTCGGCGAAGTAGCGTACAGAGAATGAGTGGGCTTCGGCAGGTCATTCGCTGCCGGCTGGACTGGGCCAAGTACGACGAAGGCTAGAACGACGGCGAGAAGTACGGCCTTCATTTGGACCTCCTCCGATTTCGTGCGTTGTTACCGTGTCCTCAGAAGTCGTAAACGAGCGGCGATGGGTCCGGGTGACCGGGTGTGGGAAGGAATGAGTTCGCGAGCGGTCGATCTGGGTCTCCCGCACCGCGTACGACCTTCCCGACGCCAGCGCGAACCCGACACCGACCTGGTGGGATGGTCCGGCGGACGCATTACCGTGTCAAGCGAATACAAGGCAAAACTGTGAAAGGGGGGCCCACCGCGGTTCACGGTCAAGTGATGGGCGACCGGCGGGGTACTGGCTCGTTCGCGTCGGCGGGGCCGCGAATGCGACGCGTCACGTAGCGCGGCAAAGCGAAAGGGTGGGGAGACGCCGGGGCCGGACGGACGGCCGGCATGCTGCGGCGGAGGGGGCTGCAGGGGACGAACGGCGAGGAGGCGGGCGGCGGCGCGGAGGGGCTGAAAGGCGTGAACGTCGCGGAAAGCACGCGCAGGGTACGTGGAGATGCCCGTGTTGTAGATGCTGGTCCGGCAGGGCGACATGGGCCTCCAGCCAGTCGTGCTCGATGATCCAGCGACGGATCTCACTCTCGCCGGAGCCGGCGTCGCCCGTGAAGAGCGGAGAGCCGTTGAAAACGACAGCGATGCGGCTCCCCTCCGGCTTCATCTTCGCGATCATGTGCTGGAGGAAGAGGAACGAGCCGTCGTTGATGCGGGGGAGTCCAGCGCCGAACCGCCCGGCGTAGCCGGCAGTCTCCTTCTCCTTCCTGATCGCGTCCTCGACCTTCTTCCACTCGACCCCGAACGGCGGGTTCGACAGCATGTAGTCGACGGGTGGCCGTCCTCGGAGAAGGAGTTGCCGCGCTTGATGTTCTCGGGGTCCTGCCCCTTGATCGTCATGTCGCTTGCAGATGGCGAAGGACTCGTCGTTCAGCTCCTGGCCGAAGACCTCGAGCCGCGCGCCGGGGTTCAGCTCCCGCAGATACTCCTCCGCGACACCCAGCATCCCACCCGTGCCGCACGCCGGGTCGTACAGCGTCTTCACGATGCCTGGCTTGCGCAGGGCGTCGTCGTCCTCCACGAAAAGGAGGTTCACCATCAGCCGGATCACCTCCCGGGGGGTGAAGTGCTCGCCGGCCGTCTCGTTCGACTGCTCCGAGAAGCGCCGGATGAGTTCCGTCGAAGATCGACCCCATCACGTGGTTGGGAACCTTGGCGGGGTGCAGGTCGACGTCGGCGAACCTCGAGACGACGAGGAACACCAGGTTCGACTCGTCCAGCTTCGCGACCTGGTCGGCGAACTTGAACCGCTCCATGATCTCGCGCGCCCCGGCGGCGGACGTAGGCGGTTAGGTTCGCCGCGATGTGCGTGGAGTCGCCGGTCAGCCTGCCGAAGTCGAGGCGCGAGACGTTGTGGAAGGGGACGCCCGTGAGCCGGTTCAGAATCGGGTCGACGTTCTTCACGGCGCCCCCCTTCAGGACGTCGATCCGCTTCAGGACCTTCTCCTTGCTGTCACCGAGGACGCAGTCGAGGCGCCGGAGCACGGTGAAGGGCAGGATCACCTTGCCGTAGTCGGCCTGCTTGTAGTCACCGCGGAGAAGGTCCGCGACCGACCAGATGAAGCTCGCGATCTCGGAGAAGCCGTTGAAGGTGCGAGGGGCGGCGGGGAGCGGCGGTTGCGCGGCCCCCTTGCCGCCGTTGCGGGTGTCGTTAAACGCCTTGAGACCTCGGTTGGGGGCGAGACGGGGAGACGATAGCACAACGGCGCGGCGCAGCCGCGTTCAGAGGAACGCACCCGTGACCGTGGCGTACGGACTTGACAAGCTAGGTCACGCCCGAGGCTTGACGCGACGTGGTTG
Source organism: Vicinamibacterales bacterium (assembly GCA_041947015.1). Taxonomy (GTDB): domain Bacteria; phylum Acidobacteriota; class Vicinamibacteria; order Vicinamibacterales; family Fen-181; genus JBHGBL01. Next base: position 22,676 of record JBHGBL010000015.1, read on the forward strand.
TGAGCTGCTTCAGGGACCCTTCGTTTTCGCGGCTGACTTTGGCGGCTGGCTACCCAATCGGCTACCCACGGCTTCGAGATCTGGTCGGGGCGACTGGATTCGAACCAGCGACCCCCTGAACCCCATTCAGGTGCGCTACCAGGCTGCGCTACGCCCCGACGACCAGTGACGCGACTTGCGGGAACCGAAACAAACCAGCAGGATCCGAACCCAACCCCAACTTCGAGGTCGAGTGATGTCGGCGGTGCCGCCCCATTCGGCCAGCCGACCGACATACATCTTACCGTTCAGCGAGAACCGGCGCCAAGTGGCTGGGCCTTCGAATCGAAGCCCCAGCTCAGGCCGGCCGGGCGCTCGAGCGCCGCACGTTCCGCCTCGACGCCCGCCGCTTCGTATCCTCCAAGGTTCCGGCCGGGCTCTGCTGCTGCGACGGGTCCGGAGGATCTTCGGCCGGTCCTAAAGGCAGAGCCTCGTTTGCGCTCCGGACGACCGCCCCGCCGACGCCCGATGAGCCGGCCTCCCCTGCCTGTGCGGCTGTCGCCCTCGGCACGCCGGACGCGCTCCCGGTTACCTCCCCCGTCGACCGCCCGGCGTGTCCGCCCTTGCCCTCCGCAGGCCTGACCGGCGGGGTCAGCATTTCGAGCAGCGACCTCAAACCCTGGCGGACCTCCGAGACGCGCTGGACGACCTCAGGGCCGAGCACCTCGGAGAGCGGCACCGCCTCCGGGTCCGGGGCGATCTCGCCCTCCATCCTCCGCCGCACGCCGGCCAGAGTCAAGCCTTCGCCGACGACCAGCCGTTTTATCCGGAGGACAAGTTCGACGTCCTCCCGGCGGTACACGCGCGGCTTGCCTTCGCCCCGGGCGACGCCGAGCGAAGGGAACTCCGACTCCCAAGAGCGTAACACGTAGGGCTGGACGCCAGCGAGCTCGCAGACCTCGCTCGCCTTGAACCACGCCTTGTTGGGAATCCCGCCCGGAGTCTCGGCCACAGCTGGCCGGCAGTATAGCAGATCGAGAAGAGCGAGCGGCTGGCTTCGGGGGGCGTCGAGGTCAGCTTCTCGAAGTCCGCGCGCGCACGTCGATCCGCAGCGGCGAGCCCTCGAACCCGAACGCCTCGCGCAGCCGGTTCACCAGGAACCTCTCGTACGAGAAGTGGAACGTCGTCGCGATGTTGGTGAAGAAGACGAATGAAGGCGGCGCCACTCCCACCTGCGCCGCGTACAGGATCCGGACGTGCCGTTTCGTCGGGCTCGCCGGAGGATGGACCGCCGTGACGGCTTCGACGAAGCGGTTGAGCTCCGCCGTGGGCACGCGCTTTCGCCTCGCCGCAGCGACCCTGTCGATCGTCTCGAGCAGGCGCGGCGTGCGCTCGCCCGTCAGGGCGGAGATGTGCAGCAGCGGCGCGTAGTCGAGGAACTTGAGCCTCCTGCGCACCTCAGCGTCGAACGTCTTGGCGAACTCGGAACCCTGCGGCTTGACCAGGTCCCACTTGTTGACGGCAACGATGACGCCGCGGCCAGCCCGATCCGCCTCGCCGGCGATGGCCGCGTCCTGGTCCGTCGGTCCTTCCACCGCGTCGATCAGGACGACTGCGACGTCCGCTTCCTCGATGGCGCGGCGGGCAACGACCACGCTGACCGTCTCGACCTGACCGCCCCGCGCCACGCGGCCGGCCCGCCGGATCCCTGCCGTATCAACGATTCTGAAGCGCCGCCGGTGCCACCGGACCACGACATCGACCGCGTCGCGCGTCGTACCGGGGATGTCGCTCACGAGGACGCGCTCCTCGCGAAGCAGCCTGTTGACGAGCGACGACTTGCCGACGTTGGGCCGACCGACGATGGCGACCCGGGTTTCGCCCGGGGTTTCTGCCTCCGCGTCCGCGTCCGCGTCCGAGTCCGTTTCCGAGACTGCGTCCGTATTCTCGCGGCCGCCCGCATCCCCCGGACGACCTGAAGCGGCGCCGCCTGGCCGCGGTCCAGCGGCACCTTCGCGGAGCGTCGGAGGAAGCGCTGCCACGACCGCGTCGAGGAGCTCTCCGACGCCCTGGCCGTGCTCCGCCGATATCTCGAGAGTCTCGTCGAACCCGAACTGATAGAAGTCGAGCGCCCCCTCGCGGGCCCGCCTGTCGTCGGCCTTGTTGATCGCAAGGATGACGGGCACCCCTGCCGCGCGGACTGACTCGGCAATCTGCACGTCGCCCGGGACCTTACCCTCGCGGCCGTCAACCACGAAGACGACGAGGTCCGCGGCGGCGATTGCGCGGCGCCCGTGCTGGAACACGAGCTCCTGGAGAGGGTCCTTGCTCGCGCCGAACATGCCGCCGGTGTCAGTGAGCTGGACCGACACGCCGCGCCACACGATTGGCTGCGAGATCACGTCGCGTGTCGTACCTGGAACCGGCGTCACGATGGCGCGCCTCGTGCCGGTCAGCCGGTTGAAGAGCGTAGACTTGCCGACGTTGGGGCGCCCGACCAACACGACCACGGGCAGACGTTTCTGCACGTGTCGATTGTACCGGTGTCCGGCCGGGAAGACGCGGTTTTTTCGGCGCGAACCGCAACAGCATCAGCAGCCGCACAGCGTGAAGTCGCAGGCGGCGTTCGGGTGCGCCTGCTCCCTTTGGGCGCGGGGTGGGCGGCGCGCCCTGAGCCAGCCGACTCAGGATGGCCTCAGAGCGACGAGGTGCGCCTCGGACCCGAAGGAGCGAGGAAGTTCTGCCGGTGCAGCGCCCGGGCGCGGAGACCCACTGGTGAGCCGCCGCCCGGCCACCGTTGCCGGCGCTGGTTTCGCCAAGAGTGTGCTCGCTCGCAGGAGGGTCACCTGGGTGAAGAGAGGAGGTCGAGCGGTTCGATCGGCGCGGGCGTGAAGCAAGCGAGGAAGATCAGCAGCGCGACGGCCGCCAGAACCCGACGGGTCCTGTCCAAAGGTATCTCCTCGTCAACGGTGCGCGGGTGGTGAGGACCGAACACCAGGAGCATCGCGACCATCAGCACCGACCAGAACAGCCAGCTCGTGGATACGAAGGTGAGCGCAATTACCACGCCCACCATGCTGAGCGTGACGTACGACGACCTCCTCCGGCCCAGCACCGCGTAGGACACGTGGCCGCCGTCCAGCTGTCCGATCGGAAACAGGTTCAGCGCCGTGGCGAGGAGCCCGAACCATGCAGCGAAGGCCATCGGGTGCATGTTCAGGTCGAAGCCCGCAGGAGGGTTTCCCCAGACCAGCCACGCTGCCGCCTTGTAGAGAAGCGGCTCGCCGAGCCAGAAGCCCTCGAAATCGGGAGGAATGCGCACGAGGCGCGACATCCACAGCCCCGCGACGAGCGCCGGAACGGCAACGACGAACCCCGCGAACGGTCCGGCGACGCCAATGTCGAAGAGCACCCGCTTGCTGTATACCTGCCGTCGGATGCGGATGAACGCCCCCAGGGTGCCTGTCAGCGGGACGGGTGCAGGCAGGAAGTACGGCAGCGAGGCGTCGACGCGGTAGAGACGGCACGCGAAGTAGTGGCCGAGTTCGTGCGCGCCGAGAATCGCGAGGATCGTGACGCTGTACCAGAGGCCGCCCAACATGAGCATGGAGAGGGGCGGCACGGGACCGCTCTTGAAATCGAGGACGAACCCGCCGTAGTGCATCGCGCCGGCGAAAGTCGTCGTCGCGAACGTGAGCACGAAGAGTACGAGGTTGACGATGGGGCGATCGCGCTTGACGGCGGTCGGGCCTTCCGGCTGGACATGCGTTTCTGGCAAATCCAGCTGCTGCTCGTAACCGCGAGCTGACAGCTGCCGGACTTCTGGTTGCTCGTGACCTGACGACATCGGCTCGAGGTGTGGCAGCGAAAGTCGACCGTAACCTGACGGTAAAGGTCGATCGTAACCCGAGAACGACAGATGATCGATCCTAAACCGGGACTCGGCTTCGAGCGACGGGTCTAATTGTCGCTGGTGGTGCTGGTTTCGCTAATCGCCAGCCGACCCGGTCGGGTTTCGGAAGGAAGGCCGGCCAAAGCTGCCAGCTAGCCGATGTTCTGCAATTCCTTGCCCGGCTTGAAACGGATGGTGCGGCCGGGGGGAATACGCACCTCCTTGCCGGTCCTTGGGTTGCGGCCGATGCCGCGCTTTCGCGGCTTGACCTGGAATACTCCGAAGCCTCGCAGCTCGATCCTCTCACCCTTCTGCATCGAGACCCGCATCGCGTCGAAGACCGCATCGACCGCGAGCTCCGCCTTTACCTTCGTGATGTCCGCGGCCCTCGAAACCTCGTTCACGATGTCGAGCTTTATCATCCGGGCTCCTCGAGAAACTGCTAACTATCATAGGGACCACGACTTACGCTGTCAAGCCGCCGGGCTCGCGGGCCTTGCGACTGCCTCGCTTCGCCACGCCGTCGGGATCACGGGAGCCACGAAGACGCGAACGCACGAAGCGGAACACGGTTGGATGTCCCCATCACTGACACCGACAGTGCCGCGAAGACACGAAGGCATTGCAGGGTTGGGGCCGGGAACGACAGCGCGCCAGGCGCGTCGGCGCCTACAGCACCGAAAGCGGGTCCACGTCAACCGAGGCGTGGCGGCGGATGTTGGGACAGGCGTCGAGCGCGGACCTGAGCGCGGCACGCAGGTCGGCGCGCCAAGGGCTCTTGACGAAGAAGTGGACGCGCGTCTCGCCTTTGAGGCGCGAAAGCGGCGCGGGCGCCGGACCGACGACGCGCATGTCGCGGCCGCGGGGGGCGTGCTCGCGGAGGGCGCCGGCAAGTGTCGCGGCCCGTTCCATTGCTTCCTGGAGGGTGGAGCCGCGAACGAGGACGTTGGCCAGGGCGACAATCGGCGGGTAACGCAGCGCGCGGCGGTAGCCTATTTCCTCGTCGAAGAAGGCGCGGTAGTCCTGGCGGCACGCGTGGCGAACGCTGTAGTGATCCGGGTGGATAGTCTGGATGATGGCCTCGCCGGCGCGTTCGCCGCGGCCGGCACGGCCGACCACCTGGGTCAGAAGCTGGAAAGTGCGCTCGGCGGCGCGGAAGTCCGGGAGCCCGAGACCGACGTCCGCCGAGATCACGCCGACGAGGGTCACGGCCGGGAAGTCGTGGCCCTTGGCGATCATCTGGGTGCCGACCAGGATGTCGATTTCCCTGCGGGCGAAGCGCGCCAGGAGCGCGGCGGCCGCGCCGCGCCGCCGAAGCACGTCGCGGTCGAGCCTTGCCAGCCGCGCGCCAGGGAAGAGTCTCGCGGCCTCGGCCTCTATGCGCTGTGTACCGGCGCCGACTTGCTCCAGGTACGGCGCCGCGCACCGCGGGCAGGCGGCAGGTACCGGCGCCTGGTGGTTGCAGTAGTGACAGCGCCCGCGGCGGTTGCGGCCCGCACCGTGAATGGTGAGCGAGACGCTGCAGTTCGGGCAGTCGATGGTGCCGCCGCACTGGCGGCAGAAGAGCGCGGTCGCGAAGCCGCGCCGGTTGAGCAGCACCAGCACCTGCTCCGACCTGGCCAGGCGCGCCTCGATCGCCGATCGAAGCGCATCGCTGAAGATCGTGTCAGGGCCTCGCTCTGCTATCTCGTCGCGCATGTTCACGAGCGAAACGGAGGCGAGCGGGCGATCCATGACCCTGCGCTCCAGCGACAGCATCTCGTAGCGGCCCTTGACTGCGTTGAGGAACGTCTCGACCGAAGGCGTCGCCGACCCTAGGACAACCAGCGCCTCCTCGCGCTTCGCCCGCATGACAGCGACATCGCGCCCGTTGTAGCGTGGCGACTCTTCCTGCTTGTACGAGCCGTCGTGCTCCTCGTCCACCACGATCAAGCCGACGGAGGAAAGCGGCGCAAACACGGCCGAGCGGGTGCCGACGGCCACGTCGACCTCGCCGCGGCGGACGCGCTGCCACTGGTCGTACCGCTCGCCATCGGAGAGGCCGCTGTGGAGAATCGCCACTCGACCGCCGAACGAAGCTCGGAAAGCGGCCGCGAGCGCCGGCGTGAGCGCGATCTCGGGGACCAGGACGAGAGACTGCTTCCCGCGGTCGCGCACGAAGGAAGCAAGCCGCAGATAGATCTCGGTCTTCCCGCTGCCTGTCACGCCATGGAGGAGCGCGGCGCGGAACCTGCCCCCGGCGGCAAGCGCCACGAGACGCTCCATGGCTGAAGACTGGTCCTGGCTCAGCACGCGGCCCAGATCGCTCGTGGGCGGAGCGAGAGTGTGAGAAGCCGCTCCGCCCGACTCGGCGAACGGGTCCCGCTCGACGCGCTCGCGCCGGAGCGACACCAGCCCCCGCCTGGCGAGTCGCCGCAACGAGTCCGCGTCCACCCCGCGCTTCCGCAGGCTCGAAAGCGGCAAACCGTAAGGCAACCCACCCAGCAAGGCCAGAGCCTCCTGCTGGCGCGGCCCGGCGCTGCCGACGCCGCCGGACGCGAGAAGGTTCTGGCCCTCTACGGTCAAGGCCGCCCAAGCGACCGTCTTGTGCCTGTCTGCCGAGCCGCGCACCACCTGCGCGCTCTCGACCAGCCCCCGTCTTTCGAGCGAGGCAATTACCGACGCGACGGGTATCGGCCCGGCCGGCACATCGCCAACAGAGACCTCGGCCCTGACGCGCGCCGCCGCCGACGCCACCTGACGGATGGATCGCGGCCGGCCGTCCTCGAGCGACCGCAGGATCGACATGTAGTTCACGTCGCCGCTCGCGCGCCGAGCCGCTGCCGCGTGTGCGGCCAGCGACTCTCGCCCCGCCACGGTCAGGCGAACCACGCGCCGGCTCTCTACCCACGACAAGGCAGGCATGGCCGCGGCGACGGCTTCACCCGGTGAGCAGACATAATAGTCGGCCATCCAGAGCGCGAGGTCGACGACGGCCGCCGGCAGGAATGGCTCTGTGTCGAGCACGTCGGAAACGTCACGGATGGCAGGTGACGGGTTCCCGATATCGCCGACCCCCGGGGCCCGGCCTGCGGCGTGCGGCAACGCGGCTGGCGCCGAAGCGCCTGGTCCGTCGGGGGAACCCGTCCGGATAACGACACCGGTCATCGTCCGGCGGCCCACCGGGACGAGGACGCGGCAACCGGGCCGCGGCAGGTCCAGCTCTTCAGGCACGGAGTATGTGAGTAGATCGACGCCTGGCACCGGGACCGCGACTTCCACGACTCTCCCGATCGCGGCCACGGGGCGCTACCCTTCTGCGAGGAGCTTGCGCACGAGCTTGAGGTCCTCCCATGCCTCTCGCTTGCTCGCGGGGTTGCGGAGCAGGTAGGCCGGATGGAACGTCGGAACGAGCTTCGCCCCCCCGTACTTGTAGACCCTCCCACGCAGCCTGGAGATCGCATCCTGGGAACGGAGCAGCGCCCGGGCTGCGAACGTGCCGAGCGCCACGATTACTCGCGGCTGCACGCTCTGAACCTGCCTGAAGAGGAAGGGCTCGCACGCGGCGACTTCGTCCGGCTCCGGGTTGCGATTCTCGGGCGGCCTGCACTTGATCACGTTCGCGATGTAGACCGCCTCGCGCTTCAGATCGATGGCCTCGATCATCCTGGTGAGGAGCTGCCCGGCACGCCCGACGAACGGGAAGCCCTGGATGTCTTCATCGTAGCCGGGCGCCTCGCCGACGAACATCAGCGCGGCATTGGGACTCCCGACTCCGAAAACGATCTGGCGGCGCCCCAGCCGGTGGAGCTTGCAGCGCTCGCAATCGCCGAGGTCGGCACGGATGCAGGCGAGAGACTCACGATCAGGACCGAGTGATGAGGACCGAGGACCGAGCGACGGCGACGAAGGACCGAGCGATGACTGCTCGCCACCGTGCGGCGCCGACAGGGCGTCGCCTTCATAACCTGCCGCGCCGGCGGCCCATTTCGCTGCAGCCGCTTCAAGAGATGAGCGAGCCGAGCCGAGCGCGCGGGCGCGAGGCGCGGAAGCGGGAAGGTTCAGTCCCTCGACGCCGAGCTCGTGGAAGAACTGCAGGTGAGCGATCAGCTGTTCCCTGACGTCCATCAGGCCGCCCTCTCGGCTCCAGCCAGTATCCTCCCAGCCTCGTCCAGGATCGATCTCGCTATTTCGTCCTTGGAAGCGAGCGGCACCTCGGTCTCGCCGGAAGCCGAAACGATCGTCACTGCGTTGGTTTCGACGTCGAAGCCGGCGTCCTTCCTCGACACGTCGTTCGCGACGACGATGTCGACGTTCTTCGCCTCGCGCTTGGCTCTCGCTCGCGGCACCACCTCGGATGTTTCGGCGGCAAAACCGACGAGCACCGGCACCTGTAGCCCGCGGCGCCGCCGTTCGGCTCCGAGCGCGGCCAGGATGTCCGCAGTCCGCCGGAGCGTGAGGACGAACGGCTCGTCGCTCTTCTGGAGCTTTTCTCCGGACGGTCGCTCGGGCGTGTAGTCGGCAACCGCTGCCGCCATGACTACCAGGTGCGACTCGAAGGCTCGCGCCGTCACTTCCGCGTGCATGTCGGCCGCGCTCCGAATCCGCACGGTCTCGATGCTCGCCGGCGGCTCGATCGAAGTCGGACCGCAAACGAGGGTGACGGAGGCACCCCTGGCGGCGGCCTCGCGCGCGATGGCGAACCCCATCCGCCCACTGGAGCGGTTCCCGATGTACCGGACGGGATCGATGTCCTCCAATGTCGGGCCAGCGGTCACGAGCACCTTCCTGCCGCGCCAGATCTCGCCCCGGTCTTCCGGCTGCCGCCGGGCCTCTTCGCGGACCCGCAACACCGCCTCGACCGCCCGCACTATCGCCTCCGGCTCGGCCACGCGGCCCTTCCCTTCCCAGCCGCACGCCAGGAACCCTACGCCCGGCTCGACGATAAACGCCCCGCGCGCGGAAAGCACGGCCAGATTCTCCTGTACGGCCGGGTGTTCCCACATGTTGGTGTTCATCGCCGGCGCGAGGACCAGCGGCGCTTTCGTCGCGAGGTAGAGCGACGACAGGAAGTCGTCGGCGATCCCGCGCGCGAACTTCCCGATGATGTTGGCAGTGGCCGGCGCCACGAGCAGCAGGTCGATGGAGGAAGCAACGGCTATGTGCTCGATGGTGGCATTCGCGCCCGGCGCGAACTGCCTGGTTATCACCGAACGGCCCGTGATGGCCTCGAATGTGAGAGGTCCGACGAAGTGCCGCGCGGACTTCGTCATGACCGCGACGACATGGTGGCCGCCGCGCTGCAGGAGCCGGGCGACCTCGACCGCCTTGTAGGCGCCGATTCCGCCGGTTACGCCGAGGGCGATGTAGGGCATGAGATCCGAACCTGTGGTGGTCAGCTATCAGCTATCTGCTATCAGCTATCAGCTTTCTGCTAACTGCTAACTGCTAATTGGTACCAGCTGACCGCTGAAAGCTGATCGCTGACCGCTGAAAGCTACTGTCCGAACGTCTCGATTATCCTCTCAGCCTCCGGGCGCGCAACTGCAAGCCGCGCCCGCTCGGCTGTTACGATTGCCGCCAGCCGCGCCACCGCGGCCTCGATCTCGTCGTTCACGATCAGGTAATCGTACTCGCAGTAGGCGGCCACCTCTTCTCGTGCGACTGCCAGCCTTCGCGCTATCGCCGCCTGTGAGTCCTTGCTCCGCCCGCGTAGCCTGCTCTCGAGGACGGCGAACGAAGGCGGCAGGACGAAGATCCCTATCGAGGGGATGCCGCGGTCGCGCACCTTGCGCGCGCCCTGCACGTCGATGACAAGGACCAGATCGTCGCCCTCTTCGAGCGCCTTTCTCGTGTCGGCGGCACAGGTGCCGTACAGATCGCCGAAGATCTCCGCCCACTCGAGGAAGGCATCGCTGGCGACCATCTGCTCGAAGGTCTCGCGCGAAACGAAGTTGTAGTCGCTTCCATCCACCTCCCCGGGCCTGGCGGCTCGCGACGTGTAGGAGCGCGACATCCGGATGCCGGGCATCTCGCGGACGAGGCGTTCGACGAGCGTCGTCTTGCCGGCGCCGGAGGGGGCGGAAACGATGAACAGGAGGCCGCGGCCGGCCCGCTCACTCGACATTCTGCACCTGCTCGCGCATCCGTTCGAGCTCCGCCTTTATCTCGACAATGAGTTCGCTGACGCGGGGACCGTCCGCCTTCGCGCCGGCGGTGTTGACCTCGCGGTTCATCTCCTGCAGGACGAAGTCCAGCTTGCGGCCGCAGGGCTCCGGCGACTCGGTCAGGGCGGCCCATTGCCCCAGGTGGGCGCGGAACCGCACGAGCTCCTCGCTGATGTCGGAGCGGGCCGCGAAACGGACGATCTCCTGCGCGACGGCGGCCGGATCGCCCTGAATGTCCGGCGGCAGATCGGCGATCCTCTGGCGCAGCCGGGCGTCGAGGAACGATCGCCCTTCCTCGGCCGCCGCAGCGAGCGCATCGATCAGGCCGGAAACGATGCGGGTCCGGTTCTCGAGGTCGGCGCGGAGCGCCTCGCCCTCCCGGATGCGCATCATGTCGAGGCCGGCTGCCGCGTCCGATACCGCCGCCTCTATCACTGCCGCCACCCGGGCGAAGGCAGGCGATTCGGGATCTACCTGGTGCTCACGGATTGCCACGGCCTGCGGCACGCGGAAGAGGTCGCCGGCCGTGAGCCCGCCGCTCACGAGCCCGTTCTCGCGCAGGCGCCGGACAGCTTCCGAGAGAGCGCGCGCGACGTCCTCGTTGATTTCCACCTCGACTGTCGGCACGTGCCGCACCTGCACGCTCAAACTCATCTCCACACGGCCGCGCGACAGCCTCTCCTGCAGAAGGCTGCGGAGAGCCGGCTCGAGACGGATCCACGCCGCCGGAAGCCTGAGCTGGAGATCGAGGTAGCGGTGATTCACCGCGCGTATCGTGACGCCGACCGACGCCTCGGGATCGTCCCGCGTCAGCGACTGGAAACCCGTCATGCTCTTGATCATAGAGGTCCCGCAAGATCGACCGGGCGGGCCCGGGCCGTACCCCAGCCCCGGGTTCCCCGGCGGTGTCCTCAGTTCACCTGGCCCGAAGTCGCGGCGACAACTCCTGCACCGTGCCCGCGCTCGACGCCTGATCGCCGAACAGCTGCAGCGCCTGGAGTCGCGCGTAGGCACCGTCAGGCCGGGCGATCAACTCCTCGTGGCGGCCCATCTCGACGATACGCCCGCGCTCGAGGACGATGATGACGTCCGCGCGGCGGACCGTGGACAGCCGATGCGCTATGACCAGGGAGGTACGGTTGGCCATGAGGCGGGCCAAGGCGTCCTGCACGAGAAGCTCCGACTCCGCATCGAGCGACGACGTCGCTTCGTCCAGGAGCAGGATAGGCGAGTCGCGCAGCAGTGCGCGCGCGATCGCTATCCTCTGCCGCTGCCCGCCCGAGAGCCTCATGCCCCTCTCGCCTATCACCGTCCGGTAACCCTTCGGCAGCGCAGCGATGAAGTCGTGCGCGTGCGCGGCGCGCGCCGCCGCCTCGATGTCGGCCATCGACGAACCGGGCCGCCCGTAGGCTATGTTCGCCGCCGCCGTCTCGTCGAAGAGGACCACCTCCTGCGTGACGAGCCCGATCTGCGCGCGCAGCGAGGCGAGGGTCACCCGTCGGATGTCGATGCCGTCGATCAGGATGGCGCCCGACGTCACGTCGAAGAACCGCGGGATGAGGTTCGCGAGGGTGCTCTTGCCGGCGCCGCTTCTGCCGACTATCGCGACCATCTGCCCGGACTGGATCGTGAAGGAGACGTCGCGGAGGATCGTTCCCGGCCGGTCGTCCGCGTAGGCGAAGCCCACTTCGCGGAACTCGATCGATTTCGAGAGAGGCGGGAGTACGATCGCGTCCGGCGCCTCGCGAACCTCCGTGTGCGTCTCGAGCATCTCGAAGATGCGCTCGGAGGCCGCTATCGCCTGCTGCAGGTTGGCGTTGACGCGGCTCAGCTTCTTGGCGGGCCCGTACATCAGCATCAGCGCCGCAACGAAGGACGCGAACTCTCCAGATGTGAGCCGGCCGAGCGCGATCTCCCGGCTGCCGTACCAGAGCGCCGCCGCGATTCCCAGCCCGCCCAGCAACTCCATCACGGGCGGCAGCGCCGACAGCACCATCGTCACCTTCATGTTGGCGCGATAGAGCTGGTCGGCCGCGCGCGCAAACCGCCCCGCCTCTCGCGCCTCGGCCCCGAACGCCTTCACTATCCGGTGGCCGTTGAACGCCTCGGCGCTCACGTGCGACATCTGCTCGAGCTTCTCCTGGCTCAGCCTCGTCGTCTTGCGCAGGCGCTGCCCGAGGCGTACGAGCGGGTACAGAACGAGCGGGGCGCCGGTGAGGCAGACGACGGCCAGAGGCGCATTGAGGTAGAAGAGATAGCCGGCGAAGCCGACCAGCGCGAGCGATTCGCGCAGAAGGTCGCCTATCGTCTCGGAAACCGCCTGCTGGATCTGGCCGACGTCGTTGGTGATCCGCGACATCAGCTGCCCGGTGGTCCTCCGGCTGAAGAAGGCGGCCGACTGGCCGAGGATATGGTGGAACAGCTCGTTGCGGACGTCCCTCACCACGCGCTGGCCGACGTCCGTCATGAAGTAGGTGGAGAAGTAGCCGCCGATGCCCTTGACGGTGTACGCGCCGATTATCGACCAGGCGATGAGCGACATGCCCGTCCCGGTCGGGAGCAGGTCGTCCACGATTCGCCCGATGATGTAGACAAGGTAGGTCGAACCCGCCGCATATGCCAGCATCCACCCGAAAGCGGCTGCCAGGCGGCGGCGGTAGGGGCGCGCGAAGCGGAGGAGCCGGCGGAGCTGGTTCACTCGCTGAACCGGTACTTGAGCAGCACCCACAGCGCCACGATCCCGTCGCGCCAGGTGATCTTCTTGCCTTCCTCGTAGTTGCGGCCGTCGTAGGTGATCGGCACCTCGTAGACGCGGTAGCCCCGCTTGAAGATCTTCGCCGTCAGCTCCGGCTCGATGCCGAAGCCGTTCGACTTCAGAGTCATCGACCGCACCACCTCGACCCTCATCACCTTGTAGCAGGTCTCCATGTCGCTGAGCATCGTGTTGTAGAGCACGTTGGTCACGAGCGTCAGCAGCCGGTTCCCCGCGTAGTGCGTGAAGAGGAAGACCCTGTGCCTGCCCAGGAAACGCGAGCCGTAGACGACGTCCGCTCGCCCCTCGCAGATGAGCTGGACGAGCTGCGGGTACTCCTCCGGAGAATACTCCAAGTCGGCATCCTGGATGACGACCAGGTCGCCGGTCACCTCCGCGAAACCCCGCCGAAGCGCGGCGCCCTTCCCCTGGTTCCGCGGCTGGAGCAGGAGCTTGAAACCGAGCTCGTCGCGAAGCGCGAGCAGCGCTTCCCTCGTCCCGTCGGTCGAGCAGTCGTCGACGACGACCAGCTCGATTCGCATCGGCACGGCCAGCACACGGCGCACGATCTCGTCGATCGTCGAGCGCTCGTTGTACACGGGCATTACAACCGACAGCACCGGGTCGGTCAGCTGTCCGCGCAGCCCGCTGCTCAAGACTTCCTCCGGTCGCCGAACCCGAGTGGGTGGCTCTCTCGCCACCGCCATGCGGTCGAGACGATCGTTTCGATGGCCTCGAGGCGAGGGCGCCAACCGAGGTCCGCGCGCGCCCGCTCGTTCGAGGCGAAGAGGACGGCCGGATCTCCGGCGCGGCGCGGCGCCGGGACCGCCGGAACAGGCCGGCCTCCCACCCGCTCCACGGCCCGGACGATCTCGCGGACAGAGTAAGGCCTGCCGTTGCCGAGGTTGTAGACGTTCGACGCCGCGCCCGATTCGAGCGCCACGAGCGCGAGCAGGTGGGCCGAAGCCAGGTCCGTCACGTGGACGTAATCACGCAGGCACGTGCCGTCGGGCGTCGGGTAATCGTCGCCGAAGATTGCGAGAGGCCCGCCGCCGAGCGCAGCGTCGATGGCCCGGGGAACGAGGTGGATCTCCGGATCGTGGTCCTCGCCCAGCTCGCCCTCAGGATCCGCGCCGGCAGCGTTGAAGTAGCGGAGCGCCATCCAGCGTATCCCATGCGCTCTTTCCACATGGCAGAGCGCGCGTTCCACCGCGAGCTTGGTCTCGCCGTAGGCGTTTATCGGGAGCGTGCGGTGCGACTCCGTGATTGGAACCTCGAGAGGGTCGCCGTAGACGGCAGCCGTGGACGAGAAGACGAACCGCCGGACCGACTCCGCGGCCATCGCTTCGAGCACGGCCAGACTGCCGCGGACGTTGTTGCGGTAGTATCCGATCGGGTCGCGCACCGAGTCGCCAACTGAGAGCCAGGCGGCGAAGTGGAGGACCGCCTCGACCTTCTCAGCGCGCATGAGGTGCCGGAGATTGTCCACGTCCAGCACGTCGCCCTCGACGAAGGCCGCACCGAGGACGGCATCGCGGTGGCCGGCCGACAGGTTGTCGTAGACGATCACCCTCCGTCCGGCGCGGGCCAAGACCTTGGCGGTGTGGCTGCCGATGTAACCGGCCCCGCCGGTGACCAGAAGCGCCGCCAGAACTACCTCCCGATCGAGTAATAGGTGAACCCGAGGGCGCGCATCGTTTCCGGGCTGTAGATGTTGCGCCCGTCGAAGACGACCGGCGTCCGCATCAGCTTCTTCATGCGCTGGAAGTCCGGCTCGCGGAACTCGTTCCACTCCGTGACGAGCGCGAGCGCGTCGGCGCCCTTCAACGCATCGTAGCTCTTGGCGGCGTAGGTGATGCGGCAGCCGAAAACCGCGCGAGCGCGCTTCATCGCCTCCGGATCGTAAGCCTGTACCTTCGCGCCCCGTTCGAGGAGCCCCTCGATGATGGCGATAGAGGGCGCCTCGCGCATGTCGTCGGTGCGCGGCTTGAACGAGAGCCCCCAGACCGCAATCGTCCTGCCCTCGAGCGAGCCGAAGTGCCCCTCCATCCGCTCCACGAGGCGTTTCTTCTGCTCGGCGTTGACCTCCTCGACCGCCTCGAGGATCCGGAAACGGTAGCCCTTGTCGGCCGAAAACTTGACGAGCGCCTTGACGTCCTTCGGGAAGCAGCTCCCGCCATAGCCCACGCCCGGGAAGAGAAACGAAGGACCTATGCGCCGGTCCGAACCGACCGCCTTGCGTACCGCATCGACGTCGGCACCAAAGAGCTCGCAGATGCTGGCCACCTCGTTCATGAACGAGATGCGGCATGCCAGGAGTGCGTTGGCCGCGTACTTCGACACTTCCGCGCTCGCACAATCCATCACCATGATCGGGGCGCCCGTCCTGGTGAAAGGCGCGTAGAGTGCGTGCATGATCTCGGCGGCGCGCGGGTCTTCCGCGCCGATGACGACGCGGTCGGGCTTGAGGAAGTCCTCGACGGCCGCGCCCTGCTTCAGGAACTCCGGGTTGCTGACGACGCTGAAAGGGTGAGTCGTCTCGCGCCTGATGGCTTCCCGAACCTTCTCGGCGGTGCCCGCAGGGACCGTGCTCTTGTTGACGATCACCCGGTAGCCGTTCATCGACCGCGCCACCTCACGGGCAACGTCGAGAACGTGCTGGAGGTCGGCCGAGCCGTCCTCGCCTTGCGGGGTCCCGACTGCAATGAAGATGACCGTCGACTTCCTCACGGCGGCTGGCAGGGCCGTCGTGAAGGTGAGGCGCTTCTCGGCGTGGTTCCTGCGGACGAGCTCCTCGAGGCCCGGCTCGTAGATCGGCATCCTGCCGCGCCGGAGCATCCGGATCTTCGCCTCATCCTTGTCCACGCAGATGACGTCGTTGCCGGTTTCGGCAAAGCACGCGCCGGCGACGAGGCCGACGTATCCCGTCCCCACAACCGCCAGTTTCATCCCTGCTCCTGAACGGAACCGCGCGGGCGGCCGGAGGGCCGCAGGCGAGCGCGGGCAGCCACGACTGACGAAACCCGGTGACGGTAGCACAACGGGTAGTAGGAGTCAAGATGTTGAGTGACAAGGGGTTGGGGGGATCGCTCCAGATCGGATTCCGGCCTCCGGCACCAGGCGAAAAGGTGCCGCCGCGGCGGTTTGCCTGTAGACTGTAGCTTCGAATGCGTGTTCTGGTCGACTACCGCCCCGCCCTGCGCGAGCGGACCGGTGTCGGCGAGTACCTCCATCAGCTCGTCCGCGCGCTTGCCCGCCGCGCAGCCGCTTCCCGACAGGACGGCGGCCGCGGCCTCGAGCTCGTTCTCTTCTCGAGCTCCTGGGAAGACCGGTTCGAACCCTTGATCGCCGCCCTCGACGATGACAGCAGGGCGAAGGTGACGTTCGTCGACCGGAAGGTCCCGGTTCGCGTGCTCAACTACGCGTGGCACCGCCTCGAGTGGCCGCCCGTCGAGCTGATGGCCGGCGAGGTGGACGTCGTTCATTCTCCCAGCCCGCTCCTGATCCCGTCGAAGCGAGCCGCCCGGGTTGTCACGGTCAACGACCTCGACTTCCTGACGCACCCGGAGCGGGCCACGGCGGAGATACGGCGAGACTACCCGAGCCTGGCAACGAGCCACGTGCGCCGTGCGCACGCCATCATCACGATCTCCGAGTACACCGCCCGGCAGGCAGAGGCTCTCATCGGCGCCCCCCGCGCCAGGATGACCGTCTGCTATCCAGGCGCGCCGCCGTGGGCGCGGCCGCGCCCGGAACCCTGTCGCAGGCTGGGGCCGATCGTCTTCGTCGGGTCGATCGAGCCGCGGAAGAACCTGCCCACGTTGCTCGCCTCGTATCGTCTGCTGCTCGGACGGTGGCCGGAGGTGCCGCGGCTCATCCTTGCGGGCAAGATCGGCGAGGCGTCGGCGGAGGTCGTGGCCGAGGCCAGGAGCCCTGCCTGCATGGGGCGGGTGAGCCTCCCGGGCTACGTCCCGGACGATGACCTGCGCGAGCTTTACGAGATGGCCTCGCTCCTCGTCTTGCCGTCGCACGACGAGGGGTTCGGCATGACGGCGGTCGAAGCGATGGCAATCGGGGTGCCGGTCGTCGCCGCAGCGCGCGGCGCGATGCCAGAGGTCGTCGGTGAAGCGGGGATTCTGGTCGGCAGCGACGACCCTGGGGTCTGGGCCGAGGCGATCGAGCGCGTCCTGAAAGACCGCCGGCTCTACAGCCAGCTCGTCTCGAGCGGCTTCGACCGGGCAGCCGAGTTCTCGTGGGACCGCACCGCGGAGCAGGTCGAAGGCGTCTACCGGAGCGCGATGGAGAGAAGGAACGAGTCCTGTGAGGTTCGGCCGTGATCATCGCCGTGGACGCGAGGGAGCTGGCGGGGAAGCCGACCGGGGTAGGTCGCTACCTTGCCAGCCTCTTGCGCGAATGGTCCACGCTGCCCGAAGCAGCCAGACACAGGTTCATCGTTTTCGCGCCCGAGCCAATCGCTGTACCCGAAGGGCTCGACGCGCGCACTCGCGTGGTGCCTGGACACGGCGGGTTCGCCTGGGAGCAGATTCGCTTCCCGTCGGCACTGCGCAAGGAGCGCCCGCGCCCGGACGTCCTCTTCGCCCCCGGCTACTCGGCGCCGGTCCTTGCCGCCCGCATCCCGACGGTCGTGACGATTCACGATGTTTCATTCTTCGCGCACCCGGAGTGGTTCCGGCCCCGCGAGGGCATCCGGCGCAGGTGGACGACGTGGGCGGCGGCACGAACGGCGCGCATCGTCCTGACGGTGTCGCAGTTCTCGGGAGCGGAGATAGAGCGGCTCCTCGGCGTGCCATCGTCACGTGTGCGCGTGACGATGAACGCGGTCAACAGACTCGACGCTGCCGGGAACGCCGGCAACGGCGATATGCCTGAACGCGGCCCGCTCGTACTCTACGTGGGCTCGATCTTCAACCGGCGGCGCGTCCCCGATCTCATAGCAGCGTTCGGCGACGTGGCGGCGGCAATCCCTGACGCGAGGCTGGAAATAGTCGGCGAGGATCGGACGTACCCTGCCGAGGACCTTGCCGGCGCCGTCGAGCGCAGCCACGCGCGCGACCGCATCCGCCTCCGATCCTACGTCACGGACGACGAACTGGCAGAGCTCTATGCGCGAGCGAGCGTGTTCGTTTTCCTCTCCGAGTACGAAGGCTTCGGCCTGACGCCGCTCGAGGCGCTCGCTCGCGGCGTCCCGCCTGTCGTGCTCGACACCCCGGTTGCGCGCGAAGTCTACAAGGACGCCGCACTTTACGTGGCACCCGGCGACGTTGCCGGCACGGCGGCAGCCATCACGACCCTCATCGCCGACAGTCTGGAACGAAGGCACATCCTCGGGCGGGCGGCAGGCATCCTCGAGGAGTACTCCTGGCCGAGGCTCGCGCGCGAGACGCTCGAAGCGATCGAGGCCGCGGCAGGAGGCGCCTGACGTGGCCGACGCGCGGCACGGCGACCCCCGACTCGCCATCGTCATCGTCAGCTACAACGCCAGGGCAGACCTGGAGCGGTGCTTGCGGTCGCTGCGCGATGCGCCGCCCTCCACGCGGCACGAGATAGTCGTCTTCGACAACGCCTCGTCGGACGGCAGCGCCGAGGCAGCCGCGAAGTGGCCCGGCGTTCGAGTCCTCCGCTCCGATCGCAACCTCGGCTTTGCGGCCGGGACGAACGCCGGTATTCGCGCGACCACCGCACCGCTCCTCCTCTTCCTCAACAGCGATACCAGCGTCCCGGCACACTCGATAGACGAACTTGTCAGAAACCTGGAAGCACACGCCTCGGAAGGCGTGGTCGCCGCAGGGCCGCGACTGATCGACGCAGATGGCTACCCGGAGCTCTCCTTTGGGTCGATGGTCGGCCCGCTGGCGGAACTGCGGCAGAAGGTAGTAGGCGGCTGTTACACACGCAGGTATCGCTGGGCCGTGGCATACGTGCGACGGAGAACGAGCGCCGCGCACTACCCGGAATGGGTGAGCGGGGCCTGCATGCTGGTCAGGAGGGAGGCGGCGGAGGCTGCAGGCCTTTTCGACGAGCGCTACTTCCTGTACCTCGAAGACGTCGATTTCTGCGCGGCGCTCAGGCGGCAAGGCGGGCGCATTCTCTTTGCTTCGGGTGTCGAGGTCCTGCACTTCCGAGGCCGGTCCGGGGTCCAACAGCGGGCGGCGGTCAACGCCGCGTATCGGCGCAGCCAGCTTGCCTTCTATGAGAAGCACCACCCACGTTGGGCACCCCTTCTGCGGCTGTACCTCCGCGCGAGGGGCCAGCTGCCCGACGTGAAGGGCCACCGGCCTTTCGAGATGTCGAGATAGAGCGGCGGCCCTGCGGCCCTAGTGCCGTCGCGACCCGTGGACTTGATCGCCGCGTGACAGAACAAGAGCAGCCCTAGTGCCTTCGTGGCATCGTGGACCACCGTTGCGGCTATGATATGTTGCCGGAGGCGGACCTCGTTTCGTGCGCATAGCAATCGACGCCCGCAAGCTCAACGACTTCGGCATCGGGACGTACATCCGGAACCTGCTCACCCACCTGTCCCGGATCGACCACGAGACCGACTACATCGTCCTGTGCGCGGAAAACGACTGCTCGTTCGTCCGCGAGCTCGGTCCGAACTTCCGCGGCGTGCCCGAACCTTCGGCGGGGTACTCGATCGCAGAGCAGATCCGCATCCCGATCGCGCTCCGCCGGGAGCAGGCGGACCTCTTCCACTCGCCGCACTACGTGCTGCCCCCGCTCACGCACTGCCGGACGGTCGTCACGGTGCACGACTGCATCCACCTGATGTTCCCGCGCTACTTCCACAGCCGCCTGGCCTATGTCTACGCGCGGAGCGCGCTATGGGCGGCAACGCGCCGCGCCGATCGCATCCTGACGGTGTCCGAGGCCTCGAAGATCGACATCCTGCGCTGCCTCAAGGTGCCGGCGCAGAAGGTCACGGTGATCTACAACGCCATCGACGAGCGGCTCTACCGGCCGCCGGCGCCGGATCAGATAGCCCGCGTCCGCGAAAGGTACCAGCTCGACTACCCGTACGTGCTCTACGTCGGCAACATCAAGCCGCACAAGAACGTGGTGCGGCTGATCGAAGCGTTCGACCTCGTCCGGAAATGCGGTTTCGAGGACCTGCGGCTGCTGATAATCGGCGATCAGATATCGAAGCACCCGAGCCTGCGGCGGACCGTGCACGGCCACAAGCTCCACAAGCACGTGCGCTTCCACGGGTATGTTCCCTTCGAGACGCTGTCGGTCCTGTACCGGCTAGCGGCCGTCTTCGTCTTCCCGTCGCTCTATGAGGGCTTCGGGCTTCCACCGCTCGAGGCGATGGCTTGCGGCACGCCGGTGGTGACTTCGATTGTCTCCTCGATGCCGGAGGTGGTAGGCGACGCCGCGCTCCTGGTCGATCCATACGATCCGCAGGCGATAGCCGACGGCATCCGGCGGGCGCTCACCGACACGGCGCTCAGAGAGACGCTGCGCGCGCGGGGGTTCGAGCAGGTGAAGCGCTATTCCTGGGCCGACTCGGCAGCACGGGTCCGCCAGATCTACGGCGAGGTGCTCGCCGCGGGTGACCAGTAGCCGTGGCTGACGCGACGACTGCGGCCGGCTTCAGCAGCCCGCGCATCGCCCTCGCCCACGACTGGCTCACCGGCATGCGCGGCGGCGAGAAGATTCTCGAGGTGCTGGCCGAGCTCTACCCTTCCGCGCATCTCTTCACCCTCGTCCACTGGCGCGGGAGCGTCTCGCCCACCATCGAACGGCTCCGCATCAGGACCTCGATCGTCCAGCGCCTCCCCTTCGGCGCCAGGCGGTACCGGCACTTCCTGCCGCTCTTTCCCTTCGCCGTCGAGCAGTGGGACCTCGACGCCTACGACGCCGTGGTAAGCACCAGCCACTGCGCGGTGAAATCGGTCGTGCGGACCGGCAGAAGCCGACACCTGTGCTACTGCATGACGCCGATGCGGTACGCCTGGGACCAGTTCCCGTCGTACTTCGGGGCGGAGCGCGTCGGGCGGCTGCCGAGCGCCGCGCTCCGCCCGGTTCTGGCCGCGCTGGCCCGGTGGGACCGGGCGACGTCGAGCCGGGTGGACAGGTATGTCGCGATTTCACAATATGTTGCCGCCAGGATTGGCAGATACTATAATCGCCGAGCTGAGATTGTCTACCCGCCGGTAGACACCGCCTTCTACCATCCGGACGGAAGGCAGCGCGAAGATTTCGCCCTCGTGGTTTCCGCGCTCGTGCCGTACAAGCGCGTGGACCTTGCGATCGCGGCGTGCCGTGCAGCGTCGATCCCGCTCCGGATCGTTGGCGACGGCCCGGACCGGGCCAAGCTGGAGCAGTCCGGCAGCACGGGCGCAACGTTCCTCGGGACGTTGACGGACAACGAGATCCGAGAGTTGTACCGCGCGGCGCGAATGACCATCCTGCCGGGGGTCGAAGACTTCGGCATCGTGCCGGTCGAGGCCCAGGCGTGCGGCTGCCCGGTGGTGGCGCTCCGCCAGGGCGGAGTGGTCGAAACCGTGCGCCACGGCGAGACGGGGGTGCTGGTGGACGAACCGACGGCCGAATCCCTGGCGTGCGGCATCGAGCGGGCGCGCACTTCGCGGTTCGATCCTGACGCTGCCCGAGTACAGGCGCTGCGGTTCAGCCGCGAGCGGTTCCGTTCGGAGATACGGCGGACGATCGACGACATGCTGAACGCACCGACGGACCGTCTTCGATGGTAAAGCGCTACAACAGGCTGCTCGCCGCCTTCCACACACTCTCCGATTCGCTCCTGGCGGTGGTCGCATTCGTCCTCGCCTACGTCATCCGGTTCGAAACCTCCCTCATCCCGGTCACCAAGGGCTATCCGCCGTTCGGGCAGTACGTGAACGTCGTGCCGTTGATAGCGGCGCTCGTCCCGGCGGCCTACTACCTTCAGGGACTCTACAGGCTCCGGCGCGGCCGCTCGCGCGTGGACGACTTCTTCGCCGTTTTCGTCGGGAGCATCCTGGCCGTCGTGATGGGGGTGGGCGCAACGCTCTACATACAGACCTACTACCTGAGCGAGGAGGCCAAGGCTGCTGGCATCTTCGAGGTTTCCCAGGCGGTCTGGGCGCTCTTTCTCGTCCTGAACGTGACGCTCACCTACGCATCGCGCGAGCTCGTCAGGCAGACACTCGAGCGGCGCTGGCGCGCGGGCATCGGCCTGAAGCGCGTCCTGATTGCGGGGGCCGGTGACCTCGGGCGCGTGGTCGCGGACAAGATCCTCGAACACCGGGAACTCGGATACCAGATTGCCGGGTTCGTCGACGACAGGGCCGGAAAGGGGGACCACCTCGGGCACCGCGGCCTGCCGCTTCTCGGCACGCTCGCCGAGGCCGGCGAGGTGGCGGTCCGCGAGAAGATCGATCACCTCTACATCGCGCTGCCGCTCGAGGAGCACGTCAAGATGCTCCAGGTCGTGGACATGGCCAGCCGCGAGTGCATCGACGTCAAGGTGGTGCCGGACCTGCTGCAGTTCATTGCGCTCAAGGCGCGGCTCGAGGAACTCGACGGCGTACCGATCATCAGCCTGAACGACGTCCCCCTCCAGGGCTTCAACGGAGTCCTCAAGCGCGCGCTCGACATCGTGATCTCGGCCGTGTCGCTCGCCATCGTGGCAATCCCGATGGGAATCATCGCGCTGGCGGTCAAGCTCTCGTCGCCCGGGCCGGTATTCTACCGGCAGGTCCGGATGGGGCTGGACGGCCGCGCTTTCACCGTCTTCAAGTTCCGGTCGATGTTCCAGGGGGCGGAGAGCGAGACCGGCCCGGTCTGGGCGCGCGACAACGACCCGCGGTGCACGCGCGTCGGGCGGATCCTCCGACGCTTCGACCTGGACGAGCTGCCGCAGCTCTGGAACGTGCTCAAGGGCGAGATGTCGCTCGTCGGGCCCCGCCCGGAGCGCCCTTACTTCGTGGAGCAGTTCAAGCAGCGGTTCCCGCAGTACATGCTGCGCCACAAGGTCAAGTCGGGCATCACAGGGTGGGCGCAGGTGAACGGCTGGCGCGGGAACACGTCTATCGAGAAGCGAATCGAGTACGACCTCTACTACATCGAGAACTGGTCCGTCTCGCTGGATCTCAAGATCCTGTGGCTCACCTTCGTACGCGGAGTCATCAAGTACGCGCAGTGAACGCGCCCGTCCGATGCCCTCGCCTTCTGACCGGAGCCTTCGACAATGACAAAGCCACGTGTCGTGATAACCGGTGCCGCCGGCTTCATCGGCTCCCACCTCGCCGAGGCGCTGCTCGACGGCGGCTACTCGGTCATCGGCATCGACAACCTGCTGACGGGCGACATAGCCAACATCAGCCACCTGGCCAACCGCGACTTCGAGTTCATCAAGCACGACGTCACGAATTACATCTACATCGACGGTCCCGTCTACGCCGTGCTCCACTGGGCGAGCCCGGCGAGCCCGATCGACTACCTGGAACTCCCGATCCCGACGCTCAAGGTGGGCGCGCTCGGGACGCACAAGGCGCTCGGGCTGGCGAAGGCGAAGGGCGCACGTTTCATGCTCGCATCGACGTCGGAGGTCTACGGCGACCCGCTCGAACACCCGCAGCGCGAGACCTACTGGGGCAACGTGAACCCGGTGGGGCCGCGGGGCGTCTACGACGAGGCGAAGCGGTTCGCCGAGGCCATATCGGTCGCCTACCACCGCTACCACGGCGTGGACGTGAAAATCGCGCGGATCTTCAACACCTACGGCCCGCGTATGCGCGTGAACGACGGGCGCGCGGTGCCGACCTTCATCTCGCAGGCCCTGGCCGGTGAGGACCTCACGATCTTCGGCGACGGCCGCCAGACGCGCAGCTTCTGCTACATCAGCGACCTCGTGGACGGCCTGCTGCGCCTGCTCCACTCCAACCTCAACGAGCCGGTCAATCTCGGCAACCCGCACGAGATGACGGTGGAGCAGATAGCCCGGACGATCGTCGAGATGACGGGCTCGTCGAGCCGCCTGGTCTACCGGCCTCTGCCGACGGACGACCCGAAGGTCAGGCAGCCGGACATCACAAAGGCGCGGACCGCTCTCGGATGGCAGCCGAAGGTGGGCCTCGAAGAGGGCCTTTCCGCGACGATCGAGTACTTCCGCTGCAAGCTGGGCCAGGCGCTCACGCCCCGACCTGGGTCCCCGTCGGCTAGTTAGGCTGGTTGATGATCCGCGCGGCGTGGAAGATGTAGTGGAACCCTGAAACGAGCGTCACGGCGAGGGCACAGTAGACGGCGAAGTCCACGACCGCCGAATGCCGGCCAAGGTAGTTGAAGAACATCACGAGCGCTGCGGTCATGATGTAGATGGCGGTCGCGGCCTTGCCCCAGGCGGAAGGCCGGAACTGCCGCCTTCCCATCGCCAGGTTCACGATCGCGACGGTGAGCACGATCCCCACGTCGCGGCTGATTATCAAGACCGTCAACCAGAGGGGAATCCGGTTCGCCAGGCCGATGTTCGGCAGCGTGAGGACGACGAAGGTGGTGACTAGGAGGAGCTTGTCGGCCATCGGATCGAGCCAGGCGCCGAGGTTCGTCTTCTGGCGGGCCATGCGTGCGATGAGTCCGTCGAGGCCGTCGGTCACGCCCGCCAGCATGAAGACGATGAGGGCCCACCCGGGACGCCCGTAGACGACAAGTATCACGAACAGCGGGATGAGGAGCATCCGCAGCAGCGTGAGCTGGTTGGCCGTCGTCATCATCATCGGAGGTCTTCCTCGGGACTTCGAACACGCGGCAATGCGCGAGCCAACCCCTCCAGGCGCTCCACCGCCTGAACGGCCTCCTGGCCGCTGACAAGGCGGGAGGGCTCGAACGAGCCTTCCGCGGTGAGCGGAAGCAGGCCCGCAGAGACCGCCATCGCCGCAGCAGGATAACCCAGATGGCGGGGCGGAAGGTCCCTCATGATCGGACGTTCGGCCTGCCACGGGCGGGCCATACGCGGCCTGTCGTCGGTCATGAGCGTGAGAACCCGCGCAAGCGCCGAGGCAAGATCCAGGCGACGGACGCGCTGGCCGGGCTGGAACGTGTGGTTCGGGAAGAGATCCATCACGCCCGCGCGGATGACCATCTGGATCCAGTGTGCCGCCCAGTGTGCCCTCGTGTCGGTGACGACGAACGCAGGGCGCTCGGGGGCCGCGCCCAGGATTGGCTCGAACCGTACACCGAGAAGCGCCGCCAAATCGCCCCTCGTGATCGCCGCCGATTCGGGGATTGCACGAAACTCGGCAGGAAGGCGTGACAGTTCAGCCTTGTTGCGGGCTGCTTTCGCCCTCTCAGCGCTGTTGCCGCCCGGATCGATCGCGGCCGCCCTGGAATAGGCGTCCGCAGCCCCATCGTAGTCGCCCTGCGCCTCCAGCGTCTCGCCAATCCGAGCCCACGACGATTGGTCGCCCGGGTCGAGCGAGACCGCCTGGCGGAGATGGGCGAGAGCCTCTGAGGTGCGTCCCTGCTTCATCTCGATTTCGGCGAGGTCGCGGTAGAGGAACGCGCTCTCCGGCGAACCCGCTATCGCCCGCTGGTAGGCGGCTCGCGCCTCGTCGTATCGGCCCTGGTCTGCTGCCCGGCGTGCGGCGGCCAGGTTGTCCTGGACAGCGCGCAGCGCGAGGACATCGAGACGGTCGCGAAGGAAGGTGAGCGAGGGGTCGGCAGCGAGTGCAGCCTCGAAGCTGGCCATGGCGTCCGCGGGCCGCTCGAGTCCCAAAAGGGCCTCTCCACGGCCGGCCAGCGCGGCAACGTACCTGGCGTCGGCTGCCAGGCCCCGCTCGAAGTGCTGGAGCGCTTCCCGGTACTGGCGCTGAGCGAGGTTCACGTATCCGAGGCCGGCTTCAGCCGGGTAGAACGAGCGGGCGCGCTTCAAGGCGGCGGAGAACTCGCGTTCAGCGTTCCTGAAGTCGCCGGCCTGGAGGGAGCGCCAGGCGCGCTGGTGGAGCTCGACGGCCTGCGGCGGCCCGAGGCCCGGCGGGACGGCCGGGAAGACGAAGCCCGGAAAGGCCGGACTGACGACTGGCGGCAGGGCGGCTTTCGGCGCGCACGAGGAAGCGAGCAGAACGAAGACGACAACGAGCGTTGCCGCGACCGGCATCGCGCTCGCGACCGCCCACCCGCCTCGCCATTGCCCCTGGCTATCCGGCACGCACTCCCCCGGTGAACCTGTCGAGCAGCTTTCGCGGCACGTCGGCCTCGAGCGTGATGCGGCCGTTGCCGGCCGTGTGGCTTATGACCCTGGCGTGGCGGTACAGGAACGCGACGCGCTGCAGGTCGCACTCCTCGTTTGCCGAGAGCTCGACGACCAGGCGCCTGGTGTCGAGCGCGGTACGAGCCGCCACGATCTCCAGCAGATCGTCGAGGCCCTCGCCCGTCAGCGCCGACATGACCACGCGCGCCGGGTCCTGCTGCTGAAGCCGCCGCCTCTCTGCGTCGCCGATGGTGTCGCACTTGTTGAAGACTTCGACCTGAGGGACGTCGGCTGCCCCTACTTCCTCGAGGACACGGCGGACGGCCTCGATTCGCCGGTCGCGATCCGGGACGCCCGCGTCGATCACGTGCAGCAGCAGGTCGGCGCCGCTGACCTCCTCGAGGGTGGCCCGGAAGGCGGCCACGAGCGTGTGCGGCAGGCGGTCGATGAAACCGACCGTGTCCGAAACGAGAAGCTCGCGACGGTCCGGCAGGTGGACGCGGCGCACGAGCGGGTCGAGCGTCACGAACAGGGCGTTGGAAACCGGCGCCGCCTCGCGTGCCATCAGGTTGAAGAGGGTCGTCTTTCCGGCGTTGGTGTAGCCGACGAGGGTGACGAGAGGGACCGACGCCTTGCGGCGGCGATCGCGGAGGTTGGCGCGGCGGTCGCGCACGTTCTCGATCTCCGCGCTGATCGAGGCGATGCGCTGCCGGATTCGCCGCCGGTCCGTCTCGAGCTTCGTTTCCCCGGGGCCCCTTGTGCCGATGCCGCCGCCGAGCCGCGACATGGCGAGGCCGGCCCCGACGAGGCGCGGCAGGAGGTAGCGCAGCTGGGCGAGCTCGACCTGCAGCCTGCCTTCGCGAGTCCTCGCGCGGCGGGCGAAGATGTCCAGGATGAGTTGGGTGCGGTCGAGCACCTTCCGCTCGATGCGTGACTCCAGGTTTCGAAGTTGCGCGGGCGTCAGCTCGTTGTCGAAGACGACGAGATCGACCTCCGCTTCCGAAACTGCGGCGGCCAGCGTGGCGAGCTTTCCGCTTCCGAGGAACGTCGAGGCATCGGGGCGGGCCTTCTCTTGGAGCACGCGCAAAGCCACCTCGGCACCAGCGGCCGACGCCAGCCCGGCCAGTTCTTCGAGCGAGCGCTCTGCATCCACGCGCCGCAGGCCCCCGGTAACGAGGCCGACCAGCGCAGCGCGTTCAGCACGCGGATGCGATTGGCGTGGCATTACTGTAGCGATTCTAGCACGCGGGTCCACGCGATAGCGCCGGGCCGGAGAAGCACCGGAACGCTGCCCCGGGCATCGACGATCGTGGAAGGAAGACCGCCGGGCGTGGGTCCCGCGTCCAGCACGAGCGACACGCGCTCGGCTACTTCCCGGTCGATCGCCGCCGCGTCCGCGACTGCGGGCTCGCCGGCCAAGTTGGCGCTCGTCGCAACGAGCGGAAAGCCGGCAGCCTCCGCCAGCGCCCGGGCAACGACGTGGTCGGGAACGCGGACGGCCGCGACCCCGGTCCCGCCGTGCACGCGCGCGTCCAGACCCGGCCAGGCAGCGACGAGCAGGGTGAGCGGGCCCGGCCAGAACCGCGAAGCAAGCAAAGCGGTGGCGCCGCCGAGCGGGCCCGCCAGCGATTCGACCTGCGCCCGGCTGCAAGCGACGAGCGGCAGCGGCTGGCCCTCCTGCCTCCCCTTGATCGAGTAGATGGCGTCAATCGCCGCCGCTTGGTGAGGATCTCCGAAGAGGCCGTAGAGCGTGTCGGTCGGGCCCGCCACTATGCGGCCCGCGCGCAGGAGATCCGCGGCCCGTTCTATCGCAGCTGGATCTGGCGCGGCCGAATCTGTCGAGAGCTTCATGTCGGGCGAAGGGGGTCAGTCCTGGTCCTGTTCGGGCACCCGCTTCTTGTGCTTCGCGCGTCTGGGCGAGCGCTTCGTCCTGTCTTCGTGCACACCCCCTGACTGCCTGGGCAGAGGGACGCGCGGCAGCGCCGGCTTTCTTCGAGCACGTGCCCGGCCTTTCAATCGGGTCCTCGCACGTCGGCACCTCTCCCCACATTGTAACTTCGCCAGGTCAGGGACCTGATCGCGGAAGATCGTCCTTCGTGTCTTCGTATCTCCGTGGCAACGTGGATCGGGGTCGCAGCGTGACAGAAGAAACTCAGCCCGGCCAGCTCGTCTTCTCGCTCATGAAGCGAGCGACGCTTGAGGCGAAAACGGCGAGCATCAGCGCGTCGAGACAGAACACGACGCGGAACCCCAGGGAGGCGACGAGGCCGCTCGCCGTCGGCCCGATTGCGAGGCCGACGAGAGACCCGGAGGCAAGGAGCCCGAAGGTGGTCGCATGCATGCCGGCGGGAGTCGTCGAGCCGACCACCGCGTAGCAGGCCGTCATCGCCACGCCCACGGCAAGCCCGCCGAGGCCGAGCGCTGCTCCGAGGATGGTCACGTGGCCAGCAGCCGCCGCCACAATCACCGCCACCACCGTTGTCCAGGTGCCCGCGAGAACCACGCGCTTCGCGGTTCCCCGCTGCATCAGGCGTCCGGCGAGCTGCGCGCCGGCCGCCGCCATGATTGCGATCACCGAGAAGATCAGGCCCGAGGCCAGCGCGACTCCGTCTCGCGGCGCACCCAGTTCGGCCACGACGAGAGGCAGGATCGGCCCGACGCTCCGTTCCACGAACTGCAAGACGAACACCCCGGCAACGAGGACCGGGAAGTTCGGGAAGCGAAGCACGTCGGCGAAGGTGGCCTGGCGTTTCCGGGCGCTGTCCCCGGCCTCCTTCGTGTCCTGCTTCTCCCTGTAGAGCAGCCCTATCAGAAGCAAAGCGACCACGTAAAAGCAAGCCGTCACCAGGAAAGACCGGCGTATTCCCGCCGCGGCGGCGAGCCCGCCGCCGATGACCGGACCCAGCGCGGGTCCGAGCCGCTGCGCCGTTTGAACGGTGCCGATTGCCGGGGACATGTGTTCGGGTGGAGCGTTCTCGGCTGCCATTGCAACCGTCAGCGCGCCGTAGCCTGCGACGAACCCGAGCGCTGCACGCAGGGCGAAGATCTGCCACGCCTGCGTCGCGCAGGCCATCAGCGCCATCACGATCACGAATGCCACGATCGAGCGCTCGAGAAGCAGCTTCCTCCCGTAGCGGTCTGCAACCCTCCCCCAGAACGGCGAGACCAGCGCGGTGATGGCCGGGGTGATGCCGAGGCTGAGACCGGCCCAGAGCGCTGCCTGGTGCACGTCCGCGACACCCAGCTCCTGGATGTAGAGAGGCAGGAACGGCATCACCAGCGTGAAGGCCGTGGAGCCGATAAAGGCGGCCCCGGTGACAACGGCCTGATTGCGCCGCCACTCCGCCCTCTGCCCGGCGTCACTCGAGGTCTGATTGCTCGGAGCGTCTCTGAGGCTCAACACATGAACCAGGGAGATTAGCGTCTGCCGCTTGCCCGCACGACCCTCGGGAGGCCGCTCGAGTACGCAGCGAACGGCCTCCTAGAAGCGGATCCTCACGTCCTGCCTGTCGCTGACGTGGATGCTGTCGATGAACCTGATCCTGTGGGGGTGCAGCTGCATGACGAGCGAACTGGTGCGCGTGCCGTCGCCGAAGAACCGGACGCCCTTCATCAGCGTGCCGTCGGTCACGCCCGTCGCCGCGAATATGATCTGCTCGCCCGACGCGAGGTCCTGCGAGCGGTATACGCGGTGTGGATCCTCGATGCCCATCTCCCGGCAGCGCTCCTCGTCCTCGGCCGTACGAAGGACGAGCCGTGCGAATATCTCTCCGTTCAGGCAACGCATCGCGGCGGCAGTGAGCACGCCCTCCGGAGCCCCCCCGATTCCCATCACCGCGTGCACGCCGCTTCCCACGACCGCGGCAGCGATGCCGGCCGAAAGGTCGCCGTCGCCGATGAGGCGTATACGGGCGCCGGTCGCACGGATGTCGGCTATGAGCTTCTCGTGGCGCGGCCGGTCGAGCACCACGACGACCAGGTCGTCCACGTCGCGGTCGAGGCAGCTCGCGATGGCCTCGAGGTTGTCCGCGACGCTCGCATCCAGGCTCACCGCGTCTCTGGAAGAAGGCCCCACGACGAGCTTCTCCATGTAGAGGTCGGGGGCGTGCAGCAGGCCGCCGCGCTCCGAGGCGGCGAGCACCGCTATGGCGTTGGGCGCCCCGGTTGCACAGAGGTTGGTCCCCTCGAGCGGATCGACGGCAATATCGACCGCCGGGTAGCTGTGGCCGTCCCGCCGCGGACCGCCGGAGTTGGCAGCACCGACCTTCTCGCCGATGAAAAGCATCGGCGCCTCGTCGCGCTCGCCCTCGCCGATGACGATCGTGCCGTCGATCCGGACTGTGTCCATCTCGCGGCGCATCGCCTCCACAGCGGCCTGGTCCGACTTCCGCCCGTCGCCCTGCCCCATCGTCTGGGCGCAGGCGATCGCGGCGCGTTCTACCACACGAAGAAAGTCGAGAGACAGATCAGAGTCGAGCATCATTGCAGCCGGAGGGGGACAAGTGTCGGCAAAACCTAGGTAGCCGAGGCCACCGGCGGCAGCGAGCAGCGCAACGGCCGGTCGGTCCGGTACCCCAGCACGTAGTCAGCCTGCATCAGGGCGTGGATCTCGCGTGTACCCTCGTAGATGACTCCTCCCTTGGCGTTCCTGTAGAAGCGACCGACGGGATACTCGTCCGAGTAGCCGTTGGCGCCGTGAACCTGTACCGCGTCGCTGGCAGCCCTTTCTGAAGCGACGGTGGCGAACCACTTCGCCAGGCTCGTCTCGCGGGTGCTGCGGCGCCCGAGGTTCTTGAGCCAGCCGGCGCGGAGCCAGAGGAGGCGCGCGGCCTGGTAGTCGGACTCCATCCGCGCGATCATCTCCTTGACGAGCTGGTGCTGCGCGATCTCGACGCCGAACGTCCTGCGCTCCTTGGCGTAGCTGGCGCTGGCATCACGGCAGGCCCGAACAAGGCCCGTCGCCCCGGCCGCCACGGTGTAGCGTCCCTGGTCCAGGGCGAACATCGCGATCTTGAAGCCTTCGCCGGGCCGTCCGACGACGTTCTCTTCCGGAACCTCGGTCTCCTCCATCTTGAAGTATCCGGTGTTGCCGGCAAGGATGCCCCACTTCTCCTCGAGCGTGCCGCTCGAGAATCCCGGGAAGCGCCGCTCGACAATGAAGGCGGTCATGCCCGAGGGATCCCGGTCCTTCTTCTTGGCGAGATCCGTCCAGGCGAAAACCAGGAAGTTGTCGGCTATGTCGGCGAGCGAGATCCACATCTTCTCACCGGTCAAGAAGTATCGATCTCCTTTCTTGACGGCAACGGTCTGAATGCCTCGGGCATCGCTCCCTGCGGCCGGCTCCGTCAGGCCGAAGGTCGCAACCTGGCGCCCCTGCGCCTGCGGGACGAGGTACCGCTGCTTCTGCTCATCGGTGCCCCAGCTCAGAAGCGTCAGCGAGTTGAGCCCCATGTGGACCGACATGATCACGCGCAGCGAAGTGTCCACGTACTCCAGTTCCTCGCACGCAAGGCCGAGGGAAACGTAGTCCATGCCCGCGCCGCCGTAACGTGCCGGTATCGAGATCCCGAGCAGACCGAGCCCAGCCATCCCATGGAGGAGCGTCAAGTCGAACCTGTGCTCGCGGTCGAGGTCCTTGATGACCGGAGCCGCCTCTCGCTGCGCCCACTCACGGACCGACTGTTCGAGGAGCACCTGTTCTTCGTTCAAGTCGAAGTCCATGAGGACGAGCTTATCACGGAGGCCTGAGGGATGAGTTTCCCGAGCGAGGCAAGGGCACTGCGGTCGGCCGGGTCGCTCCGTCTTCGTCAGGCAATTCTGTTCAGGTTCGGATGGCCACCCTCACCGGCGCCCCTTTGCCGATGCCGAGAACCGCCGCAGCGCTGCCGCCGTTGATGGCTATCTCGAGGTGATCGGTGCTGCCGAAGAGAGCGCACGGCTCGCCTGGCGGCGCCTCCGCGTAGGCGGCGACCAGACGCCTCACCGGGTGGCCCCCGGCTGCGATCTCGAGTGCTCCATCCGCAAGGTCGCGGCCGGTCAGCTTGTCGAAAGTGCGGCGGTCGATGTTCGTCACGAGGTTGCCGAATCGGTCGACCCGCCGAACCTCGCCCTCGATCTCCCTCTCTCCTGCACGGGGCTTCACAAGCGCGATCTCGCGCCATGTTGTGACCGGGCGCCCGAGCGCTGAGAGTTCGGCTCCCCTGGCAAGCCACCCGGCGGCCGGCGCGAAACGGTCTCGTCCCTCGAACGTCCTGCTCACGGTCGGCCTGGCGTACCGGCGGTCGGTCAGGTCGACGACACGCCGTGGTGGAGTCTCGGCGAAGACGGCGGTGAGGACACCGTTGTCCGGGGCAATGAACCGGTGTTCCCCGGCTTCCGCAGCCATGGCGCGGCGGGAGGAGCCGACGCCTGGGTCCACGACGACAACGAAGATCGTGCCCGGCGGAAAGTACTTGTAGCAGGCGGCAAGCTCCAGGCCGGCCGCATCGATGTCGTGCGCTGGTATGTCGTGGGTGACGTCGACCAGTGCCGCATCGGGGCAAATCGCGAGCACGACACCCTTCATCGCCGCGACATAGTGGTCGCGCGTGCCGAAGTCGGTGAGGAAAGCTACAACGGGGCGCGACACGTCAGGAACCCGGCACTGCCGCACAGTGGCAGTCCGTCCGGTAGTCGATTATGCAACACGAGGCGACGATTCTCCCAGGGACTTCCTGACCGGGTTCGTGCCAGCCCCCGGCTCCCGAGACACTTTGGGACCCGCTTTCCGGCCCGCTCTCCGCCCGACCCCGCTTTCAGGGGGTCTCAGCGCGCGCTGGCGAGGTAGGCTGGCTTGCGGAAGAGGATCTCGCGGCAGTGCGTCTGGAGCAGGAACGAATCCGAGACGCGCAGCCCCTCGAATAGCTTGATGATGTCGCGATTGGCGAGCGCGCCGTTGCGGACGAGCGGGCCGGGATACGGACGGTGCTCCAGGCTGGTTTCGTCCACGATCGCGTACTTCGTGAAGTATGGGACGTCGAGGCTGGTCGTAGAGAAGAAGCCGAGCAGGACGCCGTCGATGCGGAGCATGCGCATAAGCTGACCCGCGAGGACAGTTGCCGCGGGTCGAGGCAGGTAATCGAGCAGGTCCCAGCAGAGGATGCCGTCGATCGACTCGTCGCCCTGCTTGAACCGCTGTTCCAGGAACGACGCGAACGAATCGAGCCGCCCGTCGCGCGCGTGGCGGTCGAGGTCCGCAAAGATGTTCTCGATGTAGATCTTGCAGCCCAGCTGCTCGCCGAAGAACGCCACGTTCTGCCCGACAACCGGGCCGATGTCGAGCACCGCAGGAGTGGAGCGCGACCTGAGCGTCAGGATGAACTTGCGGAGCGCCTTCGTCGGCATGGCAGACACCGGGACGAGCGTCTCCGGAACGCCTGCGCAGCTGCCATTCTCGCTGTAGCCGCCTGTCCGCCGCGCCCCGAGCCGCGACAGCAACCGGCCGATCCCGTGCGCCTTGTCGTCCGCCGACACTGCCTCACCCGCAAGCCGGCCTTCCGCACACGGCGTGCGGAAGGCCACCGTGCAAACCGTTCAGACGCCTGCGCGCTGGCTGCCGGCGCCAGGGGCAGGGCTGACCGGCTTCGCCTCCGGCTTGACCTCCGCCTTGGCCTCGGCCTTCGGGACAGGCGGCACCTTGCGCTGCATGTCCACGCTGCCGCGGAAGTGGGCGCCCTCTGCTATTGCGACG
Organism: Vicinamibacterales bacterium; assembly: GCA_041947015.1. GTDB lineage: Bacteria > Acidobacteriota > Vicinamibacteria > Vicinamibacterales > Fen-181 > JBHGBL01. The sequence continues at coordinate 56,381 of JBHGBL010000015.1, forward strand.
CGCGGCGAGACTATGTCGCCGTCGACCGACCCGTTCTCCCGGATGTCGACCTTCTCGCTGGCGACGATGTTGCCCGTCACCTCTCCCAGAACGACGACCGCCTTGGCGAAGATCTCGGCCTTGATCCTGCCGTGCGGGCCGATTGTGAGGACGTGCTCGCGCAGCTCGATCTTGCCCTCTACGTTGCCCTCGATCGTCAGGTCCTCGCTGCCGTTGAGCTCGCCCTTTATCACGACAGACTTCCCGATGTTCACGACGTCTTTGTCCATGTAGCGCCTGGGTTCCGGTTCCCGCACGGGCTGGGAGCCAGGTGGTTGAGCCGCCGTCGCCGGCGAGCTGGCCTGTTCCCGACCGCCGCTCGGCGGCCGAACGCTTTCGTCACGCTTCCACATCTTGTTGCGCCTCCGCCTTTCCCGACCTCCCTTGTCCGCGGCGACGGTCCGAGAGCCGAAAAGCTGCTGATGGAGTTAAGGGCGTCGGAAGTATATGGGAGCCTTCCGGCCATTGTCCAGTACTCCTCGCCGCCCCTGCCGTGGGTCCTCGCCGGGACCTCGTTCCGGCGTGCTAAGATCGAGTTTTGCCTTGAGAATCTACCTCGATCACAACGCAACCACGCCGGTTGCGCCAGCTGTAGCGGAGGCCGTCGCGGAGAGCCTCCGCGAGACGTACGGGAACCCGTCCAGCATCCACTGGTTCGGCCAGAAGGCCAAGGCCGCACTCGACGCCGCCCGGCAATCCGTTTCGGCATTGATCGGCGCCGAACCGGCCGAGATCGTCTTCACGAGCGGAGGTACCGAAGCCGACAACATGGCCATCCGTGGAGCTGCAGCGGCTGCCGCCAGATCGGGCCGTCGCCACATTGTCACGACCGCAATCGAGCACGAGGCGGTCCTCAACACCGTTCACGCGCTCGAGCGCGAGGGCTGGCCGGTCACGATAGTCCCGGTTTCCCATACCGCCGTCGTATCGGCCGAAGTCATCGCCCGCGCCATACGTGCCGACACGGCTCTCATCTCCGTCATGCACGCCAACAATGAGGTCGGTACGATCCAGCCGATCGAGGAAATCGCGGCGCTGGCACGCTCGCATGGCATCCTCGTCCACACCGACGCAGTGCAATCTGCCGGCAAGGTCCCGGTCGATGCAAGGAAGCTCGGCGTGGACCTGATGTCGATATCCGCCCACAAGTTCGGCGGGCCGAAGGGCGCCGGAGCGCTGTGGATTCGGCGCGGCGTCACGCTCATGCCGTGGGCCACGGGAGGGCGTCAGGAAAGGAACCGGCGACCGGGCACGGAGAATGTCCCGGCGATTGCCGGTTTCGGCGTCGCCGCCGCCCTCGCACTCGGCGAGCTGGACAAGGAAGCGGCGAGGATGGCAGCGCTGAGGGACCGCCTCGAGGGCGAGATTCTCGCGAGAATTCCCGGGACCGAACGCAACGGGGCGGCCGCACCACGCGTCCCCAACACCACGAACATCAGCTTCCAGGGGGCGGAGGCCGAATCGCTACTCATCGCGCTGGACCTGGAAGGCATCGCGGTCTCCACCGGGTCGGCCTGCTCGTCCGGAACGCTCGAGCCCTCTCACGTCCTGCGGGGGATGGGGCTGTCACACCAACGGGCGCAGAGTTCGCTCCGCTTCAGCCTCGGCAAGACGACGACAGAGGACGAAATCGCACGCGTCCTGGAAGTGCTGCCGGCCATCGTCGAGAAGATCAGGCGAATCGGGAGAGGATGAAGTGAGGGTGGTCGTCGCCATGTCCGGCGGCGTCGATTCCTCGGTGGCCGCTGCGCTCCTCGTCGAGGCAGGGCACGAGGCGATAGGCATCTCGATGCAGCTCTACGATGCGAGCCTCGGAGAGGAGCGTTTCGGTTCGTGCTGCACGATCGACGATCTCGCCGACGCGAGACGCGTTGCGGCGCGCCTGGGAATCCCGCACTACATCGTCAACCTGGAGCGGCGATTCGAGGAGACGGTCGTTTCGGACTTCGTGCGCGAGTACCTCGCCGGACGCACGCCGCTGCCCTGCGCCCACTGCAACAGCAGCCTGAAGTTCAGCACGCTTCTCGATCGCGCAGTGGCTCTTGGCGCCGAAGCGGTCGCAACAGGGCACTACGCGCGCGTCGAGAGGGACGCCGGCACCGGCGAGTGGATCCTCCGCAGGGGCACCGACGAATCGAAGGACCAGTCGTACTTCCTGTTCTCGCTGACCCAGGACCAGCTGGCGCGGGCGCTGTTCCCTCTGGGTGGGATGAGGAAACCCGAGGTGCGCGAGCACGCCAGGCGCCTGGGCCTCGCTGTCGCCGACAAGCGCGACAGTCACGAGATCTGCTTCGTCCCGAACCACGACTACGCAGCGGTCGTCTCGAAGAAGGCTGGAGCCGCCACCCCTCGACCCGGTTTCATCGTCGGGGCCGACGGCGCGATTGCCGGCAGGCACGAGGGCATCCACCGCTACACGGTCGGGCAGCGCCGCGGGCTGGCCGTTTCCGGGCGCGGGCCATGGTACGTCACTGCAATCAGACCGGAAACCAACACGGTGGTCATCGGGCGGCGACAGGACCTGGAACGCACCGCCGTCACGGCTTCACGCGTGAGCTGGGTGTCTGGCCGCCCGCCGGCCCATCAGCTGCGAGTGATCGCGCAGATTCGATACCGGCACCAGGCGTCGCCGGGCTGGCTGCGTGCGCTTCCGGGCGATCGGATAGAGGTCACCTTCGACGAGCCGCAGTCAGCCGTCGCGCCCGGCCAGGCGCTGGTGTGCTATTCGGGGGACGTCGTGATAGGAGGAGGATGGATAGACTGATCCCGCGCGTGGATCGTATGTCGCAGAACGCCGTTCGGAACGCTGCCGATCCTCCGACTCACGATGCGCGACATACGAGCACGTTCGGTCACGCGATCACATCCCTCGGCAGGCCTTCCAGGTACTTCTCCGCGTCGATGGCCGCCATACAGCCGGAGCCGGCGGCCGTTATGGCCTGGCGATACACGCGGTCCTGCACATCGCCGCAGGCGAAAACGCCGGGTATGTTGGTGCACGTCCCCGCCCGGGTCGCGATGTAGTTCGTGGAATCCAGCTCGACCTGCCCCGCGAAGAGCGCCGTGTTGGGGGTGTGGCCGATGGCGACGAACAGGCCGTCTACCGGAAGCTCGCTGCGCTCGCCGGTGACCGTGTCGCGCAGCACGGCCGCCGTCACGACACCCTTCTCCGGGTCCAGTATGTCCTCGACGACAGCGTTCCAGCGGAACTCGATCTTCGGGTTCGCGAACGCCTTGTCCTGCATGATCTTCGATGCACGAAGTTGGCGCCGCCGGTGAATCACTGTAACCTTCGAAGCGAACTTGGTGAGGAAGAGCGCCTCCTCCATGGCCGAGTCGCCCCCGCCGACCACGGCGATTGGCCGGTTCTTGAAGAAGAACCCGTCGCAGGTGGCGCACGTCGAAACTCCGTGCCCCATGAGCCTGCGTTCCGACGGGATGCCGATCAGCCTGGCCGAAGCTCCCGTTGCGATGATGACAGCGTGCGCGAAATATTCCTCGGCTTCCGAGGTCCTGATGCGGAAGGGACGCCGGAGAAGGTCCACCGACTCGACACGCCCGGGAAGGATTGTCGCGCCGAACCGCTCCGCCTGCGCTCGCATCTCCCCCATCAACTGAGGCCCCATGATCCCGTCCCGAAAGCCCGGCCAGTTTTCGACCAGCGTGGTCATCATGAGCTGGCCCCCCGCCTCGAGCCCTTCGAAGAGGACGGGCTCGAGGTTGGCGCGGGCCGCGTAGATGGCCGCGGTGAGCCCGGCCGGACCGGACCCGATTATCACAACCTCCCGAACGTCGTTCATGGACCCTCCGACCAGCGATCTTGGAGACGCCTACGGCACATCTCCAGACTCGGTCTAGATGTGCTTCTGGACCATCCGCTTGAGATCTTCCTTGCCAACCAAGCCCACCGAGGCGTCGATTACCTGGCCGCCCTTGAACAGCAGGAGTGTCGGTATCCCGCGGATGTCGTACTTCATTGCGATGCCGGGGTTCTCGTCCACGTTGACCTTGCCAACGAGCAGCTTGCCGTCGAACTCGGCAGCCACGGCCTCGACCGCGGGAGCGAGGCGAAGGCACGGGCCGCACCACTCTGCCCAGAAATCGACCAGAACGGGCGTCGGCGACTTCGTCACGGAGTTCTCGAAGTTGTTGTCGGTAAAGGTCTGCAGTCTCTCGGATGCCATGATTGCTCCAGTCGTCTCAGGATTGCGAAAAAGGGGGCGAGCAGCCGGCTGCCTCTTCTTATGATTCACTCCCGCGCGAACGGTTTCAAGCCCGGCTCTGCCGGATGGCGCGATCGTACACCCGAACGTACTCCCCCGCAGAGGCATCCCACGAAAAATCTTGCGCCATGCCGGCTTCCATGATCCGGCGCCAGTCGTCGCGGCTGCCGTACGCAGCCAGAGCCGCGCGAAGGGCCCGCATCATGGCTGTCGGGGTGTATTCGTGGAACTTGAAACCGGTGCCACCACCGGCACGCGACCACTGCCGTACGGTGTCGTCGAGCCCTCCAGTAGCACGGACCACGGGCACCGTTCCGTAACGCATGCTGTACATCTGGTTGAGCCCGCAAGGCTCGAAGCGCGACGGCATGAGGAAGATGTCGGCCCCCCCCTCGATGAGGTGAGCAAGGCGGTTGTCGAAGCCGATGACCGTGGCGACGCGGTCGGGGTGACGGCTCGCGAGATCGCGCCACAGATCCTCGTAGCGGCGCTCGCCCGTACCGAGCAGGACGAACCTCGCGCGCGTCTTGAGCAGAGCGTCCGCCGCCGACGCGAGCAGGTCGAACCCCTTCTGGTCCACCATTCTCGAAACCAGGCCGACCAACGGAAGGGCGAGCGCCTCGTCGTCCGCCGGCATCCTGCAGGCTTCCAGCAGCAGGCGCTTTGCCGCTTCCTTTCCGCCGAGGTTCCCGGGGCCGTAGGGAACCGGTAGATACGGGTCGGTGCGGGGGTCCCAGCGGTCCACGTCAATGCCGTTCAGGATGCCCACTAGGTGGCCCGCCCGATGGCGCAGCAGCCCCTCGAAGCCGAAGCCGTACTCCGGCGTCTGGATCTCGAGGGCATACCGACGGCTTACGGTCGTGATCACCTGGCTGAACTGTATGCCGGCCTTGAGAAAGCTCATCCTGCCCCAAAACTCGAAGCCGTCAATGCTGTAGAGTTCCCACGGCAGGTCGAGCGCGGGAACGGACTGGGGCGGAAACAGGCCCTGGTAAGCGAGGTTGTGCACACTGAAGACGACCGGAACGCCGCGAAGCACGGGGTCATCACGGTAACGGGTTCGGAGGTAGGCGGCAGCGAGCCCGGTCTGCCAGTCGTGCGCATGGACCACGTCTGGCCGTCGGCCGGATCGGCGCACGAACTCCAAGGCAGCCACCGTCAGGAACGCGAAGCGCAGGTCGTTGTCGGGGTAATCCCTGCCGCCCTCGCCGTAGAGCCCTTCGCGGTCGAAGAGCGGGGGACAATCCACCAGAATCGCCTCCGCGCCGGAATCGAGCGGACAGGCGAGGAAGCCGGCAACGTGCGTGGTGGCCCCCACGGTGACCGCGAAACAGTCCCTTTCGCTGCCACCCTGGCAACCGCGGTAGCGGGGCACCACGAGCGTGACCTCGTGACCCCGCCGCGCGAGAGCGGGCGGGAGAGCGCCGGCCACGTCGCCAAGACCTCCGGTCTTGGAAAAGGGCACGGCCTCGGACGACAGCATGAGCACAACGAGTCGCGAGTCGGTCGGCATCGGAGCCTCGTGACAGGGAGAACAGTCTAGCACCTGACGGCGCGCTCGAAGGTCGAATATCCATCGTCGCCAGGCAAAGGTCGAGGAGAACAGGCTGGTGCACGGCCACGCGGTGGCGCGATGTACAATCGCCGGCGTGGAACATCCTCACCACCATCCGCGAGGGACGAGGACCGAGCCGCGCGAGATCGTAGAACTTCGCCAGCTGCGGGCTACACAGCCAGATCTGGCAACGGCCGTCGACTTCCAGATCGCCCTGCTGCAGCTGCAGCACCGCATCCAGTCGCGTCTGGCTATGCCATGGTTCGAGGTGGACCCCGGCTGGCTCCGGGAGCAGCAAGGCAAAGGGCGCCCTTTCCTCAGGTTCGAGGACATTCCCCTCGACTGGACCGATGTACGCCTGATGTTCAGGCAAACTGCGGATCTCCTGCTGCGCCATGAAGCGCTGGATCCGGCGACCCATGGACGGCTGCAGTCGCTCGCTCGCGAGGGACACACCCTCGAACCCCTGGTCGTCGGTTGGTACAACCAGCGGGCCGCGCCGGAGAAAGTGCAGCCAGGCGATGTCCCCGCCGGGGTGCTCAGGGGCGTGGACGCCGACACGTTGGATCAGGTCGTCACGCTGGCGCTCCGCCCCTTCCTCGAGCGCTGCGCCGAGGTGCTGCAGCAGCGGCTCGACTTCTCAGCCTGGACGCAGGCGTACTGCCCGATCTGCGGCGGCGCTCCCGAGTTCGCCGTCATAACGAGGGCTGCCGACCGCATGCTGCTGTGCTCGCGCTGCAGCGGCCGTTGGTCGTTCCACCCGCTCGCGTGCCCCTACTGCCACAACGACGACCGCTCGCTCATAACGTCGTTCGCCAGCCGCGATGGGCACTATCGCCTTTACGCCTGCGACGTCTGCCGGCGCTACGTCAAGGCGTACGACGCGCGACGGGCGGCCCGACCGGTGATGCTGGCAGTCGACTCGATTGCCACGCTGCCGCTCGATGCCGCCGCTATCCAGAGAGGGTACAAGGGATAGTAGGCTGTAGAGCATCGGCTGCTGGTTACAGGTTGAGGCTGGAGGTCACGGGCAGGTTGCAGGCTGAAGGCTTCAGCCTGCACTGAACGGCGGTACCTACTGAGGCTCCTTCACGAACACCTCGCTGGCGGTCGCCGAGAGCCACTTCAGCAGGTTCCGCGTCTCGGTGAATCGAGCTGCATTGGATCTCGCGCCAAGGACGACCACGGCAAGCTGCGGCCCTACCTCGCGAAGCTTCAGCAACGTAGCGAAGCAATAGCCCGACTTCCTGATGAACCCCGTCTTGCCGCTGAGCACGTCCACCTCGCCCGTCCTGACGAACTGGTTGGTGCTCTTGATTGTGAATTGCCGCCTGCTGCTCCTGTAGGTATAACTCGGCAGCCTCATGATGGATGAGATCCGCTCGTCCCCGGCAACGTACGCGATCAGGCGGGCCATGTCGTAGGCCGACGACACGTTGGCGGCATCGAGGCCCGATGGGTCGGTGTAGACGGTGCTCGTGAGCCCGAGCTCGGCCGCCTTCTCGTTCATTCTCTGGACGAAACCATCGCTTCCCCACGGTGAAAGGCGCGCCAGCGCTCGCGCGGCAGCATTGTCCGAAGCGACAAGGAGCAGGTGGAACAGGTCCCCCAGTTTGATCCGCTCCTTGGCACGAAGGTAGGTCCACGAGGCGCGGTAGGTGTCAGCGGCATCGATCACCACCTCGCGCGTCATGTCCGGCTCGCTCTCGAGAAACACGACCGCAGTCATCACCTTGGTGATGCTGGCTATGGAGCGCTGGTCGTTCGAGTGCTCTTCCCAGATGACCTCGTTTGTCTCCGGGTTGTAGATGATGGCGGCAGCAGCGCGAAGATCCGGCACCAGCTTGCCGTTCTCGTCGGTCTTGAAGCGCGGGAAAGGCGCCTGCTTTACGACGGGAGCCTTTCTTCTGACTGGAGACTTCCTCGCGTAGGTGGAGGCTTTGGGAGCCGCCTTCTTCGAAACAGTGGGTGTCTTCTTGGCAGTCGCGCGCGCCTTGGCGGCCGTCGTTGCCGGGCGGGCAGTCGTGGCCTTCGACTGGAACGCCGCGGGGCCCGCTGCCGGAAGGGCCGCGACGACACCTGTCCCCGGCAAGCCCAGGGTCAAGCCGAGCAATGTCAACAGAATGCTGCCGGACTTGCGAGCTCTGTGGTCCACTGGCACCGGATGCGGGGCGGGAAAAGGTCCAACGGTCGCCAGCATTTTAGGCAGAAGTCCTGTTGAGCGCAACCTCGGTTTCGCAGGCGCTGTCACAACGAAGCAACGCCTTCTCCGCGTTCCCCGTTGTTTCACCGGAGTACGCCCCCGCTCGAGCGGGCAGTGGATCGGGGCTGGCTCGACCGAAAAGCGCTCGGCGATAACAATAGCCGTGCCAGTCGAGCTGCCAGCCGGAGCCCGACAGAAGGGCGTTGCGCTACCCGCTGGATGGGCGAAAAGCTCAGACTGATTACAGAATCGTTCCGCGCCGCGCCGCCCCTCGGTGGCGCTCTCAATCAGACGGCAACCTCGCGGCACACCGCACGCCTGCGACAGGCAGGCCCACCTCTTCGCCTTGCGACGCCTGCCACAGCCCGACTCTCAGTGGAGGCCGGCCTTCCCTCGGTGCCACGCTCCAAAGCCGACAGCCGCCTGGCTGAAGGTCCAGGCCGCACCCTCAAAAAGCAGGCGCGGATGCGAGCGCGATCACCAGCAGGACGGCCCGCTGGGTGCCTTTCCACGAGTCGGTCGAATCGAACTGCTCGGCGAGCGAGTGGCCGCCTTTGCCCCGGCCACCGCCGTCGATCGTCACTGCCGGAATGCCCAGGTTCATCGGAATGTTCGAGTCCGTCGAACCGTCACCGAGTTCGATCGGGAGGCCCAGCGCCCTTGTGACGGCGACGGCTGTCTGCACGATCACAGAGTCTTGGGGCGTTTGCCCGGCAGGCCTGTCCCCCACCAGGTCAGTTTCGACCGTGAGTCGCGCCTCGCCTCCCCACCGCGCATTCTCTTCCGCCAGCGCGCTCGCGACCGCCTCTTTGAACTGGGCGTCCACCTTCGACAGCGCCGCCTCGTCTGGCGACCGCATGTCCATTTCCATCCACGCCTCGTACGCGATGGAGTTGACAGAAGTCCCCCCGCCAATCCGGCCGACGTTGAACGTGGTCTTCGGGTTCGTGGCGACCTGGAAGTCGCTCACCTTTGCAATCGCACGTCCGAGTGCGTGAATCGGGTTCGGCAGCCCGAAAGCGCCGTACGAGTGGCCTCCGGGTCCGCGGTAGGTCACGCGGTAGCGGTGGCTGCCGACGCCCACGTTGGTAATGCCATAGCCAGTCCCGTCGATGGCGACGAATGCGTCGATCTGCCCCTTCAGTTCCTCGTTGAACAAGTGCTTGACGCCGCGCAGGTCGCCAAGACCCTCTTCGCCGACGTTGGCGACGAAGGTCACCTGTCCGGACGTCCGGACGCGCCCCGCGTCCAGCGCGCGGACGATGGCCAGGAGCAGGGCCAGGCCGCGGCAGTTGTCCCCGATGCCAGGACCCTTGATGACGGCGCCCTCCCTCGTCGTCTTCACATTGGTCCCCTCGGGAAAGACGGTGTCGAGGTGAGCCGCGACCACCAGGTTGGGCCGGCTGGCCCTGCCCGGGCGAACACCGAGAACGTTGCCGGACTTGTCTATCCGGACGGCCTTCAGCCCTGCGGCCTCGAACTCTCGCCGCATGAGCGCGGCCCTTTCGCTCTCCTTGAAGGGAGGCGCCGGCACCTCGCAGACGGCAACCTGCTTTGCCAGGATCTCCGGCTCCGAGTCCTTTGCGGCCTGGAGCGCAGCCACCACCGCGGGGTCCGCCAGGAGCCGGGCGCCAAGGTCCGGCGGCACCTGCCCGGCAACAAGGTCCACGAGCGAGCCCAGAGCGAGACCAATCGCGCAACTGGCCAGAATGATACCGATCGAGAGACGTCGCATGCTGGGAGACTACCGACTGTAACGGGGACAGGTCAAGATCGGAGGAAGATGCGGGCGCGAAAGTCGGGCGGCCGTTCTATAACTAACGCATCGTCGAAAACGACTCCTGCGGGGCGGCGAAGTGCGTGCTCAGCCGCTCCGGAACCAGGATGTGATTGCGGCGGTGCCCGCTTGTCTCGCAGGCTTCGCCCTTCTCTTCGATGTAACGAATTTCCCGGCTGCTCCCCACATCACGGTAGCGCCCGACGACGCAGCCGCAACTGAGCGTGACGAACCCCAGGAGCCTGACGAGACTCATACCGCCCTCCGGCGTAGTGGAACCGTACGCAAATCGCATACCGATGAGCCAGGCGCGGTTCCATGGGCGGTTTCCGTGAAACGGGTGGCGGCTGCACTCTCAGCAATCCGAGAATTGGGATCCAAGGGGCGGCTGTTTGGATCGGCGTCTCAATCTTCTTCTGTTTCGACGAACGGCAACCCTACGTCGCGGAGGGCCTTGGCAACCCTGGCTGGCCGCGGAGTGCGCCGCACCACTGCCTTGCGGTCGACAGCATCTGGACCGGCACCCGCAGCCCGCCGAGCAACGACTGCGGAAGCCCTCGAAACGGCCTCCTGGAGGTACGCGGCATCCAGGTCGATGCCCATGAAGTCAACGCCCAGGTGCGCGGCGGCCACCGCCGAAGACCCGAGCCCCACGAAGGGATCGAGCACGAGCGAAGTGCGAGAAAGCCCGTGAAGGCGCATGCAACGCTCGGCCAGGAGCGGCGGGAACGTCGCCGGATGCGGCCGCTCCCGGTCGCGGCTCTGTATCGTGTCGTACGGCATGAACCAGGTGTTACCCCTGCACCGCAAACCCGAAGCGGCGCTTTTCCAGCGCGCTACGTTCGACCGGTCCTGGTACGCCACCCCTATCGACGTGCGGTCGAGCGGTGTCGCGCCCCGCGGCGTGAAGTGGAATATGAACTCGTGGCAGTCGTTCAGGAATACCCGGCTGTTGATTGGCTTGTAGTGGCCGACGGCGAGGTCGCGCTCGAGCGCGGCGGCCTTGCCTGCCAGATCGCGGTCGATGACGATCGACTTCACCCAGTGAATCGTGTTCTGAAGCACCAGGTACGGGCGCGCGGCCTGCGCCACGTCGAGCGGACCCCAAGGATCTGACGGCTTGCCGCCCACGTTCAGGAAAAGCGACCCCGTGGGCTCGAGCACGCGCGCCGCCGCCGCGATCCACTTCCTGGTCCAGTCGAGATACTTGTCGCGCGGCATCCTGTCGTCGTAGGAGCGGTACTTGATCCCCAGGTTGTATGGCGGCGACGTGACGATGACACTGACCGATTCTTCGGGAAGCTCCAGGAGAAGCTCGAGGCTGTCGCCCAGGAAGAAGCGGAGCGCAGCGCTCCCCGCCCTCACGACGGCCATCGGGTCCGGCAACATTTGGGGGATTCTAGATCAGGACTGAGGGATGAGGGTTCAGGTGCGAGGAACGAGGTGTGAGGACTGAGGGCGAGGACTGAGGGATGAGGTTCGGCCCTCGTTACTCAGTCCTCAGTCCACAGTCCTTCGTCCTCAATCCTCCGTCCTCAGTCCTCCCTAGAACCTGAAGCGCGCACCGAACTTCGCCTGGAAGCGCGAGCGCACGTCATCGAGGATGTAGCGGCCCTGGTAGCTGGGAGAGGTGATGGTCCCGATGTCGTAGATCATCTTGCCGCTGGCCGCATCGATGCCGCCGTACCGCAGGTCCGTATTGAGCAGGTAGCTCAGGTAAGAGACCTTCCCCCACTCCTTGTTGAACAGGTTCATGAAGTTGAAGACATCGAACGTCAGGTCCACCTTGCGGCTGCCAGCTAGCGGGATTCCCATCGCCAGCCTGAAGTCGACCTGGTTGGTCCAGGGCAGGCGGCACGAGTTGCGCTGCTGGACCCTGCCGGCCGATTCCATTGCGCACGGGTCGTCCGCCAGCCACTGCTGCAGCTGGTCGGGCGTTCCCTTCGTCACCACCACCTCGCTCACGTTCGCCGGGACGTAGAGCAGGTCGTTCGACGTCCGCCCGTCACCGTTCACGTCCTGGTAGAAGCCGAGCGAGTAGGGCCGGCCTGCCTGGCCGTTGTAGAAGAGCGAGAAGGTCGTGGATACGCCGCGGAAGCGGACATCGTACGACCCGCCGATGTTGATGCGGTGGCGGACGTCGAAGTTCGACACGGTCAGCGGCGGGTTGTTCGGATCTCCCGGAACGGCCAGGTAGCCCCAGTTCGATGCTGCCTGGCTGGATGTGCCGTCAGAAATCGCGTAGGCGCGGTTGTGCAGGTACGACGCGGAGGCGTAGAACCCGTTCTTCCAGGGCTTCTCGACCTTGAAAGACAGGCTCCACTGCCGGCCTTCGCTCGTGTTCGTCAGGAAGATCGCGTCGCCGAGCGAGGGCGCCACACGGGTGTAGACCGGGCGGCCGTCGGGCCGCGTAGCTCCGGTGGCCTTGAGGTTCAAGTTCTGGTACTTGATGTCGTTGACGGTCGAGGAGAACAGGAACTCGGCAGTACCAACGAGCCCGAACAAGCCCAGCTCGCGGTCGTAGGCCAGGTTGCCGCGCACGAGCTGCGGGAACACATAGTCGGGATCGATCATGTCGATCTCGCCGGCAACCGATTGCATCCCGGTCACGGTCTTCGGCTGGTTCATCGGGTCGTGAACGAACGGGATTCGCTTGGTGCTCCCGAACGTCACACGGATGCGGGAGACCTCGATCCCCGTGTTGCCGTACTGGTTGGAGAGCCACACTCCAGGGGTGCGTCCCGAGAACAACCCGACGCCGCCGCGGAGCTGCTCGCGCACGCTGTCACGCATCCGCCAGTTGAAGCCCACCCTCGGAGACCACATCTTCGGCGACGGCGTCACATCGGTCGCGTATCCGTAGGTCTCGACGGCAAGCGGGTTGGCGGTCGGCCGGTCGGGGAACGAGGAAGCGTCCAGCCGGACTCCCAGGTTCAGGCTCAAGCGGTCATTGACCCGGAACTGATCGCCTGCGTACAGAGCGAATTGTCGGATGCGGAATCTCGCGGCGAAGTCCGGCTCGAACGTCCCGTAGCTGTAGTCGTAGGACTGCGCCATCCCCTGTTCGAACAGGTCGAGGCTGTCGAACGAGTAGGTTCCGAAGTTGTCGCGGATGAAGAGGTTCCGGAACTTGTAGAACTCGTTGTGGGTGCCTATCGTGACGGTGTGCTTCCCGCGCACGAAGACTAGGTCGTCGGTGAGCTCGTAGATGTCCTGGTCGAGGGCGTTGGCCGCAGAATACTGTTCCCGCCCCGCCTTGACCGACGTGTTGTCGCTGAGGTTGACCGAGACCTGCGGGAAGGCGGCAAACTCAGGCCGGTCGCGGAACTCGCGAATGCGCTGGAGCGTGAAACGGAACTCGTTGAAGAACTGCCCGAATGTGCTGTTGATCTGCGCGACCGTGGAGTTGGTCTTGGAATTGAACTGATAGAAGTTGTCCGGGAAGATGTACGACCGGACACTCGGCGACCCGATGTCGTTCACGCCGTGCACGTAGTTGTGCCGCACGGTCAGCTGGTGTCTTCCGCCGATGTTCATGTCGGCCCGCACGAACACCTTGTCGCTGTCGGTCGTCTTCGTGAACTCTTCCTTCGAGCCCGGGTCGTAGTTGTACTTGTTCTTCAGGATGCTCAGGAAGCGGTCCACTTCCTCGACATGGCCGAAGTTCGCGCCCGAGCCCGAGATCGATGTCCCGGCAGGCGTGTCGCGCCTCGAGATCTCGAAGTTGCCGAAGAAGAACGCTCGGTTGCGGGCGATCGGCCCGCCGAGACTGGCGCCGAAGTCGCGGTTGCTGAACGTTCCGAACGCTCTGTCGTTCGGCCCCTTCCCGACCAGCTTCTGGTTCCGGCCGTAGTAGTAGCCGGTCCCGTGGAAGTCATTCGTGCCGCCCTTCGTGATGGCGTTGACGCTGCCGCCCGAGAAGCCGCCCTGCCTGACGTCGTAGGCGGAAACGACGAGCTGCAGCTCCTGGATCGCGTCCAGGCTTATGGGCTCGGTGCTGGCCTGCCCACCCGGCGTGCCGCTCGAGGCGAGGCCGAACACGTCGTTGTTCACCGCGCCGTCGATCTGGATGTTGTTGTAGCGCTCGTTGCGGCCGGCAACCGAGAAGGCCTGCGCGTCGTTGCCGACGGGCGTCACGACGAAGTGGGGCGAGAGCCTGGCGTAGTCGGTGATGCTCCGCGCTATGGTCGGCAGGGTCTGAAGGGTGTCAACGGGCACGTTCTGCGCCGTACCGGCGCGGGCGGGATCGATGATCTGCGCCTCGGCCACGACGTTCACCGTTTCCGTGACCGTGGCGAGCTGCATCGTCACCTTCACGTCGCGCGACTCGCCCAGGCTGACTGAAACGTTGCTCACCTGCTCGGTCCTGAACCCGTCCATCGTCACGACGACGGTATAGGGCCCGCCGACCCTGACGGCCATCATCGTGAAACGGCCGTCGGCCTGGGTGAGCGCCTCGTAGACGGTGCCGGTAGGGACGTGCGTGGCGACCACGCCGGCGCCGGGGAGCACGCCGCCCTGGGCGTCCATTACGACACCGGTAATGGTGCCGGTCGTTACGGTCTGAGCCGAAAGGCCCGCGGCGGACGCCAGCGCGAGCAGCAGCGCCAACGCCGCACACAGCCCCGCCTTCAAGAACGGAACTCGCATGGGTTGTCTCTCCAGATGCCTCGGTGTTGAGATAGGGCGTGGTAAACAGAGCGAAGAACGGGGAGGAAATATATCATGCCGGGCGGGCGGGGGGAAACCCGTCCGGCTGTAAACCGTCCGCAGGAGAGGCTAGCGGCTCCGACCCGGGCGCTTGATCTCGTACCCCTTGCGCGCCCAGACGTCCACGTCACGACGCTTCACCTTGACCTCGATCTTCCGGACCCGCTTGAGAGGATCCGGGTTCTTCGAGTAGTAGCCGAGGACGTAGTAGTCGCTGGTTTCCGCGTCGATCCGCTTGAGCGCCTGGCTGAAGTCGTTCTGATTCACGACGGCAATGCCGCCTGTCTCGGTCGCCAGCACGCGGAGACTGTCCTGCGACTTCCGGATGTAGTCCTGCCACTCCACCGGATCGAGGTTCTCGTCGAGGTCCGGCATCCCAACCAGGCCGCGCGGGTCGATCGTGTAGATCGTGGCGTTCGCCCTGTTCGCGATCCTGGTGAGCTCGGCAAGCTCGCGCGCGAGATCCGCGTCCGCCCATTGCTGGCTCTGCTTCAGGTAGTTGCGGCTCGAGTCCGTCTGTTCCTGCTGCTGTTGCTGCTGTTCTTCGTCGCTCGAGCTGCCCTGCTGATCGTACGAGAAGGGATCCTGGCCGTCGCGCGACTTCTCGAACGGGTTGAAGTCGTAACCCTCGCTCACGAAGATGACCGCCTTCCGGCGGTTCCGCACCTGCTCCAGGTTCCTCATGATGTCTGACGCCGTCGCAAAGGCAACCTGCGCCCTGTAGCGGACCTCGCTGGGACCGTCGGCCGACTCGGGTCCCTGGATGATCTCGCTGGGGCGGAGGCCGCCGCCCGAAATACGCTTGATTGCCTCGTCTATGCGGCGTGCGTCGTATGTGAGGTCGATTGCCAGCGAGGATGGACCGGTCGACACGATGCCGAACATGTCGCCCTCGTGAATGAGCTCTTTCTTTATCGTCTTGAAGAGCTCGCGGATCCTGCCGGTGTTCCGGAAGTCCAGATGCAAATCGTCCACGAAGAGAAGGAGGATGCGCCCGGCGGCATCGTTCGTCGGCCGGCTCGGGGGCAGGATGATCCCTTCCTCCTGCGGAGGGGGCGGCGCCGCCAGCTGAGTGTAGACGCGCCCGCCGTGAACCAGCTCCATCGAGACGACATCCTGCAGGATTCCGTCTTCGTAGACCTCGAACTCGTCTTTCTTCAGGTCCGCGACGAACTGACCCCGGTTGTCACGGACGATGACGTCTGTTGTGACGAGCTCGATGGACGTGCGGAAGGTGGGGATCTCCTGCTGGGTCGCGGACGGTTTCGGCGTCTGCTTCCCGGCCGGAGGCTGGCTCGTGGCCGGGGGTTTGGCCGCCTGCTCCTGCCTGGTTGAGGGGGGCGCCGCCATCGACCCAGAGCTCTGCCAGCGATCGGGTGAGCCGGCCACCAGGCCAGCCGAGGACACGCCCGCGACCAGCAAGAGCGCACAAAGGTGCTTCCTACTCATGGTGTACATCATTATAGTGGCAGGCCGGCCACCTCTGTTAGACGCCGGCCGGGGCGCCACGGCCGGAGGTGCGCGTCCTACTTGCGTTTCTGGGTCCTGGCGGCAGGCCGGGGCCGGCGGCCTCGCTTGACGTTCGGATGGCGTTCCCCCTCGGCCGACCGCTTGGCGGCACCGCCCCTCTTGCCGCTTCGGTCCCTGCTGCCGGCACCTCGACGCTTCGTGTCCGCAAGTCGCTTTGCCGCAGCGGTCTTCTTCTCGGTCGCTCGCTGGCTGGCGGATGTGCGCTTCTTCGATCCCGATCTTCCTGTAGCTGCTGCCCTTCTTGGTCTGCCGGACACCCCGGCCTCTTTGGGGCCTCCGCCCGAGGCCGGCGCTCTGGAAGCCGCACCAGGGGCAGCAGGGGCTGATGCCTCGGGCCGCCCAGACGCCCGCGAAGCGACAGGCGGCGCCTTGTAGATGAGGGTGAAGCGCATCTGGTCGCCGAAAGAATAGTAGCTCCAGATCTCGGCAACCGGGATTGCGTGCTCCGTGCAGAGCCTCCGCGCGGCCTCCACCGAGCCGCTGGGCACATACAGGTAAAAGGGAACGCGAAGGGCGGCAAAGCGGGCCCACTGGGCCATGGCCTCGAGGTGGTTGACCGACTCGCTGGTTTCCACCTCGACGAGGCCTTCCAACCGATGGCTGCGGCTTCCGGTAAGGACGAGGTCGGGGAACACCGCTTTCGTACCGTTGCCCGCGGAGGCCGTCTGCTCCGCCCCCAGGTTCACCGCGACCTGGAAACGCCGCCGCCAGCGAGCCTGGAGCAGGCGGATCACGCGGTCGTGCTCGAACTGCTCCCGGACCGGACGGACGAGAATCGGGCTCAAATGGTCCTCCGTGGAGGTAGCAACGGGTTACCGGCACACCTTGCCGAGCGGGATTATATCAGTTAATCTGCGGCGCGCGACGTGCTACACTCGGGCCAGATTCGGGGGATGATCGAGGCGAAACCTGACTGGCAACAACCCGCAGAATGCAGGGTGACCGCCGCCTGAAGCAGATAGAGGACCAAGGGGCCGGTAGCTCAGCCCGGTAGAGCAACGGACTTTTAATCCGTGGGTCGCGGGTTCGAATCCCGCCCGGCTCAATTCCATCGCCTGCCTTGCACTGCTCACATGACCTTCAGGTCCAACATCCTGCAGGAGCCGAGGTAAGGGACGGTCCTGTCGTCGACCGTGCCGAGCTTCCCGAGAGTCTCGGCGATACGGAGCAGGTTGTCCAGGCATCGACGGAGCTCGGCCTCCAGCCCCGCCGCCTGGCCGGACATCAGGAGGAGGTCTAGGGTCCCGATGGCAGCCGTAAGCGGGCTGTTTATCTCGTGACAAACCGCCGCCGAGATTTCCCCTATGGCCTGGAGGCGCTGCCGGCGCACCTCTTCCGCGTTCGCGGTCCTGTGACCAAGCCGGCTTCGCAGGCGGGCGATCAGTTCCTTCGAGGTGACGGGCTTCACCAGGTAGTCGTCCGCGCCCCCTTGCAGGCCCTCCAGCTTCGAGCCGGTATCGTCCAGAGCCGTCAACATTACGATGACCATACGGCTTGTCGACCTGTCGGCCCTGAGCATCCGGCAGACCTCGAAGCCGTCGAGGCCGGGCAGCATGACGTCGAGCACGACGGCATCGACCCCCTGGGTTCGGGCGGCTTTCAGAGCGGCCGGGCCGTCGCTGACGGTTGTCACCTCGAAACCACTGAGGCGGAGCATCATCTCGAGATTGCCGGCGAGCGGTTCCTGGTCCTCCGCGACGAGAACATGCGGCCGGATGGACGCCTTGCCCATGCGGTGCGGGACCAAGCCGGAGTCCGGCGGTCGGATGTCCATCATGACTCTGGCTGTATCGGATCGGGGCACGGGCGCCTTTAGGCAGCCGGGTCACGACCAGGGCGCGGCCCGGCGCCCGGATCGAACAGCCGAGGGCGGCGCGGCGCCGAAGGCCCCATTCCTCGTCTCGCCGCCCGGCGCCAGGGTCGATCGGCACCCCCTGGATGCGCACCGTCCGCCGGCTCATCGCCTCTTGTAGGAGACCGACATCCCCTCGCCGGACGGCGTGACGATCGCGGTGAAGAGCGCGCGATCTCCCGTGATCGCTCCGAGGAAGTCCGGCATCTCGTCGCGCTTGTTGACCACATTGTGCGCCACGAAGAGGCCGCCGGCATTCATACGCGGCATGAGCAGGGCGAGGAAACGCGCGTAGTCCTTCTTCCACGCATCGAGGAACACGAAGTCGAATGTACCTTCGAGCTTCGGCACCTCCTCGAACCCGTCGCCCGCAACGACACGCACGATGTCCGACAACCCTGCTCTTTCGATGTTGGCGGCCGCTTGTTTCGCGCGCGCCGGGTCGTACTCGATTGTGGTAAGGCGCCCGCCAGTTTCCCTGAGCCCCAAGCCAATCCATATGGCACTGTAGCCGCTCGCACCGCCTATCTCCAGCGCGTTGGCGGCCCCGGCGGACGCGACGAGGACGCGGAGAAACCGCCCGTCCTCTTCGGACACGGCCAGCTGGTCCGCGTCCCCCTTCCTGATGCCATCCAGGGTCGCTCGCACGCGCGCGGGCGGGTCGTCCGAGCGAGGGACCGGAGCCTCTGCCCCGTTCTCTTGGTCGATGGCGGTGGAAGGCGCAGTGTTGCATGCGCAAACCGCCGCCGCGAGCATGGCAGCAAGCGTGAAGGCGAAGCCGGGGCGAAAGCAGCCGGTCACAGATCCTCTTTGGATATCCCGGTTAGTCCGTACATCTGGTTCATGGGCGGTCAGCGCCGCCCTTTCAGCTCGGCGTAAGCGCGGCGGGCAACCTCGTTTGCCGGGTTGATTTCCAGAACAGCCTTGAACTCGGCGGCCGCCTCTTCGATTTTCCCGCTCCTCGCCAGCGCCACGCCAAGGTTCAGCCGCGCCAGTTCGAAGGACGGCCGCAGCCTGACGGCCTCCTGGAACCTGAGCGTCGCCTCGGGGTACCGCCTTTCGTCCAGCAGTATAACGCCAAGGTTGTTCTGTGCCTCCGCGAGGTCAGGCTGAAGCCGGATTGCCTCCTGATAATGCCGGGCGGCTTCAGCGGTCCGTCCCTCGGCGGCCAGGAGGAAACCGAGGTCGTTGTGCGCTGCGGCCGAATCCGGTCGCAGTCGAACGGTCTCTGTCAGCACGCTCAACGCCTCGCCCGTCCTCCCCTGGTCCGCCAGAACCTTGGCCAGGCGCAGGCGCACCGCGGGGTCGTCCGGCACAAGCTCCGCGGCTTGCGCCAGGTGACCTGCCGCCTCGTCCAGGCGCCCCTGCGCGCTCAGCACCTCGGCCAGGGCCAGGTGCGCCTGGTGCCTCTCGAGCCCGAGCGTCAGCTGCGTGGCACGCGTCCAGAACGTGACACTGTCCTTCCAGTGAGCGAGCTGTGCGCGGGCGGCGACCGAGAGGGCGACGACGGCTGCCGTGGCCACAAACATCAGAACGAGCCGGCTGCTCTTCCGGCGGGCGAACAGCTCCGTGGCGCCCCATGCCACGACGATGAACAGGCCTGTGAGTGGGACGTAGGTAAAGCGGTCTGCCCTGGCCTGGAGGCCTGCCTGAACGAAGCCGGCAACGGGAAGGAGGGTCACGAGGTACCAGAACCACCCTACAGGGAGGTAGGGGCGGCGAGGCGCCTGCCAAACCACGCCAACAGTCGCGACGGCCAGCAGCGCGGCCGATGCCGCCACCTGCCAGCCCGGGATCGTGTCGGGGAGCGAGTAGAACGGCGACAGTCGAGCCGGACAGAACATCTTGCCGATGTAGGCGGCGTAGGACACCAAGGCATTCGAGAAACGCAGTGAAAGAGGCACCGCCTCGACGGTGCTGACCCCGCCACCCCGCAGGGTTGCCAGAAAGGTGACGATGCTCGCCGCGATGCCGATGGCGAGCAGCGGCAGCTTCTCGATGGCCAGCCGCGCCCAGGCGCGCCTGTCCCGAGCGAACGAGACCGGCGCGCGGGCGAGCGGCCACGCGTCGAGGAGCAACAGGACGAGAGGCAGCGTCACCATCATGGGTTTTGCCGCCAGGCCGAGCGCGAAGAAGACGACGACCGCCGTGTATCGCAGCCACCCGGCCTTTCGCGCGTAGCCAGTGTGGGCCAGAAGGGCCAGCATCGTGAAGAACGTGCTGAGAACGTCCTTCCGCTCGGTGACCCAGGCCACGGACTCTACGTGAAGCGGGTGCACCGCGAATGCCGCGGCAACGAAAGCGCTCTCCCACTGCCTGCCCGTCATCGATCGCAGCAGGATGAAGAGCAGGATCGCGTTCACGAGATGGAGCAGCACGTTCGTGACGTGGTGCGCAGACGCGCCCGTGCCGAACATCTCGACCTCGGCCATGTAGGACAGCCAGGTGAGCGGGATCCAGTAGCCGCCGGTGTCGGTGGTCAGGGCCCACCTGATGGAATCCCACTCGAGGCCGGCTGCAACGTGCTCGTTCTCGCTCACGTATCGAGGGTCGTCGAGCGCAACGAAGTCATAGCCCCGAACGGGCGAGTAGATGCCTACGACGAGTGCGGCGAGCGCGACGATGACCAGAGCGGCAACCGCCCTGGAAGGCAGGCGGCGGCCCACGCCAGGGCCGAGGGCCGGGTCGACAACCGAGGACTGACCGGCGGTCGCCGATGGACGGGCGCCTGCTCGGCCGTCCACCGATGTCCGGACCGAGGTCTCGTGACATGGCGCCCAACTGCGCCCGGGCGCCCCAGGGGGCCCGCCTCGCTTGCTGCGTCGGTTGCGGGTCATTGGTGGCAGCGACCAGCCTCAGCTTTCAGCTGTGGGTTCGGCGCGCTGGCCGGGAATGAGCCTTCAGCTTCCCGCTCCACTACAGGGTATCAGGTTTGCGTTCGGGCCCGGCAAGCCGGGCTGCGCGAGATCGTGGGGCTTCGTACCTTCGTGTCCTCGTGGCCCCGTCACCCGGTCGCCTTGTTACTGAAACGTGGAGGGCGGCAGCCGTCATCGGCTCCCGCCCCCGCCGGGTTTCAGAACGCGAAGCGTGCGCCGAGCTGGAGCAGCCTGGGGTTGGAGTTGCCCTGGAGTGTCGAAGTGAGGTTGAGGAAGGCCGCCATGTTGCTGGCCTGCATGTTCCCGCTCGGAGTCGAGAAGTTCGCCCTGTTGGTTACGTTGAAGATGTCGCCGAAGAGCTCGAGCGAACGGCCGCCGAAACGGAACGTGTAGCCGACGCGCATGTCGAGCTTGAAGAAGCTCGGCCCGCGCGCCCCGAAGTACTTGCCGTTGAAGTCCACCTCGTAGGCGTCCTCGGCAGCGTTGCCGCGGTACGTGCCTGCCGGAAGCGGCTCGGCGATGATGCCGTTGCGGTCCTCGTCGAAGTCGCCGTTGGTCAGGTTGAACGGCAGCCCGCTCAGATAACGAACCACCCCGCTGACTGTCAGGCCGCCGGTCCGCGGCACGATGGCCGTACCGCTTATGACCAGGTTGTGCCTGCGGTCCTCGCTCGTCGGCCGCTCGTTCTTGTCGAGGTTGAGGTCGTCGAGGAGCTGGAAGTCGCTACCGGGGATGCCCGCCCCGCTCGAGTTGCCGCAGCCTTTCGAAAGCGTATACGACACACGTGTCGAGAAGTTGGAGCTGTACCGTTTCTCGAACGAGAGCTGCAAGGCGTCGTAATTGGTCCATCCTTCGTTGATAGGGATCGTAACGCTGGTCGTGAAGTTGACGAAGTTCGGGTACTGCGCCCGCAGCTTGTTCATCGCGTCGGTAAGGGCGGCACTGCCCTGCCGCACGGGCGAGGACTGGCTCGTGACCGGCGTGGCGCGCAGGTTCGGGTTCAGCTCGCGGGTCATCATCAGGTCCCGGGCGGCGTTGTGGATGTAGTCCGCCGACACCGAGATGTTGGTCCCGAGCTGCCGTTCGTATCCGATGGTGATCTGGTACGAGGAGGGCACCCTCCTGTCCGGGTGGTCCCAGGTTGCGCCCGTGTTCTGGAATTCGATACCAGGCGGGAACATCTGGTTGATCAGCGCCCAGTTGGGCGGCACCGGACCATTCACGAGGAAGGGGTCCGTGGGCAGCCGACCGTTCCGCGGGCCGAGGTCCGCGGCGTTCAACGGGAAGTTCCGGACCTGGGACCGAATGAAGGTACCGGCCGTCCAGTAGTTGCGGCTCTCGAGATAGGTCCGCTCGAAGAACTTGCCGATGCCGCCGCGCAGCACCCCGCGGCCGTTGCCTTCCAGGTCGTAGGTGAAGCCGACGCGCGGCTGGAAGTTGTTCGCATCGACCGGGTAGTCGTTCTCGTTAGCGAAGTAGGGGTTGCCCTTCTCCGGGACCGGCATGATCTCGACGTCGTAGCGCAGGCCGGCGTTGATCATGAGGCGGTTGCTGAACTTCCACTTGTCCTGCACGAAGGCGCCGATGAAGTGGATCTTCTGGTCCCAGCTGAGCGGGCCGCCAACCCTGATCGAGAAGCGATCGGGATAGGTGTAGGGATTGGCCGGATCGAAGGGTGCGTTGCTCCGGCCGAACGAGTACTGACCGTTGAGCGTGCCGGCGTTGGAGTTCGCCACCGTGGAGAGCTGGTACTGCGCGCCGAACTTCACGTCGTGGTCGCCCATCTTGTCGGGCACGAACCACGAGAAGGTATCGTCGAACTGCCACGCGTCGTTGATGCGCGCCTGGGCCCTCACGCTCTGCCCGTCGGTGAAGTTCTGGTAGGCGAGAGTCACCGGGCACTGGTCCTGCCTCCGCCCGTTCTTGTTGTAACAGGGGTTGGCGAATGCCACGTTCTCGTTGGTCCAGTTGAACCGGATGGTGTTGACCTTCGTGTTTCCGAAGACCGAGTTGATCGTCGCCACCACGGTCTGGTCCGTGTCGTCTTCCTCGTCGGAGGCTGCGAGCGTCGAGGTGCCGATGATCTGGTTGAATTGCGGCGAGTACTCACGCAGCCACCTGACCCCCCATGTGTGGCTGGCGTTGATCTGGTGGTCGAACCTGATGACCGTGTTCCAGATTCGCGTCTGCTCGACCGTGGTCGTGTTGAACTCGGGGCGCTGCGGGATGTTTATCGTGATTCCTTCGTCCAGGTACACCCTCTCGAGGCTGAAGAAGAAGTGGGCCTTGTCCTTGACGATGGGCCCACCGATGGTGCCGCCCATCTCGGTACGCTGGGTGTCGGGCTTCGGCAGATTCTGCTTCTTCGCGAAGTACTCGTCCGCCGTCATCTTCGCGTCCTGCGCGTAGATGAACGCGCTGCCCCGCCACCGGTTGGTGCCCTGCTTGGTGACCGCGTTCACAACCGCGCCGCTGGTCCGCCCGTACTCGGCATCGAACTGGTTCGTGATGACCTGGAACTCCTGTATCGACTCGAGCGGCGTCCGCGCCTGCGTACCCGACCTGCCGCCATTGACATCGTCGAAGTTGTTGGCGCCGTCGAGAAGGTAGTTGTTGTTGCGCGACTCGCGCCCGTTCGTGATGATCGCGTCGGAGCCGACCGAATCGGTGGAAACGTTCGGGATGATCCCGGGCAGGACGCCGAGGATCCCGACGAAATTGCGGTTGATGGAGGGCAGGGCGACGAGCTCGCGCCCGCTGAGGTGGCCTCCGACCTCCTTCGAGGTGGTGTCCACGATCGGGCTCTCGGCCGACACCGTGATCTGCTGTTCCAGGCCGCCGATTTCGAGCTGCACATCCACCGACTGCGTCTTGCCGACCTCGAGAACCACGCCGGGCCGGACGAACTTCTTGAACCCCTCGAGGCCCGCCGTTATCTCGTACCGTCCAGGTGTGACGGCGGAAATGAAGTACGAGCCGTCGGCATTGCTGATGGTTTCGCGGAACATGCCCGTGTCTTCGTTGCGGATCGTCACCGTGACGCCTGGAAGCACGGCGCCCTGCTGGTCCAGCACGCGGCCACGTAATTCTGAGGTCCCCTGCTGCGCGTTGGCCGCCCCGGATGCGAGCGCCACGAAGAGAACTCCCAAAACAAACCGTCGCATAGATGACTCCTTTCCGCTCTGCACCGCCCTCGGTTGGAACACCCTGCTGGCGCCGGCCGACAGGCGGCATTCGGCACCTCGAGACGCGTGTCTCGACCAGGGCCACCGTGGAATACGGACTACGAGCCCTCGCGCCGGCCGGGCGGCCATGCCAGGGCATGCGACATCGCGACTGGCGAGGGTTCCGAAAGGGGTGCCGCCACGCGGGTCGCCATGCGGGTCCTCCTGTGAAAACGAACTTCACCCTGGGTACGGAGCGCCGTCACGCTGAGCCACGAGCGATTGGGGGCTGTGCCAGGCGCGCCACCACGCCCGGCATGTTCCGGCATGAAGTCGGAGTGGGCTTATTCTGCTCCCGCGAGGCGACGGTTTCAATTGAAAACGTTGCCGTCGGCCCGACCGGGATCGATACCTTTGACGAGAGACGGGACCGTCAGGTTCGTGACGTCTTGCTTCCGTCTGCCACGCCGCCCCGGGGAAGCGGCCTCGGACCCCAAGTGAACCACGCTCTCACGGCGCGGGCGTCCCTCCGGGCGAATGCATGAGCGGCTGAAGAGCAGGGTAGAGCGAGCGGTAGACCTCGCGCGCGGCGCGGTAGCGAGGAACGTCCGGGCCCGGCGCCACCGTCGCCGCTTCGCGCACGAACGACCTGACGGCCGCGCCTGCCGACGGCAGCAGGCCCGTGCCCACGCCGGCGAGGATCGCGGCGCCGAGGGCGGCCGCGTCGGGAACGTCGAGTGCGGTCACAGGCTGCTCGCAAACGTCTGCGAGTACCTGTCGCCACAGCCAGCTGCGCGCCCCGCCGCCGGAAACCCGAACGCCGCAGGGCCGAATCCCCAGTGCCAGGATGAGATCGAGCGAGTCTCGAAGGGCGAAGGAAACACCCTCGATGACCGCACGGGCCATGTGGGCCCGGGTGTGGCGCAGAGTGAGCCCGTAGAAGACGCCCCGCGCAAGCGGGTCTGCGTGCGGCGTACGCTCACCGCAGAGGTAGGGCAGGAACACCAGGCCATCCGATCCCGCCGGCACCGTCGCCGCCTCCTCCATCAACGCGTCGTACGGGTCGCGCCCGCCCTGGAGGGCGGTTGCCGCCTCTGCCGTCCACAACACGTCTCTGAACCAGCGAAGGCTCCCACCGGCGGCGAGCATCACACCCATCAGGTGCCACGATCCCCGGACCGCATGACAGAAGGCATGGAGACGGCCCGCCGGGTCCGTGCGGTAGACGGAAGAAGGCGCGAAAACGACGCCCGAGGTACCGATTGTGATCGAGACCTGGCCATCTTCGAGGATTCCGCTGCCGGCAGCCTGAGCCGCCTGGTCACCCGCACCGGCAACGACGGGAGTCCCAGGCCGCAGGCCGGTCAGGCGCGCGGCCTCCTCGTTGACGTGGCCGGTAACGTCCGAGGACTCGAATACCGGCGGAAGCCACCTTCCCGGCACTGACAGCGCTTCGAGGACAGGCGCGGACCACGACCGGCGCCGGACATCGAAGAGAGAAGTGCCCGACGCGTCGGATACGTCCGTCGCAAGAGCGCCCGTCAGACGTTCCCTGATGAAGTCCTTGGGCAGCAGCACCGACTGGACCCGACCGAAGAACTCCGGCTCGTTGCGTGCCACCCAGAGCAGCTTCGGCGCGGTGAAGCCCGGAAGGACGTCGTTCCCGGTCAGTTCGCGCAGCCTGACGGCGCCCACGAGCGCGCGAATACGCTCGCACTCGACCGAGGTTCGCTGGTCGTTCCAGAGGATCGCCGGCCTGAGCACCTCGCGCCCCGCGCCGAGGAGGACGAGGCCGTGCATCTGACCCGTGAGGCCGACGGCGGCAATCGAGCGCGGCTCGACGCCTGCGTCCTGTATCACCTCGCGCACGGCGGCGGCCGTGCGCTCCCACCAGAGGGCAGGGTCCTGCTCCGCCCACAAGGCTCGCGGCGTCTCGAGAGGATAAGTCCCGGTGGCGCGAGAAACTACTACTCCGCCGGCGCTCACGAGGAGCGCCTTCACCGCGGTGGTGCCGAGGTCGATTCCTAGGAGATACCGGGGTGACACGGGATGCAAGTTGACTGCGGATAGTTTACAGGAACAGGCACTGAACACACTCTGTTGCCGAACGCAACCCGATTGCTGGCGCATCCATCCACCGAACGCGCGCGGTTGCCGACAGGTGCTGGAAGACGCTTCAGGGTCGGGCGTGGGCAAAAGACGCCTGTCGGGCCGGCGGCCGACGGGCGCACATGTCGACCGCACATGGGTCTTTCACCCACGGAGTTCCCGGAAGGACCCTCGCGAAGGGGTCCGTGCCGGCCCCGCAGGGAATTCGAGCCGCGATGTCCGAACGAAATGTGCTTGCACATGTGGATTGACGTATGCAATACTGCACTGGAGGCATCATGCCGAACATTATCTTGGACGACAAGGATCGACGAATCCTCCGGCTGGTCCAGCGCGACGCGCAAATCCCGCAGGCACGCATCGCCCGCGAGGTCGGGCTCTCGACTGCCGCCGTCAACGAACGGCTGAAGAAGCTGAGGAGCTCCGGGATAATCAAGCGTTGGACCGCAATCGTCGACCCCGTCGCTGTCGGCGCCACAATCACCGCCTTCGTCGAGGTATCCATCGAGCACCCCCGCTTCGAGCCGCCATTCCTCGACCGCATGAAGGCGCTAGACGAAGTGCTCGAGTGCCACCATGTCACCGGCGAATTCTCGCTGGTGCTGAAGCTGCGCGTGGCGGACATGGCGGCCCTCCAGGACCTGCTGCTTCACGGTGTAGGCGGTCAGAAGGGCGTCCGGCAGACCCGCACGGTCATGGTGCTCTCGACCGCCAAGGAAGAAACCTACGTGGAGACCATCAAGGCTGGAGAACGAAAGTGAGCATAAGAAGGACGATTCCACCGTCGGCCGTCCACGAGACGCTCTCGCGGCACATGCTCGTCGACGGTTACGACATGGTGCTGGACCTGGAGAAGAGCCAGGGACGCAGGCTGTGGGACTCGCGCCGCGGCAGGCCGCTCCTGGACCTCTTCTCCTTCTTCGCGACGGCACCCGTCGGCGTCAATCACCCGAAGCTGGCTGACGAGGCATTCCGCGCGAAGCTGCTCCGGGCGGCACTCGTGAACCCCAGCAACTCGGACGTCTACACGACCGAGTTCGCCGAGTTCGTCGACACCTTCGCCCGGATCGCGATGCCGCCATCCATGCGCCACGTCTTCTTCGTCGCGGGCGGTGCGCTGGGCGTCGAGAACGCCCTGAAGGCGGCGATGGACTGGAAGGTGCGCCGCAATTTCCGGAAGGGCTCCCGCATCGAAAAAGGGCACCAGATCGTCCATTTCCGCCAGGCGTTCCACGGCCGCAGCGGCTACACGGTCTCGATGACGAACACGGCCGACCCGCGCAAGTACCAGTACTTCGCGCGCTTCGACTGGCCGAGGATCGTCAATCCTGTCCTCCGGTTTCCCGTGGACGACGCAGAGATCGCGCGCGTGGAGAAGGTCGAGAAGCAGGCCATCGCGGAGATCAAGGCGGCCTTCCGCGAGCACGAGGACGACATCGCCGCCATCGTCATCGAACCCATCCAGGCCGAAGGCGGTGACAACCACTTCCGCGGCGAGTTCCTGCGAGCGCTGCGGGTTCTGGCGGACGAGAACGAGGCACTCCTGATCGTCGACGAGGTCCAGACCGGCGTGGGGCTGACCGGCAGGTTCTGGGCGCACGAGCACTTCGACCTGCAGCCGGACCTGCTGGCTTTCGGCAAGAAGATGCAGACCGGGGGGATGATGGCCGGGCCGAGGCTGGACGAGGAGCCGGAAAACGTGTTCCACGTTTCGAGCCGCATCAACTCGACGTGGGGCGGCAACCTCGCGGACATGGTTCGCGCCGAGCGCTACCTCCAGATCATCGAAGAGGATCGACTCGTCGATCACGCCGCGCGCGCCGGCGATTACCTCCTGGGCAGGCTGCGCGAGCTGGAGCAGGCTCATCCGCGCCTCCTCTCCAACGCGCGAGGCCGGGGACTGATGTGCGCGATCGACTTCCCCGACAGTGCCACTCGCAGGCAGGCTGCAAGGGCCGCCTACGACATGGGCGTGGTGATCCTGCCCTGCGGTGAGCACAGCCTTCGGTTCCGCCCGCCGCTCGACATCACGATCGACGAAATCGACGAGGCCTTGGACATCTTCGAGCGCGCGGCCGTCACTTCGGCCGAAAGGGTGGCTTGAGGGATGAGGGAGAAGGGATGAGGAAGGACCGAGGAACGAGGAACGAGGACTGAGGAGCGGGAAACGAGGAACGAGGGGATTTGCGAATTGGACCGCATCGTGAGAAACTAACTGCGTTGAGCAAAGACGATCTCGTAGACATCCAGGGCACGGTCGTATCGGTTCACGGCGGCGGGCTTTACCGCGTAGAGTCGGATGCCGGTCACAACGTCCTCGCCCAGCTGAGCGGGCGGATGCGCCGCTTCCGGATCAAGGTTGTGCCGGGGGATCGCGTGACAGTGAGCGTTTCTCCGTACGACATGGGCCGCGGCATAATCACGTTCCGCGTTCGCTGATACTTGAGCCTACAAGAACCTTCGACCCAGGCGGCCGGTTGCCCGCGCCGCTCGCGATCTTCCACCGCTTCATCCGCAAGGACAGCTGCGCGCGCGAGGAAACCGGCTACGGCGGGACGGCCCACAGGCGCGCCGGCCGCTGTCCTGCCCGCCACTGAAGCGCGCGCCGCTCTGCCCGCGTCCGCCGGCTCCGGTCCCGGCCCCGGCGAACGAACCGCCGGGATCCAGCCCGGCTCTGGCGCACCGGCCGAGCCGGTCTCTGGTGGCATGCCCTTCGAGTCGCTCGGCCTACACCCGGCCATCCTGGCCGGCGTGGCCGAGCGCCGCTTCAAGAAGACGACCCCGATCCAGAGCGCCGTCATCCCCCTCTTGCGGGCGGGAAGTGACGTCATCGCGTGTGCGGCGACCGGAACCGGCAAGACCGCAGCCTTCGTGCTCCCCATACTCGACCGGCTCATCGCCGGCGCGATCGCGGAATCGGACCGGCGGCCCGCAACGCGAGTCCTGATCCTGACGCCCACGCGTGAGCTCGCGCTCCAGATAGAAGACGACATCCAGGGCTTTGGCTACCACACACCGATTTCGAGCGCGGTCGTCTGCGGCGGGCTTCCATCGGATCCCCAGGATCGCGCCCTTCGCGCATCGGTGGACATCGTCGTGGCCACGCCGGGCAGGCTCATGGACCACCTGAGGAGCGGCGCCGCTGACTTCAGCCGCCTCGAGGTGCTCGTCCTCGACGAGGCCGACCGGATGATGGACATGGGGTTCTGGCCTGACGTCAGCAAGATCGTTTCGGGGCTTCCGACCGAGCGCCAGACGCTCTTGTTCTCGGCCACCATGCCGGACGAGGTGCAGCGTGAGGCGAAGTCGATCGTGCGCGATGCGCGCTCGATCGGGCAGCTCGACGGCAACAGGCCCGCTTCGACGGTGACCCACACGGTCCAGACGATGCCCGCGCCGGAGAAGGCGGAATGGCTTGGCCGCTTTCTTCGAAGGGAACAAGGGCCGGTGCTCGTCTTCGTGCGGACCAAGCGGGGTGCCGACCGCCTTGCCTCGCGGCTCGTGGCGATGGGTGTGCGAACCGCCGCCCTTCACGCGGATCGGTCGCAGCCGCAGAGGCTCGCGGCCGTGGAAGGCCTGAGATCCGGCCGCTACACGGCTCTCGTGGCCACCGACGTTGCGGCGCGCGGCCTCGATATCCGAGGCATAACCCATGTCATCAACTACGACGTCCCCGACACCCGCGAGGCCTACGTCCATCGCACCGGGCGGACAGGCCGCGCCGAGCTCACCGGCACCGCGGTGACGCTGGTCGCCCCGGGCGAACGCCGTGCCCTGGAAGTGCTGGCCCGGGAGGTCGGTCTGGCGCTGTAGTCGGGTCGCGGACTTCGGGCTGATGGCTGCCGCCACAAGGTCCGAGCGCGACCGGCAAGCTTCAGGCTTCGGCCTCCGCTGCCGCTGGTGAAAGGGCGTGGCCGCCGCCGAAAACGAAGGCGGTGCTCGCCCGCCACAGCTCCCGCGAGCGCCTCGGCGAAAGCGGGCGCCGATCCTGCATACACTCTTCTCCGGCACCATTCCTCGAACATCCGCCCTTCCTGGAGGCATGCTCATGCTTCAACCCGTCATCATGCTCGTGGACGACGAGGCCGAGGCCCGAATGGCGCTCTGCCAGGCCCTGTCGCACCGCTTCGGGATGGACTACCGCGTCGCCGCCCACGCCTCGCCTCGCGACGCAATCGACGAGCTCTCCTCGATGCGCGAACACGGTGAGATGCTCGCGCTCATCATCGCGGATCAGTGGATGCCCGAGATGACCGGCCTCGAAATGCTCCGCCAGGCACACGAGCGGCATCGAACGGCGCAGCGCGCGCTGCTCGTGCAGTGGGGCGACCAGACAGCCGCCCCGTCGATCCTGACCGGGTGCGCCTTCGACCAGCTCGACAACTACCTGCTCAAGCCGTGGTTTCCCGCCGAGGTGCACCTGTACCCGGAGGTGACAGAGTTCCTGGCCGCGTGGACTCGGGCTCACGGCCCGCGTATGGAAATGGTACGAGTGGTGTCTAGAGGTGCTTCCCAGCGCCTTCACGAAGTCAGGGACCTGCTCGACAGGAACGGCATCCCCCACGGATGCTACGACCACGACTCGGAGCAGGGGCGCCGGCTGCTGGAGCAGTCGGGTATCGGCCTGTGTCCCGCACCGCTCGTGCTGCTGGTCGAGGACCACGTGCTCGTCAACCCTTCCAACGAGGACATAGCAGACGTCCTCGGCGCATCGAGCCTCGAAGAGCGCGAGTGCGACCTGGCGATCATCGGCGCCGGACCGGCTGGCCTGGCGGCGGCCGTCTACGCCGCCTCCGAAGGGCTGAAGACGATCGTCATCGAGCGCGAGGCGATGGGCGGCCAGGCGGGAGCGAGCTCGATGATCCGCAACTACCTCGGTTTCCCTCGCGGCATAAGCGGCGCCGAGCTGGCCCAGCGCGCCTACCGGCAGGCGTGGTTGTTCGGGACGAAGTACGTCTTCGCGCGCTCGGTCCTGTCGCTCGCCGCAGCGGGGACCCGGCGCTTGTTGAAGCTCTCCGGCGAGGTCGAGGTTGCGGCGAAGGCGGTGGTGGTCGCGACCGGCGCCACCTACCGTCGGCTGGGCGTGCAGAGCGTCGAACGGTTCTACGGCACGGGCGTCTTCTACTCCACGCCGAGCGACCACAGGCCGCTCGAAGGCCGCAGGGTCTTCGTCGCGGGCGGCGGCAACTCTGCCGGCCAGGCGGTTGTGCACCTGGCGAAGAGCGCACGGCAGGTGACGCTGGTGGTGCGGACCGACTCGCTCGAACGGGGCATGTCCGACTATCTCGTGCAGTCTATCCGTCGGCTCGCGAACGTGGAGGTTCTCGTGGAGTCAGAGGTCGTGGACGGCGGCGGACACGACTCGCTCAGCGAGATCGTAGTCATGGACCGGGCACGCAGTCGAGCTGTCTCGAAGCCGGCAGACGCGCTGTTCGTCATGATCGGCGCCGACCCGCACACGGACTGGCTGGCAGGAACCCTCCAGCGCGATGCCGCCGGGTTCATCGCGACCGGACGCGACGTGGATTGCGAGCTGGCAGGTTGGTCGGCCCACCGCGAACCCATGCGCCTCGAGACGAGCATGCCGGGAGTTTTCGCAGCCGGCGACGTCAGGCTGGGCTCGGTAAAGCGCGTGGCCTCAGCTGTCGGCGAGGGAGCCATGGCCGTCCAGTACGTTCACGAGTACCTGGCGGGATTGAAGGCGGTCGCAGAGCCGGCGGTCGGGGCATGAAATACCACGACCGGCTGTTTCTCGACCTCGTGCGCGGGTGCACGTTCGACGACTTCATCTTCAAGCCGCGGTTCAGCACCATCGAGCGCCGCGACCCCACGAAGATCGACCTCGGCAGCAGGCTTTCGGAGCACCTGTCGCTGAAGCGGCCGGTCGTGTCGGCGAACATGGACACCGTCACGCGGGCGCCGATGGCAATCGTCCAGGCAGAAGAAGGCGGCATCGGGATCATCGACCGCGGCTTCAGGCCCGGCGACATCGGCCCGCAGGTCCGCGAGGTCGAGATCGTCAAGCGCACGCAGCACGGCATCATCGACGACCCCTACGCGATCGGGCCGTCGGCATCGGTATCCGAAGCCGCAGAAGCCATGAGTCGCTCCAGGGTCGGCACCCTGGTCGTCATCGATGGCGAACGGAAGCTTCTCGGCCTGCTCACGGAACGCGACGTGAGGTTCGCAGATCCTTCGCTCCCGGTCTCCGAACGCATGACCCCGGTCGAGCGGCTGGTGACGAGCGAGGGCAGGCCCGCGCTCGACGAGGCCGCAAGGGTGATGGCCGAACGCAAGGTCAAGAAGCTGCCTCTGGTTTCGCGAGACGGCCGACTGGCCGGGCTGATAACCGCGAAGGACATCGGGCGGCAGCAGGCGCTGCCGTTCGCGAGCAGGGACAGGCACGGCCGGCTGATGGTCGGGGCGGCGATCGGAGCGACTGGCGACTACATGGAGCGAGCCGCAGCACTGATTGCGGCCGGCGCGGACATCATCGTCATGGACATCGCGCATGGACACTCGGTGGTGATGGAGCGCGCTCTCGAGGCGTTCCGCCGGCGGTTCCCGGACGTGGAGATGGCAGCCGGCAACGTGGCCACCGGCGAAGGGGCGGGATTCCTCGCCGAGCGCGGCGCGAACGCGGTCAAGGTTGGAATCGGCCCGGGAGGCGGGTGCACGACGAGGATCGCCACGAACTTCGGCGTGCCACAGGTGCAGGCGCTCGCAGAGTGCCGACACGGCCTGGTCGGTCGGTTCCCTCACGTGCCGATCATCGCGGACGGCGGCGTTCGCCGCGACGGCGCACTGGTTGCCGCGCTCCTTTTCGGCGGCGACACGGTCATGCTGGGCAGCGCCTTCGCCGGCACAGAAGAGACGCCGGGCGAGGTGGTTCAGCGTTCCGTTGTCCTTCCCGAGTCGCACAAAGTCGTACAGGTACCATTCAAGGTCCTTCGCGGGATGGCATCGATAGAGGCGATCAAGGACAGGCTGGACGTCGAAGAGGCAGACCTGAAAGACCTCCAGGCGCTTGGCGCCGAGGGGCTGGAGGTGAGCGTACCCGAGCGCGGCTCGGTGCGTCCGATAATCGGGGAGATGATCAAGCACCTCTGCTCCGCGGTAAGCTATGGCGGAGCCAGGAGCCTGTCCGACCTGCGCCGCGCATTCCAAGAGGACCCGGGAAGCTACGCGACCAAACTCACCTCGGCGGCCCGCCGCGAGTCGTTCGAGCGCTGACGTCGCCTTGTTGTCGCGCTTGCTCGAGGCGCGAAAGCGAGGTACCCTTGTAGGTGGAGCGTTTTGCGCGCGCCGCTTCTGGCCGCGTTCATCGCTTCCCCCCAGAGCGAGGAATCACATGGCCGGTTTCGCGAGAGGCGATCGGGTAGCGCACGAGCACTACGGGCCCGGAACGTTGACCGACATCAACGAGTATCACACCGTCATCGACTTCGATGACCACGGCGTCCGCAAGTTCTCGACCAGCATGGTCGTCCTGCAGCACACGCTGCTGCCAGCGCCCGAGCGGCGCAAGCCGGTCAGGGCACGCCGCCTGAAGTCCTGAGGCGGACGGCGGCGGCCGGCGGGCGGCACGCTGCGGCTCGCGCCTGCCTCGAAGCGTATAATCGCGGCATGAAGGCCCCTCGGCGGAGACCGCCCTCACCACGGGGCGCAGCGGCGCGGATTGCGGAAGCCGAACGCCTGTTCGCCGACTTCCGGGAGCTCACCCCCTACCCCTTCCGTCCCTTCGCGCGAACCTTCCGAACGTTCGCCGAGTACACGCGGTGGAGACGTGCCCAGACGAACCCCTGGTACCGATAACCGCGTGCTGCGAGTGTGCCGGCTGCTCAACAAGCACCGGGCCCGCTACCTGCTTGCAGGCGGCGTCGCCGCCAACCTCCATGGTTCGGTCCGCGCCACCAAGGACGTCGACATCCTGGTCCCGCACGATGAGGCAAACATGGCTCGGGTGCTCGCAGCCTTGACCGAGCTTCCATATGGAATTGCCTGCGAGCTCGACGCGGCCGAGGTCGCTCGCAACCCGATCACCATCGTGGGAGACGACCCCCGTGTCGATGTCCTGACGGTCGCCTGGACGGTCACCTTCGAGCAGGCCTGGAACCGGCGATTGGTCCGGCGCATCCTGGGGACGCGCGTCCCCTATCTCGGCCTGGACGACCTGATCGCCTCCAAACAGACGGGCCGCGCCAGCGACCGGGCGGATGTCGAACAGCTTCGCGCCCGTCCCGTGAACGTTTCTTCACGCCGCGCACGCAATCGCCGGAGCCGGTAGGCGCGGCGCTACTGCTGCTGCTTTCGCGTGAACGTGAACAGCGCGGGGTGCATCTGCGGCGTGACGTTCGGACTGCTCGCGGCTGTATCAGGTGGAGGGCGAACCTCCAGGGCCGCCACGGTGTCTCGTCGCTCGGCGCTCCGAGTTACGGCCGTACGGCGCCGGGCAGGCCGCTGACAACCACGACGTCGGAGGCGTGGTTGTCCCAGTCGCGGCGCTCGCCCGCCGTCCGCGCCCGGGCCCGGTTCGTCACCGACGGCACAGCCGAAGGCCCGACGGCAACGGTGATCTGCAATGCCGACAGGACCGCTCGCGGCCGAAGAGGACCGGGGTGTCTGCAGCCGACGTACGCCCCTTCGGCAATGCAGGCCCAGCCGCTTCCCTGCGCCGAGACATAGCTCAAACCCTCCGGGAGGGTGTCCACTACCACCACCTCGCCCGTTGTCGCGTCGGCGCCCGCGTTGGCAACCTCCAGCGTGTAGGTCCCGTTCGCGCCAACGGAAAACGTGCCTGAGTGAACCATCGCGAGACGAAGGTCCGGACCGTCGTCTGCCGCGGGTCGCTCGTAGGTGAAGCTCGATGGCAAGGAACCGGATCCGCCGGGGACCTCCACGGTAACGTCGACCACACCTGCAGCGCCGGGCGGCGTCACGGCAACCAGCGTTGTCTGGTTCGTCACGGCCACTGCCCGCGACGGCTCATCGCCGAACCGCACCGATGTCTGCCCTGCGATGAAGCCGGTCCCGGTTACGATCACCATCTCGTCGCCGGTCGTCGCGCCGCGCGATGGGGTTACACCGGCTATGCCAACCTCGCTCACCACAACGCGCGCGTCATACCACGCGGCTGGCAGCTCCGCTCCGGTGCTCGACGTGACTGCCCTTGCCGACGGCGTGTCACCGAAGCCGACCGCCGTTTCCAGCCGCCCTGTGCCGCCGCCCGCGAGGAACAGAACGGCGACGATCTCGTCGGAGCCGGCGGCGAACGTCTGGCCTGCCGGCATCGACACGGCCACGCCAACCCTGCCCGACCCGATCTGCGTTTCATCGTGCCGGCGATCGCAGCCGTGCCGTTGCCGTTGTCAACGAAGGTCACGCCGGCGGGAAGCGCGCCGGTTCTGGTGATGTACGGAAGCGGGAAGCCGGTGGCGGTCACCGTGAAGCTCCCCGGGGCACCCACGCTGAAAGTCGCAGCGCTGCCGCTCGTGATCGCTGGCGATTCGAGGACCGTCAAAGTGAAACCCTGCTGCGCCGGCGATCCCATCCCGTTCGACGCCGTGATCGTCAGCGCGTAGGTGCCGCCGGTGGCGGCAGCGGGCGTCCCCGCGCTCGTCGCCGATCCATTGCCGTTGTCCGTGAACACCACTCCCGCGGGAGGCGACCCGCTCCTGCTCACCGCAGGCACCGGGTAGCCGGTCGCGCTCACGATGAAGCTGCCGAAGGAGCCGACCGTGAAGGTCGCCTGGTTCGCGCTCGTGATCGCCGGCGCCTCGTGCACGGTGCGCGTGAATGCCTGGTAGGCGGCATCACCTACACCGTTCGACGCGCTGATTGTCAACGCGTAGGACCGGCCCGTTCCCGCAGCCGGCATCCCTGCGATCGTCGCCGTCCCGTCGCCGTTGTCCGTGAACGTCACTCCGGTCGGCAGCGCACCGGTTTCGCCGACAGAGGGAGCCGGGAAGCCGGAAGTCGTCACGGTGAAGGAGCCGGGCTGGCCGTGGCGGAGAGCGCCAGCAGCGCCACGCATGCAGCATCCCCGCGCCGCCATCGTCGCTTCTTGCGCATGTCGTGCCTCATCAGCAGCTTTCAGCGGTCAGCTTTCAGCGATCTGCTTTCAGCGATCAGCTTTCAGGTGGTTGCGTCGGCCCAGGTGCTGTTGTCGTGGCTGAAGAAGCTCTCTCCGGCGCTTGCTGTCGCGCCGCTGGAGTAGCCCGTCTGGAAGTACTCGACCGGGATCGGGAAGTCCCACCCTGGAGTCGTGAGGTGCACAACTGCGGAGAACTTCTGCCCCGCAGAGACGGGGACTGGGGCATCGAGGACAACGGTGTGATAGCCCTCTGATGCGATGGCCCCCGTCTTCGTTGCGCCCAGCGTCCCGCTCGTCGGGTCACCATCAGCCAGGTCGACGAACACGTACACCGTGTAGGGGCTGTTGGCGCTTCCAACGAAGAACGACACGGCCCTGACATCCTGGCTTCCGGTTGCGGTGAAGACGTTGGCGAACCACGCCATCGTTTTGTCCCCGCTCGTGTAGCCAAGGCTGCTCACCCAGCCGAGCGGATCGTGCTGGTAGAAGTTGTCGTAGTTGTTCGTCGGCTCCGGCGCGTAGAACATCGCGTTGGCGGTTGCGACCTGGGAGTCGTAGTACGAGATCCAGAAGTAGCCGCTCTGTCCGAACGACGTGCCCCAACTGTTCTTGATTAGGAACGATGCTCGGTAGCTCCCGGCAAGCTTGGCCGCGACGCCGCCCGCCAGCACGTGGCGGACCCGGTGCCTCTGCTTCGGAGTGGAGCGACGCGCGGCGTGACGAGCCGGCACCCCTTCGCCAGTCGCTGCTTCGAGTGCCACGAGAGCGCGCAAGCGAACGGCGCACTCAGCTGCCAACTGGCACGGGCGGTGGTACCTGCCGCGAGCCGGACGGCCGCGCCACACCGGCGGCCTCGTAGATCTCTGGCTCGTCCAGGCTTTCGCGCTCGAGCAGTCTGGCGACTATCCGGTCCAGCCTGTCGCGGTTCTCGCGCACGAGCCGCCTCGCCTCGGCGTAGCATTCATCGGTGATCCGCCGGACCTCTTCATCGACCGCGTTCAGCAGCTCGTCCGACACCCCGGCCATGCGGGGATCACCTTCGGGCGGGAGCACTGAAATGGTGCCGATTCGCTCGGACATTCCCCACCGGCCGACCATCGAGCGCGCGATCCTGGTCACCATCTCGAGGTCGCTCTCGGCCCCGGTGGTAACGACGCCGAAGACCTCCTGCTCGGCAGCCATGCCGCCGAGCGCGCCGATGATGCGCCCACGGAGGTAGACGGCATCGTAGCCGTAGCGGTCGGTCTCCGGCGTCGAGAGCGTCACGCCGAGAGCCCGGCCCCGTGGAATGATCGATACCTTGCGCACAGGGTCGGCGCCGGGCTGCAGCATCCCGATGAGGGCGTGTCCCGCCTCGTGGTACGCGGTGCGGCGGCGCTCGGGCTCGGGAATGACGACGTTGCGCGCCGTTCCGAGCTGCACCTTCTCGAGCGCGGCGGTAAAGTCGCGCTGGTGGACCCGATCCTGCCCGCGACGGGCCGCCAGGAGCGCGGCCTCGTTGACCAGGTTCGCTATGTCCGCGCCGGTGACACCCGGCATGGCCGAAGCGAGCTGATCGAGGTCCACGTCCTTGGCGAGCGGCACCTTGCGCGTGTGAACCTGGAGTATCTGCACGCGCCCCTTCTGGTCGGGCGGGTGTACCGTGATCTGGCGGTCGAAGCGGCCGGGCCGGAGGAGCGCAGGGTCGAGAACGTCCGGGCGGTTCGTCGCAGCGAGAACGACAACCCCCTCGTGGCCGGAGAAGCCGTCCATCTCGGTCAGGATCTGGTTGAGCGTCTGTTCGCGCTCGTCGTGGCCGCCGAAAGCCCTCGGCCCGCCGCGCGCGCGGCCGATCGTGTCGATCTCGTCGATGAAGATGATGGCCGGGGCCACCTTCCGGGCCTCTGCGAAGAGTTCCCGCACGCGGCTCGCACCGACGCCGACTATCATCTCGATGAACTCCGACGCGCTCGCGCTGAAGAATGGCACCTTGGCCTCGCCGGCTGTGGCGCGGGCGAGGAGCGTCTTGCCGGTGCCAGGCGCACCCGAAAGCAGGACGCCTTTGGGGGCGCGAGCGCCGAGGCGGCGGTACTTCTCCGGGTCCTTCAGGAAGTCCACCACCTCGTTTATCTCCGCCTCCACCTCGTCGATGCCGGCGACGTCATCGAAAGTCACGCGGATGCTTTCCGGGTCCACGCGCTTCTTCTTGCTGCCTCCGAGCAGGCCGGCCATCGCCCCCTGCTGGCGCCGGAACATCCACGCGTAGAAGGCGACGAGGAGCAGGAGAGGAGCGAGCGAGATCAGCAGGTTCGTCAGGAAGCCGCGCTGTGCGACGATGGGCGTCGCGCGGACCGTGGCTGCGCCGGCCGAGAGTTCCGCGAGGAGGTCGTCGCCGGCGAAGGTCGGGCGCTCCGTCCTGAACTGCCGGTATGTGCGCTCCTTCTGGCCTGGAAGCGGCGCGGGATTCTTCAGCTCGCCCTCGATCGTGTCGCCTCGGGCGAAGACCGCGGCAACGTTCTTCGCCGCTACCTGGCTCTTGAACTCGGTGTACGGCACTGGCTGCGGTCCGGAGAACCTGTCCTGAACAGTGAGCATGCCGAAGAAGATCAGGAACAGGACGAACCACCCGGCCAATGCGGCCAGGCCAGGTCTCCGCTTGTCGGGAGGCTGGCCCTCTGGAAGTCCCTCGGTACGCCAGGGCTTGTCGGGCGCTTTCGGGGGCGGCGCCGGGGAAGGCGCTGGTCCCTCTCGCGGAGTGCTGGAGGGTGGCTGTTGGCTCTCGGGGCTCATCGCTCTCTCCGCCACGTCATGAGACTACCACGGGCGGGCGGCTAACTTCAGGCATTGTTGGATTCACGGGTCTTCTGGCTTCCTTCACTTCGGACACCGCCGGAGTCCGCGCGTCCAGGCCGATTGTTTCAGGCACGAGACCCGACCAACGCCCATCGGTCCGCGGCTCACCCCTTTGCGCGCTCCAACGCGCTGGCGATGCGTGCGCGGTGTTCGCGAGTCGCTGCGGCCAGGTCCTCGTCAACGCGGACGACCGTCGCCGGGGCGGCACTGAGAACATCGAACAGCTTGCCTTCGAGGAGCGAGTTCTCGATGTCGCGTCCGAGTGCGAGCGCGCTGATCCTGGTCAACTCGCCGCGCTGGCACCGCTCTGCCAGCGATTCCACGTACGCCTTCATCGTCGCCACGGCCTGGAGGCGAATCGCCTGGACCGGCCGCCGGAGCGCCTCGGCGGGAATCGCGGCCAACATTCCCCGGATCGACTCGGCGTGCTGCCCCTCGTCCCGCGCGAGGGCTACCCACAACTCTCGGTCTTCGGGGAAGGACTCGGCGAACCGCTCGTACAGGGCGCCTACAGCTTGCTCGTTCTCCGCCAGCCGTGCCGCAATGTCCTCGAACGTGTTGGCCACCTCGTTCCCCCCGAGGCCGTGACTTGGAAGCCAACCGCCTTCTCGAGCCTGTCAGAGACCGCCGGCCAGCCGGCCGATGGATGTATCGTCAGTTTCCGAGACTCGGAAGCAGGCGGTTCGCCGTGGTGCTTGCTGCAAGCCAGATGGCCTCCCTCGTCGTGCATGTCTCATGTCGGATGCGCCATCATCGGACTGCCGCGAATTCTATCTCGTTGTCGAGGGCAGGGCGGCGCGACCCGGTTTTCCTTCCGTGGTCTACGCCCCGGCAGTATGGATCTCCACCAGGTCGCCTTCGGAGAGCACGTGCTCCTTGCTCACGGCCTGACCCGGGAAGGTGCTCGCGCCCCACACGCGAGCGAACTTCAGCGATCCGGCAACGTCCTTGTGGATACGCGCGGCCAGGTCGCCGACAGTGGATCCGAAAGGGAGGGTGAACGGCGCGGAGTTGTCGCGTGGCTTGCCGGGCTGCTTCGTGTAAACGCGCACTATGCCGAAGGCCTCGAAGGTGCGCCGGCGGAGCGCGTCGAGCCCAGCCCCCGTCGTTGCGGAGGTCGGCAGTATCGGCCACCGGCGGTCGAACAGCTCTTCGAGCGCCTCCACCGCCCCCTCGCTCTCCGGCCGATCGATCCCGGTGAGGACGATGAGGGCTCGCTGGACGAGCCTGCCCGCCTCGCCTTCCCGCAGTTCCAACCGGCCGGCCGGCTCCACGTCGATGCCGCGACCGGCAAGGAGGCCTCTTACTTCGTCGAAACCCTCGAGGGCTGCTGGCGCCGACATCACCAGCCAGACCAGGTCTGCGTGCCGGACGAGGTCGAAGACCCACGGCTCGACGTGTTGCTCGGAGATCGGCGGGAGGTCGACCAGCTGGAAGTCGATGTCCTCGAAGGCCATCATTCCTGGCACGGGTTCGCGGGTGGTGAACGGGTAGGCTGTCACCTCCGGCGTGGCGTGCGTGAGTGCTCTCACGAGCGACGACTTGCCGCTGTTGGGCGGTCCCACGAGCGCGACCTGGCCGGCTCCCTCGCTCGGGATGATGTGGCTGAAGCCGCCGCGGGCGCCCTTCTTCGCAGGCTCTTTCCGCAGCTTGGAGAGCCGCGCGCGGAGGTCGGCCTGCAGGTGATCGGTCCCCTTGTGCTTGGGCATCACCCGCAGCATTTCCTCGACGGCTTCGATCTTCTCTGCGACCGTCTTGGCCGCCCGGAAACGCTCTTCCGCGCGCCGGTACTCCGGCGTCAGGTTCGCCGGCATGGTGGTTCGGCACCAGATTGCCAGAACGTGGGTACCCGTTCAAGATCGCAACGAGTCGGCACGTCAGGTGCTCCTTCGCGTTGGCTCGGATGTACACTGGCTCGCCGGCCCGGCAGGCGCGTGCCACGGAGAGGGTTTCCGAACATGTGCTACATGGTGCACCTGTCAACCGATTGCCCGGAGGATCTTTCACTCCGGAACTGCGACCTGGTCCGGTTCGAGAGAGCCTCCACCGCGAAGGGACCGCCCTGCCCCACAGTGCTCACGCACGAACACAGGTGGTTCGTCGGCTCCAGGTCGGGATGTTCGTGTACGTTCCGCCACCTTCACCATGCCTCGGTGGCTCTCGGGTTTGGCGAGCCAGAGGACTGGTGTCCCGAGGAAGAGGAACCCCTGGCTGCCACGAGGCGCCTCTACGACATCCTGAAGGAGCTCGTTCAGAGCGGGCACCAGATCGAATTGGTAGACTGCTGGAGCGGAGACGAAGACGTGGAACCGGTGCGCCTCGATGTTTCGGTCTCGGAGGTCCCGGCAACACACTTCCGCCTGTTCGAAGGGTACGTGTTCAGCCTTCGACCATGAACCCCGAAGGGCGCGCGGGCGCGGGCGACACGCGAGGCTGTATTCGACACGGTCCACCCGCTGGAACGTCGGGTCGGCTGTGCAACGGCGCGGAGACTGCTCGCGATCTCGCGGGCAAGAGACTACCTAGTGCAGGTGTCCGCTGCGGAGTTCCGCCTCGGCAGCGTCGATGTATGCACGGTACCCCTCGGGGTCGA
This sequence comes from Vicinamibacterales bacterium, assembly GCA_041947015.1. Classification (GTDB taxonomy): domain Bacteria; phylum Acidobacteriota; class Vicinamibacteria; order Vicinamibacterales; family Fen-181; genus JBHGBL01. Next base: position 97,937 of record JBHGBL010000015.1, read on the forward strand.
TGAACGGTTCCACGGGGTCCTTCGCTTTGGTGCTGGCGACGAACTTGCGATACCTGCCCCACCATCTCGCATGGCACGTGACCCAGATGTCAACGGGGAGGCTCCGGAGCACTCTGATGCTGCGCTCGAGGTCGGCCTCTTGCCCTGGATATTGCAAGGTGGCCAGCCGGCCCAGGTCGCACGCGCTCACGACGTTCAGGACGCGATCGCCGTCACGGACCTGGAACGACCATGAGGTGCACCCGCGCGTGTGGCCGCCGGTGATGTGCGCCGTGACGGCGAGCGGCCCGAGGCGGATGGTGTCGCCGTCCTTGAAGCGATGATCGACCGGCATCGCCGGATAACCAAGGACCCCGATCCACACAAGTGCCCTCAACGGCAGGACTACGTCCGGGTCATCGCCACCAGAGGCGAGGGAATAGGCGCTCGCTTCGCTCGCCCACAGTTCGGCACCAGAGGCCTGCCGGAGGACCCCCAGCCCGCCCGCGTGGTCGGGATGTGGCTCCGAGTTCAGAAGCACTTTCACGTCCTCGATGTCAAAGCCGAGCTTCGCGATGCTCGCGATGATCATCGGCGCGGTGCTCGGGTAGCCCCCGTCGAGCACGATATGGCCCTCGGGCCCGGTGATGAGGAAGGCCGCGGCATCGGTCGCGCCGACGTAGTACAAGTTTCCGGCGATGCGGAACGGTTCGGCGGGCCCCTGCCCGCCTCGCTTTGTCGCGTTCAGCCACCTGCCGACGAGTACGAGTGCAAGCGCACTCGTCAGTCCCACGAGGACCACCAACTGGTATCGTTTGGTGAAGTGAGGCAACCGGCATTCTCCCGGCGCGAGTTCGCTCGACCCTGGCTTGTGGCAACCTGACAGATTGCCGCTCGGCCGCGAGCGGCGCACCTGATGCAAACGCAGTCGCCACTCCTTGATGATCTGCTGATCCGGAGGAGGTGCCTCGAATCCCCCCGCCCGCAACCACGCCCTTCCGCACGCAACACCGACTTTGGATCACGCGCGTCGGCCACGGCCCCGGAGGCCAGCGCGAATCGCCGCCGACCCAATGACCAGTAGAAGGACCCCGGCCGTCGTCCAGCCGACCGATCCACCCTCCACGGGCTCGCAGTTCGCGATACACAATATCGGCGGGATATGGAGCAGGTCGACCCCCTGCAGCAACCACAGCAAACCAAGGAGCATCGACGCGACGCCGAGTACGATCCGTGCGACGGACCGCCAGTTCATGACAACCCCCTTGCGGTCGGCCAACGCCTCGCCATTCGGGCGCGGCGCGTAGCGTAGTCCGAGCGGCTCGAACTTGTCGAGCAACGGCAGATTCATCGCCGTGACGGACTGCGGGTGGCAGACGGGCGGGCCGATCGGCCTGTCCGACTCCACGACCGTGCAGTTGGCCGTGCCGCCGCGCATAAGGGCCCGTAAGAAGGCCACGAGGCTTCCCGAAACGACATTCCGAGACCCACTCGGGCTCACCCTTGAAGCGCATCGACCTCATCCGCCACCTCGAACCGCACGGTTGAAGGGTGCCAACCACTCGACTTGCGTCGACGGGGCTGCCCGCCAGGCATCGACCGTCCCTTTTCGGGTTCCACCCCCGAACGCCTCACCGAGGATTCGTCACCTTCGTCCCGCCGCCTGACGACCGCGCTTCAGCCGCGGCGCCTCATGATGACCCTGCGGCGGCGTGGGCCGCGAGTGCTCGTCCGGCTGCGGCTTGAGGACAATCGGCGAACTGAGGTCTTCGGGCAGCGGGGCGAAAGCGGCGGAAAGTCCAAAAGTACGTTGGAGGCGCCGTCCGGATTTGAACCGGAGATGGAGGTTTTGCAGACCTCTGCCTTACCACTTGGCTACGGCGCCCGCGACCGGAAGGGAAGACAAAACCTGTCCGCCTTCGCCAACGTTACGGCGGGCAACCTTCCGCCTCTATTCCGAGCGGAAGATTGGAGCGGGAAACGGGATTCGAACCCGCGACTTCGACCTTGGCAAGGTCGCACTCTAC
>JBHGBL010000016.1:0-106030 GCA_041947015.1 Vicinamibacterales bacterium
AAGCAGATTCTGGTCGTGGAGAAGGACAAGCTCGGAAGAACCCGCCCCTGGATGGCCTAGCCTGAAGGGTCGCTCGCCGGCACCGGGCTCGAGACGAAGAAGGGCGCCGGAATCACATGGCGTGGTTCCGGCGCCCTTCGCCGTCTTCGGACCGTCGACCACCGATCGCCGAGTAGCGATCAGCTATCAGCTATCTGCTTTCTGCTTCGAGCCACCTGGGGGACACCGGGCCGAAAGCTGACCTCTGAAAGCTGATCGCTGAAAGCTGAAAGCTGACCGCTGATCGCTGACCGCTGTCTCAGTCCTGCCCCGGTCCCGTCTTCTTCGTGCCCGGCATCTGGACGCCCTCCGGCAGCGGCCGTGGCGTCACGTCGGCGTCCGTGAGCCCGAGGGCCCACTTGATCGCTTCGAAGTACATCCTGGAGATGTCCGTGTTGTCCCAGGCTTTCGTGTCGTGGCCGAGGGAGGAGTAGAAGACCCTGCCCTTCCCGTACATCTTGGCCCAGGTCACCGGGTAATCGCCGTCCGTCCTCGTGTAGCGCTCGTTGGGCGGGAAACCCGAAATGTCCAGCCGCTGGAGGACCCGCAGCTTTTCGCGCGAGTAGTTGCTGGGGAGGTAGTACTCGTCAGCCATGACGATGGTCTGCGGGAAGTGCTTGACCGCGGGGAAGTTCGGATCCTCGGTGATGAGCGGCGACGGCACGTTGCCGAAGATGTGGCCGCCGAAGCCCCCGCCGATTATGTTGGCGAACTCCGGCCACGATTCGAAGGCTGTCAGCCCGACGTGAGCTGCCACGAAACCCTTCCCCTGGTCGCGGATGAACGTCACGAGGTCGGCCTTTCCTGCATCGTCGAGCGGGACCTCGCGGTGGCCGCAGAAGAAGATGGCGTCCACGTTGTTCAAGCTGGGGCCGCCGCTCGCTGGCGTGCCGTCGGTCTTGAGCGGCTTGAACGAGATGATGTTCGAGTCGGTCCGGATGTAGGTGTCGTAGACGCCCGACTCGTAGCCGATCCGTTCGATGACAGCGAGGGCGTGGGAAACAGAGTCGTGCTGGGCGATGCCGTTACGGGTGTCGGCCCACGCGAGCACGACCTTCTTCGTCCGCGGCGCTGCAGCGCGGCCTCCGCGCCCCTGGCCCCCGGCAGGGGGCGTTCCCTGCCCGCGGCCCCGGGCCGGATCCTGCGCGCCCCGTGCTCCTGCGGGCGGCGCCTGCTGCCCGGCCTGTTGACCGTCGATGCTCTCTCCGGCAGCGGAGCTCCAGCCGAGCGTTCCCTGCTGCTCCATGAGCCAGAACGCGGATGCCAGAACCGCGATGAATACCAGGGCTGCACGTATCCTCATCTTCTCCTCCTCCCGATGTCGACGACCTTCGCCAGCTAGTCCCTCGGGCCGCGGGTGCCCGGCCGCTGCTGCGCCGGCCGGTGGACCGCCATGAAGTCCAGCCGCGCGCGGTTGACGTGCTCCAAGGTAATCTTGTCGCCGAAGTTGATGTACCGTTCGTCCTCGACCGTCCATGCCGGCCAGTCGACCTCTGGTGTGGAGGGATCCCCGGTGTTGGCGAACGCGATCAGCGCAGCCGTCATCTTCGCCGACAGCTCGCGGTCCCACTCGGTCCAGTTCCTCGTCGGACGGAACATGTTATAGGCGTCCTGGGTGCCGAAGTAGTAAGGGACCTCGCTCGTGTGATACGCACCGATCGTGGCGGTGTCCTGGTCGGCAATCTTCACGCCCGGCACGTAAGGGTGCCGGCGCGAGTACACGGTGATGTAGGTCGGCGACTTGTGGTACTTGTCCTGGAGGCTCGCGCACGTGCACGAGTTGAGCAGGCCCGACGCGTCGTTTGCTGCTTCCTGGGCCACGCGCGGGATATCCGCGTCGCTCGACACGGGATAGAGCTTCAGGAACTCGTCCGCGGCGGGGCCGAACGTCTTCCTGGCGATCTCCTCGTACTCGGCCACGTTCTTCGCCTGCTTCAGCGCGATGTTCGCTTCGTCGTGCGTATAGCTCGCGATGATCGGCACATCGCTCGCCCGGCCAGCTTCCAGGATCTCGGCCTTGGTACCCGGCATGAAGTAACCGTCGATGACGCCACCGGTTCGTATGCCGGGCACCGACACGCCGACCTGCCGCTCCGACTGCAGCGCCACTATGCGGTCGGCCGGGACCTGGCGCATGTCGTCGAGGGTTTCGGCCCCGAGCGCCTTCTGGACTTCGAGGCCTGTCGCTTCGGCCTCGGCGAGCGGCGTGTTCGACCCGGTATAGTTGCAGCTGCTCAGCATCACCGCGCCGCGGAACAGACCTTTCGAGAGCGGGCTGAATATCTGCTGCGCCACGGAGCCGGCGCCAGCCGACTGCCCCGAGATGATGACCTTGGCCGGATCGCCGCCGAACTTCGCGATGTTGCGGTTGATCCACTTCAGGGCGAAGTTCTGATCGAGATAGCCGTAGTTCCCCGAATGCCCGCCCTGCTCCTTCGTCAGTTCCGGGTGCGCCATGAACCCGAGGATGCCGAGCCGGTAGTTGAAGTTCACGAAGATTGCGCCCCGCTTCGCGACCTGCTCGCCGTCGTAGTTGGCCATTCCGGACGAGCCGATGGTCCCGCCGCCGCCGTAGATGAACACGATGACCGGCAGCCTGGAGTCCGCGTTCGATCCGGGCGGCGCCCACACGTTCATGTAGAGGCAGTCCTCGCTGGTCGGCTCCTCCCCGAAGTAGTGGTTTATGTTGTGCGGGCGAAGTACCTGGGGGCACTGCGCCATCTTGCGGTCCGCGTTGTAAACACCTTTCCACTCGATGGGCTGCGGTTCCTTCCATCTGAGATCGCGCACGGGCGGCCGCGCGAACGGGATACCCAGCCATGCCCTCACGCCCGAGTCGAGCACCTTGCCTGCGAGGACGCCGCTGTCGGTTTCGATGCGCACGCTCTCCACGGCGCTGTCGGATGCCCTGCGGCAGCCCTGGATGAGCATGCCCGCGGCCAGCAGGCAGACAAGAGGGAACATCATCGAGTTCTTCACGGCATGCTCCTCGTGGACTACTGCGGTCGGAGAGCGGTTCTCGCAGGCGCCGCGCGCCGCGGTGGCAATCATGCACCACCGCCGTGTGGCATGGCGGGACGTGTTACCGTTCGATACGGTTACAGCAACCGACGAAAAGACCGTTCCGACGGGAGAACGCCGGCGGGACGGGGCGCCTATCGCATGCCCGAGAGGATCGAGTCGGCAGGCGGCTGAACGACGCCCACCCTGGCGATGAGCGGAGCAAGGTCCGGGTGGTTTCTCAGCGCCTCGAACCGCGGGTCTGCCCTTATGGCCAGCAGGTCGAAGCTGCGGTCGTCTATCGCTTTCGAGAGGAACTCGCGGCTTTCCTCCACGTGTCCGAGCGAGAAGTGGATGGAGGCGAACTCGAACGGGTTCACATACCTTTCCTTGGCGAGCGCCTCGAGGTCCCTCAGTATCTTCACGGCCTGCCTGCGCCTGTTCGTCACCGCGAGGAGCCGCGCCAGCGCGCCCTGCGATCGAGGGCTTCGCGGCGAGAGATTCACCGCGCGCTCGAGCGCGGCTTCGGCCTCGTCGAGCTCGTTCCGCTGCTCCTGCACGTAGGAGAGCGCCAGGTAGACCGGCGGAAAATGCGGATTCAGCTCGATGGAGCTGTCGCAGTGCTCGAGGGCCGAATCGTAGTCGCGCTTGTAGTAGAACATCATCGCCACGTCGCGCGCGATGATTGCCGAAACCGGATCCAGCGACTGCGCGAGCAGCATCTTCGAAACAGCCTCGTCGAGGCGGCCGGTCGGGACCAGGACACTCGTGGAGTACCAGTGCGGGGCGGTCGCGTACCGGGGATCGAGCGCCATGGCTCGCCGGAAAGCCTGTTCCGCCCCCTGCCAGTCCCAGTCCTGCGTTGCCTTGGCATGGCCGAGAGACGTGTAGGCTTCCGCCGACGCCCCGTCGAGCATGACCGCCGACGCCGCGGATGCTGCAACCTTGGTCCACGCATCGGCAGGGCCGATGACGCCGTAGTGGGCCAGGAGCGAGTAGGCATCGGACAAGCCGGCGTGCGCCCGCCCGAACTCCGCATCCTCGGCCAGCGACTTCTCGAACAACTCCACGGCCTTGCGCAGGCTCTCCTCGGTCCTCTGGCTCAGGTGGTATCTGCCCTGGAGATACAGATTGTACGCAGCGAGGTTCACCGTTCCGGGGCGGCCGCGTCCCCTGCTCGCGAGCCCGACGAGCTCCGGCCCGATCTTGTCTGCCACAGCGCTGGCGACGCGCTCCTGCAGATCGAAGACATCGCCGAGGACCCCGTCAACAGTTGTCGACCATACACAACACCCGGTGGCACCGTCGACGAGCTGGGCCGTCACCCGGATCCTGTCGCCCGCGGTGCGCACGCTGCCGGTGACGGTGATCGCAGCGCCGGCCTGGCGCGGCGCGCCAGTATCGGGGCACTCACCGGTGAAGACCTGCAGGTCCGACAGCGACGAGAGCCGGTGAACGATCTCTTCCCTCAGTCCCTTACAGAAGTACCCCTGGTCCCCCGCGGCGCTGTGGTCCGCGAACGTGAGCACGCAGGCGCTGTTGCGGTGCACTATCGCAGCACTCAGCGAAGGCCGGCCCTGGGGCAGCGCGACCTCTCGGCGGGAGAAGACCGGCGAATACCCCCCCTTCGGGAGCTCGATCAGAATCTCGTCTGCCTGCCCTTCCTCCGCGTAGTACCGGACCAGCCTCGCCCGCAGCCGCCTCGCCTGCACTCGGACAACGGGATCCGCGCGAGGGTCGAACGAGGTTTCCTTCCCGAAGACCTGGACGCCGACGACGTACTCCTTCAACTCGTCTTCGCGCCCCGCGATGGCTTCCAGAACGACGAAGCTCAGGAACCGTCGCAGCCGATCGACCTGCTGGAAACTCACGCTGGCGAGGATCCGCTCTAGCTGTCGTCTGACCTGTTGTTCCCAGCCGGGGCCCAGCGTCGCGTCGGGCACCTTCTTCGACATGTCCATATGGTAGATCGGGAACCGGCGGGCCGCGCCGCCCGTCGATGCTAGAATCGCGTTGCTCGCGCACCGCCGCCCGATTCGAGGAGACCGCCTGCCATGCGTGCCGTTCCGCCCGTCCTCGTCGCCTGTCTCTGCCTGGCTGCCGGGCCCCGGGCCGACTCCCAAGACGAGCCCTGCCGGCTTTCCAGGCGAGTCATGGGCACGGTTGCCGAAATCCAGGCGTACCATCCGGACCGCGAGGCAGCCGAGAGCGCCATCCGCGCAGCCCTCGACGAGATGCAGCGCGTGGAGGGACTGCTGAGCAATTACAGCCCGGACTCCGAGCTCAGCAGGATGAACAAGACCGCCGCCAGGGCGCCCTTTGCCGCATCCGGCGAAATGTTCGATTTCGTGAAGAGGTGCCGCGCCTTCTTCGACCTGACTCTCGGTACCTTCGATCCGACCGTCGGCCCGCTGGTGAGGGCATGGGGCTTCCACGGCGGGCGTCCTGCGCCACCTTCCGCCGAGGACGCCGCGGCGGCAAAGGCACGTTCGGGCTTCGACAAGGTGCGACTCGACGAAGCCGCCCGTACCGTGTCTTACACTGTCGAGGGGGTGGAGCTCGATCCCGGCGGGATCGGGAAGGGCTACGCGGCCGACCGCGCTTCCGCGGTGCTTCGCAGGTCAGGCATCACGTCGGCGCTCGTAAGCGCCGGCGGCAGCACGCTCTACGCCATGGGACGACCGCCGGGCCGCGAGGGGTGGAGGGTCGGCATCCGCGACCCCGCCGCGCCGGGGGCGTTCCTCCGCTTCGTGACGCTTCGCGACCAAGCGCTCTCGACGTCTGGCGTCACGGAGAAGTACGCGATGGCCGGCGGGCGCCGCTACGGGCACATCATCGACCCGAGAACGGGCGAGCCCGGGGAGGCGGTGTGCCAGGTGACGCTTGTCACCGCCGACGCCACGGATTCCGATGCGTTGACGAAAGCGGCGTTCCTCCTGCCCCGCGAGACGCTGGTCGAGTTGTTCGGCAAGACAGCCGATGTGCACGTGTTCAGGGTCGAGGGTCCATGTGGCGACGGGAGCGAGACGTGGACGACTCCCTGGTCCCGGGGAGTGTTCCACGACGCTGCAGGGATGAAGCAGCCCGAGAGGAACTGACCGGCCCGCCCGAGAAAGGCAAGCCGGTCGACAAGGTGCTCCACGGTGGCGCGAGTGGCCGGCCGTCGAGCACGGGTGTCAGGCCGTCTGCTTGTTGTGCGTGTCCCTGGTGAGGGAGACCAGCACCGAAGACAGGATGCACCAGCCGATCACCAGCAGGAACGCGGTCTGATAGTTGGCCGTCGTGTAGACGCGAACGCCTTCGAGCGTTTCACCCCCCCACTGCCGGTCGAGCATCCAGCCGATTCCCGGCTGCAGCAGCGTGGGTCCGAGCATGTTGCCCATGTTGATGGCGCCGGAAATCGTCCCGAGGAACTTCGCGGGGACCGATTCCTTTGCGTAGGCGAAGGCGAGCACGTTGGCGCCGGAGGCAAAAGCCGTCAGGCCGCCGAAGACGACGAAGGCCGGAATGGACAAGGGCAGGAAGAAGAGCACGCTCCACCCGATGGTGACCGTGAGTATCCCGCCGAGGTAGATCGGTTTGCGAGCGCCCAGGCGATCCGACAGGTAGCCCGAAGCCGGGCTCCCGACAGCGAAGCAGATGACCATCACCGAGCAGATTGCCGCCGCGGTGGTCACCGGTATGCCGTAGCGCAGCCTGAGGAAGGGCACTCCCCAGAGGCCCGCAAACGAGAGTATGCCGCCGACTATCCCGCCCTGGGCCAGGAAGATCAGCCACGTGTTGCGGTAGCGGAAGATGTTCTTGAACCCGGCGAGCAGTGTCCAGAGCGGTATGTGCGCCGTCTGGCGCAGCGCCGCCGGAGCATGGCTCTGGTAGCCTCTGGCCGACGGGTCGTCGCGGATCACCATCCATGCCAGCGCGCCGACGCCCAGCATGACGAGGCCGGATGCAACGGAAACCGACCGCCAGCCGAACTGCTCGACCAGGACCCGGAGCGGAACTGCCGCCACGAGCGCACCGAGGTTGCCGATCATCAGGCCGATGCCCGACAAGGTCGCGAAACGGCTCGATGGAAACCAGTGAGTCGCCAGCTTGAGCGTCACGACCCAGCCCACGGCGGTGGCGGCTCCCGTTATCGCCCGGCCGCCGGCGGCGAGCCCGAAGGTGCCGGTTGTGCCGAACACCGTGCAGCCGACCGCGGCGAGGAGCGAGCCCGCGACCAGCAGGCGGCGGGCCCCCCAGGAGTCCACGAGGACGCCTGTCGGGATCTGCATCAGCAGGTAGGCGTAGAAGTAGAACGCCGAGAGGTTCCCGAGTTGCACGGCGGTGATGCCGAAGTCCCGCATCAGCTCCGTCGTCATCACTGCGGGCGAGTTCCGGAGGTAGAAGGCCGCCAGGTAGAAGAAGGCGGCGACGCCCCAGACTCCCAGCGCCAGGCCGGTCGGAGGGAACCGCGGGGCTCTCGCTGTCTCGGGGCGGGGACTGTTCGCGGTGCCGAGGGTAGCTCGAGGAGAGGTCATGAGCTTCCTGCCCGGGGCGCCGCGCGCCTGGGAGGCGCGCAGCGCCGGAAACGAGTTGGGTTCCGCCCGGCCGGGCCTACTCGCCCTTCCGGTAGATGTCGTGGATGTTCCAGTGGCCGGGGGTCGGAGTGGGCGCGTTCTCCATCGGGGCCTGGATGACTGTCGGCACACCCGCCGCGAGCGCCTTCTGAATGGCGGGCGCCAGCTCCGCTGCTGAGTTGACGTAGATGCCCTCGGCCCCGTAGCCCTTCGCGATCTGCGTGTAGTCTACCCTGTAGGTTTCGTTGTTGCACAGGAACATGCAGCCGAAAGTCGTGTGGTACTGGCCCTTCTCCAGGCCGGCGATGGTCCCGAAGGCAGCGTTGTCCATGATGAGCCAGACCACGGGCAGACCCTGCTCCATCGCGGTGGCCACGACCGAGGGGTTCGTGCCGAACCCGCCGTCGCCTGTCAGCGCCACGACCGGGCGGCCGGGGAGGGCGTATTTCACTCCCAGGGCCGCTGCGGGCCCGAAGCCCATCGTCGCAAGGCCGCTCGTGGTGACGAAGGTGCCTGGCACCGTGATCGGGAACTGCTGCGCCACGCCGTTCTTGTTCCAGCCCACGTCAGTAACGATGATGCCGTCTTCCGGGAGGGCCTTCCTCAGCTCGCTCAGGATTCTCTCTGGCCGCATCGGGAACTGGTCCGAGGCCCACTGCGCCGCGAAGCGTGCGACGTACGCCTTCCGGGCCTGGGCAATCTCGGCGCGAAGCGGACCGCGGTCCCGGTAGGACCGGCCTCTGGCCGCCTTGACGAGCGCCGTGAGGGCGAGCTTGGCGTCCGCGACCACCCCGAGCTCGGTCTGATAGTTGCGCCCGATCTCCATCGGGTCGGTGTCCACGTGAATCAGCCGCGTCGGCGGGATCTGGAACGTGTAGTCCGGGTACCAGGAACTCGAGTTGCACTCGCCGAACCTCGTTCCGAAGGCGACGATGAGATCGGCGGTCCGGCACTTGTCGTTCGCGATGGGCGTGCCCCAGTATCCGGTCATGCCCATGAGGAGGGGATGGTCGTCCCTCATGCACCCCTTGCCCATGAGCGAGTGGGCCACAGGGACTTCGAGCGCCTCGGCGAGGGCAGCGAGCTCCGATGTCGCCTTCGAGGACATGACGCCGCCGCCGGCATAGATGACCGGGCGCTCGGCTTCCGCGAGCGCCTCGACGATGGCTTCCGCCGTCGAGGGGTCGATGGTCGGCTTCGTGACGAGCGACGGTCCCTTGCTGAAAGCGTCGACCGGAAGGTCGGCCGAGAAGATGTCCATCGGCACGTCGACCAGGACGGGCCCGCGGCGGCCGGTCTGCGCGATGTGGAACGCGCGCTCGATCACGCGCGGAAGTTCCTGCGGCCGATCCACGCGGTACACGCGCTTGCAGAACGGCCGGTACATCTGGCTCTGGTCTCCGTCGGCGTGCATCTGCACCTCCTGGTGCGCGTGCTGGCCGAAGTAGTGCCGCGGCACGTCGCCGGCGATGACGACCATGGGTATCGAATCGAGCGACGCGTTGGCGACGCCGGTCACGGCATTCGTCAGGCCCGGCCCGAGGTGAGTGAGCACCACGCCGACCTTGCCCGTTGCGCGCGCGTAGCCGTCGGCTGCGTGTGCGGCGACCTGCTCGTGGCGCGTCGTGACGAACTTGATCTTGCTCTTCTCCAGCGCGTGCAGCAGGGCGATGACGGTATGGCCGCACAAACCGAAGATCACCTCGACGCCGATGCGCTCGAGGTAATCGGTGAGCTGGTAAGCCGCGATGCGCGTTCCTGCCGCGCTCCCAATGGCGTTGGCGTGGGACGTGAGAACTGTGGACATGAGTCCGTATCCCTTCCTTTAGGGGCGTCAGAAGCCCTGACCAGTGTAGAATCCGGCTCTCCAGCTCGGGCGTGAAAGCCGACACCGGCAATTCCCGGGGCGACAGAATTATCTCGATCCAGCAGGCGGAAAGGTAGCTGTTACGGTACCGACACGGTTACTTTGTTGTCGGCCCCGGCGAAGGGTGTTAGGTTGCCTGCTGTAAGCCCCTCTGTTAGAAGTTCCCCTGTGTCTTCGAATTCACGTCATAGATCCGACAAGGCCCCGGAGGTGAGGAAATGAAGCGGGCGTCCGTTCTCTTCGCAGCCGTACTTCTTCTATGCCTTGCGATCACGCCCCCGCTGTGGGCGCAGGCAGTTTCCACGGCGCAGATCTCCGGTGTCGTTCGCGACCCGAGCGGTGGCGTGCTGCCCGGTGTCGAAGTGACCGCCCTCAAGACCGACACCGGGCTCACTCGAACCACCTTTACGGGGGAGGACGGCTCCTACACGCTGCCGAACCTGCCCGTCGGGCCGTACAAGCTCACGGTGGTTCTCCAGGGGTTCAACACCTTCGTGCGCGAGGGAATCGTCCTGCAGGTGCAGTCGAACCCGACGATCGACGTGACGCTGACGGTCGGGGGCATGAGCGAGACCATCACCGTCGTCGCCAACTCGGAGATGGTCGAGACGAGGAGCACCGCGGTAGGGCAGCTCATCAACAACGAGCAGGTCGTCGAGATGCCGCTCAACGGGCGGCAGGTGACCGAACTCATCTTTCTCTCCGGCCTCGCGACACCGGCGCCGTCCGGCGACTTGAACACCAACAAGAACTACCCCACGGTCACGATCTCGGTCGCCGGCGGGCAGGCGAACGGGATGACCTACATCATGGATGGCGGCACGTTCAACGACCCGTTCAACAACCTCAACCTCCCGACGCCCAACCCTGACGCCCTTCAGGAGTTCAAGGTCGAATCGAGCGCGCTGCCGGCACGCTACGGCCATCATGCCGCGTCGGCCGTGAACGTCGTGACCAAGTCCGGCACGAACACCTTCCGCGGAAACGCTTTCGAGTTCATGAGAGACTACCACCTGAATGCCAGGAACGCGTTTGCGACCGAGAAGGACAGCCTGAAGCGCAACCAGTTCGGCGGGACGCTGGGCGGGCCGATCAAGACCGACAAGCTCTTCTTCTTCGCTTCCTATCAGGGAACGACGCTGAAGACGAAGCCGGCAGAGATCATAAGGTACGTGCCGACGCAGGCGATGCTGAACGGCGACTTCACGACCTTCGCGTCCGCCGCCTGCAACACGCGCGGGGCGGTCACCCTGAAGGCGCCTTTCGTCAACAACCGTGTCGATCCGTCCCAGTTCAGCAAGGCGGCACTCGCCATCCTGAAGTACGTTCCCGTTGCCGACGACCCGTGCGGGAAGGTCCAGTTCGGCGTGAAGGACGACAGCTCGGACAACCAGGCGCTGGGGAAGATCGATTACACGATCAGCAAGGCCCAGACCCTCACCGGCCGCTACCTCTTCGCGAGGTACTACAACCCGGTCGAGTACGACGGCAAGAACGTCCTGATGATCACGAGGACCGGGCGCGAGAACATCGTGCACAGCGCCGTGGTCGGGCACAACTGGATCCTCGGGACCAACGCCGTCAACTCGTTCCACTTCACCTTCAACAAGACGCTGAACGACAGGCCGCTGCCCGAGTACTTCGCGCCCAAGGATGTCGGGATAAACGTGGACAACGACCCGCGGATCGTGCGCTTCATGGGCATCAGCATCTCGAGCGGCTTCAACCTCGGTTCAGGGGGAACCAACCCCGGGTACTTCAACTCCACCGGGTGGCAGATAGCCAACGACTTCGACTACATCGTCGGCAAGCACCAGTTCTCGGCCGGCGTGAGCGTCATCAAGACCAAGATCGAGACCACCAACAACCGGCCGACCAACGGGCAGTTCAGCTTCAACGGGTCGATTCTCGGCCTCGGGCTCGCGGACTTCATGCTCGGGCGCATGAGCAGCTTCATGCAGGGGAACATGGTGTGGGACTACCACCACCACCTCTACTACGGCGCCTACGTGCAGGACGACTGGAAGCCGCGCTCGAACCTCACGATCAACTACGGGCTGCGCTGGGAGCCGTTCAACCCGATCCAGAACACCGCGGGGTACTCCAACCACTTCTCGAAGGAGTGGTTCGACCAGGGCAGGCGCAGCAAGATGTTCCCCCAGGCCCCTGCCGGCCTGATGTTCCCGGGAGACGAAGGCTACCCCAAGGGTACCGGCACCCATGGAGCCCGCTACGGGCAGTTCGCCCCGCGCGTGGGCGTGATCTGGAGCCCGCTGAAGGACAACTCCATGAGCGTCCGCGGGGCATGGGGCATGTTCTACGACACCCCTCACCTGTTCTTCAACACGAGGTTCTCGAACAACCCGCCCTGGGGCGCGCAGATTTCCCTCGGCGCGACGAGCCTCGAGGACCCGTGGAGCGTCTACGCGGGAGGCAACCCGTTCCCGGCGCTGAGGCAGGGATGGCGTGAGGCGGCCTTCCCCCTCTACGGCGTCTACGTCACCACGCCGCTGGACCTGCACAACACCAGGCTCCAGCAGTGGAACTTCAGCATCCAGAAGGGCTTCGGCGACCTGCTCTTCGCCGCCAGCTACCTCGGGAACAAGGGCAAGTACGTGTGGAGGGCCTACGAGGCGAACCCGGCGGTGTACATCGAGGGCGCATCGACGATAGCCAACACGAACACTCGCCGGCTGCTCTATCTCCAGAACAAGACCGAGGGCCAGTACTACTCCACCATCGGCACAACCGACGACACCGGCCGCTCGATGTACCACGGGCTCCTGCTCTCCGCGCAGAAGCGGATGTCGAACAACTGGTCCATCCTTACCAACTACACGCTGTCGAAGTGCATGTCCGACCCGGCGACCACCGAGATAACCGGCGCCACCACGATGAATCCCTGGAACAAGGATCTCGATTACTCGTACTGCGGCTCCGACAGGCGGCACGTGTGGAACGTCTCGGCGGTGGCAAGGACGCCCCAGTTCGAAGGCAGGCTCGGCAAGGTGCTGAGCGACTGGCAGGTCGCCCCGATCGTGCGGTGGATGTCCGGCGACCGTTCCACGGTGACGACGGGGACGGACGTTGCGCTCACCGGGACCGGCAACCAGCGTGCAGTCCAGATTCTGGACAACCCGTACGGCGACGGCACGCCGAAGTTCTACCTCAACCCGGCAGCCTTCGCGAGGCCGGCGACCGGCACCTACAGCACCGACAAGCCGTTCACGATCGTCAATCCGAGCCGCTTCCAGAACGACGTGTCGATCTCGCGCACGTTCAACCTGGGCGGGGTGCGGACGTTGCAGTTCCGGTGGGAGGTCTTCAACCTGATCAACCACGTTAACCTCGATGCTCCGTCCACCTCCCTGAACAGCTCCACGTTCGGGCAGATCACGTCGGCCCAGGATCCGAGGATGATGCAGATCGCATTCAAGTTCGCCTTCTAGTGGTCCCCAGAGCCCGGCCCTCCGAGGGCCGGGCTCGCCCCTCCTCGCCATTGACACGGCCACAGCACTTCCTGCCGGACATCGCTCCGGGAGAAACGGTCCGGCCAGGCTTCGCAGCGGGCCATAGCTGTGGGAGCCCTGAGGTCGGGACTTTCTCCAGTGACCTCAGCGAAGCCTGCGACGCGTTCGCTCGGAACCAGCGACGCCAGCCAGGCGGCGAAGGTGGCATCCAGCCCCGCTGTGCAGGCCCGAGCAGGTTGATAGACAGGGCCCTGCGGTGCGGCGAGCGGATCGCCACGCCAGGGCCTGGCGATGGCCTGGCGATGGGAGAGAACGCACAGCGACGTCGCGCCCTTCGCGTCGAGGCTCCGCGGGTTCAGCCGCGAGCCGCCGCCGAGGGCCGGGCTTCGGGCGGCACGCCTCCGAGCCGTGGCAGGAGCAGCGTCAGAGCCGCTGCCGGGGCCGGGAGCAGAGCAAGGAACACGAGCGAAGGGCCGAGCCCGATCGCGTCAGCCGCGAGGCCTATCAGCGGAACCGCCGTGCCGGCCGCTCCCCACGCAACACCAAGCATCAGCGACGAGACCGTGCCGGTAGCCACGGGAGCGATCATGTGGGCGTAGGTGACGTTGACGGGAAGCGTCGAGCCGAGGAGCAGCCCCCCGCCAGCAAGCGCCACGGCGGCAAGCGAGCCGTCGAGCCCGACGGCAGCGACCTGCAATGGCACGGACGCCAGGAGCGTCCACGCGATGACGCCTCGCGGCCCGAACCGGTCGGCGGCTGGCCCGCCTCCCAGCCCGCCGATGCTGCCCGCGAGCAGGTAAACGCCGGTCACGATGCCGGCATTGCTGACGGACATTCCCCGGGCGGTCAGGAACACCGGGAGAAACGTCGAGAAGCCCAGAGACACCGTTGCCCGGACGACGACGACACTCCACAGGAGCGCGAGCGGCTTCGCGTAGGGCCGAAGCGCTCCGGGCCCGGTGTTCGACATGCCGGCGGCTTCACTC
This sequence comes from Vicinamibacterales bacterium, assembly GCA_041947015.1. GTDB lineage: Bacteria > Acidobacteriota > Vicinamibacteria > Vicinamibacterales > Fen-181 > JBHGBL01. The sequence continues at coordinate 13,922 of JBHGBL010000016.1, forward strand.
TCGCGCGGGATGAACGGCCCGATCAACGCGAGGACAGCCAGCGCGGGCACCGCCAGGAGAGGAGTCCAGCCGAGGCCGAGGTGTTCGGCGTAGGGCGCGAAGATGAACGGCGCGATTGCGGTCCCGACGGCGCCGCCGGTCACGTGCACCGACATGGCGAGCCCCGGTCTCCGGCCACCGGCGCTGTGAACCAGGCTGGCGGACGCAGGGTGGAACGCTGCGTTTCCAAGGCTGCCGGCAACCATCATCACGGCCAGGGCCGGCGCGCTTCGCGCAAGCCCGACGAGGCTGAGGGCGACGACCGCCACGAACGGGCCTGCCAGGGCGAAGGCGCTCATTCGCCATCGATCGGCGAGAGGTCCGACGACCATCTGCCCGACGGAGTTGGCTACCTGGAAGGCCATCGCGATGGCGCCGGCAGCGGCCAGCGAGAGCCCTATCCTCGGAATGAACAGCGGGAGAAGCGGCGCGTAGATATTGGCGAAGGCATCGTTCACCAGATGCGCCGCAGCGAGCGCGAGGATTGCGGCAGGAAGCTTCTGGTCGTTCAAGGTCAGCCCCCCTCGGTGTCGAACGTCTCGATCGACGCGGCTCCGCGAACCATGCTGTCGCTGTGCCTTCCGGTCAGCGGGCCGTTTCGAACGCGGAGCCCGCCGCGGCCCGCAGACAACCTGATCTGTTGTAGGATTCGAGCAGGGTCATCTCATTCTCTCGGAGGCTGCATGAGACGAGCGGTCATCATATTCGGAATCGCAATCGCGGTGGTGCCGGGCGCGAGACTGGTTCTAATGGCCCAGGCCGGGAAGACGCCGGCAACGGTCGTCCTCAAGGGGTCGCCGCTCGGCGGCGTCAAGTTCGATCACACGAAGCACGAGAAACTCGCCGGGAAGTGCGACGCCTGCCATCACGCGTCGAGACCCGAGAAGCCCAACGCAACGCCGAACCAGAGGTGCCAGGACTGCCACACCACTCCAGCCAAGCCGCCCATGAAGACGAGGGCCCAGTTCGCCTTCCACGACGGTCCCGCAAAGAAGGGCCTGTGCGTCAACTGTCACCTGCAGCAGGCGGCGACGGCGAAGCCACCCCAGAAGTGCGCCGATTGCCACAAGAAGGAGAACTCCTAGGAGCCCGAACGGGGCCACGAAGATACAAAGGATGCTTCAGGGTCTGCGGCAGAGGGCGCCTGTCGGGCCGGCGGCCGGCCGCTGGGGCGACGCAGGCGGATCACGGGGCCACGAAGATACGGAGGAGACTTCACCACGAACCTGGCGAGCCTGCGCGTCTCGTTCTCGTTCAACACGCGCGCGTTCCTGCAAGGGCTGGTGCAGTACAACGATCGCGCCGACCTGTGGTCGGTCGACCTCCGTTTCGGGCTCCTCCAAGCCGCGAACACAGGCCTCTTCGTCGTCCTTTGTCTTCCTTCTTGCTTGCCCGAATTCCGAGTTCATCGACCGCCGCCTCCACCGGTGCCGCAAGACGGCTGAGTGTTGACGCCGCGAACCGTGCTCAAAGACAATCTCCCCGACCGCGTGGCGGACACGGCGGCCGGGGTCCGTCCGGGAGCGCAGGGGTCATCGCCGCCTGCCCGGCCCGCCAACGGTGCCGCCCGTTGGAGGCGCGTTGCGCGGAGTTTCCCCGGTCGCGCAGCCGCAACACCCGTGCGGGACGCCGCAGAACGCAGGGGGCTCGATCGGCCACGTCGAGAACTGGACTTCGCGAGCATCGACATGAACGGGACCGAAGCTGCGGTAGACGGCATGTCCTACCCTGTGCACTCAGTCAACACCCTGATAGTCGGGAGCGGTGCGGCAGCTCTCAACGCCGCGATCTGCCTGCACGATCTCGGAGTGAAGGACCTCGTCATCGCAACCGAAATGTTGGGAGGCGGTGCGTCCGCAAACGCCGGGTCGGACAAGCAGACCTATTACAAGCTGTCGATCGCGGGCGATCAGGCAGACTCGCCGCGCCAGATGGCCGAGGATCTGGCAGCCGGGGGCTGCATGCACGGCGACATCGCGCTCTGCGAAGCGCAGCACTCCGCACAGGCCTTCTACCGGCTCGTCCAGTTCGGGGTCCCCTTCCCGCACGACACCTACGGCGCGTTCGTCGGTTACAAGACCGACCACGACCCCCGCGGCCGCGCCACGTCGGCGGGACCTCTGACCTCGCGGCTCATGTTCGAGGCGCTCGCCCGCGAGGTGGCGGCCAGGCAGGTCCCGATCCTGGACGGCCACCAGGTGGTGGCCATTCTCGTCGACACCCGCGGGGGGGAGCCCCGGATCGCGGGGGCAATCTCCATCGTCCGGGACGAGGCAGGAGACGGCGAGCCGCGGTTCGTCCTCTTCAACGCAGTCAACGTGGTGCTCGCAACCGGCGGTCCTGGCGGCCTGTACGCCGACTCGGTGTACCCGGAGGATCAGACCGGGTCGATCGGTCTTGCGCTGGTTGCCGGTGCGACGGCGCAGAACCTGACCGAGTCGCAGTACGGCCTAGCCTCGACGGCGCTCCGCTGGAACGTTTCCGGCTCTTACCAACAGGCGATCCCGCGCTACGTATCCACCGCCCAGGACGGTTCGGACGAGCGCGATTTCCTCTACGACGCGTTCCCCGGCCCGGCCACGCTCTCCAACGCCATCTTCCGCAAAGGGTACGAGTGGGCGTTCGATCCTCGACTCGTGGATCACTTCGGCTCGTCGCTGATCGACCTCCTCGTGCACCGCGAGCGCATAGAGCGCGGTCGCAGGGTGTTCCTGGACTACACGAGGAACCCCGGCGCGAGCGACCTCGGCGCCTTCTCCCTGGAGGTACTCGACCCCGAGGCCAGACACTTCCTGGCGAATTGCGGGGCCACGGGCCCGACGCCAATCGAGAGGCTGCGGCAGACGAACATGCCCGCCGTGGAATTCTGCCGGAGCCGGGGGATCGACCTCGCCACCGAGCGACTCGAAATCTCGGTGTGCGCGCAGCACAACAACGGCGGCCTCACCGGCAACCGGTGGTGGGAATCCAATATCCGCGGCCTCTTCCCGGTAGGTGAGGTCAATGGGTCGCACGGCGTCTCCCGGCCGGGTGGCGCCGCGCTCAACTCCGGACAGGTGGGCAGCCTGCGTGCGGCGATGTACATCGCGCGCAGGAGGAGCGGAGCGCCGCCGGATCCAGCCTCGTTTCTCGACGCGTGCGGGGCCGAGGTGCGCGAGGTTGCCGCTTTCGCACGCCGCGCCGTCTCGGGCAAGCTCCGCGGCAGGCTCACCGTGACCGAGGCCAGGCGTGACCTGCAGAAACGGATGTCGCGCCACGCAGGCATCGTCCGGATTCGCGCCGGCGTCCGCAGCGCCATCGCAGAAGCGCGCGCGTTGTACGAGCGCGTGCTCCGCGAGCCGGCGGCATGCGAACCTCGCGAGCTCCCCGAGCTGTTCCGGACCCTGGACCTCGCCATAGCCCACGTGGCCTATCTCGAGGCAATCGGAGAATACCTGGAGCGCGGAGGGGAGAGCCGCGGCTCCTACGTCGTGCCGAGCGAGGCGGGAGACGTCCGATGCGATGCGCTGGGGGCCGGACGCCGGTTCGGACTCAACCTGCCCGGCGCGTTCGTGGATTCACACATCCTCGAACTCACCTGCGAGGGGCAGGGCCGCTTCCGCAAGGAATGGGTCCCGACCAGGCCGGTTCCGAACCCCGACAGATGGTTCGAGCGAGTTTGGAAGGCTTACCGCGACGATGAGGTGATCCGATGAGCGAGCGCCCGGTGGCACCGCTCAGTGGAGCAAGCGGCCGCGCCGGCGGCGCTGTCGCCGCGGAGCATCGAAGTTGTCCCCGGTTTCCCGGCGTCCTGGCAGCCAGTGGCGCGGCCGGAACGGAAGGTGTCCTTGATCCCGCGCGAACTGGTGCGCCGCGCGCTTGAATTCCGGTCCCCGCCAAGGACCCCGCGGCAAGCATGGATCCTGCCGTGGGCCGAGGAGAACTTTCCCGAAGACGTCGCTCGGCTCCGCGCAGAGTTCCCCGACGACATCGTCACATGCCCGGCCTTCTATCGCTCCCCGCTGCGGGCAGCGGGCAACAGTCACGCCAGCGGCATCTACGTGGACGAGTGGGGTTGCCGGTTCTCCAACATCCACGACGGCTCCATCGGCCTGGTCCGCGATCCGATCGTTGCGGGGTGGGCCGACCTCGATCGCTTCAGGCCACCCGAGGCTGCGCTCGATGTGGACCGGGGCGCGGTCGATGACTTCTGTCGGAACACGGACAAGTTCGTGCTCGCTGGCACGCTGATCCGCCCGTTCGAGCGCCTCACTTTCATCCGCACCATGGAGCAGGCCCTCGCGGACCTGGCGCTGGAACCGCCGGAGTTCCGCGAGCTGCTGGGCCGCATCCACGCCCACTACCTCGAGGAAGCAGATGCGTGGGCGCGCACCGGCGTCGATGCCATCCAGCTCATGGACGACTGGGGGATGCAGCGCCGGTTGATGGTGTCGCCCCAGGTCTTCCGGCGCCTCTTCAAGCCGCTCTACGCGGAGTACGTCGATATCGCACGCAGGCATGGGAAGTACGTGTTCATGCACTCGGACGGTCACATCACGGAAATCATCGAAGATCTCATCGAGGTCGGCGTCGACGCGCTCAACTGCCAGGTCGAGTGCATGGGTGCCGAGACGCTCGGCCGCCGCTTCCGGGGGCGCATCGCTTTCTGGGGTGGATTCGACAGACAGGAACTGCTGCCTTTCGGGACCGTCGAAGAGATCGAACGCGCCGTTCGCGAACTTCGCGAGCACCTCTATGCGGACGGCGGCGTCATTGCCCAGTGCGAGTTCGGCCCCGGCGCCAGGAGCGAGAACGTGCTGGCTGTGTTCCGGGCGTGGGACAAGCTGGACCGCATGTCTTAGGTCGCGGCATGCAACGCCTCCGACGCTGGAATGCTACCCGGGAAGTCGAGCGATCCCAACCGTCTGCCAGCCGCCATCCAGACGCCTGAAGTGAACCTTTACGGGAGTCTTCCACGAGGGGAACTTCCTGTGGAATGACGCGATGCGCGCCTCGACATACTCGGCCCCGCCGGTCGAAACGAGCTCGGGCGGTGCATGGATCCGCCCGACGCGCGCCTCGACGTCGCCGCCGACGTCTGTTGCGACGCCCGCGGCATTGTCGAAACGGGCCCACTGAACCCGGTAGGTCGTCTCGCGCGGCAACACGCCCGCTTCTTCGGCCGCGTTCTGGAAGGTCATCTCCCCGCTGCTGCTGAGGGCGAACTCGACCAGTGGGTTCACGCCGGTCAGCCAATGCGCAACCACCTTGTTGCGGCGCTCGATGAGAACCTCGGTGAGGTACTTACCGGCCCGCGGGTCCTTGTAATGCGCCTTGCTGACCACGGCGGCGAGCGCCTCGTCCGAGAACCTGCTCACTATCCGCGCCGCCCAGAAAGCATCGTCCGGCCGCATGTTGGCGAACGCCGGGTTGGGGTACGAGGGCTTCCAGAGCGCCGGATCGAAATGGGCGCCCTCGATGTGTCCGACGGCCGGCAGGTCCCCCGGGTATTCAATCGATTCCCAGGCCGGGACCCAGAGGCCGAACGAGAGCAGCCTGGCGATTGCCGGGCGGGCCTCCAACCAGTATTCACGGCCTCCCCCCGGGTCGCCCGGTGTGCTGCCGAGGACAGACCCGAAGTCGAACATGTAGTGCCTGATGAATCGGCGGCCGTCTTCCTGGACCAGCATGTCGAGCGTGTTGACGGCTCGTGAATCGTCGTGGTTGAGCCACGCGGCGAAGACCCGGTTCGCTCGCAGCTCGCGGCGATGCTCGTGCGGGTGAACATCGTTGGGATCGTCCGGTCTGGTCCCATGATGCTTGAAGCTGCCGAGCGGCTTGCCCTCGACGAACCGGCCGGCGCTCATCCTGTAGGTGCCGTCGGGGTTCCGCGCGGCGAAGCGGAAGACTTCGTCGAGGTCCGACCGGTCGAAGGGTCTCGTGCCGCGGCCTTCCTCGATCACGACGTTCTCGCCGATGGCCACCCTGGAGGGATCCACGTTCACGAGGTAGGTGTCCACCACGTTGTAGCCGATGGCGTGGTAGATCGCGGTGCCTATGATTTCGGCGCCGGTCGCAAGCTCGGCGTGGCCGCGCGGGTCGACTTCGAGCTGGTACCACTGGTCGGGGTTCCTCGGGTCCACCGCGCGGAAGCCCGGCTGGAACCCGGCCGGGCCCTTTGTGCCCACGACGACCCACTCGTCGATGTCGAGGCGCTCGACACGGTCGGGGCCGCGAACGATCTCGGCGACCGACATCGGGCGCCGCCCGATGCGGTTGGTGAACCAGCTCGAATCGGGCACTTCGTCTACTGTGTTCACATTCGATGACGGGCCGGGGTCGCCGTTCTTCCGCGGCCGGAACGTGTTCTCGATGAAGTCGTAGCTCTCGCTCAAGTCGATTGGTTTCGCCCCGCTCGCGTCGAAGACAGTGTCGTCGTCTTTCCAGACGGGGTCGTCATCGAAGAAGCGAGGGCCGTTGACGGCCGCAGCGACGATCACGATTACAGCCACCAGAACCACAGACACCAGAACAATGTGCGCTGCCGTAGAAGCGGGCGCACCGTGACCGGAGACGATCGAGGGACGCGACCTCATCTGTGAAAGCTGGTTTATTCCTTTGTGCACTATTAGCAAACTGCGTTCCCGGCACCGAGCGGGGATTCTGAACGCTCCGGGGCGAGATGTGGTAGCTGCGCTTCACATTTCACCCTGCCGTAACACCGCCGGAACCGGCCGGCAACAGCGGGACGTTAGCCTCGCCTTGTCTGGACCATGGGCATACCGCCCGACAGGAGGCATCGACCTATGTCCGGCCGCTATCGTCTCACTCGCTCCTCTGCGTTCGCCGCGCTGCTGGTACCGGCGATTTTGGCGAGCTCGGTCGTTTCGTCTGCGCAGGGGCTCTACTACAAGGAGATCCGCAAGGACGGGCGGATCTACGTCTTCAACATCGCCGCCAACGCCGAACGCTTCGAGAGAAGCGGCGAGGCCGGGGTCGGCGTCACGCGGACGGGCGCCGGCCCGGCCGGCGAGACCGTGGTCGGGGACAACGAGCGCGCGCTGCAGCTCTTCTTCTTCAAGCACGGCATCTCGGAGCCGGTGCCAGAACCACCTGCGCCCGTCCAGACCGTTGCCTGGCGCGACGGGAAGACCCGAATCACCACCGATGCCGCTTACCTCGAGATTTCGAGCCGCGTGCAGGTCCGTTTCACCGGCGAATTACCCGACGACCGCACGCAAGTCGCCGGGACCGCGAAAGCGGGCGATCCGCGAGGGTCGTTCCGAATCCGCCGTGCGAAGTTCAAACTGGAGGGCTGGATTTCGAGGCCCTGGCTCACCTACGAGACGCAGGTGAACTTCCCAGGCGTCACCGGTTCCAACCCCGGGGCGCTACTCGAGGACGCGGCGTTCGACGTCGACCTGACGAAGGGAAGAGGCCTTCTCCGTATGCACGCCGGGCAGTTCAAGGTGCCCTTCGGCGCGCAGGAACTCACATCGTCGGGCAACCAGCAGTTCGTCGATCGCGCCCTTGCGAGCAACGCGTTCTTCCGGGGCCGCGACACCGGCCTCGCAGTCTGGGGCGCCACGCCCGACAACAGGATCGAATGGCGGTTCGGCATCTTCAACGGCAGCGGCCTCACGCGAAGCGCCAACGACAACGCCGCCTTCCAGTACAACGCCCGGGTGATGTGGCAGCCCAACGGCAGCCAGGCCTTGAACCAGCGCGCGTGGGTCACGGGCGCCCTGTACTCGGAGAGCGACTTCGAATCGACCACCACGCCCATCTATGCCGTTGGACTCAACTGGGAGAACCAGGACAACCACCACGCCACGAGCGGCAACGACCAGAAGTGGAACGCGGTGACAATCGACGGCATCTTCAAGTTCAGGGGCTTCTCGCTGAACGGGATGTACTGCTGGGCAGAACGCCAGCCGGAGATTGGCGAAAGCTTCGGCTCTTCGGGCGGCTTCATCCAGGCAGGCAAACTCTTCAGCCGGCGCCGGTTCGAGGTTGCCTTCCGCTACGGGGAGCACGGCCCCGGCGACCGGGTCGCGAGAAACAACACCCGCGAAGTGCGTGCGGCGTTGAACTACTACCATCTGCGGCACGGACTGAAGTGGCAGACCGACGTCGGCCATGTCGAGTTGCAGGCCGGCGCTGCCAATCCTCCCGTCAAGACGGTCGAGTTGAGGTCGCAGCTCCAGTTCGTCTTCTGACCGGTGGATGAGGAACGCGGTCCGGCGACTTTACACAGGTTTAACAGCGGCGAAACGCGGCTGTCAGCCCCGTTGCCTAGGATCGCAATCAGACGGGTGCAGCACGCACCCTTCGGAGGTTCCAATGACGCGTGAGTTGTGCGTCCTGGTCGCGGTTGGCGTGCTCGCGACTGGCGCCGGCCCGGGTGCCCAGGCACTGAAAGTCGATCCCGCACTGCCGTCCTTCAGCAGGGTCAGCGGGGTTGCCGGCAACCTGAACAGTGTCGGTTCCGACACGATGAACAACCTGATGACGCTATGGGCAGAGGTGTTCCGGAAGGCCTACCCGAGCGTCAAGATCCAGGTCGAGGGCAAGGGCTCTTCGACGGCCCCGCCGGCGCTCATCGCGGGCACTGCCCAGTTCGGACCCATGTCGCGCGAGATGAGGGCGACCGAGATCGACCAGTTCGAGGCGAGGTTCGGCTACAAGCCCACGCAGCTGAAGGTTGCATACGATGCGCTCGCCATCTACGTCCACAAGGACAACCCGATCACGAAGCTGACGCTCGCCGAGGCCGAGGCGATCTTTTCGAAGAGCCGCAAGCGCGGGCACAAAGAGGACATCAGGACCTGGGGCCAGCTCGGGGTCCAGGGCGAGTGGGCCGGACGGCCGGTCAGTGCCTACGGGCGGAACTCCGCCAGCGGCACCTACGGGTTCTTCAAGGAGCACGTTCTCAGGAACGGCGACTTCAAGGACACGGTCAAGGAGCAGCCGGGGTCGGCCTCGGTCGTGCAGGGCGTTACGGAAGACCGATACGGCATCGGCTACAGCGGCATCGGCTACAAGACGTCGGGCGTCAAGGCGGTGGCGCTCGCAGAGACAGCCAAGGGCCCGTACTCCGACGGTGCGTACGAAGATGTCAGGAGCGGCAAGTACCCGCTGGCCAGGTTCCTGTACGTCTACGTCAACAAGGCGCCCGGCAAGCCGCTCGACCCGCTCGTGGTGGAGTTCGTGAAACTCATCTTCAGCAGGGAAGGCCAGGAGGTAGTCGTCAAGGACGGCTACATGCCGCTTTCGGCCGATCAGGCACAGGCCGAGCTGAAGAAGGTTCTGCAGGGTTCGTAGTCTCTCGCGCACCGATGGTGGTTGCCCCGGAGCAGTCGGTTCGGTCGAAGATGGCCGCTGCGGCCAGGCGGATCGGCCGCTTGAAGCGGCTGGACCGTGCCGCCGTCGTGGTCATCACCCTGGGTGGCGCTGCAGTCGTCCTCAGTGTGCTCGGCATCCTCGTGTTCATCGGGGCCGAGACGCTTCCGCTCTTCTCCCCGGCGCGCCTCGTACCGGGCAGACCCATCCGCCTCGACGCTGCCGGCGCTGTGACCGGCAGCCCCGCCGGGCTCGGTGCCCTCGGAGTGGACGAATACCGCCGTTATCTGTTCATTGTCGCTTCCGATGCCCGCGTCCGGTTCTTCGATGCCCTCACAGGCAAGCCGGCCTTCGACGTTCCCGTTCCAGGTCTGGAGCCGGGGACGCAGGTTGTCTCCTCGTCGCGGAGCCTGCTGGGGAACTACCTCGCCGCCGGCACTTCCGACGGCCGCGTCGCGCTGATGCAGGTCCGTTACACGCCTCGCTACGAGAACGAGGCGCTCTCGGGCCTGGACGTCACGGTGGTCGGTCGAGGCGCTGTGGCCGTCGATGCTGGTCGTCCGGTGCAGCAGGTGAGCTACGACGAGCACGACGGCATCAAGCACGTGGCCTCCTTGTTGAGCGACCGCGAGGTGTCTATCTGGCGTTCCGAGGAAGGCGAGACGCCGCGCAGCGCGACTGTGAGCGTCGGCCCAGGCCAGGCAGTCACCCAGGTGCGCGTCGGGAGGGGAGGCGTGACGGTTGCCGCGACAAGCCGCGGCCGGCTCTACCGCTGGGAGTTAGACGGCGAAACGCCCGTTCTGACTGACGTCTCGCCGGTGACGGACACCGATGCCATCACGGCGCTGGAGTTCGTGATAGGGGGCAATTCGATCGTGGCGGGCACCTCGCGCGGAGAGGTATCGAGCTGGTTCCGCGCGCCGGTGAGAGGTGGCGGCGAAGCGATGGTGAGAGCGCACGACTTCGAGCCGCAAGGCTCCGCCGTCGTCGCCTTCGGCATGTCGCCGCGCGACCGAAGCTTCGCCGCCGCAGGTTCCGATGGTTCGATTGTCCTCCGCCACCAGACGTCGGAGCGGACGCTTGCCCGTCACATCCTCGCGTCAACGGCCTCGGTCGTTGCATTCGCTCCGAAGGCCGACGCCCTGTACACGGTATCGGGCGGGGTCATCACCCCCTTCGAACTGTCCAACCCACACCCGGAAGTCAGCTGGACGACCCTCTTCGGGAAGGTCTGGTACGAGGGCTATGCCACACGCGAATACGTCTGGCAGTCCACGGGGGCGACCGACGACTTCGAACCCAAGCTGAGCCTGGTGCCGCTCGTCTTCGGCACCGTCAAGGGCACCTTCTACGCGATGCTCTTCGCCGTTCCGCTGGGTGTTCTGGGTGCTCTCTACGTCTCGCAGTTCGCGCACCCGGCCGTCAAGGCGAAGATCAAGCCGACAATCGAGATCATGGCGGCGCTTCCCAGCGTCGTCATCGGTTTCCTGGCCGGCCTCTACCTCGCGGGCGCCGTTCAGAGGAACCTCGTTGCCGTCGCTCTCTCGATGGCATCGATGCCGCTCCTGGGCACGGCGGGCGTCGTCTTGTGGCGATTCCTCCCGCGCCGCATATCTCAGGGCGCCCGGGCTGGCGCCGAGCTGCTGCTCATCCTGCCCCTGCTGCTGCTCGCCGCCTGGCTTTCGTTCCAGGCAGGCCCCGCCGTGGAGGTCTGGCTGTTTGCCGGCGATGTCCATGGCTGGCTCGAGTCGACTCTCGGCGTCACCTACGACCAGCGCAACTCGCTGGTTGTCGGGCTGGCGATGGGTCTCGCGGTAATCCCGATCATCTTCACCATCTCGGACGACGCCTTCGCCAGTGTGCCATCGAGCCTCTCGGCGGCCTCGCTCGCGCTGGGCGCGTCCAGGTGGCAGACTGCCGTTCGCGTGGTGCTTCCCACGGCGAGCCCAGGAGTTTTCTCCGCAATCATGGTTGGCTTCGGCCGCGCCGTGGGCGAGACGATGATCGTGCTGATGGCGACCGGCAACACTCCGATCATGGACTGGTCGATCTTCAACGGGTTCCGGACGCTCTCGGCGAACATCGCCGTCGAGATCTCCGAGGCCCCTCGAGGGGGATCGCTCTACCGCACGCTCTTCCTGGCGGCAGTGGTCCTGTTCATGATGACTTTCGCGGTGAACACAGTTGCGGAGGTTATTCGCCAGCGGCTGCGCGACCGCTACAAGGCAGTCTGATGTCGCGGCTTCGAGGTGTCTTCCGGCGAGGCGACGCTGCCATATGGCTGGCGGGGAGCGGTCTCGGAGTGTCGATCCTGATGATCGCCGCGATGATGACGCTCATTCTCTGGAACGGTCTCGGCTTCTTCTGGCCCGGGCGCGTCGCGCTCGTGACTCTCGAGGACGGGCAGGTCTTGATGGGCGAGGTGACCGGCCGCGAAGCGGCGGCCGGCCCGGTTGCTGCCGGCGGCTGCAGGCCGGAGAGGATCCAGCTGAAGGTGGGGAACCGGGACCTGACGGGTGCCGACTACAGGTGGGTGGACGAGACAGCGGTGGCGCGAATCGAGTACCCCGAGGACGCTGTCTACGTCGAACGGCGCGAGTACGGGCCCTTCATCGGCCGCGTCGCCGGAGTGAAGGAAGGGGACCGCACGATTGCGGGCAGAGACGAGGCCGGCTTCGAGGCGCTGCGCCTGCTCGTGGCGCGAGCTGCTAAAGACCGCGGGGCCATCGACCGGCTCGAACGGCGCGAGCTTGCGGCGATCGACTACAGGATGGAACAGGAGCGCCTCCGGGCGCGGCAGCTGGACCTGGAGGCTGCAAGGACGCCTGCAAGAGACCTTTCAGCCGAGCGTGCCGCCGTCGCCGATCGTGTCGCAGAACTCCAGGAACGCCACGGCGCGGTCGAGAAACTCCTCTCCGAGACGATCGAGGCTGCCTCCGCCGTCCGCGTGACGCTCGAGACGGCCGCCGGCGAGGAGAAGGAACTGCCGGTGATGGACGTGTTCCGTGTGTACAGGCCCAACGCGCTCACGATCGCGGGGCGCGCGCGGGTGTATGGGAGCCGTTTGTGGGAGTTTCTGAGCGGCGACCCGCGCGAGTCGAACACCGAGGGCGGCATTTTCCCGGCCATCTTCGGGACCGTGATGATGGTCATGATCATGAGCATCGTCGCGGTGCCGTTCGGCGTGCTCGCGGCCCTCTACCTGCGGGAGTACGCGAGACAGGGCGTCTTCGTACGCATGGTCCGCATCGCGGTCAACAACCTCGCCGGCGTTCCATCGATAGTCTTCGGCGTCTTCGGGCTCGGCTTCTTCGTCTATTTCGTCGGCGGCGCCATGGACCGGGCGTTCTACACCGAGCGGCTGCCCACGCCCACCTTCGGCACCGGCGGCATCCTCTGGGCGTCGCTCACGCTCAGCTTGTTGACGGTGCCTGTCGTGATCGTTGCGGCGGAGGAAGCGCTGGCCGCAGTGCCGCGGTCGATGCGCGAGGCGTCCCTCGCCACGGGAGCGACAAGGTTCCAGACGGTGCTGCACGTCGTGCTGCCGGCAGCGGCCCCCGGCATTCTGACCGGCCTGATTCTGGCAATGGCGCGCGGGGCAGGCGAGGTTGCCCCGCTCATGATCACCGGCGTCGTGAAGCTTGCGCCCGACCTTCCGCTGGACGACTTCTTCCCGTTCCTGCACCTGGAGCGCAAGTTCATGCACCTCGGCTTCCACATCTACGACGTCGGATTCCAGAGTCCCAACGTGGAGGCCGCCAAGCCCATGGTGTACGCGACCGCGATGCTGCTGCTCGCGATCGTCGTAGCTCTGAACCTCACGGCAATCGTGGTGCGGAGCTGGCTGCGGAAGAGGTACCGGACTTCCGCTTTCGCGTAGGGATCAGATGACCGAGTCGACAACTATCGTGAGTCGCGACCACGCTGTGCGAATACCCACATTCCGCGCGGTGTCGCCTGCACGGCGGGCCGAGGCGGCCGGAAGGGCGCCCGCAATGCCTCCCGCCATCGCCATCCGCGGCGGGAGCCTGTGGTACGGGCACGTCCAGGCGCTCTTCGACATAACGATCGACATCCCGGAGAAACAGGTGACGGCTTTCATAGGGCCGTCCGGCTGCGGGAAGTCGACGCTCCTCCGCTGCCTGAACCGGATGAACGACCTGATCGACAACGTCAGGGTGGCCGGGCAGTTCCTCGTCAAGGGACAGGACGTCAACGCTCCCGACACCGACGTCATCGAGGTGCGCCGGCGTGTGGGCATGGTCTTCCAGAAGTCGAACCCATTGCCGAAGTCGATCTACGAGAACGTGGTCTATGGACTTCGGACAGCGGGGATAAGGGACCGCGCGACGCTCGACGCGGCTAGCGAGCGAGCCCTGCGCTCGGCTGCCCTCTGGGACGAGGTGAAGGACCGCTTGCACACGAGCGGCCTGTCTTTGTCCGGCGGACAGCAGCAGCGGCTGTGCATAGCTCGGGCGATTGCCATCGAGCCCGAGATCATCCTGATGGACGAGCCCTGTTCCGCCCTGGACCCGATCGCCACGTTGAAGATCGAGGAGCTGATCTACGAGCTGAAGAAGGATTACACGATCGTCATCGTGACGCACAACCTGCAGCAGGCAGCGCGCGTGTCCGACATGACCGCGTTCTTCTGGCTGGGGCGGCTCGTCGAGTTCTCAGAGACGGCGCAGCTCTTCACGAACCCGAAAGAGAGACACACCGAGGACTACATCACGGGCCGGTTCGGGTAATCGGTCAGCCTGTTCCCCTCTTCCGTCGGCTGCTATTCCCGGTTCCCGACCGGCAGGTGTCGGACGTCGCGCGCCGATACCATGAAGATGACATCCTCGGCGACGTTGGTGGCGTGGTCGCCGATCCGCTCGAGGTGGCGCGACACCAGGATCAGGTCTAGCGAGGCAGGAATCTTGGCGGGGTCTTCGAGCATGTACGTCAGGAGCTCGCGGAACACCTGCATCTTCAGGTTGTCGAGCTCGTCGTCCCGGTTGAGAACGGACTCGGCCAGCTCGACGTCGCGGCGGACGAAGGAGTCGAGCGCGTCTCGCAGCATTCCCTGGGCGATTTCCGCCATCCGCGGGAGGTCGACGAGGGGCTTCACAGACGGCATCTCGATGTAGCGGCGGGCGGCTTCGGCGATGTTCACCGCCAGGTCGCCCACGCGCTCCAGATCCGTGTTGATCTTCAATGCCGCGACGATGGCTCGCAGGTCCACCGCTATCGGCTGTTGCAGGGCGAGGAGGGTGAAGGCGCGGCGATCGATCTCGACGTGCAGCTCGTTGAGCGGCTCGTCGCCCGCGAGGACCTCCTCTAGCGCGTCCGCGTCGCGTCCCACCAGGCCCGCCATGGCGGCGCGGACACGCTCTTCGGCGAGCCCCCCCATTGCGAGCAGCCGCTCCTTGAGCACCTGCAGCTCATCCTGGAAGTGCCGCACCACGCGTCCGCCTGTGTCCATGAGGTGTCTGCCGCCACGCCCTGGCCGCCGGGCCTGAAAAGGTGCTTTCCTGTTCGTGCCTGCCTGCGAGCCGCCAAAGGGAAACGTCGCAGGAGTGGAAACCCCCTCGGTCGTGCCCGCACCTCGATGATAGCCCGCCTCTGTTTCTGCCACGTTGCCCGCACGTTAAATCGTCGCATCCCCCGAAAAGGAAAGTGTCACCTTCTACCTGACAGGCAGGCTGACGGTCAGGATGGCGCCGCCCTCAGGACGGTTTGCCGCCCAGACTCGACCGCCGAGAAGGTCGACGAGGTGCTTGACGATCGACAACCCCAGGCCCGTGCCGCCTGACTCGCGGGAGCGTGCCTTGTCCACCCTGTAGAAGCGTTCGAAGATCCGCTCCAGGTCTGACTCTGGTATCCCCGGTCCCTGGTCTGCC
Source organism: Vicinamibacterales bacterium (assembly GCA_041947015.1). Lineage (GTDB taxonomy): Bacteria > Acidobacteriota > Vicinamibacteria > Vicinamibacterales > Fen-181 > JBHGBL01. The sequence continues at coordinate 29,170 of JBHGBL010000016.1, forward strand.
ACGGTGATGACAGCCCGGCCGTCGGTGATCCTGGCCCGAATCTCGACCAGGCGCCCTTCGGGCGAGTAGTTGACCGCGTTTTCGACCAGGTTGCGCAACACGTCCTGCAGCTTGGCCGCGTCGGTCCGGATGGTGCGGACCGCCGGATCCACCTCCACCTGCACCCGCTGCCGGCGGTTCTCTACCGCCTGGGCCAGGTCGGCCACGGCGCCGGCGATGAGCGGTTCCAGGGCGCAAGGTGACATCTCTGCGGCCTCATGTCGCGCGTCCAGGCGGGCGAGCCGCAGCAGGTCCTCGACCAGCCGTTCCATGCGGTTGACCTGCCGCGAGATGACATCGAGGAAACGTGTGCGCTCCTCGGCGGTCGTCTCGTGATCGGTCAGTGCCTCGACATACCCGCGTATTGCAGTGAGCGGGGTGCGCAGTTCGTGCGAGACGTTCGCGACGAAGTCGCGCCGCACCCTGTCGGCGTGGTGGAGATCGGTTATGTCGTGCAGGACGAGCACGGCTCCGCTGCCGGGCTGTGCAGTGATCGGAACCGCGCGCGCGAGGAGCCGGCTGCCCGGTGCGCCGGCAGGGGCGATTTCGACGCCGCCCGCCTGCCGCCCCTCGAGCGCGGCGGTGAGCTGGCCGGCGACGCCGGGATGCCGAACGAGCTCCAGGTAGTGGCCCGCCGCCGGTCCATCCCCCAGGCCGAGCATCGACCGCGCGGTCCGGTTCACCACCTGGACGCGTCCGCCGCCATCCACCACCACCACCCCTTCGGCCATGCTCGCGAGGATAGCCTCGGTGCGGCTTCGTTCCCTCGCCATGTCGCTCACACGCGTGGCGAGGTCGCGGACGATGTCGTCGAGCGCGCGCGCCACCACCCCGAGCTCGTCGCGGCCATAGTACTGGGCTCGGCGGGGCGACAGATCGCCCCGGGCGTAACCCTGGGCCGACTCGGCCAGCGCCCTCAGGCGTCGGCCGAAGCTCGAGGACATCGCCGCCAGGACCGCAGCGGCTCCGAGCGCCAGGGCGAGGGCGCCGAAGGTCGCCCGCCGCACGGCCGCGACCTGTTCGCGCACCTCGGTGAGGGGCAGCGAAAGGCGCACCGTGGCAACCCTCGGATGTTCGCACCGGGTCGCCACGTAGAGCATGTCGGTGTCGAGGGTCTGGCTGTAGCGCCGCGACGCTCCGGTTCCTTCCCGCGTTGCCGCGACGACCTCCGGCCGCCCGGCGTGGTTCTCCAAGCTCGAGAGATCGCGCGCGGCCACCATCGAATCGCCCAGAACCCTGCCGTCGGCCGCCACGAAGGTGATGCGCGCGTGGAGAGAACGGCCGAAACGATCGGCCTCGGCATCGAGCTGGTCGGGGGGCATCGCCGGCGCGTATCGCGCGAGCGTGTCGGCGAGAAGCCGGCATTCTGCTTCGAGGTTCTGTCGGATCCTCTGCTCGGTCTGCCGCGGAAGCCAGGCGGAGACAATGGTGGCGCCGATCAGCAGGGCAGCGGCGGCGACCCCGGCGAGGGCGAGGAACAACCTGGTGCGGAATCCGAGTCGCAGCGCCACTACCTCCCTAGCCGGCCTCATCCTCTCCTGCCGGCAAGTCCGAAAGCTTGTAGCCGAACTGCTTGACGGTGACGAGGGCCTTCACGAGGAGCGGGATCTTCTCTCGCAGGCGCCTCACGTGGACATCGACCGTGCGCGTACCGCCCGTGTACTGGTAGCCCCACACCTCGGTGAGAAGGCGGTCGCGCGACAGAACGCGACCCCGCTGCCGCATCAGGTGCTCGAGCAGGAGGAATTCCTTGGCTGTCAGCGTCACCTCGCGTCCGGCGTCGGTGACGCGGTGATGGTCGCGGTCGAGCGTGATGGCGCCGTACTCCAGGACCCCTCCGGCCGGCTGTGAGGCACGGCTCGCTCGACGCAGCAGCGCCGCCACCCTTGCCACGAGTTCCTTGGGGCTGAACGGCTTCGTCACGTAGTCGTCGGCGCCGGTCTCGAGGCCGGCAACCCGGTCCGATTCCTCCGCGCGCGCGGTGACGATGATGATCGGCAGGTCAGAGGTTGCCGGGTTCGCTCTGAGCGACCGGCATATCTCGAGGCCATGACGGCCTGGGAGCATCAGGTCCAGCACCAGCAGGTCCGGCCGGCGCCTGTCGATTCGCGGCAGGACGTCGTCACCCGACGCCACGATGTCTGCGGTGTGGCCCGCCCGGACCAGGTAGTGCCGCACCAGCTCTGCGATATCGCGGTCGTCTTCCGCAATCAGGATGTGGTTCATCGGGAGCGAACCGGGAGCAGTATACCCGCCTTCGCGCGCCCTTCTCTTTAACAATCTTTTAGCATTTCCGGCCAGACCACACCGATATCATCGAGCGTCAAACAGGACAGGCTGGTTAGGAGGAAGCATGAAACGCTCGCTGCTTGTCGCGGCCGCTATGGCCGCTTCCGTAGTCGTGGCCGCCGCGATGCCGCAGGCCGGCGACGTGAACTCGATCCTTGCCGCTGCTCGTGCAGCGCTCGGCGGTGAGCAGAAGCTGGCAGCGGTGAAAACCGTGCTCTTGACGGGTTCGTCCACGAGGGTCGTTGGCGAGAGCTCGTCGGCGCCGGGCGATGCCGAGGTGGCAATCGAGCTGCCCGACAAGTTCGCGCGGACCGAAGTGCAGGATCTTGGCGGCTTCTCCCTCACGCGAACCCGCGGCTTCAACGGCTCGACGCCAATCGACATAGTCGACCAGCCGCCGGCAGCGGCGGGCAGGGTGATGATCCGCATAGGGCCCGGCGGCGGGCTGCTTGGCCAGGAGCCGACGCCTGAGCAGCGGGAGCAGCAGAAGGCGAGGCTGCTCTCGTCGAACCGGCAGGATTTCGCCCGGTTCACCCTTGGTTTCCTGCTCTCGTCGCCACAGGTCTACCCGCTGCGGTTCGCCTACGGCGGTGTGGCCGAGTCCCCCGACGGGAGGGCCGACATCATCGATGTGACGGGCGAGGACGGGTTCGCTCTGCGGCTGTTCATCGACCAGAGTACGCATCTGCCGCTCATGGCCAGCTGGATGGCCCGCGAGTCGCTCCGAATCACGACGACGATGAGGGCGGGCCCTGGCGGGGCGGCGCCGGCAGGCGCAACGGGCCACGCAACCGCAGCCGGGGCGCCGGCCCGCCAGTTGACCCCCGAAGAGCGAGAGAAGCTGATGAGGCAGCTGGAGGAGCAGCGCAAGGAAGCGGAGGCGAAGCTCCGCGTGGTCGAGCACCGCATCTACTACGGAGACTACAGGGAGGCCGACGGAATCAAGGTCCCCTTCCGCCTGCAGTACTCGATTGACGGCAAGCCGACGGAAGAACTCGTCTTCGACCGCGTGCAGGTCAACCGGAAGATCGACCCGAAGAAGTTCGAACCCGGCAAGTAGGCGGAGGGCGGTGATGAAGATCTCCAGGTGCGTCTCGATCGCGCTTGCTGCAGGCTGCCTCATAGGCGTCAGACAGGGAGCGGCTTCTGCTCAGGCGCCGCGCGGCCGGCTGGTTGTGACCGTCATGGATCAGAGCCGAGCGGTCATTCCCAACGCCACCGTCACCGTGACGGGTGAGGACGAGACGGCCGCGGGGGGGCCGCGCGTGGTCTCGACGTCTCCGGTCGGTGTCGCGACAATCGAAGACCTCGCCGCCGGGCGTTACACCATCCGGGTCGAATTCCCCGGTTTCCAGGCTGTAGTGGTCGAAGGCCACCGAGTCGGCAGCGGCACTAGCCGCCGCTCGTTGGTGCTCCCGATCGAGAAGCTCGACGAGAAGCTGACGGTCGAGCGGGACAAGCAGATGAGCGCGCTCGACCCGCGCGGCGCTGCTTTCTCGACCGTGCTGACGCGTGAGCAGATCGAGGCGCTACCCGACGACCCGGAAGAGATGGAGAAGGCTCTGAAAGCGATGGCGCCGCCCGGCTCGACGATTCGCGTGGACGGGTTCACCGGCGGCAAGCTCCCTCCGAAGTCCCAGATCCGATCGATCAGGCTGCCGCGGATGGACATGATGGCGGCACAGAACCACGGCGGCATGGCGGGCATGCACTTCATCGACATCATGACGCAGCCTGGCGCGGGCCCTTTGCGGGGGAGCGTGGACTTCGCTTTCAGGAACGACGCCCTCAACGCGCGAAACCCCTTCGCACCGGAGAAGGGTGACGAGGGCCTGCAGCGCTACGGCTTCACGCTCGGCGGCACCGTGAAGCCCAATCGCTCGTCGTTTTCGTTGACCGTTCAGCGAACCGGGCAGCACGACACCGGGAACCTCCTCGCGGCGGTCCCGGGGCGGACGCGGGCCGAGCCGGTGCGCCAGCCGTCCAGCAGCCTGAGTTTCACGGGGCGGTTCGACCAGGCGATCGGGACGGACCACACGCTGCGCGCCAGCGTCCAGCGCTCGACGTACGAGCGGAACAACCTCGGCATCGGGGGCTTCGATCTGCCGGAAAGGGCCTTTTCAACGGTTTCGTCCGATACCGTCTTCCGCCTCTCGGAGAACGGGCCGCTGGGCCGCCGCTTCTTCTGGGAATCCAGGCTGCAGGTTCACGCATTCGGCAACGACAACCGGTCGGTGACAGAGTCGCCCACGATAAGGGTCCTCGACTCGTTCACGAGCGGCGGGGCGCAGCAATCCGGCGGCAGCCACGCCACCGAGTTCGAGCTCGCGAGCGACCTGGACTACGTCCGCGGCATCCATTCCTTCCGTACAGGCTTCCTCCTCGAGGGCGGCCGCTACAGGTCCGACGAGACGTCGAACTATCTCGGCACGTTCACCTTCACCAGCATGGAGGACTACCTGGCCGGCCGGCCCGCGCTCTACACGAGGCGGATCGGCGACCCGCTCGTGCGCTACTCGAATCTGCAGCTCGGGCTGTACGTCCAGGACGACGTCCGCGTCCGGCGGAGCGTGATGCTCAGCCTGGGCGTCCGCTACGAGGCGCAGACGATGGCCTCGGACGCCGTCAACTTCTCGCCGCGCGCCAGCTTGACATGGTCGCCGTTCAAGACCGGCAGCACGACCTTCCGGGCTTCAGCCGGACTCTTCTCCGACTGGCTCCAGCCGTCCACCTACCGGCAGACGCTGCAGGTGGACGGGTTCAGGCAGCGAGAGCTGCAGGTTCGCGAACCCGGGTATCCGGACCCGGGCATCTCCGGCTTCACGCCGCCGACAAACAGGTACCTGCTCGGTGAAGCCACATCGCTGCCGTCGAGCGTGGCGGCCAGCTTCGGCGTGGACCGCCAGCTCGCTGGTGCCCTCAGGCTGAGCGCTGCCTACACGTACCGGCGCGGCTGGGGGCTCCTTCGCGGCGCCAACTTGAACCCGCCCGGCAAGGACGGCGCGCGGGCGGATCCATTCTTCGCCAACGTGGTCGAGGTGCGCTCGGATGCCGCGTCGCGCTCGCACGCGGTGAACGTCGGAGCGAGCATGTTCCTGATCGACTGGCACCGCACGCTCTTCGCAGCCAACTACAGCTTCACCGACAGCGAGAGCAACACCGTCGGTCCCTTCTCGCTGCCGGCCTGGGGGGACGACTTGGACCGCGAGTGGGGTCCATCGGCGTCGCGTCACAGGTTGGGGGCCCAATTCTCCACCCAGATCGTGTCGACATTGGGGGTCAGCCTGTCTGCGCGGGCGCAATCGGGCTCTCCCTACAACATCACCACCGGTTTGGACGCCAACGGCGACGGCTTCTTCAACGACCGGCCGGAAGGAACCCCGCGCAACTCGGCCTGGACGCCGTGGCAGTGGGACGTCGGCGCGCGTTTGTCCTACGCGATTGGTTTCGGCCAACGGCCGCCGGACACATCGGGCGGCGGCCGTACAGCTGTAATGGTAACCGTCGGAGGCGCCGGCGGAGGAATGCCTGCCGCAGGCGTCAGCGTGAGCGGCCAGGACGACAAGCGTTACCGGATCGAGTTCTACGTCGCCGCGCAGAACGTGACCAACCGCTCGAACTACGCGGGCTACAGCGGGGTCATGACGTCGCCGTTCTTCGGCAAGCCCACTACGGTTCTGAACCCGAGGAAGATCGAGGCGGGGGCGCGCTTCGGGTTCTGAGGTCAGCAGCAACGCTGCCCTCGAAGAGCTCGTCCGGTGGCGGTGGGCCGATCGTGACCCGGTGGGAGCCGGCCCGCGTAGGGAAGAACGCCCGGCCGCCGGCGCCGGTCGGCGGTGAGGTGCATCTGTGCCGAGCGCTGGAGCCGAAAGCCCTGATCCCGGTAGGATGTGGACGATGGCGCCGTCCGGTTTGTCGCGGTTCGTGCTGCCGCTCGTTCTCGTGGGGCTGCTGGCGGTCCTCGCGGGGCTCCAGTACTCGTGGCTCGGCCGGTTGAGCGATGCAGAGCGCGAGCGGCTTCGCCAGAGCCTCGATTCGCGTGCCGGACAGTTTGCGCTCGAAGTAGATCGCGAGGTGACGCGGGCCTACATGCTCTTCCAGCTGGATGCGGCCAGCACCGCGCGAGCGGCGTCCGCAATCTCGGCGCGCTGGGACCGATGGAATGCCAGTGCTGCCTACCCCCGGCTCGTGAGAGACGTGTACCTTTCGGAACCGACAGGCCCCGTGCCCGCGTCGGCGGGGGCATCAGCGAGGGGGTCCACGGCCGCCGATTCTGTCGGAGCGCTGCCCCGCTTGCTTCGTTTCGACCCGTCCAGGCGCAGCGTCGCGCCCGCCGAATGGCCTCCGGAACTCGAGCGTCTGGCCGGGGAAATCGGCACCGACTACGCGGGCCGAAGCCCGGCCGGCATGCTGGCCGGATGGACGCCTGCGGGCGCCACCGTCCCCGCGCTCGTCGCGCCGCTTTCGGGCATCAGGATCGTGAGTGCGGGACGATCGACGACTGTGACGACGACGCCGGAGCCTCGTCGAGCTCACGTCATCGTTCGCTTCGACCGGGGCTACCTCCGGGAGGTCCTCCTGCCCGCGCTCGCACAGAAACACTTTTCCACCGGCGGGGTCTTCGATTACCACGTCTCTATAACCGAGCGAGGGAGGCCGGGCGGGCAGGTGTTCCGGTCAGCCGCATTCCCCGAGCCGATTGCGGCCCGGCGCCCCGATCTCGCGAAGGTGCTTTTCGACGTGCGCCCGGCCGAGATGGAGGCTCTTCGTTTGCACGGACTCGTTGAGCACACCCCCGCGACCGAAGCCGTCCGGCACGACAGGCTCGTGGTCAGCGTTTTCAGGATGAAGACGCCGGAGGGCGGGCTCGTCCCCGAGGGCGGGCTCTACGAGATGTCCGTCTGGCATCGTGCGGGTTCGCTCGAGGCGGCAGTGACATCGGCTCGGCACCGCAACCTTGCCGTGAGCTCCGGCGTCTTCGCGCTCCTGGTTTCCGCCCTGGCTCTGATTGTCGTTTCGACCGAACGCGCCCGCCGCCTCGCGGCGCAGCAGATGCACTTCGTGGCAGGCGTCTCGCACGAACTGCGGACGCCGCTTTCCGTCATCCGCTCCGCCGGGGAGAACCTCGCTGACGGGGTGGTCGACCAGGCGGCGCAGGTGCGGCAGTACGGAGCGCTCATCGCCAGGGAAGGGCGCAGGCTGAGCGATATGGTCGAGCAGGTGCTGGCCTTTGCCGGCATCGAGGCAGGCGCTGCGCTGCGCCGGGAGCCGCTGTCTGCGGCCGATGTCATAGACCGCGCGGTGGAGGGGTTGGCCGGCTTCGCCGGGGCGCCAGGGATTGCGATCGAACGGCGGGTCGCAGCCGACCTGCCATGCTTCCTCGGCGACGCGCCGGCGATCGTGCGCGCCGTGGGGAACCTGCTGTCGAACGCGATGCTTCACGGCGGGCGCGGGGGGTGGGTGCGAGTCGGCGCCCGGCAGGCGACCGAAGCGGGGCATGAGGTCGTGCTGATCGAGGTCGAGGACGGCGGCCCCGGGATCCAGCCTTCGGAGCGCCAGAAGATCTTCGACCCGTTCTACCGCGGCAAAGCCGCCGTCGAAGACCAGGTGCCAGGCAGCGGGCTGGGCCTGAGCCTCGTACGGAACATCGTGGAGGCGCACGGCGGCCGCGTTTCAGCCGGCCGGAGCGAGGCAGGAGGCGCCCGTTTCACGATCCAGCTCCCGGCGCACCAGCGGCTGGCACCGGCCGCTGAAGCCGAGGCGGCCGCGGCCCGTTCATGATCCGGCACCGCATCCTGTTCATCGAAGACGAGCCGGGTCTCGTGCTGACCGTGTCGGACCGCCTCCGTCGCGAAGGGTACGACGTCCGATCGGCCGGCGACAGCGCCTCGGGCCTGCGCGCCGCCAGTGAGGAGCCGTTCGATCTGATACTGCTCGACCTCATGCTTCCCGGCGCGAGCGGCTTCGATGTTTGCCGGAGCCTGCGCGGCGAGGGCGTCGGCGCGCCCATCATCATGCTCACCGCCCGCGGGCAGCTGCAGGACAAGGTGACCGGCCTCAAGCTGGGCGCGGACGACTACGTCACCAAGCCTTTCGAGATGGCCGAACTGCTGGCGCGGATCGAGGCGCAGCTTCGCCGCGCCTCGGCGCCGGCCGCTCGACAGCTCGGACGCATGTTCTACGAGTTCGGTGACGTCCGGGTCGATTTGAGGAGCGCCGAGGTGACCAGGGGCGGGCGGCTGCTCGACCTGTCCGCGCGCGAGTTCCGGCTGCTCCAGTATTTCATCGAGCACCGGGGCGACGCCATCACGCGCGAGCGGCTCCTCGCCGAGGTGTGGGGATACCAGCAGACGCCGTCGACGCGTACCGTGGACGTCCACGTCGCCTGGCTGCGGCAGAAGATCGAACCGGTCCCCCGCCGCCCGCAGTACATCCTCACCTGCCACGGCATCGGGTACAAGTTCGTCGGATAGGCGGCCATCTTCTCCTAGAAGAGGAAGACCTGCAACTGCGTCACGATGAGCATCCGACGCTTGCCTCCGGCGGTCGTGTGGCGGCCGACGCCTGCCTTGATGTTGTAGCGGTGGCCTTCGGCCCAGTAAGCCAGCCCGCCCGTGACACGGCTCTCATCGGAAAGCTCCGCCGCTCGGTACTGCCGTGACGTCCACTGGAGGAACGGCCCGAGACGCGAGCGTGAATCGAAGAGGCCGCCTTCGACCATCCACACGTCCTGCGCCGGGAGCTCCGTGAAGGTCTGCCCGCCGTCGTACCTCGTGTAGTTCATCTGGGCCGTCAGACCGAGCCGTCCACCACCCGCTGGATGATCCAGGTAGATGTCCACGGCCCGCGCCATGTAGTCGTCCTGCCGATCGATGCTGGCGCCGAGGCTGAAGACGCGCCGCTTTCCGAGCGAGGTCCCCGCGTAGAAGAGGCCTGTTTCCGCTTCGAGCGCGTGCCACACCGCCCGCACGGCGTAGCGAAGCGGCATCGTGGCGCCGGCTCCCCGCTTGCCGTCGAAGATGCCGGCCCTGAACTCGAGGTGATTGTCGAAGAGGTAGCCTCTTGCCTGGACGCCGTAGTCCCGGCCGCAGTTCGAGCCGGTCGGGTCCGAGTGCGAGAAGCTGAATGGCGCGTAGTCCACTCCCAAGAGGTTCGCCGCAGACTGCGTCGCGTGCCGGGCGACGGGAACGATTATCATGCCCGCTTCGAGATTGACCTTCCCGGCCAGCGTGTAGGTGAAGACGGCGTCCTGGATTGTGAACGAAGCGCCGGCCTTGCGGCCGCTGGCGTCCGGCTTGCCCAGGTTCGGCACGTCCGTGTCGATGAAGAACGAGATGCGGTTTCCGACCTTGCCCCCGAGGATGAACCGCATCCGCCGCAGATGGAAGCTGGAGGCGCCGTCGGCGCCCTCGAGCCTGGTCGTCTCGAACTGGGGCTGCGCGAGAACGCCGATCGAAACCGAGTTCTGCCCGTCGGCAGACTGGATCTGCCACTGGGCCGTGGCGGGCGGAGCAGCTCCCAGCACCCAGGCCAGCACCAGCACGGGCACCCTGCACTTCGACGCCATCGTTTCTCCGACCGGGGGCAGTGCGCCGAGGATGATGGATGACGGGGGCGGCTGACCGGCGGCAGACAAGATCTGCCGCCGGCCAGGCCAAGTTCGCTAGAACGTTGCGCGGAAGCCGAAGCGGATGACGCGCGGCGCGAGCAGCGAGGAGATCGTGTTCGCGTTCGACGCGTTCTGCCTGCCACGAATCGACAGTGCCGTGTTGCCGTTCAGCATGTTGAATACGTCCATGCTGGCGGTGACACGGACACGGTCCAGGAGGGTGAAGACCTTGTCCACCCGGAAGTCCAGCGTCTGGAAGTTCGGGAGCCTGACGTCGCCGATTCGGTCCAGGTTGATTGCCGGCGCGCTCTGGCCGTACGGGCGGCTCGGGCCCAGCACATCACGGATGAGCGGGTAGCCGTCACGGCTGTTGTAGAAGGCGGAGACGTTGATGTGCTGCCAGGGCAGCTGGTATACGCCGCTCACCCTGAACAGCCACCGGGCGTTGACGAACACGTTGCCGAGACCGCTGGAGGTCGACTCGGGAGCGTACTGGCCGGTGTTGAACTTGTCGATGTTGGTTGGATCCTGGTACGCCGCCGGCGAATCGTAGTGCTCCTTCGCGTCGTTGTACGAGAAGCTGGCGTTCATCAGCCAGCCCTTCGAGAGGCGCTTGCGTGCGGTGATCTCGAAGCCGTTGAAGTCGCGCCAGTAATCGGGCTGGTTGGTGTAGGTGTAAGCGGTGCCGGGCTGACTGGTGCGGCGATAGTAGGTGACCTCCGGGCAATGGGCACCGGCCGGGCATGTCCCCGCAGTCGGCGTCCACTTCACGGCCTCGTAATTGGCGGCACTGAAGTTGTCGAGCGGCGACCAGCGGAAATTGGTGTACTTACGCCAGATGTAGGCGGCGCTCACGGCGAAGTCCGGTCCCAGCTGCTGGTCGAAGCTGATGAGGATCTCATCCGTCTTGTCCGCGGTCAGCTTGGGGTCCACCTTCCCCGTCGTCGTCAGCTGCGACGGGTTGTTGTAGTTGTACCCGCTCGTGGACTGGATGGGCGCTATGCCCTTGGCCGTCGTGAGCACTACTTCGTTCGCCTGCACGAACTTGTCGCCGTTCAGATCGACCCACGGATAGCGCACGTAGGTGGACGCGACCGGGTTGTAGACCGACGACATGGTCCCTGTACCGAGCTGACCGACGTACCTGCCATAGTTCAACTTGACGACCTGCCTGCCGGTCCCTCTCAGGTCGTAGGTGAAGCCGATGCGCGGCGACCAGTTCTTCCACGACACTCCCGCCTCCGCGCCTTTGAAGGCGATATCCGGCAGCTGGTCGAACTTCGCACCGGTGTACGTGCCGTTGTAGCGCCCGGCGAAGAGACCGCCGTCGTTGTACTCCCCGGCGAAGGTCGACTGCCCGAAGAACTCGTGCGCGGCGACCTTGGCCGGGTTGACGAAGTCCGTCTGGAAGTCGAAGCGCAGCCCGAGGTTGATCGTCATCCGCTTCACGCTGTAGCTGTCTTGCACGTAGAAGTTCCGGTTGTGCAGACCGTACTCGGAGTACCCGCGGCGATAGAGGTACGCCGACTCCGGTGTGGTGAAGGCCGGCAGGTTCACGCTGTTGAACCTGACGTACGCGTCGCCGCCGTAGGCGGTTTCGGTGTGCGCAATGTCGTTGCGGTACTTGAACCCGAACTTGATCGCGTGGTCGCCGCCCAGCCAGCCCGGCATGAAGTAGTTCCCCATGATGTCGATGCTGTCGGTGGGCCGGACGTAGACCGACTCATTGTACGAGCGGCCCCACAGCTGGCTGGTGGCCTCGTACATCGCCTGGACGCCCCGGAGTTCTTCCTCATGGAACGTCAGGGCGAAGTTGTTGCCGACGTGAGCGTAGGAGACCTCGGCCATGAAGCGATCGCTGAAGATGTGGCGGTCGCTCCACTTGTAGGTCTTGGGCATCCCAGTCTTCCACCAGTTCGAACCGAGGTCCTTGCGGGTGACCCCGAGCTGGCGGTAGGTCGTCTCGAGCGGCCGCAGGTCGGAGGCGTCGCGAGCGTTGCGGACCTTCTCGGCCGCGTTCATCAGGAAGGAGAACTGGTTGTTCTTGAAGAGCTCGACGGCCACCTTCGCGTTGTAGTTGTTCAGAAGCGTCGAGTCGCTGTTCAGGCAGCCGCGCACGTCCTTGATCGGGATAGACGTGGGATCGGCCGCCAGCGCCTTCTTCATCGCCTGGCACGCGGCGTCTCCCTTGAAGAAGTTGTTGATTCCGACGCTGATGTCCTGCTTGCCGTAGCTGCCCCAGAACCAGGCCCGGCCCCTCTTGATCGGCCCGCCAGCCTCCAGGCCGTAATCCGTGATCCTCTGGATCGGGTTCCCGGTGGCGGCACCCTGCTTCCGCAGCGCATTGTCCACGTTGATCGACTGGAACTTGTCGTCGGTGAGGTACCAACGGCCGGAGCCGCGGAGAGTGTCGGTTCCGCTCTTCGTGACCAGGTTCACGGCAACGCCCGGCGACTGCATGGTCACGTCCGCGCCTCCCGCGGAGATCTGCATCTCCTCGAACGCGTCGAAGTCGAAGTAGATCGGCGAGCCGCCAGTGGCCGACATGTCGGTGATGTCGACGCCGTCCAGGTTCCACTTCTGCTCGCGCATCGCCGCGCCGCGAGCCACGAAGTTCGACTGCTGGCCGGAAGCGCTCCCGCCAACGTTCTGGCGGTCCATGGCGACTCCCGCCGCCTGCTCGATGATGACCCAAGGGTCACGCGCCGAAGGAAGGCTCTGCAGCGCCTCCTGGTTGAACCGCGACGTCTTCCCGGTGTCGCGCAGGTCGATGATCGGCGACTCGCCCGTGACCGTCACGGTCTCCTCCACAGTGGAGATCTCGAGCGTGGCGTTGATCTGCGCCGTAAAGCCGATCTCGATCCGAACCCCCTCCCTTATGACGGTCTTGAAACCAGGGAGTTCGAACTTGACAGTGTAGGTGCCTATCGGCAACTGGGGAAAACGATAGGCGCCGGTGGGCCCCGTAACCGCCGTCATCGGGTTCAAGAGGACGGGACTGGTAAGCGTGACGGTAACACCGGGCATCACCGCCTCGGAGGCGTCGGTAACCCTGCCCGAAATCTCGCCGGTCTGTTGCGCGGATGCGAGCGTGGCGTAGAGCAGCAGCGCCAGAACCATGGACGCGTAGCGAAACCTCATCAAGCACCTCCTGGTAGACATACCGCAACCCACTGGGCTGCGACGAAGGACGCAAGTACACACAAACAGCCGGGACGACTGACCCTCCTGCGGGCCCCCGGTTACGCGACGACTGCGTATGTCCCTTCGAGACTGCGAGTGTGTACGAAATTCCGCGCCGCGGTACGCGGAAAACGTGCCAAGAGCGCAGGTCGAGGAAAGGCCAGAAGTGCCGCGGCTTCACCAGGCGAGCGCCAGCTGATCCAACGGCTTGGATGAGGTCATCCAAGCGTACGTTCCGTATCTGACGGCGTCAACAATTTGACGGGTAGATCACGGTGCATAATGTCGGACGTGCCAGCGAACACCCGTCTTCGACCGCACCGTTCCGGTGAACGATCCGGCTCGTCGACCAGGCTTTCGCCCGGGCGAGCGTCCGTCCTCGTTGCCTCGGACTGGGCTCCAATCCGCGCTTTCGACTCGCTCGCGCGCCACGACCCCGAAGCCCTCTACGGCGACGTACTTCCCATCCTGCGCGACGCCGATCTCCGCATCGTCAACTGCGAGGCGGCACTGACTAGGGCGAAGAAGCCGGTCTGGAAGAGCGGAGCAGTGTTCAAGGGAGAGCCGGCGCACGCGAAGGCCCTGGCGGCTGTGCCTTTCGACGTTGCCTGTCTCGCGAACAATCACGTCCTCGACTACGGCGTGGGCGGTCTCCGCGAGACCATCGACATCCTCGCCCGCCACGGCATCCGGACCGTGGGTGCAGGCCTCGACGGAAAGCAGGCCCACGCGCCGCTCTCGATCGACGTCAATGGCCTGAAGGTTCACATCGTCAATGTCAGCGAGGGCGAAGACCTGACCGCGTCGAAGAACGGTCCGGGCGTTTTCGGGTGGGACATCCCGCGAGCGCTTTCCGAGATAGCGAAGTGCAGGCAGAGAGGCGGGGCTGTCATATGCATCGCGCACTGCGGCCTGGAGTACACGCCCTACCCGCCTCCGTACGTGGTTGGCGCATTCCGATCGATGGCGGACGCGGGAGCGAGCGCGGTGGTCGGACACCACCCGCACGTCGTGCAGGGTGTGGAGTGGCGTGGCGGCCGGCCGATCGTCTACAGCCTCGGGAATTTTGCCTTCTACCAGCTCACGAACCTCTACTACCGGAAGCTTGGCGCGGCGCTCGTGCTGAATCTCGAGGGGGAGCGTGTGGAGGGGATCGAGCTGCACCCGTACCGCATAACGGACGACGGGCTGCGCCAGCTCGACCGCGACGAAAGCAGGGCGTTCAAGCGAGTGCTCGCGCGCGTTTCCCGGCCGTTCCGGACGCCGCTCGGGCACGAGAGGGCATGGCAGGCGTACCTGGCCTGGTACGGTGCTGCGGGCTTCAAGTCGGAGGTGCAGGGCATCATCGCCCGGATGGATGCGGAGCCTGAGAAGGCAGCGGCGATGTTCAGGAACCGCATCACGACGATGCAGCACGTGGAGCTGTGGAGGGATCTCCTGACCCGCCTGGTTCGGGGGCAGCAGGGGGGCTACCCCAGAGACGCCTACGAGACTGTAGTGGAGTATCACACGAAGGTGTGAGTCGGCATCCCGTACCTCCTGCCTGCCTCGTCTATGATCCGCGCGATGAGGCGGCGGTGATCCTCGATCGGGCCCTCCGGTGAGCCGTGGTACAGGGTGTAGAGCTGCGGCGTCCAGCTCTTGCCCGGCTTCAGGCCCGGGATCCCGTTCACTTCCATGATGCGCAGCTGGCCGGCCGCGTCCGTCTTGACATCGATCCGGATGTGATCGAGGCAGTTCATCGCCTCGGCGGCAGCGGCTGCAATCCTGCCGGCTTCCTCTCCCCTCGGTCCCGGCGGACCCACGTGGGTCAAGCCGACGCCCCGCAGGTCGCTCCGCAGGATCTTGTGCCGGCCGTAGTGCTGAGGCTCTACCGTCACCATTCCGGCGAGGCACTCCCGCGTTTCGCCGTTTCCCAGCACGAGGACCGTGTACTCGTCGCCGGGCATGAAGTCCTCGACGAGCGCGGCCTCGTTGAACTCTCTCTGGATGTAGGCTACCTGGCGGCGGAGCTCCTCCTCGCTGAAAACGACGCTGTCGTCGCTGATTCCGACCGAGCGCGACTCGCACATCGGCTTCACGAACGCCGGGTAAGGAATCACCGAGAGGTCATCGCCCTCGTGGACCAGGTGGTGCCCCGGCACGGGCACCCCATGGCGGGCCAGCACGGTGTGAGTCTGGAACTTGTCGATCATCGCCTTCATCGAGCGACTGTCGGAGCCGATGTACGGAATGCCGCGCTCGTCGAGGACGTCCGCCACCCACATGCCTTCCTCGTTCCGCCCGATGAACTTCTCGTTGGGAGAGATGTGGTAGAGCGCGCTCCAGACCATGTCGAAGCCGCCCTCGTCCAGGGCCTTCAGGAAGTCGGCTTCGCTCTCGACGTGGGCGATTCGCGCGCTGTGGCCCCAGGACTCGGCCGCTCCGGCAACCGCGTGCGTCACCTTCATGTCGCCCCAACCCTGCGCATCTCCACCCGGGCCCGTTACGAGAAGCAGACGCATATGGACTCCCGATGAATTGTCGCCCTCAGGTCGTGTGCGGTAGACCGTGTGTCGTACGACGGCCTGTCCGTCGGAGGGGCCTCGATTGTGCTCAGAACAGGGCCGGCACGTGCGCATAGGATAACAGCGCGCGAGCCGTGGCAGGAGAGACGTGTTCGACGAGCCTTGCGACGGCGCGCCGCCTGGTTTCGGCGAGGGCGACCTTGGAGATCACGGTCACGCTGATTTCTCCCGGCGGTTCGGCCCCCGCCATGCTGCGGCCCGTAGTCGAGACGACGAGATCCACCAATCGCTCGTTCGGGTCGAGCGTGGCGACAAGGCGGCCGGCCCGCCGCGACAGGGCGGCGGCAATCTCCCGGGCGACGTACCCGTAGTGGGTGCAGCAGAGTCCGGCGAATAGCGGCTCACCCGGTGGGATTGCAGCCGCCGCGTCCGCGGCGCATTTCTCTACGAGATCGGCAACCTCCCCTGACGCCGGATTGAACTCGATGGCCTTCGCGAGCCCAGGGCATGCTACCGGAGCGAGCCTCGCGGGGTCGATCCCGCTGGCGACGAGGCGCTGCCTGTGCAAGCCGGACTCGATGGTCGTCTTGGTCCCGAGCAGGGCAATGACGCTCGCCGGATCCGCTTCCAGCGCCTCCCTGAAGAGCTCGACGCCAGAATCGATGATGCCGAGGACCGGCGCAGCCTCGCGGCGCTTCCGGCGCTCCGTGTACTCGAAGACCACCGACAGCGTGTTGCAGGCGATGACGATCGCATCCGGCTCGAGACGATCCATGGCCGCCAGCGCCCGGTCGAAAACCTCCGCGCGCGCATTCATGTCCGGGAGGTCGTTGTAACCGTGGCGCTCGTCCGGCCAGACGCTCACGTACGAGAGGCGGGCAGCGGCGGGCGAGGCGAGGCCGCGCATGCGGCGCTCCAACGAGGCGCAGATGGACAGGCCGCCAAGGCCGGAATCGGTGACTACGAGGTGCATCGGGGTTTCCAGCAGGGGACCAAGGCCGGGTGCCGGGCCGGCGAGAAGCGCGCCTTCACGACGTGACCCAGGCGAACGCGTTTCTGAAGAAGCGCATCCAGGGGCTTTCCTCGCCCCATCCTTCCGGGTGCCATGACAGTTGCACCGTCCTGAAGACGCGCTCGGGGTGCGGCATTATCACCGTGAAGCGGCCGTCCGCGGTCGTGACCGCAGTGATGCCGCCCGGAGACCCGTTGGGGTTCAGGGGGTAGACCTCGGTCGGCCGGCCGCGATTGTCCACGTAGCGTGCCGAGACGATGACGCGCTCGCTGTCGCCGGGATCGTCGAAGACCGCCCGGCCCTCGCCGTGCGCTGTCACCACCGGGAGGCGGCTCCCCTCCATGCCGCGAAGGAAGATCGACGGGCTCGGCAGGATCTCCACCGTCACGAGCCGCGCCTCGAACTGTTCCGAGGTGTTCTTGACGAATCGCGGCCACCATCCGGCGCCCGGAATCATCTCCTTGAGGGCCGCCATCATCTGGCACCCGTTGCAGACTCCGAGAGCGAAAGTATCCGGCCGGCCGAAGAACGCCGCGAACTCGTCGCGGACGCGCGGGTTGTAGAGTATGGACTTCGCCCAGCCCTCGCCGCCTCCGAGCACGTCGCCGTACGAGAACCCGCCGCATGCGGCGAGGCCGGCGAAGTCCGCCAGCCGAGTGCGCCCGGAAGCGATGTCCGTCATGTGGACGTCGTGAGCCTCGAAGCCGGCGCGGTGGAAAGCCGCTGCCATCTCCACCTCGCCGTTCACTCCCTGATCGCGGAGGATGGCGACGGGGGGACGCGCCCTGCGGCTCAGTGCGGGAGCAGCCTCGAGGACCTCATCCGATTGCCTCGACGGGTCCTCGGACGGGTCGTACGTCAGGACGGGCGACACCCCCGGGTCGCCAGCGTCCAGGATCCTGTCGTACTCTTCCTGCGCCGATGCCGGGTTGTCGCGGAGCGTCTGCATCTGCCAGGTGGTTTCGCTCCACGCCCGATGCAGCGCCACGCGCGTATCGGCGAAGACGACGCTGCCGTTGCTCTCGATCCGGATCTCGCCCGCGCCGTTGGGCGCGCCAACGACTGCGGCCTCGAGACCGCAGGAGGCGAGCGTCCGGAGCACGGCTTCTTCGTCTGCCTTGCGAACCTGGACGACGGCGCCCAGTTCCTCGGCGAACAGGGCGGCGAGCGCGTCGCTCTTCGCGCCCGGCACGGCGTCGAGATCGATCGTGAGGCCGGCGTGCCCTGCGAACGCCATCTCGAGCAGCGTGACGATGAGCCCCCCGTCCGAGCGGTCGTGGTAGGCGAGGACCGTGCCTTCGGCCCTGAGCTTTCGCAGCGCGGCGTAGAGCCCCTCGATCAGGCGAGGGTCGTCGATGTCCGGTGCCTCGTCGCCTGTCTGGCAGTAGACCTGGGCGAGCGTCGAACCTCCGAGCCTGGTCTTCCCGGCAGCGAGGTCTATGAGCACGAACGAGGTCGGGCCCGCGTCGGTGCGCGCCTGCGGCGTCAGTGTCCCTCGCACGTCGTCGCAGGGCGCGAACGCCGACACGACGAGGGACAGCGGCGAGACGACCTCGCGGGGCCGGTCGCCGGCGTCCTGCCAGGCGGTCCGCATGGACATCGAGTCCTTCCCGACGGGGATGCTCACGCCCAGCGCGGGGCAGAGGTCGAGCGCCACGCTTCGCACGGTGTCGAAGAGGGCGGCGTCCTCGCCGGGAGAACCTGCCGCGGCCATCCAGTTCGCCGAGAGCTTGACGAGCGACAGGTCCTTGACGGGCGCGGCGGCCAGGTTCGTCAGCGCTTCGCCGACCGCCATCCGGCCCGACTTCGGGCCATCGATTACCGCGATGGGCGTCCGCTCTCCGATGGCGAACGCCTCGCCGGCGTACCCGTCGAAACCCAGCAGAGTGGTGGCGCAGTCTGCGACCGGCACCTGCCATGGGCCGACCATCTGGTCGCGCGAGCACAGGCCGCCAACCGTGCGGTCGCCGATCGTGACGAGAAACGTCTTGTCTGCAACGGCCGGCGCGCGCAACACGCGCTGGATCGCTTCGGCGAGTTCGATGCCCGCTGTCGAGAAGGACTGAAGCCGCGGGCGCACCCGCGAGACGTCGCGCGTCATCCGCGGCGGCTTCCCGAAGAGCGCCGGCAGGTCCATGTCGACGGGCTTGTTGGCGAAGAGCGGGTCGCGCACCTCCAGGTGGTGCGCGACGGTCGTTTCGCCGACAACGGCGAACGGGCACCGTTCGCGCTCGCAGAGCCCGCGGAACAGTTCGAGATTCTCCCGCGCAATTGCCAGGACGTAGCGCTCCTGCGCCTCGTTCGACCAGACCTCGCGTGGCGTCATGCCCGGCTCTTCGTTGGGCGCCGCGCGGAGGTCGATGACCGCACCCCGGCCCGAGGCGTGCACCAGTTCCGGCAGCGCGTTCGAAAGCCCGCCTGCGCCCACGTCGTGAATCGAGAGGATCGGGTTGAGCGGGCCGAGCGCCCAGCACCGGTCGATCACTTCCTGCGCGCGCCGCTGGATCTCGGCGTTCCCCCGCTGCACGGAATCGAAGTCGAGATCGGCGGCGTTGGTTCCGGTCGTCATCGACGAGGCGGAACCCCCTCCCATGCCAATCAGCATGCCGGGGCCGCCAATCTGGACGAGCAGCGCACCGGGTGGCACCTCGGCCTTGCGGGAGTGCTCGGCGCGGATGGCACCCACACCGCCCGCCAGCATGATCGGCTTGTGGTAGCCGCGCACCCTGCCGGCGACCTCCTGCTCGTAGGTGCGGAAGTATCCGGCCAGGTTCGGGCGCCCGAACTCGTTGTTGAACGAAGCGGCGCCGATCGGGCCTTCGATCATGATGGCGAGCGGCGAGGCTATGCGATCGGGCCGCGACTCCGGTCCCTCCCACGGGCGCTCGAAACCCGGAATCCGAAGATTCGAAACGGTGAACCCGCAGAGCCCGGCCTTCGGCTTCGCGCCCCGGCCGGTCGCACCCTCGTCGCGGATTTCGCCGCCGGAGCCCGTTGCTGCCCCTGGAAACGGCGAAATCGCCGTCGGGTGGTTGTGCGTCTCCACCTTCATCACCGTGTGGGTGAGATCGTCCTCGGCATAGTCGTAGCGCCGCGTCACGGGGTGCGCGAAGAACCGCCTCACCCTTCGCCCTTCCATGATGGCGGCGTTGTCCGCGTAGGCGACAACGGTCCCCTGAGGGTTCGCGCGGTGCGTTTCACGGATCATTCCGAACAGTGAGCCGGCCTGCGGTTCGCCGTCTATCACCCACGACGCGTTGAAGATCTTGTGGCGGCAGTGCTCGGAGTTCGCCTGGGCGAACATCGTCAGTTCGACGTCGGTCGGGTTGCGGCCCGCGCCAAGGAAGTAGGCGACGAGGTAGTCGATTTCGTCCGACGCAAGAGCCAGGCCGAACCGGGCGTTGGCCTCCTCGACGGCCGCGCGCCCGCCGCTCATGACGTCCACTTCGGTCAACGGCTTCGGTTCCACGTGGCGGAAGAGCTCGTCGGCCCGCTCGACATCCTCCAGGACGGTTTCGGTCATCCGGTCGTGGAGCGCCGGGAGCACCCGGCGGATGTCGCCGGTCCCGTGCAGGTGGTATACGGTGCCGCGCTCGATCCGCCGCACGAATTCCAGGCCCGACTGCCGGGCGATGTCGGTCGCCTTCGACGACCACGGCGATATCGTGCCGAGCCGCGGCGTGACGAGAACAGACCTGTCCGGCTTCTCTCCGCCGTCCCGACCAGGGGCTCCGTAGCTCAGGAGCCGCTCGAGGACCTCGCGTTCTTCTCTGACGGGTTCCCGCGTGACCTCGACGAAATGCCAGAAGTGCGCGCAGCCGACACGCAGCGCCGTGCCGCTGGCCTCGAGCCGACGATTCAGCTTGTCGAGACGGAACGCGGAGAGCGCCAGGCCTCCGCGAAGCCTGAGGATGGCCATCTGGCTGGATTGTAACAGAGTCGTATCTGGCGGATCGGGAACCGCTGTCACACCTTCTTCGACCGACCTTCGCCGCGGCCCAGCCGGTCCCTGAGTCCCGGCCTCCGATCTCCGATCGTGTCGAGCACGACGTCGGTCAGGCTGCGGTAGTCCGTCTTCCCGCTCGGCATCTTCGGGAGCTCTTCGACGACGACGTACTGCCTGGGGAGCGCGATCCTGGGCAATACACCGGCGAGCGCGTCGTTCAGGTGCTTTTCGTCCACGCGAGCCGTCAGAGCAGCCACGATGCGGCCGCCGCGTACGCCGTCGGGCACTTCGACGACCGCGCCCTCGACGCCTTCCGGCAAAGCGCGTGCGAGCGCGTCCTCCACCTGGACGAGCGAGACCATCTCACCGCCGATCTTGAGGAAACGTCCGAGCCTCCCGACGTGCCACAAGTACCCGTCGGCGTCCATGTAGCCCATGTCCGCCGTGTCGTACCACCCATGGCGCATGTGCAGGGCAGTCGCCTCGAAGTCGTCGTAGTAGCCCGACATGACGCTCTCGCCCTTGACGAGGATCTTCCCGATCTCGTTGACGGCCGAGGTCTCGCCCGTCTCATAGTGCTCCATTCGAACCTGGAGGTTCGGCAGCACCCGTCCCACGCTGCCGGGCCTGTTGTGGTCAGGGCTGTTCACGGATATCACCGGAGACGTCTCGGTCGTGCCGTAACCCTCGAGCAGCACCTTGCCGTGATTTTCGAGGAAGCCCCTGCGCAGGCTCTCCGGGCACTTGTCGGCACCCGTTATGAGGAGGCGTACCGTTTCGAAATCCCCCGGCTCGGACTTCTGGAGGTAGCCGGCCAGGAAGGTCGGGGTGCCCACGACCATCGTGATGCGCTCCTCGCGGATCGCGCTGCATATGGACCGGAACTCCAGCGGGTTGGGGAACGTCACGACCGTCATCGCGTTGGTGAGCGGCAGCCAGCAGTTCGTGTTCATCCCGAACACGTGGAACAGCGGCAGGTTGCCGAGGATGATGTCCTTTGGCCCGAATTCGAGCACGCCGTGCATGCCCTCGATGTTGGAACCGATGTTCCGGTCGCTGAGCGGCACCGCCTTGGGATCGCGCTCGCTCCCGCTCGTGAAGAGCACGACGATGTTGTCGCCGGGCGCGGTGGGGTACAGGCTCGCCACCACCCGCCCGGCCGGCATGGCGGCCCGAACGAACGCCGACAGCTTGGCGGCTCGAGAGAGGCCGGCCGCAACGTCCTCCAGGAAGACCATCCCCTCGACGAGGGGGCACTTCAGTTTCTCCAGGACGAGGCGGGACGTGATGATGGTCCTGAACCGCAGCCGCCTCTGGGCCATCCGGCAGTTGTCAGCCGCGCCGGTCGAGTAGTTGATCATCACCGGCGTCCTGCCGCTCATGACCGTGGCGACAACCGTCAGTATCGCGGCGGCGGAGGTCGGCAGCATCACCCCGGTGAAACCGGGCTCGAACTTGTTGAACGCGCTGGACAGGGCCAGCGTGCGCGTCAAGGCGGTCTTGTAGGTGATGCGCTGGCTGCTGGCGCGATCGACGATCGCGACCTTGGCAGGGTTCTGCTTGGCGGCGCGGACGAACATCTCGACCAGGGACACGGATCGGCTCCTCGGCGGCAGATTCTACTCCGTGGGCGAGGGATGGGGAATCGATTGTCTCGAATGTCGACTGGCGATTGTCGCGTCGAGACCGGCAGCCGAGCGCACGCCAGTCGCCCGGCGCGGACGGCGCTCGCGAACCATCACTTCGCCGGCGCGTCGCCCCGCGCAAGCCTCGCCCGGGCTTCCTGGACGTTCTTGTGGAAGACGAAGAGCGCGTCGGCGTTGTTGTTTCGGTCCGTGAAGTTGTAGCTCTTCCCGCCCCGGATCTTGAGCTTGAGGTTCTTCTCGAGGTAGTCGACCTCGAAGGTCTCCAGGCGGTCGAAGGGCACGGAGAACCGGTCGTCCTTGTTGGTCGTGTCGTATCGGATGCCGGACGTATCGGCAAGGAGGCGGCCCTCGCACGACCCGAACGTGTGCTTGTGCACGACGGCGATCGCCTCGTTCAACCTGACCACGCGAAACCGCACCGTCAGCTCGTTGGACCCCTCCTTCACCTCCACCTTTTCCACGATGCCCGGGTAGCCCTCGGCTGAAGCGTTCACGGTGTGCGCACCGGGCGCTACTTCGCTCGTTTCAACCGGCGCGGTCCCCAGGTACTGCCGGTCGAGAAAGATCATCGCGCCGGGCACGTCGCTCTCCACCCTGAGCGTGACCGCTGGTTTCACAGGTTCTGGAGGGGGAGCAGGCTCCGGTGCGGGCTTCACCCGCCTCGGCGCTTTCTTCGGGGTCACGGGCTCGGGCGCAGGCAGCTCCGCTGCCGGAGGAGCCGCGGCGGGTCGCGGCGGTACCGACTCGACCCTCGCTGCAGGCGCTTGCTTGCGTGCAGGTTCGGGGTGCGTGAAGTACCACGCGGCGGCAAGCGCCACGGCGATCACGACCGCGCCTGTGGCGACGACAGCCAAGGTGCGTGATGAACGGCGCGGGCCGGGCGCCCCGGGCTCGGGCGACTCGTCCAGAAATGTCACGGAGGGCATGTTAACACAGCGGTGACTTCCGATTGTCGCCCCGCGCGCTCCATGAGCGCGACCAGCCACAGGGCCCGCGCGAACCGCTCCCTGCGACGCTCCGCCGTGCGGCGTACGTTCGCCTGCCGTACGGAACGAGGCCCTGTCCTCGCAACCTGCGCGCTCCTGTTACGTAAGAATGTACGAAGGAGGCGACCGAAGTGAGCGAGCGCGGCCTCTACCGTTCGCGGCGAAGCAGGGTCATCGCCGGGGTGGCAGCCGGCATGGCGGAACGTTTCGGTGTGCCTGTGCTTCTCATGCGCCTGCTCTGGCTCCTGGCGTTTCTTCCGGGCGGTCTGCCAGGGCTCGTTCCCTACCTGATCCTCTGGGTGCTTATACCTCTGGAGCCCGAGCGGACGTGAGCTGTGGCCCCCCTGACGTGCCCTGGGGACATCGAGTGGTCGGGTCTGGGTTGGTCGAGGTTCGATGGGGCTCCCTCTCCGAGGTCAGAGCCTCGAAGCCAGTCCGTAGGCGCAATCGACCTGTGGTACCATTCCGTGGGTGCTCCAAAAACAGGCAAACCGATTGTCGAGGAGGGTCAGGATGAAGCGACGAATCGTCTTGCTGGCAGTGGCGGTTGCCGTTCTCTTCACCGCCGGCATCGTCCTGCAGGCGCAGGCCCAGAAAGTGCCGGGTCCAGTGATTCTCAAGGGGTCGCCGATGGGGGGCGTGCGCCTGGATCACAAGATACACCAGGATGCCGGCGTCAAGTGTGATTCGTGCCACCACGCGTCGAAGCCCGAGATGCCCATGAAGGCGGCGAACCAGAAGTGCTCGGACTGCCACACCAAGGCAGCCAAGCCGCCCATGAAGACCATGTACCGCGCGGCGTTCCACGATCCGATGGCCAAGACAGGCACCTGCGTCACCTGCCACCTCGACAACGTGAAGAAGGGCAACAAGAAATCGCCGACCAAGTGCAACGAGTGCCACAAGAAGGAAAACGTTTGAGACTGCGCGTCACGTCGCGGCAGGGGCACATCCTCTTGCCCCTGCCGGCGGCATCTCCCTCTTCCCGTTCGAGCCGCGCTCTTCTGACTGCTCCTCCTCCCGGATGTCAAACCCTCGGCGCCCGATTGTAGATTGGCATTGATTTCGGACACCATCTGAGCCCTCAGGTTTGTCCTGTTCGCAGCTGCAGCCCTTCGGGGAGCATCTCGCCGAAGATCCGGTTCGTTTCGGAGGCGGTCACGGGAACGACCTCGCTGAGCGGCCGGAGTGTGTTCGGTTCGAACCCCGACTCGCTGAGACGCCGCAGGACAGCCTCCCGTACGGGTCCCTCCACATCGCGCAGCACGTCGCCGGTGAGCGAAGCGGCCTGGACCATCGCGGCCGCAAGCTCGCCTGTGATCGACTTCATCCCAGACAGTTCGATCAACCATCTTCCGGCGGTTTCGGGCGGGACCACCGCGGTGAGCGGACCGTAGAGCGGTGTACGGGCGCCGAGCCTGCCCATGGCCCAGGCGAGGCTCGAGTTGCGGGGATCGCGCCGCAGCCGGGCGAGCAAAGCCTCGCCGATTCGCTCGCGCGATGCCGCCTCGATCCGCTCCAGGTTGGCAAGCAGGCGCCAGGTTTCGCGCTCGACCTGCGGCGCAAGGCGGCCCGTCTTCTTGCCCGCGATACCGAGTTCGGCCATCGCGCGGGCGGCGAGTTCGCGCTGCTGCGCTGAACTTAGACCTCCCGCGAGGCGCTGCCACATCAGCGTCCACTCGACGCGGCACTGGGTGTCCGAGGGAAACGCGAGACCCGAAGCGTAGACCTTTCTGGCTTCACCGATGCGCCACGGGTCCTTGCTCGCTCCGAAACCCGGGCGCATGCAGAAGCCGAAGAGGTTGAGCCAGCGTGCCTCGTGGCGCGGGCTGAGCCGCCGACGACCCTCGAGCTCGATCATGAAGTCAGCGAGGCGCCTGATGAGAGATGCCGGCCAGGCGGTCTTGCCGAAGCCGAAGGCGGCCTCCAGGGCGGACATCAGCGTTTCGGGTGTTACAGCAGCGCCGGGCCTTGCCTCCGACCTCGCCTCCGCGCGCGAAACCGACTGCCCGGCTCTCCGGGCTGGCGCCGCTGCCTCGAAGGTCGCTCGGACTGCTTCCTCTCCTGCCTCGATTGCCTCCTCCGGCACGATGGCCTGGTCTTCTCGCGGGCCGGTCTCCTCTCCCAGTTCGGCTTCGCCGCCAGGGTGTTCGCGCCGCAGCTCGAACTGAAGCCGCCACTTGTGATCGGTCGTCTTCGATTCGCACCAGAGCTCCAGCGTGCCGACCTCGGTAAAGCGGACTGCGAGGCGAACCTCGAGGTCCACGCTTCTCGACTTCTTGCCGTAGCGAAGGACCGTGACCAGCGGGGCGTGCCGCCGCAGGCGTCCGTCGCTCGGCAGCGACACGACGGAGCCCGGGGGGTCGCTCAGTACCGCCGAGCTGTAGAGCGTGAACGACACGGGCACGTTCGTGCGCACCGTGAAGTCGTGCGGCAGGCTGAGAGAGGTGCCTTCGTCGGCCCCGCGTGGCAGCAAGGCGACGGCTCTCGTGCCCTCGCCGCGACGCTCGTCGCCCAACCCTATGTAGTAGGCGCGCGAGCTGCCGGCGCGAACGCGCACAGCAGCCGATGGTGCGGTGCCGCTGCGAAGGCAGGCGTACCATGCCGCGCCAATCGCGACCGCGTTTGCCAGGTCAGGGCCACCGGCCAGCGCCTGCGGGCGCGACCCGAACCATGCCTCGAGCGCGTCGATCATGCGCTCGCGCGCGAGCGGCGGTGCGAAGAACCCGCCGTTGAAAAGTACTGTTTCGGGCCTGGCGGCCATTGGACCCGAAGGCGCCGCGACGCGTCCGACCGGCACGCCATCGACGCCCGCAGCTCGATGCAGGAATGCGAGCACGTGCCGCGTGATCGCCGGGTCGGGTTCGTAGGGAAGCCCCAGCTCGCGAAGACCGGTCGCCCGAGCCGGCGGCTGGCTCTGAGCGTCCGGCGGATGAATCGGCAGGAAGCCCTCGAGCAGAATCTCCAGCGCTTCGTCGCGGGTCAGCTCGACCGCGGTGGTGCCGCCAACCAGCCGCCTGCCCCGGCCGAGCAAGGTGATCGTTTCGGAACTCGTGCCACCCTCGGCGAGCAGCCGCTCCTTTGCCGCGGATGCCTGCAGGCGTACGGAGTAGCGTTCCGGCAGCGCCAGCGGCGGCGCGCCCCGCGCGACCAGCTTGCGCTCGACGATCGAGGCCAGCGCGAGATCGAGATTGTCGCCGCCGAGGAGCAGATGTTCGCCGACTGCCACCCGGTCGAAGCGCCGCTTCCCGAAGTCGTCCTTGACGGCAACGAGCGTCAGGTCCGTCGTCCCGCCGCCGACGTCGCACACCAGCGCCAGTCCACCTGCAGAGGGCCATCCGCCGCGTCCCGCCTGCGCGCTCGACAGCCACGCGTAGAAGGCCGCGAGCGGTTCCTCGAGCAGCGTGAGGCGCTCGAAGCCGGCCAAGTGCGCCGCATCCACCGTGAGCTCGCGCGCTTCCTCGTCGAAGGAAGCCGGCACGGTGAGGACGATGGGCTGGCGCTCCAGACGCAGGCGCTCCTGCCCGTGAGCCATCACGTGGTTCCATGCGTCCCGGATGTGCGACAGGTAGCGCGACGCGGCCGCCACCGGGGAGATGCGGCGGTCTCGAACGTCTGCCGTCCACGGCAGAATCGCGGCCGTCCGGTCTGCCTCGCTGCATGCGAGCCATGACTTCGCCGACGATACCTGGCGGCTGGGGGAGAGCATGCCGCGGTTTCGTGCCAGGTAGCCCGCGACGGCGTCCGGCCTCGAGTTCCACGGGAGCGCGAGGCTCCCGCTCTCGATCTCCTGCGGCTCCCCGAAATACAGGAAGGACGGGAGAAGGACGCGCTCTGCCACCTCGTGCGGTCCCACGAGCTGCGGGATCGCGAACATCTCGACACGCGCGTCTCTCTTGCGCGTGTCGACGTAGGCAACCGCCGAGTTCGTCGTGCCGAGGTCGATGCCGACGAGGAACATGAGGACGTTGCTGCGATCTACGACATACCGTCCGGTTCGGTCTCCCTGATGTTCAGCTCCAGCTTCCAGCGTGCGTCGCCCTGCCGTGAGACGCACCACAGCTCCATGGTTCCGACTTCCGTCACGTGGCTTTCCAGGGTGACCGGCACGACCTGGCCTTCGCTCCCATCCAACGTCACTTCGAGCGGCGTCAGCTCTTCGAGGTCCTCCTCCCAGTCCTCGAGGAGCGTACCCGGCGGGTCGCCCTTCCTGACCGTCGAACTGAGGAACCGGAACTCCACCGGCTCGCCCACCACGAGACCGAACTCGCGGTCGGGGATCGCCGCCCTGGTTCCTTCCTCCATGCCGAACGGAACGACCGCCAGCGCCTTGAGCGGGGCGGGCATGCCGGGCACAGCGGGCATCGCGCTCTCGACGCCCACGTAGTAGCTTCGCGGCGCCCCGCTCCTTATCCTGATGCCTCGACCCCGGCGCGCGCGCCCGTAGTAGGCCGCACCGCGCGCGACGGCATGATCCATGTCCCGCGCCTCGAGCACGTGCGAGCTCGAGATCGGGCCGAAACCTTCTTCCTCGAGCCAACGGTCGAGAACCTGCACGACGCGCTCGCCGAGCGCGCGGGCCTTCATGACGCCGCCGTTGAAGAGGACGTGCGTGGGGCACGCGAGGCCGCTCGGCCCGCGGCGGATCTTTCCGGCAGAGGGTCCGCCCGCCGCCTGGCGCCGGAGGAACCGCGCAAGGTGTCGGGTGACGGCTACATCGGCGGCGTAGGGGAGCCCGAGTTCCTGGAAGCCCACGCGCCGCGGGCGGGACGGGATGTCGGAGCTCGATACCTGAGGGAAGAACGCTTCGAGCAGCGCCTCGTCCACGTCCGCGCGGGTGAGCTCCGCCTTGATCGTGCCGCCGACGAGGCGGGTGCCCTTGCCAACGAGCGTGACGGGGCAAGAGCGCAGATCAGGCCTGGACAGGAGATGTTCCTTCGCGATCCGCGACTGGTGCCAGAGTGCGTGCAGCTGCCACCTGTCCACCTTGTGTCCGGCGGCCTCGAGCCGCTGTTGGACGGTTCGCGCCAGCGCCAGGTCCATGTTGTCGCCGCCGAGCAGGATGTGGTCGCCGACCGCGACCCGCTCGAGCGACAGCGCGCCGTCTTCTTCGCCAATCAGTATCAAGCTGAAGTCCGTTGTCCCTCCCCCGATGTCGCAAACGAGGACGAGGTCGCCTGCCTTGACCCGGCGCCGCCAAGGTTCGCCCTGCGCGTCTATCCACGCATAGAAGGCTGCCTGCGGCTCCTCGAGCAGAGTCACCGCTTCGAGCCCGGCGCGCGCGGCGGCGCTCAATGTCAGCTCGCGGGCCGCCTCGTCGAAAGACGCCGGCACCGTCAGGATGATCTCCTGCCGCTCGAGAGCGACCGCCTCGTCGTCGCCGGCCGCCACGTTCCAGGCGCGCGCCAGGTGGCGCAGGTACTCCGCGGAGGCGTCGAGCGGCGAGATGCGGGGAACTTCGTCTGGCGCTCCCCACGGCAGTATCGGCGCCGTGCGGTCGGCCCCCGGATAAGAGAGCCAGGACTTGGCGGAAGAAACCAGCCGGCCGGGGTTTTCGGCGCCGCGCTTGCGCGCCAGTTCGCCCACGACGAATGCCGGCCGGTCGTCCCACGGCAGGCGAATGGCACCTTCCGGGAAGTCGAGCTGTCCCGGCAGATACAAGAAGGATGGCAGCAAAGCCGGCTGGCCAACCTCGCCGGCGTTCACGAGCTGCGGTATCGGTACGACCTGGATCTCCAACCCTTCCGGCTCCGCCCCGGCGCCGCCACGGCCGCCTGGCGCGTGGTTCTCGCAGCTTGCCATCGCGCAGTTGGTCGTGCCGAGATCGATCCCGACCGTGAAGCGAGCAACGCCTCCGCCTGCCACGTCACATCACCTCTACTTCCGCCTGCGCGACTATGGTGCGGCCCGAACCTTCCACCAGCGGCGGAAGCGCAACGTGAACGGCTCGCCATCCCTTGTGAAGAAGCGTTCCGCGAAACGGCGGCTGGCCTGCCACGTTGCCGATGAGCCTCACCGCTGCCGGGTCTGGACGCGCCTGCACCGTGATGGTCTCGCCCTCCTGGCCCTCGACGACCGACTCGACGGTCACATACCGCGCCAGCGTCTGCCTGCAGCGACCGTGTACGTCGCGTGCCGCCGCGCCAACCTGCGCGTCCGAATAACCCGACAGGTCTTCCATGAGGAAATCGACGAGCCGGCCGTCGCGCTGGAGCAGGGCGAGCATCTGCACCGCCCGATCGGGCGCGGCCTCGCCGGGCGGCGCCGGGCCGGCCGTTTGCACGGTCGCGTGCGAGACCGCCGGGTGTTGCGACGACGGTTCTCCTCGGGCCTCGCGAGCCGCGATCGCGGCGGCGACGATTTCGTCGGCGAGGCTCCCGCGGAAGAGGATGCTGAAGAACGCCCTGAAGGCGAGCCTTGTACGGGTCCAGAAACCGTTCATGAGATCCGATTGTGCCACGGGGAGCCCGGAAGACCTTCGGCTTTCGGCATCCGATTCGGCCTTCGGTCTCAGCGGCAGAGAGGTTGGATCCGGCGCCCGGCTGAGGTAGTTTGGGCCGTGCACGGCGACTTCAAACGCCGGGAGGAACCATGACCACGACGACGTTGAATCTCCGCGTGAACGAGGATCGGCTGCGGCAACACATGGACGAGCTGGCCCTGGTCGGCGGGCGGCCCGACGGCGGCGTGTGCCGCCTTGCCTTCAGCGAGGCCGACAGGGCCGGGCGCGACTTCGTCGAGGCGCGTATGCGTGCGCTCGGGCTCGACGTTCGCATCGACCGCATCGGCAACATCGTCGGAATCCGCGCAGGCCGCGAGAAGGGGCCTGTCGTGCTTGCGGGCTCCCACACCGACACCGTCGCGACCGGCGGGCGCTTCGATGGCAGCGCCGGCGTCTCCGCGGCACTCGAGGCAGTCGAGGCCATGAACGATGCTGCGGTTACCACAGCTTTGCCGGTCGGGGTCGTCTCGTTCGTCAACGAGGAAGGCGCCAGATTCGTTCCGGACATGATGGGCAGCCTGGTCTTGAGGGGCGACCTCTCTGTCGAAGACGCCAGGAAGAGCGTGGATGCCGACGGCGTTTCGGTCGGCGAGGCGATGGACAGGGTCGGGTACGCCGGGCAGGACGACCTTTCCGGCCTCGACATCCGCTGTTACCTCGAGATGCACATAGAGCAGGGACCCGTCCTGGAGCGCGAAGGAGTGCCTGTCGGCGTCGTCGAGTCGGTCCAGGGTATCAAGTGGTTGGCGGTGACGCTGCACGGCGCAACTGCGCACGCCGGGGCCACACCGATGTCGATGAGACGCGACGCCGCCCTCGTCGCAGCGGAGATCGTGCAGTTCGCCCGCCGCCTGGCTGCCGATATCGAGACGCAGCGCGCAACCGTGGGTTCGTTGACCCTCTCACCCAATATCGTCAACGTTGTCGCCGACGAAGCGCGCCTGATCGTGGACCTGCGCAACCCGGATCGAACGAGGCTCGAGAATGCAGAGGCGCGGCTGCGCTCTTTCATCGCAGTCGCGGCAAGGCGCGAGGGGGTCGAGCACGAGATTGTCACCCTCGCTGACGTCCCGCCGGCGAGGTTCGATGAAGGCGTTGTCGCCGCCATCGAAGAGAGCGCCGCAGTGCTGGGCTATCGCTCGCGGCGCATGATGAGCGGCGCCGGGCACGACGCGCAGATCATCTCCGCGCGCTGGCCGGCGGCGATGATATTCGTGCCGAGCCGCGGGGGAGTGAGCCACAACGTCCAGGAGTACACGAGCCCATCGGAGCTGGCCGCAGGAGCCAACGTCCTGCTGCACGCCATGCTCCGGTTAGCCGGGTGATTCGGCCCTCGTTCTCCTCTCGTGCCCGCCCGCGCGAGAGCCTTCGCGGCCCGGTGCGCACGTCGCGCCGAGGGTCAGGCGAATATCCTTGCGATCGATTCCGGCCGTTCAAGCGTCAAACCTTTAAGGTGGGCAGCGCCGACAAACAGGGGCCCCGACTGCCGCGCCGGGCCGGCGTGCGGGGATTGCTGCGGGCCTGACCCGGGCAGGCTGAACCATGAGCGACCTCGCTGACCCGTCGGCGGACTCTTCGATGATGCGCGACTTCAAGGTTGGCGGTTGGCTGGTGCAGCCGAGGCTGTGCCGGATGTCGCGCAACGGCAGCGAGGTCCGCCTCAGGCCGCAGATAGTGGACCTCCTCTGTACACTGGCGTCGCACCACGGCGAGGTGGCGCTGAAGTCCGAGCTCATGCGGGAGGTCTGGCCGGGGCGTTACGTCGCGGAGACCGCGCTCGCGCGCTGCGTGGCGGAGCTCAGGCAGGCACTGGAGGACAACGCCCACGAACCCCGCTACATCGAAACCATACCGAAGAGAGGATACCGGCTCATCGCCGGGGTCGAGTTCGCCGAGCGCGCTCAGCCCGATGTGGCGGCCTCATCCGTGCCCGGAGAGCCGGCCGAGGAGCTTTCCTCGCCTGCAAGGGCGGACAGGACGATGAGGTGGCTGGTGCTGACCGGACTGCTGCTTCTGGCGGCGCTTCTCGCGGCAGCACTCGCTGCGCGGGGCGAAGCAGACCCGGCCTTTTTTGGACCATTATCGAAGGGCGCCGGAGCAATCTCCCCGATCGGTTCGCCCGTCTACCCCCTTTGAAGGGCGCACGTCCTCGCCAGCCCCCGTCGCGCCGGAAGGAGCAGCGAGCCCTTCGAGGAGGTGACCGTGCGAAGGAGCCTCATTCCGCTTTCGCTGGCGTCGCTGCTTTTGCTCTCCGGATCGAGCCTTCGAGCCGGGGACCGCGCGTGGCCGTTCTCCCGCACCAGGGCCTTGACCCCGTTTGCGAAAACCCTGCTGGCCGACGCAGCCGAACAGTCGCCGACGGTGCGGAAGCTCCTCGAGTCGTTCGAGGAAACGGACCTGGTCGTGTACGTGGAAGTGTCGATTGCCCCGCGCAAGGGTGACCACCGCGCTTCGCTGCGGTTCGTGGGAGGCGAAGGCCCCCTTCGTTACGTGCTCGTGTGGGTCGACGCGTGGGAATCGTCGCACGCAGATCGGGTCGCCTGGCTGGCGCACGAGCTCCAGCACGCATACGAGGTGGCGGCGGAGCCGGAAGTGCGCAGCCAGGCGGCCCTCGCGCGCTACTACAGGCGGATCGGGCACACGCGCAACCCCGACGGGAGCTGGTTCGAGACCGGCGCCGCGAAGGAGGCCGCCCGGCAGGCCCGCGCGGACGTCGCCGGTTTCCGGGCTTCGTTCCGGTAGTGCTAGTATCACATCCGTACGGTTTCCTCCCGACAGTCCCTGCCCGGCAGGCGGCGGGACAGGGGCCGCCTCTGGAAACGTATGGATTCCTTCTACGCCCTGAACCCTGTCCTGCAGGCACTCCTCGCGACGGCCGGCACGTGGCTCGTGACCGCGCTCGGCGCGAGCCTGGTCATCTTCACGACGCGGATCTCGCAGCGCTACCTCGACGCCTCGCTCGGTCTCGCCGCCGGCGTGATGATTGCCGCGAGCTTCTGGAGCCTCCTTGCCCCGGCCATCGAGATGGCTGAAGAGGGTGGCTACGGCGCTTTCAAGTGGATACCGCCGCTCGTCGGGTTCGTCGGCGGCGCCGTCTTCCTCCGCATCGTCGATCGGCTCCTGCCGCACCTTCACCCCGATCTCGCGGTGGCGGAGGGACCGGCGACCTCGTGGCGGCGCACGACGCTGCTGGTCCTCGCGATAACGCTGCACAACATCCCGGAAGGGCTGGCTGTCGGCGTGGCTTTCGGCGCTGCGGCCAACGTCGCGCTGTCCGCCTCCGAGCAGATGGCACAGGTCGGGGCGGCATTGGCTCTGGCCTTCGGCATCGCCCTTCAGAATTTCCCCGAAGGCACTGCGGTCGCCTTGCCGCTTCGCCGCGAAGGCGTCAGCCGGGCGAAGGCGCTCTGGTGGGGCCAGCTTTCCGCCGTCGTCGAGCCCGTGGCCGGAGTCCTCGGTGCCGGCCTGGTTCTCCTCATGATGCCCATCCTTCCTTACGCGTTGTCGTTTGCCGCCGGGGCGATGATCTACGTGGTGGCCGAGGAGCTCATCCCCGAGTCGCAGCGCCACGGCAACGTGGATCTCGCGACGATGGGCGTCGTTGCCGGCTTCTCTGTGATGATGGTGCTCGACGTCGGGCTCGGATAGCTGCGGCCTTGCGGGCTTCAGGCCGCGGGCTGAAAGCGCCGCGTTCGGAACCGGACGATCACCGCACGAAACCGGGCGGCCCGGATCCGGTCCCTCCTCGATTCTCTGGCAAAACCGCCGCCCAATCCGGCTCGGGGTCTCTTTCCAGCCGGCACGCCGGTTGCCTTTCAGCCGACGAGTTTCCTGGACTGGTCTTCGCGGACGGGTGTGATGGACCGACCTCTCGACGAAGCCTTCGTGAGACGCCGGCGCCGGCGCACCGCGGCGATTGCCGCCGGGACGGTTCTCGGCCTGGCTGCCTTGATAGGCCTTGGAAACGCCTGGTTGCGGCCTGGAATCAGCCGGTCCCGGGTCCGGATTGCCACGGTCACGGAGGGTCCGATCGAGGCGAGCATCAGCGCTTCCGGCACAGTCGTACCCGAGGTCGAGCGGGTGGTTTCGAGCCCGGTGGCCGCACGCATCGTGCGGATCATCAGGCGGGCGGGTGACCAGCTGAAGGCCGGCGACCCGATTGTCGAGCTCGACACGAGGGAAGCGGAACTCGCCGTTGCACGCCTCGATCAGTACCTTGCGGTCAAGGCGAACCAGCAGGCGCGCACGCGGCTGGCGCTCGCGAGGAGCCTGGCGGATCTGACCAGCCGCCGCGAGATCAAGGCGCTCGAACTCGAGTCGCTTCGGCTTCAGGTGGAGCGCAACCAGAAGCTCGCCGCTTCGGGCCTCGTGTCGCAAGAGGTGCTTCGACAGTCCGAGGTGAACGAGGCGAGGGCGCGGATAGAACTCGAGCAGATCGACGCCGAGCGCGCCGCGGCCGAGCAGGCGACGAGGACCGAGATCGAGGGCCTCGACCTCGAGATGCGGACGCTGCGGCAGGAGCGTGACGAGGCGGGGCGTCAACTCGATCTCGCGAAGACCCGCGCCGGCGCGCCCGGAGTCCTCACGTGGGTGCCGGCCGAGGAGGGCATCGCGGTCCGCAAGGGCGAGATCATCGCCAGGATTGCCGACCTGACCACGTTCAGGGTGGACGCAACGGTGTCGGACGTGCACGCCGGCCGCCTGCGAGTAGGTCTGCCGGCGGAAATCCGTATCGGCGAGGACCGGCTCACTGGATCGATCTCGAACATTCTGCCGAAGATAGAGAACGGCATCGTCACCTTTTCCGTGCGGCTGGACGAGAAATCGAGCCCTCTTCTTCGGTCGAACCTCCGGGTCGATGTCGTTGTCGTCACCGGGCGGAAGGAACGCGTCGTCAAGGTGCCGCGCGGGCCTTTTGCCGGCGGCGACGGCGCGCGGCAGGTGTTCGTCGTGTCCGGGAACGTGGCTGTGAGGACGGCTGTCGAGCTCGGCCTGGCGAGCTACGACGATTTCGAGGTCGTGTCGGGGTTGAAACCAGGCGACCGGGTGATCGTGTCGGACATGCGCGACTACCTGCACCTGAAGGAGGTCAGGCTCCGGTGACATCACAAACGGACGACATGATCCGCCTCGAGTCGGTGGAGAAGGTCTACCGGACGGACAGGATCGAGACGGTTGCCCCAGCTGGCTTCCATCCGGAACCGCGAGATCGGCTACATCTTCCAGGTGTTCCACCTGATTGGCGATTTGTCGGTCGTCGACAACGTCGAGATCCCGCTGCTCTACCGCAGGATGTCGGGAACGGCGCGGCGGAAGCTGGCGCTCGAGGCCCTCGACCGTGTCGGCCTCTCGTCCCGCGTGCACCATTTCCCCTCACAGCTCTCGGGCGGCCAGCAGCAGCGGGTGGCCATTGCGAGGGCGATAGTCGGCAAGCCTCGAATCGTGCTGGCCGACGAACCGACGGGCAACCTCGACAGCCAGATGGGCGACGAGGTGATGGCGATACTCAAGGACCTGAACGCCGCGGACAAGACGACGGTCGTGATGGTGACGCACGATCCGAGGCTGGCCGCTCAGACTGCCAGGACGCTCCGGTTGTTCGACGGCCGCCTGGTGAGTTGACGGCCCCGCGGAGCGGCGCCGTCCGACTCGAAGTCGAGGCACGTTCATGTTGCGCAACTACTTGAAAACAGCGCTGAAGGTTCTGCAGCGCCGCCGGTTCTTCACCTTCGTCTCGCTCTTCGGCATCAGCTTCACTCTCGTGGTCCTGATGGTGGCGACATCGCTCCTCGACCACGTTCTCGCTGCGATGCCCCCGGAGGTGTACCCCGACCGCACGCTGGTCGTGAGCCGCGCAACGCTCCTCGGCCCACACTCGACGTGGAACGGCATGCCCGGCTACAAGCTGCTGGACAGGTACGCCAGGAACATGGACGGGGTCGAGCGGCTCACCATCTTCACGGTGCCGGAGACCGTGTACGCGTACCGCGGGGCCGAGAAGATCTCCTTGTTCCTGAAGCGCACCGACGCCGAGTTCTGGCGCGTGCTGCGATTCGACTTCGTCGAGGGGACGACGACGTATCGGAGGCGCGCTTCGTGGCCGTCGTCAACAGGGCGACGGCCGAGAGGTTCTTCCCCGGCACCTCGGCGCTCGGGAAGTCCATAGAAGCGAACGGCCAGCAGTTCCGGATCATCGGCGTCGGCCGGCTCCACCCGTTTGCCGATGTGTGGGTGCCGCTGACGACGACCAGGGGAGTTCCGATCGCGCCTGCTCCGAGCGGAGTTGCCGGACCCGCAGGCCTACAACCGGCTGGTGTCGGCCATGGAAACGCCCTTCGAGGCAATCGTCGCGAAGACGCTCGGCGGCGCCGGCGAGGAAGAGAGCCACCCTGAACGTCTGTGGGCCGCACTTTCGGTTCTGGCGCTTGCTTTCATGCTCCTTCCGGCCGTCAACCTGGGGAACCTCAACGTCAGCCGCATCCTCGAGCGCTCACCGGAGATCGGCGTCCGGAAGGCCTTTGGCGCTTCGTCGCTGACGCTGGTCGGCCAGTTCCTCGTCGAAAAGTCGTCCTGACCGCGATTGGCGGCGCGATTGGCCTGGTGCTCGCGGTGGTGATGCTGCGCGCGCTGAGCGAGACCGGGTGGATCCCGTACGCCGAGCTGCGCATGAACTACCGGACGTTCGGCCTTGGCGTCGCCCTGACGCTGTTCTTCGGGATCTTGTCCGGCGTCTACCCGGCATGGCGGATGTCGAGGCTCCATCGGGTCGAGGCGTTGCAGGGAGGCATGCGGTGATCCGCCACCTTGTCCGTCTCATCTGGAACCGCAAGCGGACGAGTTTGCTCATGATGATCGAGATCTTCATCTCGTTCCTCGTGCTCGTCCTTGTCGCGACGTTCGGCGCTTTCGCGGTCTCGCTCTACCAGCGGCCGCTCGGCTTCGAATACCAGGATGTCTGGGGTATCTCCGTGCAGGTGAACACCGGGCAGAGCGGGATAAGGGAGCCAGCAGGGGAAGAGACGGCCGCGACCATGGGCCAGATCTGGCGGGCGCTCTCCGATTTCCCCGAGGTCCTTGCCGCCGCCGGGGTCGAGATGACCCCCTGGGAGAACTCCGCATGGAACTCGGACGTCGAGTTCGAGGGACGGGACGTGGACTTCGGGATGAACCAGGCAACCGATCTCTTCGACCGTGTCATGGGACTGGAAATCACCTCCGGCCGATGGTTCGACCGGTCCGATGACGGGGCGAGCTACGTCCTTGTGTGATCAGCGAGGCGCTCGCGATCGATCTGTTCGGCACGAACGCCGCGGCTGGCAGGTCGTTCCCCCGGGAACGCCCGCCTGGAGGGTCGAAGGCGGACATCTACCGCGTGGTTGGAGTGGTGCAGACCTTCCGCCAGCACGGTGAGTTCGCCGGCCCGGAACTGGCGGTGAGCGACAACTACCTCTTCGAACGCGTGAGGATCGACGACCCGACGCAGCCGGCGCCGCGCAACGTGGTCATCAAGGTGCGGCCGGGCACGACAGCGGAGTTCGAGCCGCGCCTGCTGCGCGACTGCAGCAGGTCGCGCGCGACTGGACATTCGAAGTCGAGCCGCTCGCGGAGAAGCGCGAGAGCTTCAGGCGCTTCGCGATGGTCTTCTACATCATCGCCGGGGTCCTGGCCGGCTTCCTGATGTCGATGGTCGCCCCGGGCCTCACGGGCGTTGTCTGGCAGACCGTGACACAGCGCACGAGGGAGATGGGCCTGAGGCGGGCCAACGGAGCCAGCGCGCGGCGCATCCGCCGCCAGGTGCTCGGCGAGCTCGCGATCATGACGACGATATCCGTCGCAGCGGCCCTGGTGCTTCTGGTGCAGCCGCCAGTCCTCGGCGTCGCCGCGCTCATCGGCCACGGCGTCTTCGCTGCCGGCCTTGCCGTTTCGGTTGCGGCAATCTATCTTGTGACTGTCCTCTGCGGGGTGTACCCCAGTCTGCTTGCGACGGAGGTGCCTCCCGCCGACGCGCTGCGGTACGAATAGGCGAGACGTCGAGTGCCCTGACCGCACCATGATCCTGGTGGTAGACGACGACCCGTCGGTGACCGCGTCGCTGACCCTGCTGCTGAAGCAGGCAGGCTACGCTTCGCAAGCGGCCGGCTCGCCCGGGCAGGCGCTTTCGTGGCTGGCGCGCCACGAGTGCCGGCTCGTGCTCCAGGACATGAACTTCTCGCGCAAGACGACAGGCGAAGAGGGCCTGGGTCTCATCAGGACGATCAGAAAGGCGCACCCCGACCTCCCCGTGATCCTGATGACAGCGTGGGGATCCATCCCGCTGGCGGTCGAAGGGATGAAGGCCGGCGCATCCGACTTCATCACCAAGCCGTGGACGAACGAGCAGCTTCTTCACGCCGTCCGCACGGCGCTTGGCCTGGCCGAGGCGACGAAGCTCCCTGCGGGCAGGGCAGCGACAGCCACTCTCACACGCGAGGAGCTCGACTCGCGCTACGACTTCGGCGACCTGGTCGGCGAGGACCCCAAGTTCCTGCGCGTCCTGCACCTGGTGGGGCGCGTCGCGGCTACCGACGCGTCGGTGCTCATAACTGGCGACAGCGGCACCGGGAAGGAGCTGGTGGCGGATGCAATCCACCGCAACAGCGCCAGCCGCGCCGGGCCGTTCGTGAAGGTGAACCTCGGAGGGATCCCGCCGACCCTGTTCGAGAGCGAGATGTTCGGCCACGTTCGCGGCGCCTTCACGGACCCTCGAGCGGACCGCAAGGGCAGGTTCGAAGTCGGACACGGCGGCACGATCTTCCTGGACGAGGTCGGCGACCTGGACCAGTCCGCGCAGGTCAAGCTGCTGAGGGTGCTCCAGGACAGGAGTTGCCAGGTACTTGGATCCAGCCAGGCCGCTCGCCCGCCTCGAGCCGGGACAGGCCCGCGTGGTCGCCATCGAGGGCGCCCGCCGCGTCCGTTGCCTCATGGGCACCTTCATGGATCGCGGCTTCAGCCGGAGCTTCGTCGTCCTGGAGGAACTCACCGAGGAGCTGCGCGAGGTCGAGAAGGCAGCCTACGAGAAGCTGATCAGGATGCTCTCGCACGAGGTGAACAACACAGTGGCCGCCTCGACGTCGCTCCTGTCGTCCTGCCTGAACTACGCTGCGCAGATCGATCCCGCCGATCGCGACGACTTCGAGACCGCCCTTTGAGGTGATCATCGAGCGGTCCACGCAGCTGAACGTCTTCCTGCAGAGTTTTGCGGACGTGGTCCGGCTGCCGCCCCCGCGGCCGGAAAAGTGCGACCTCGCGGAACTCGCGAGGGCTGTCGGCCGGCTCGTTCAGCCCCTCGGCGCAGCTAGGCAGGTCGAATGGAAATGGGACGTCGCCAGCGGCGTGCCGCTCGTCTGGGTGGACAGGTCCCAGCTGGAGCAGGCGCTCCTCAACGTGTTCAAGAACGCAGTCGAAGCGGTCCCGGAGAAGGGTGTTGTGAGGGTGTCGACCGGACAAGACGAAGGCACACCCTGGCTGGCCGTCGAAGACAACGGTCCCGGCATCGCCGACGCCGTGCGAGAACACCTCTTCACGCCGTTCTTCAGCACCAAGCCGAGGGGACAGGGCATCGGCCTCACGCTCGTTCAGGAGATACTCAGGCAGCACGACCTGCCCTTCGCCCTCGAGAGCGCTCCCGGCGGCCCGACCCGATTCGTGGTTCGCTTTCCAACCACTTCCTCTCGCACGCCGTAAACGCATGGCCGCGCAGGCGGAAGTTTGCGCCGGACCCGCGACAGCCGCTGGCTATCTGCATTGCATCTGTATATCAATTGGTATACAGTAGCTTCGTGGAGCCTTTTCCCTCCGTGGTCGTACGCCGGGACGATCCCGAGGCTGCCTATCAGCAGATTGCCCGCCAGATCCGCTCGCACGTTGCCGCGGGGAACTTGCCGCCAGGTAGCGTGCTGCCCGGCGTCCGCACCCTGGCCTCCGACCTCGGCGTCAACCTGAACACGGTTGCGCGGGCCTACAGGCTGCTCGAGGAGCAGGGGTTCGTGCGGATTCACGACAGGTCTGGCGCCGAGGTAGTTGCGCCGCCGCGGAGAGCGGACCGGGAAGCGGCGTCCGAGCTAGGCGTCGAACTCTCCGGCCTGCTCGCGCGCATGCGACAGGCTGGCCTCACGCCGGACGAGATAAGGGGCCTCGTGGAGCGTGGGATCGAGACTCTTGCCGCCCGGGACGGAAGAGAGGCGTGAAATGGAACTCCTGCTGCTCTGGGTCGTCGTCGGGATCGAGGCGCTCGTCACGGCGACGCTCTTCATCATCCTGCCGAGGATCGCGCGGAGAGGTTTGCTGTTCGGCGTGTACGTCGGCGAGGTGCGCTGGGAGAGCGACGAAGCCAGGCGAATCACTCGCGGGTGGTACGCAGGCATGGTGCTGGGACTCGTCGCCGGGGCGGCTCTCGCTTTCGCTGTCGCTCTCGTTTATCCCGGTTCCCCGGCGGGACCGTTCGTCTCGCTCTTTGCCCTGGTAGCGCTCTACCCGTTCCTTTACCTCCGTGCGCACCTTCAGGCGCGCCGCATGGCGGAGCCCGGCGCTCCAGACGTCATGGCCGCGCCGCTCGTGCCCGAAACGCCGGCCAGTCTCGAATGGCCTGCTTTCGCCATCGTGGTCGGTGTCGTAGGCGGCGGGCTCGCGATAGGGCACGCGGCCCTGAACTACGAAGCGCTGCCGGCACGGGTTCCTACCCATTTCGGCTTCTCTGGCGCGCCGGACGCATGGTCGCCCCGATCGTTCTGGACGGTTCTGCTCCTTCCGATTGGAACGCTGATCATGGGGGTTTCGCTGGGCGTCGTCGCGGCGCTGACCGCGCGGGCCAAAAGGGCGATCCGGCGCCAGGACAAGGGCGTTTCGGTCGAGGCGCAGATGCGGTTCCGCTCGGCGATGACGAGGTTCCTGAGCGGCGTGGCGATCCTCACGACGGTCATGATGGCGCTGCTCTCGGTTGGCGCCGTCGAGGTCGCCCTTGGCCGCGCCGAACGGCTGCCGCCACTGTTCATGGCGCTGACCGGCGTTCTCCTCGTCTACGCTCTTGGCGGCTCTCTCTATCTGGCGCTTCGCTACGGCCAGGGCGGTGCCCGGCTCGAGCGCCGCGCCGAGGCCGCGCCGCTCACAGACGGCCTCGCGGACAACAGGCGGTGGGTTCTGGGCCTCTTCTACGTCAACCGTGACGACCCTTCGATCTTCGTCGAGAAGCGTTTCGGGCTCGGCTACACGATCAACTTCGGCAACCCGAGGGCAATAGCGCTGCTGCTCGTCTTTCTCGCCCTCATCGCCGCTTTCACGGTGGCGGGAGTCGTCTCGTCACGATGACGGCTGCCCTGCGCGGCGTGCTCGAGAGAACCGGCACGCCGCCGCAGCCGCCGGCAGCTCGCTTGCACATCCCAGGACTCGACACCCTGCGCCCAAGCCGGTCAGCCTCACTTCGACAGTTGACCCCTGACGGCGCCAGCGGGAGAGTCGGAGTTGTGGACGTCCACGTGGTAGGCGGCCGGCTCCAGCATGATCGCGGTGATCGATTCGCGAGCTGCCATGACGCATCCCTCCGACGAGCCTGAAGTCGGAGGCGCCAGCCGTACGACGACTGGTCCGGGCTGGCCCGGAGGCGCGCGGGCCCGAACCGGGGGCTTCTTCGGCCCCTGTCATCGGTGTCGTGATGGGTCGCCCGCCTTGTTGTTGTCCCGGAAAGGCCGTGGCTGATGCGCCGCCGGGCGCGCCGCCGAGTCCGACGGCATTCGGGGCAGCGGGAAGCCTGTCCGAGCAGGCGCCGGGCACGAGCGCCATGACGAGCACTGCAATCGCGATCCTCATCCGTACCTTCTGTTCGAGTCGACCAGGCTGGAAACCTGCTGCCAGGACATGGTGCTCGATGCCCCGCCCCCCGTCACGGGGCCACGAGAGCGCGAAGGGCAAGAAGCCTACGGGCACAGTCTTCGAAGAGCACTGCAGCGCGCACCGTCGCGAGGTCAGCCGGGTGTACCATGTGGCGTTTCCGGTCAGCCCGGCCGCGCGGCGCTCTCGGGGGTAGGATGAGGCCACGCGGGGGAACGTCGCTCTGCCTGTGCCGCCATGGTCTCGTGGTGAACGGAAGCTGGCCGGGGGAAGCGGTGAGCGACCACGCCGCGGTATCGCACGGCACAAGCTGCGGCCGGGCCGGAAGATCTGCGCCTGCAGGGAATCCGAGGTGAAGCCATGCACGTTCTCGTCGATGTGTCGGTCGTGCCGATCGGTGTCGGCACCTCGCTTTCCGAGTACGTCGCCGCGTGCCAGCGCGTGTTCTACGAGGCCGGGCTGAAGGCCTCGCTGCACGCCTACGGGACGAACGTGGAAGGCGAGTGGGACGTTGTGTTCGCTGCCGTGAAGCGTTGCCACGAGGTGGTGCATGCGATGGGCGCGCCGCGCGTGAGCACGACGATGAGGGTGGGTACGAGGACCGACCGCGCGCAATCCCTGGACGACAAGATCCGGAGCGTCCGCCAGAAGCTCGGAGAAAGGGAGGAGCCGTGAAGAGAGTCGGTCTGGCGGCAGTCGTCCTGGCGGCGTGCTTCGCCGCAACAATGTCGGGTCAGCAAGCCGGCGGCGCAGCCGAGCTTCGCTGGTGGAAGGGAAACACGCATACCCACACCTTGAACAGCGACGGTGACAGCGCTCCTGATGAAGTCGTCCGATGGTACCGCGAGCAGGGCTATCACTTCGTGGTCCTGACGGATCACAACTTCGTGACACCGGTAGAGGGGCTGAACGCGCTCTTCGGTGCCGAGGGCCGGTTCCTCGTGATGTCGGGCGACGAGGTGACCGACAGGGCCGACAAGCTCCCCGTACACGTGAACGCGGTGGGCGCGACGAAGGCAGTCGGGCCGCACGGCGGGAAGACGGCTCGCGACGTGCTC
Organism: Vicinamibacterales bacterium; assembly: GCA_041947015.1. Classification (GTDB taxonomy): domain Bacteria; phylum Acidobacteriota; class Vicinamibacteria; order Vicinamibacterales; family Fen-181; genus JBHGBL01. The sequence continues at coordinate 71,809 of JBHGBL010000016.1, forward strand.
CTTGCCGACGTCGAAGCCGTGCGGGCAGCCGGCGCGGTCCCTCAGGTCAACCACCCGAACTTCGGTTGGGCGTTGAATGCTTCCGATCTGGCCGCGGTGCAGGGCGTATCGCTTCTCGAGATCTTCAATGGCCACCCGCAGGTCAACAACGTCGGAGGGGGAGGATCCGCTGGCGTCGAAGCGATGTGGGACGCTGCCCTCACTGCCGGTGCGACGCTGTTCGCCGTTGCAAGCGACGATACTCATCACCTGAAGCGGCCCTGGGCCGCGGGCGCCGCCCGCCCCGGACGCGGGTGGGTGATGGTGCGTTCGTCCCGGCTCTCCTCTGACGAAATCCTGGCCGCCTTGTCCAGGGGCGACTTCTACGCCTCGACCGGTGTCGAACTCCTCGACCTCAGCAAAGGGTCCGGCCGTCTGAGCGTGGCCGTCAGGCAGCAGGGCGGCACGAAGTACACGATCCAGTTCATCGGCCGCGGCGGCCGCGTGCTCGCCGAGGCGACGACCAGCCCGGCAACCTACGAGTTCGAGGGCGGCGAGGGGTTTGTGCGCGCACGGGTTTCGGACTCGAACGGCCTGATGGCCTGGACACAACCCGTGCCTGTCAAATGAGCCTGCCTTCTCTCCGAGTCGCGCTGCCGACGTCCTGAGGCGCTTCAGAAAGCGTCTCAGGACGCCCCGTCGGTCCTCCCTTCGCAGCTTTCACCGTGCGGCCGTGCCGGCATTCCAGAAACGGGCTGGCCGCCGAACGAAGCAGCGTCGCGACCCACCAGGGCCGCGTCGCCCACTGAGGCTGCGCTGCGGGGCGACCCGCCCCGTGCGAACAGGGGTGGACAACCGCCCGTGATGTGCCAGAATGTGGCGGCTCGCCCCTGAAACCGGGTTCAAGCGAGGAGCACACCATGCGCCGCGTCACGGTTTTCCTTGCGCTCGTCGGGTTGGTGTCTGCGGTCCCGCTGCTCGCGGGATGCAGCATGGACAGGGTGGAGCCCGCCGATCTCGTGCTCCACAACGGCAAGGTCGTCACGCTGGACGCCGCCGTGCCCGAGGCCCAGGGCCTCGCCGTCACGGGCGACACCATCGTCGCGGTCGGCTCGAACGAGGTCGTCCGGCGGCACATCGGCGAGAAGACCGAGGTCATCGACCTCGCGGGCCGACTTGCGATTCCGGGCTTTACCGACAGCCACGTCCACTTCACAGGAATAGGCGAGGCGCAGACGAATCTGCGGCTGATGGACACGAAGAGCTGGGACGAGATCGTCTCGCTGGTCGAGCAGGCGGCGAAGAAAGCGAAGCCCGGCGAGTGGATCCTGGGCCGCGGGTGGCACCAGGAGAAGTGGAGCGCGCCTCCCTCTCCTTCGGTCGAAGGTTTCCCGACGCACGATTCCCTGAGCCGGGTGTCGCCGGACAACCCGGTGATCCTCACGCACGCCAGCGGCCACGCCACCTTCGCCAACGCCAAGGCAATGGAGCTTGCGGGGATCACGAAGGCTACCCCGAACCCGCCCGGAGGCGAGATTCTCCGGGATGCGCGCGGAAACCCGGTCGGCGTGTTCCGCGAGCGCGCATCGAACCTGGTGCGGGCGGCCTATCAGAAACAGCGTGAGGGGCGGACTGCCGCGGAGATCGAAGCCGAAACCAGGAGGCTCGTGGAGCTGGCGAGCGAGGAGTGCCTTTCGAAGGGCATCACCTCGGTCCACGATGCGGGGACATCGTTCGAGGTCGCCGACATTTACAGGAAGATGGGTGAGGAAGGGAAACTGGGCGTGAGGGTCTATGCGATGATCCGCGAGACGAACGAACGGCTCGCGCCCAACCTCGCCAGGTACCGCTGGATCGGCGCGGGGAACAAGCACGTGACGGTCCGCGCCATAAAGGTCTCCATAGACGGGGCGCTCGGGCCGCGCGGGGCCTGGCTCCTCGAGCCCTACTCCGACCTGCCGTCGAGCACGGGTCTCAACACCGGGTCGATGGAGGCGCTGGCCGAGACGGCCCGGCTCGCCCTCCAGCACGACTACCAGCTGGCAGTGCACGCGATCGGCGACCGCGCGAACCGTGAGACGCTCAACGTCTACGAAGAAGCCTTCAAGGCGCACCCGGACAAGAAGGACACGCGTTGGCGCATCGAGCACTCGCAGCACCTGCACCCTTCCGACATTCCGCGCTTCGGCCGTCTTGGCGTCGTCCCGTCCATGCAGGGGATCCACTGCACCTCGGACGGCCCCTACGTCCTCGCGCGGCTCGGGCCGAAGAGGGCCGAGGAAGGCGCCTACGTCTGGCGAAAGCTGATGGCCTCGGGGGCTACGATCATCAACGGCACCGATGCGCCGGTGGAGGACGTTTCGGCGCTGGCATCGTTCTACTCGAGCGTGACCCGGCGGATGAAGAACGGCGAGGTCTTCTACGGCGACCAGAAGATGACGCGGGAAGAGGCGCTTCGCTCGTACACTTCCAACCCGGCATGGGCGGCCTTCGAAGAGGCGGTCAGGGGAACCCTGGCCATCGGCAAGCTTGCCGACATCACGGTCCTGTCCAAGGACATCCTCACGATCCCCGACGATGAGATCCCTTCCACCGAGGTCGTGGCGACGATCGTCGGAGGAAAGGTCCGGTACAGGAGGAAGTGAACGTCTCACTTCCCGCGGGCGGTTACCTGCACTCCGTCGGTCACCGTGTCCGGCGGGTGGAGAATGACGCGGTCGTTGGCCGAGAGGCCTTCCTCGATGGCGACGGCGGTGCTGTTGCGCTCGCCGATCCGGACCCGGCGCAGGACAGCACGCCCGTTCTCCACCGCGTAGGCCGCCCACTGCCCCTCCTGGCGGAAGACGGCGCTCGTCGGCACCTGCAGGACGTCCGGCTGCTCCCACACGACGACCCGCGTTTCCACACGGTAAGCGTCGCCGAGCGCCTTCGCGTCTTCAGGGTTCTCGAAATCGATCACGACCCACACGCGCTGTTCTTCGACGCCGAGGGCCGAGATCTTCATGAAGCCGGCGGGTTCGACCCGGCGGACGCGCGCTCTGAGGGTTCTCCCGCCCCCCCATTGCTCTACGAGGACGGGCATGCCCGGACGGATGCGGACCGCGTCGGTGGACAGGTAGTCCGCGACTATCTCGAGGTCGTTCGGGTTTCCAACCTCGACGAGGGGCTCGCCGGGCTGGACCACCGCCTCGCTCTCCCGCACGCGGCGGAGCACGACGCCGTCGATGGGCGAAGTGAGTGTCAGCGCGCCCGACGGGCTGCCCGGCGCCGCCGACGCCGGCTCCAACAGGGCGGCGTTGGCTGCTTCCAGGTCGTGAAGGGCGGCTTCGACTGCCGCGTCGGCTGCTTCGAGGAGTCTGCCGGCCGCCCTTGACGCGGTTTCGAGTCGGTCACGCTCCTGCTCCGCGATGACGCCCTGCTCGGCCAGGCGCTTCCCGCGTTCCCACTCGGATTCGGCGAGGTCGCGCTCTGCCGCCTGCCTCGCCCGCTCGGCCCGGGCTCTTTCGAGCGCGGCCCGCGCTGCCTGCACGCGCGCCTGCGCCTCGCGCCTCGTTCGCTCGTCGAGCGGCACGGGAGCCGCGGGCAGGAAACGCGCCAGCACCGTCCTGCCCGCCGACACCGGGTCGCCGGGTTCGAGCTCGATGCGAAGGACCCTGCCCGCCACCGGCGCCGAGACCACGAAGCGGTCGCGCACCCGGGTCATGCCCTCGTGGTCGAGCGTCACCTGCAGCGGCCCCTTCGTCGCCTCGCCGAAGTCCACCGGGATGGGCTGCGGCATGAGCGCAAGAACCAGCGCGAGAAGCAGGAAGACACCCACCGTTCCCCACACCGCCAGGCGCTTCCTCGTTGTCCTTGTCATCGGCTTCACTCCCGGGTCTTGAGCACGGCGACGAGATCGAGCCTGTCCAGCTTCCGCCTCACGACGAGGGCGGAAATGACCGTGGCGATCGCTATCGTCACTGCCGCGAACGTGTAGGTAGCTCCCGAGACGACGAGCGGCAGCCGGAACAGATCCGTGCTGAAAGCAGTCGCCATGAGGTGGGCGAAGAAGTACCCGGCAGCGAGGCCGAGCGGGATTGCCGCGAGCGTCACTATCGCCAGCTCGCCGAGAAGGATGTACGAGATCTCGCCGCGCGTGAACCCGATGACGCGCAGCGTGGCCAGCTCGCGGCTCCTCTCCGAGAGCGAGATGCGCGCCGTATTGTAGACGACGCCGAAAGCTATGATGGCGGCGAAGAGGATGTTCATGGCCTGCATCTGCAGCATCATCTCTCCCATGGTCTTCATGATGCTTTCGTAGGCGGCCTCCTTCAGGACGACGGCAGCGACGCCTGGCATGGCCTTGAGCCGCGCATAGAGCGCATCCGACTCGCTCCGGTCTATCATCAGATAGGCGCCGGAGAGCGTGCCGTCTTCCTGCATCAGTCTCGCGAGAACCCCGCGGTCCATGTACGCGCTCGCTCCCAGCAGGTCGTCCACGACGGAGGCCACGACCAATTCGTGCGCCGGGCGGCGGCCTTCGAGCACCTCGGCTATCACCGTGTCGCCGGGCCTTGCGTCTATCTGGCGAGCGAGCGTCGTCGAGAGCAGCAGGCCGGAGGCCGGCGCCTCGATCACGCGCTTGTTCATGTCCACGGGCCGGTTGAGGTCTGCGTCGCGCACGAGAGCGGTGATGGCCGTGTAGCGGAAGCGCGGCCCGTGCCGCAGGCGCACCGGCACGGTTCTCGACGGCTCGACCGCCAGCACGCCGGGCAGGCGCCCGACCTCGTAGAAAGCCCTCGATGAGGCGGGCAGGACGAACGTCACGTAGACGTCGTAGCGCTGGGCGACGTTGAACTGCGTGTCCATCATCTCGTCCATGGAGTCCATCGAGAAGGATCCGACGACGAGCAGCGAGCACGCCAGGGCAATACCAGTTGCCGACAGGAGCGAGCGCAGCGGGTGGCGTTCTATGTTCCTGAACATCATCCGCGCCGGCTGCGACAGGAAACGCCGGACCCATCCGCGCTCGACGACGCTCGGCCTGTAGCGGGCGGGCGGTTCCGGGCGCATCGCCTCGGCCGGCGGGAGGGACACCGCGCGCTGGACGGCCGCGGCCGCGCCCAGTCCCGCCGCCGCGAAGCCTATTGCTGCCGCCTGGACGATGGTCGCCGGTAGCAGGCGGTAGAGGAGGAGCGGGAACTGGAAGAAGGCCGTGTAGAGCCTCGTCATCGCGGAGCCGAGCACGGCGCCCAGCGCGACTCCCATCATGGTCCCTACGAACGCGACCGCGAAGCTCCACCCGATGTAATGGGTGGCCACAGCGCCATTGCCGTAGCCGAGTGCCTTGAGCGCGGCGATCTGTTCACGCTGGACCGCGACGATCCGCGACAGCACCACGTTGACGAGAAAGGCGGCCACCGCCAGGAACACCATTGGAATGAACTGGCCCATGTTCCGGAGCTGCCGGAGCTCGTTCGCAAGGTACCAGTGCGAAGTCTGGAGCGCTCGCGGTATGGCCCCGAGGCCGCCGTACGGCTCGAGCAGGTCGTCGAGCCGCCTGCTCACCTCCGCTTCCGATGCGCCGGGCTCGATGTCCAGCACGACGTCGTTGAAGCCGCCTTCCATGTCGAAGGCGGCCGCCAGCGCTCGCCTCTCGATCCACAGGACGCCGAAACGTGTGTCGTCGGGAAGGATCTCGCCCGTCCGGATCGTGTAGATGAACTCGGGCGACATCGCGATGCCAACGACGTTCAACACCCGGCGGCGGCCGTTGATGAGCGCGGTCACGGTACCGCCCGGACGCAGGCCGTGGATGCGAGCGAACGCCTCGCTCACGAGCGCCTCGTCCACCCGCCCGGGTTCGAGGTAGCGGCCCTCGCGGATGAAAATGTCGTTCAGGCGCGGCCGCCGGTCGGCCGGCACCGAAATCAGATGCCCGACAACCGGGTCCGCGAGCGACGGCATGTCGAGCGTGACGTCCGCCACGACCCGGAGCTCCGCGGCCGAGACGCCCGGTATCGATTCGATGTCGCGCCCGAGCGAGAGGGGAGCTCGCCTCGCCGACGCGAACACGTCGCCGAAGCGGTTCCGCGCGTAATAGGTGTTCAGGGTGAGGTCCAGCGAGTCGAGCGTGGACCTCATGGTGACGTAGAGCCCGACGCCGCCGGTTACGACCATCGCGATCGCGAGCGCCTGCGCCCGCATCTGCCAGAGGTCACGAACCAGCTTGCGATTCAGCGCCGTCATCGCACCAACCTGACGCTGGTTTGCGGGTCGATTGTCATGCGCGTCGAGCCCTGCTTCCAGGCCTCTCTACCATTCGATCTCACTCGGCCGCACACGCGTCGGGTTCCGCCGATCGCCCACGATACGGCCGTCGGCGAGGGTGAGGACGCGGTCAGCCATCGCGGCGATGCCGGCATTGTGCGTGATGACCGTCACCGACGTGCCGAGCTCGCGGTTCACCCGCTCGAGAGCCTCGAGCACCACGACGCCCGTGGCGAGGTCGAGAGCCCCGGTCGGTTCGTCGCAAAGCAGCACGTCGGGCCGCTTCGCGATCGCGCGCGCTATGGCCACCCGCTGCTGCTCGCCGCCCGACATCTGCGCAGGGAAGTGATCCATCCTCTCCGCGAGGCCGACGAGCGCCAGCGCCTCGGACGACGCCATCGGGTCGTCCGAGATTTCAGTGACGAGGTCCACGTTCTCCCTGGCCGTCAGGCTCGGGATGAGGTTGTAGAACTGGAACACGAATCCAACATGGCGTCGCCTGAACAAGGTGAGTTCCCGGTCCTCGGCCGCCGCGATGTCGCGGCCTCGGTAGAGCACCACCCCTGAGGTCGCCCTGTCCAGCCCGCCGATTATGTTGAGCAGCGTGGACTTCCCGCTGCCCGAGTGGCCCAGGAGAACCGTGAACGCCCCCGCATCCAGCGTCAGGTCGATGCGCCGGAGCGCGTGCACTTCCACCTCGCCCATGTGGTAGACCTTCGTCAGGCCCCGCACCTCGAAGTCCGGCTGCGCCGTGCGCGCAGGCGTCATTCATCACTCCTTCGACAGCCGCCCGGAGCCTCCTCGTTCACGGGCTCACCGCTAATGGACGTTATCACAGCCAAAGGCCACCTCGACGTGCCCCGCCGCTTACAATGGACGGGTGCCGGCCCCGCCACCCTTGCTGCGCCTCGACCGGGTCACCAAGGACTACACGACCGACGGCCAACGCGTCAGGGCCGTCGATTGCGTCTCGCTCGAAGTCGCAAGCGGCCAGTTCGTGACTCTCGTGGGCCGGAGCGGCTGCGGCAAGTCCACTCTCTTGAACCTCGCCGGCGCAATGGACTTCCCGACGTCGGGCCGTGTCCTCCTCGATGGCGTCGACACATCGTCGCTCGACGACCGAGGGGTGACCGAGGTCCGCAGGGACAAGGTCGGCTTCGTGTTCCAGGCTTTCCAGCTGATCCACACGTTGACGGCGATCGAGAATGTCGAGCTCCCCCTGCTTCTCGCCGGGGCCGCCAGCCCGCGCGCCGCGGCGCTCGAGCGGCTGGGGTGGGTCGGTCTCGCCGACCTGGCCGGGAGACTGCCTCATCAGTTGTCGGGCGGCCAGATGCAGCGCGTGGCGATTGCGCGCGCTCTCGCCAGATCGCCTCGCCTCGTCCTCGCAGACGAGCCCACCGGCAACCTCGACACCGCGACCGGCAACGAAGTCCTCCACCTGCTTCGCCGAATCGCGTCCGAGCAGGGCACCGCGGTGCTGATGGCCACCCACAGCAGGGAGGCGGCCGATGTCAGCGACCGCGTCATCCGCCTCCGCGACGGCCGCGTGGAGGGCGAGAGCCGACTGCCGCGCTGACCGATGCCTCCCCGCCTGCTCCTCTTCCATCGCCTCATCGTCCGGCCCCTGGTGCGGGAGCCGCTTCGGACGGCGCTGACCGTGCTCGCCGTGGCCCTCGGGGTTGCGGTGGTTCTGGCAATCGAGCTCGCGGGCAATGCCGCCGCCGGTTCTTTTCGGGCATCGGTGGAGACGCTGGTCGGAGACGCCGAGATCGAGGTTGCCGCGGCCGGGGGCGTTCCACCTGAGACGGTGGCCGCCCTCGCGTCGCTGCCTTACGCGCTGTCGGTCAGGCCCCGGATGGAGGGCACCGCCATCGTCGGGCGCGGCGGGCCCCGCGTTCCGCTCTTCGGCCTCGATCTCCTTGCCGAGGTCTGGAGCTCGCGCGATGAGGCGTGGGCGGATGCATCGGGCGAGGAGACCGGGCGCCTGTGGGCAGCCGATTCCGTGTGGGTGGACCCGTCTCTCGGCCTTCGAAAGGGAGACGAAGTCGAGGTCCTCGTCAACGACAGCCTCTTCCGCTGCGTGGTCGCCGGGGTCATCGCCAGCGGAGAAGGTGTCGCGAGGCCAGGGTCCTCGAATCCCGGCGCCATCGTGATGGACATTGGCGCTGCGGACGTTCTGCTGGGGAGGCGTGGAAGACCCGACCGGATCCTGGTTGCCGTGCCGCCCGACGGCTCGATAGAGCAGTGGCTGGACCGCCTGCGGCGTGCGCTGCCGGCAGGGGTCGAAGTCCGGCCGCGGGGGAGCGGGATCGAGGCCAACCGCCGCATGCTCTCGGCGTTCAGGTTGAACCTGCGCATCTTGAGCTACGTCGCGCTCGTTGTCGGCGCCTTCCTCATCTACAACACGATCGCGGTGTCGGTTGTGAGGCGCCGGGCGGAGATAGGCATTGTGCGGGCTCTCGGCGCGAGGCGCGGTTTCGTTCTCGCGGCGTTTCTCGGCGAAGGCGCATCGTTCGGCCTGGCCGGCGCGCTGCTGGCATTGCCGCTCGGGCGGGTCATGGCTTCCGGCGCCGTCGGCCTGCTTGGCTCGACGGTCGATTCGCTCTACGTCACGAGCGAGCCTGGGCCGATCGAGTTGGGGCCGTGGGCCATCCTTCTGGCGATTGCTGCCGGCGTGGGGATGGCGACGCTTTCCGCCTGGGGACCGGCTCGCGAGGCGTCGCGAGTCGCGCCAGTGGACGCGATGGCGCGGGGCAGGCGCGAGTACGAGGTGCGGGTTCAGCGGAGGCGCGACCTGTGGGTCGCAGCGGGCCTGGCAGGTGCGGGGCTGCTTGCCTCGCGCATGCCCGCGATCGACGGGCGGCCGCTGTTCGGCTATGCGGCGACGGCGCTCCTCATCGGCGCGTGCGCCATGGCGATCCCCTCGCTGGTCCATGCCGTCTCCCTCGGATCTTCCACGTCGCTGCTGCGGTTCGCGGGCGTCGAGGCGATGCTCGCGTCGCGCAGCCTCGCGGCGTCGCTCAGGCGGTCGTCGGTGCTGGTCGGCGCGCTCTCGACGGCCATCGCCATGATGGTGGCCGTCGGGATCATGGTGGGGAGCTTCCGCGAGACGGTGACGGTGTGGCTCGGGGCACAGCTGACGGCGGACCTGTACATCCAGTCCGCCGTGCCCGAGGGTCCCGACTACCACCCGACAATGGCCGCAGACGTGCCGGAGCGGGTGGAGAGGGTCGCCGGCGTGGCCGGCGTGGATCGTTTCCGGGAATACCAGGTGACGTTCCACGGGCAGACGGCAACCTTTGCCGGCGCCGAGATGAGCGTCCTGGCGAAGCACGGCGCATTCAGGTTCCTTTCGGGGCGGCCGTCGGCCGAGGTGATGCCCCGGCTCGTCGGCACCGATACCGCGATCGTCAGCGAGCCGTTCGCGAACCGCCACGGCGTTGGGCCGGGCGATGAGATCACGTTCGCGCTCGGCGGCTCGAGGGCGGCCTTCCGGATCGAAGACGTCTGGTACGACTACTCAACGGAGGCAGGCTTCGTGATGGTCGACCGTTCGACGCTGCTGCGGTACTTGCCGGACGAAGCGCCATCGAGCCTGGGCGTGTATCTCTCGGCCGGCGCCAGCCTGGACGAGGTGCGTGCGGCTGTCAGGACAGCCCTTGCCGACCGGGAGGTGATTGTCGTCTCCAACCGCGACGTGAGGACGGAGGCGCTCCGGGTCTTCGACCGCACCTTCGCGATCACCTACGCGCTCGAAGCCATAGCGGTGCTGGTTGCCGTGATCGGGATTGCGGGCGCGCTGGTCGCTCTGGTGATCGACCGGCGCAGGGAGATGGGGCTCATGCGTTACCTGGGCGCATCGAAAGTCCAGGTGCGCCGCATGATTCTGACTGAAGCCGGCATCATCGGGGCCGTTTCGAGCATCGCCGGCCTCGTGCTGGGGTTCGTCTTGGCGCTCGTTCTGGTTTTCGTGATCAACCGGCAGTCATTCGGCTGGACCATCCAGTTCCACTGGCCGGTTGCAGTCCTTGCCGGAGCGATCGCGCTGGTTTACGCCGCGACGGTACTGGCCGGGCTCTACCCTGCTCGCATCGCGACGCGCCTCGAGCCGACCGAGGTCATCCATGAGGATTAGCCTCGGCCTGGCGCTGGCTTTGGCGGCGGGCGTCCTGCCGCTGTTCCCGGCAGAGGAACCGCCAACGACAGCGTCCGAGCAGCAGCCCTGGGGCGGCGCCCCCGCCTCGGGTTACCGGCTGGCCGTGCCCGGCTACCGCTTCGAGTTTCCGCGCGACCACTTCGATCACCCGGAGTTTCAGACGGAGTGGTGGTACTACACGGGGAATCTCCGGACGGCACAGGGCCGCCGATTCGGGTTCGAGCTCACGTTTTTCAGGCACGGCGTGAAGCGGTCCGAGACGGACAGGTCTCTGCATGACGCGAGCGAGGGTTCGGCCGGCCGCGCCCGGAAATCGCCGTGGGAAATCGACCACGTGTACCTCGCGCACCTGGCCTTGACCGACGTCGACGGCCGGCGTTTCCTTCACGAAGAGCGGGTCAATCGCCGCGGGCCGCCTCCAGGTATCGCCGGCGCCTCTCTGGATGAGCGTCGAACATGGAACGGCAACTGGTTCGTCGAGTGGGGACCGGGCAGCGGTTCCAGCAGCGCCTCCCTCCGGCTCGAGGCCGTTGCCCGGAGTTTCTCGATCCGTCTCGACCTGGCATCTTCGAAGCTGCCCGTGATTCACGGCAACGAAGGCGTGAGCCAGAAGGCAGAGGGCTACGGCCGCGCCTCGCACTACGTCTCGCTCACGCGGCTTCTGGCGTCGGGGATCGTGGAGGTCGACGGTGCCGCCCACGCGGTGGAAGGCACGGCCTGGATGGACCATGAGTTCTTCACGCACCAGCTGTCGGAGGAACAGGTCGGGTGGGACTGGTTCAGTGTGCAGCTGGACGACTCGACGGAGATGATGCTGTACAGGCTCCGGCGGAACGACGGCAAGGCGGACCCGTTTTCCGCCGGCACGTACATCGATCGAAACGGCAGCGCAACGCATCTGGCGGCGGCGGATTGCAGCCTCGAGCCGGTGGGCGAGACCTGGAAGAGCGCGGTCACGGGCGCGGTATACCCAATCCGGTGGCGCCTGATCGTCCCGTCGCTCGGCGTGTCGCTCGAGGCCCGCGCGCTCCTGCCCGACCAGGAGCTGACGAGCAGAAACCCCGTCGTTCCCGACTACTGGGAGGGAGCCATCGCCTTGACGGGCGAGAAGGGCGGGAAGCGTGCCTCCGGCGTCGGTTACCTGGAGATGACGGGCTACGACAGGGCCATCGCGTTGGGAGGGCGGGACCAGGGTGAAGGCGTCGCCGCGCGCGGTTCACTCCTGAAACCTGAACGCTGACGGCTGCCTAGCTGCCGTTGCGACGCTCTGGGATGACGTCCGCGAGGCGCTCGCAGGCGCGGTTACGCGTGCGTTGGCGGTGCGGCTCGGCATACGATATACGGCGCCCCGCCCCTCCAAGTGGTTTCATGCACATCCAATCATCCATGGTTGCCGCTCTGGCGATGCTGACCCTTGCCGGCATTGCGCATGCACAGCCGCCTTCGGGCGGCGCCGGGTCGAGCGTCGCATCCGCTCCTCCGAGGGGGTCAGTCGCGGCTTCTTCCCAAGAGAGACGGTCGGGGTGGTCTCGCTGGATCCGCGTAGAGGCAGCAACGGTGGCTGCGCGCTATCGCCATCTCCAGAACGCGAGCGGCGTCACGACGGCCGACCAGCTTCAGCTCAGGGAGTCGCTGCGCGCCCGCCTAACGCTCGACGCGCGTGAGCGTTTCAGCGTCGCGATCGGCGCTTCCTCGGGCAGCGGGTTCGGCCCGAGCTGGAACAGCACCGGCATCGGGACCGGGGACGCTGCATGGCCGTTCCAGGTGCGCCACCTTTCGATGGCCGTGCAGCCGGCCGCGGGCATCGAGATCCAGGCTGGCAGCCTCGAGTTCGCCCGCGGCGACGCGACCGACGTCACCGGGTACGACAGCGACGGCTACGTTGCGGGCGAGCGCGTCAGCGTCCGGCGACGGGACCGCCTGGGCCTGGACGAGGTCGTCGTCACGGCGGGCTACGTCGGCGATTTCGACCAGCCCAACTTCTTCCACCGCTCCCGGCGGCTCGGCGAGTGGAACTACGCGCAGGCGCTCGCGCTGCGGCGACTCGGCAAAGCGGTCAGCTTGACCGGTGAGTTCGAGCGTCGAGATGGTGCGCAGGTCGTACGCGCCTCCATCCAGGCGCGAACGCCGAGATTGCGGGCGGTGGACGCAATCACGCTCGAGGTCTACGGGCGGTCGAAGCCCTCGGACGGCGGTTTTCACTTTGGAGGGCAGAAGCGTCTGGGCCCGGTCGCCGTGCGGGCGGGGCTGGCTCAGGTCGACGAGGATACCGGCCACGCGAACTCGGATCGTTTCGGTGCAGGCCGCCGCGCGTACCTGCAGCTTTCCGGCAGCGTTTTCCCGAATCTCACCGTTCAGCTCTGGGCCGGGAGAGCACTCGGCCGGACCGCGGGGCTTCGAATCCGGACGCGCATCGACCTGGTCGCCGAGTACGACGTCCTGGGAGCAATCCGTACCGCAGCTGGACGGTAAGGCCCGTAGCAAAATAACTCACAGATAACCGGCCCCCCCGATATACGATCTTCGGCCTGCGACAAGCGAAGAGGTTCGGACAATGCCTGGGTTCGAGTACAAGGATGGTTGCCTTCTGTGCAACCAGTGCGGGCGCCTGAACGATCCCCCTGACGTCGATGTCGCTTCGCTCGCCGAATGCCCGTGCGGCAACAGCGAGTCGATCGAAGCGATCGAGGGCCTCATCGACCTCTTCAACGCGCTGCCGGAACCGCCGGCGTGCGCACCGGAGGGTTGACCCCGCGTCCTCGCTCGCAGCTGGCACGACGTCCGATCCCAGCGGCAGGAGCCGCGTCAGCGGTTGGGAACGATGCCGACCGCAATCGCCGAGCGGTTCTCGCCGTCGCTGCACACCCGCTGCGTCGCTTTCTGGAAGTCTTCCGGCTTCGCCTTGAAGATGTCCACGAACGTCTGAGGGTTCCTGTCGATCATCGGGAACCACGTGCTCTGGATCTGCACCATCACCCGGTGGCCCGCCTCGAAGCGGTGGAATACGTCCTGGAGCTCGAAGGCCACCCTGGTCACCACGCCGGGCTTGAAAGGCTCGGGCTTGGCGAGGCTGTTTCGGAACTTGCCGCGGAGTACGTCCCCGCGCACCAGCATCTGGTAGCCGCCTGCGCGCGTCTTTGCCGCCTTCGGCTCAGGGTCTTTGGCGTCCTCCGGAAACACGTCGACCAGCTTCACCACGAAGTCCGAGTCGGTTCCTGACGTCGACGCGAAGAGCGTGACATCGATCGGCCCCGCCACCCGCAAGTCATCCTTCAGCGGTTCGGTCTGGTAGACGAGAACGTCCGGCCGCTTTGCCGCGAAGCGCTGGTCCTCGACCATGAACGCGGGGTCGTACCAGTGTGCGACGGCCGCGGTGTACGGCACAGGGCGAGCGGGATCGCTCACGTACTCCCTGCATCCGGCGGCGGCCCCCGGCTTCCCGAGGGTCAGCGTTCCATCCGGCTGCAGGAAGATCTCCTGCCGCTTTGCGTCCTTCGGCGGCCAGGCGTCGAGTTGCCGCCACTCGTTCGCGCCTGTCTCGAAGACGACAGCCTCGCTTGCGGGAGGCTTCCCCTCGCCCTTGAGGTAGTAGTTGAAGAAGGGGAGTTCGACGTGCTCGGCGTAGTAGTCCGACGTGTCCGAGCCGAAATCGATCTCGCCGAGCCGCCGTCCTTCGTTCGAGCCCCACTGGCCGTGCGACCACGGGCCCATCACGAGGATGTTCCACGTGCCCGGGTTGTTCTCCTCGATGGCCTCGTAAGTGTGCAGCGCGCCGTAGAGATTCTCGGTATCGAACCAGCCGCCGACGACCAGCATGGCGGGACGGATGCCGCGGAGGCGCGGGAGGATGTCTCGCGCCGCCCAGAAGTCGTCCCACTGGGGGTGGCTCGTCATCTCGTTCCAGAACGCCACCTGGTCCTTCATGTACCGCGCGTTCGCGTTGGCCACCGGTCCCATCTCGAGGAAGAAGCGGTACCCGTCGGGCGTCCCGTGGTCGAAGCGCTGCCCCGGGTCGGTCGTCGGTTTGGGCCTGGGCTTCCCGAAGTCGAAGTAGAAGTCGAACGCGTGCGAGAGGAGGAAAGCGCCGTTGTGGAAGAAGTCGTCGCCGCCCATCCACTTCGACACCGGCGCCTGCGGCGAGACGGCCTTCACCGCGGGGTGCGCGTCGATGGCGCCCATCGACGAGTAGAAGCCCGGGTACGAGATGCCGCTGATGCCGACCCGCCCGTTGTGGGCAGGCACGTTCTTGACCAGCCACTCGACGGTGTCGTAGGTATCGGTCGTCTCGTCGATCTGTTTCGGGTCTTTCTTGTCCGCGATGTACGGGCGCACGTCCATGAATTCGCCCTCGGACATGAATCGGCCGCGAACGTCCTGGAAAACGACGATGTAGCCTTCCTCGAAGTAGCGGCGACGAAGGCGATCCGGCGCCTCGAGGTAGTTGTCGAGGCCGTAAGGGGCGGCGCTGTAGGGCGTCCGGCGGAGGATGATCGGGTAGGTCTTCGACTTGTCCTTCGGCACGTAGACGCTGGTGAACAGCCTGACGCCGTCGCGCATCGGGACCAGGTGCTCGTACTTCGTGTAGTGGTTCCGGATGTAGGAGCGATCCTGGCCGTCGCCCGCCGCGAGGCTGGCGGGACCAGCCAGGAAAGCGAGCAGGACGGCAACGCTGAGCGAGAGCGCAAGGGCCGAAGCGAGGTTGCGGCGCCTGTCAGTCATCTCTTCCTCCGGACCGCTCCATGGTACCGCCTGGGAGGCGGCAAGGCCACCACCAAGGGAGCCCTTGCCACGAGGGAGGAACCTCAGGCGGCTGGGGTACCGGGAGCAGCAGGGTGGGAGCAAGGAGTGAGGGTGGAGGGGGGCCGCAACCGCGCTCGTGGTAGGCTGAGGCGGCTGCGCCAGAGAGCTTTGTCCTGTCGGGGTGTCCCGAAAGCGGAGGGCAGACTGGATGCACGATCGAGTGACGCCGCTTCCTGCACACACGATGATCGAGGTGCTGGCCAGGCGCGCGCGGGATGAGCCGGAATCCCTGGCCTACGCGGCGGGCACGGACACGGTGACCTACGGGGCGCTTCACGAGCAGGTGCGGTCGTTCGCATCGGGGCTCGCTTCGCGCGGCCTCTCGGCTGGCGAAAGGTGCGCGCTGCTGCTGCCAACGGGGCTCGATTTCGTGCGCGCCTTCTACGCCGTGCAGGCGCTGGGCGCCGTTCCTGCTGCCGTCAACCCGGGCCTTCCGCTGGAAACGGTGCGTCGGCGGCTGCGATCGATTCGCGCGGCTTTCCTCATCCACGGGGACTGTTGCGGAGCTGATCGATTGGCGGGCGATTCCAGCCTCACGACGGTGTGTTCGTCCGACCTGCGTTCGAGCGGCGGTCTTGTCCGTTTCCATGACTCCGGGCCCGAGTCGGTTGCCTACCTTCAGTTCACCTCCGGCACGACGGGTGATTCCAAGGCAGCGGTGATTCTCCACAGGAACCTGTGGGCATCCTTCGAGGGCGCCATCGAACGGCTGAGGATCTCGGCCGATGATGTCTTCTCATCCTGGGTGCCGCTGCACCACGCGCTCGGCCTCGTCCGGTTCGTTCTCGGGCCGCTGTATTTCGGCTGCAGGTCGCACCTGGTGCCTTCCGCGTCGAGCAGCCTGGGAAGCTGGCTCAGAACGATTCGCGACGTTCGCGCCACGATTACAGGGGGACCCGATTCCGCGTACAAGCTGGCCGCGCGCGTGGTCGGCGGGAGCGGCGTGGACATCGCGTCGCTTCGTTACGCCACGGACGGAGGCGAGGCGGTTCGAGCCGCCAGCATCGAGGAGTTCGAGCGGGCGTTCGGGCTCCCCCGGGTCGTTCAGCCAGCCTACGGTCTGGCCGAGGCGACGCTCGGCGTATCCAGCCCGGACCCCGGCGAGCCGCTGAGAATCGGTCCCGGAGGAGCGTTGTCCTGCGGCAGGCCGTTCAGCGGGGTGGAGGTGCGCGTGGTCTCCGAGGACGGCAGCAGCGTTCCTCCGTTGAGCGACGGGGAGGTCGTTGTTCGGGGCGAGCCGGTCTTCGCGGGTTACGCGGATGACCCCGACGCCACGGCGGCGGTCTTGAGGGAAGGGTGGCTGCACACCGGCGATGTCGGTTGCCTCGACGGCGACGGAAACCTGTACGTCAAGGCACGGGCGAGAGCGCTGATCAAGCGAGCCGGAGCAGTGATCGTGCCGCGCGAAGTCGAAGACGCCGCCGACGGCGTGAGGGGTGTAGTCTTTTCGGCTGCCGTGGGATTGAGGCGGAGCTCGGTCACGGAGACCGAGGATCTGGTGGTGGTGGCGGAGGTGGAGAACGGCTGCCCCGGAGGAGCGGCGGGAATCAGGTCCGAGATTGCCGCTCGCGTCACCGATGCGATCGGCTGCGCTCCGACCTGCGTCCGTATCGTCCCGGCAGGAACGATTCCCCGCACAGCGAGCGGCAAGACCCGATACGACGAACTCAGGAGACTGCTGGAATCGGAGGGGTGAGAGGTGGGCGCTCGGCCGCAAGCGGTGCAGCCAGGAAGTTGCGCAGCGTGAACAGCCAGATCTGATCAGGGTTGGCGAGGAGGTAGCGCTGCAGCCAGCGCGCGGCTGTTTCCGCGAGAGACGCCTCGAACGAGTCTCTGTCGAGCGAAGGCGGCCGCGCGAGCGCCTCATGGATGGCCACGTCCAGGCGCCCGTCATGCCTCCAGCGCGAGACGACCGGGTGCATTTGCGCGCCGGTCACCCGGGCCAGCATGAAGGGGCCTCGCCTGAAGACAATCCTCCGCCCGAGACAATCCACGGGGCGCGTTGCCGTGCCGCCAGGGGCATCGAGCAGCACCACGACCGGTCGGCCCGCGCGCAGGCAGTCCACAGCGGTCGCAAGCGCCCTGGTTCGATCGTTCCCGCTCTGCACGGGCAGGTTGCGAAGGACGAGCGCGTCCAGTCGATCGCGGTGCAGGACGGCCGAGAGGCCGAAGGCCGCCCCGATGTGCCACTCGACGAAGAGAGACGGGCGGCGCGACTTCGTGGCCGCCTCGAGGAACTGGCCTCCCGACACCGCTCCGAGCGCGGCCGACAGGCGGTGCAGCCTGCCGCCCACGGCGAGTGCGGATGAGGCGCGGTTCTGCAGGCGAAGGGCGCCTATGCAGCGGGCCGTTGCCGAGGCGGCCGCCTCGGAGAGGAATGGGAAGAGCCGGAGGACTTCGCGAGCGGACGGACCCTGAAGCCCGGCGCGGCACGCTAGCCGGCCAATGAGGCCCAGGGTCCGGACGGTTCGCCGGAAGCCGAGGCGTGAAAGGCCGCCGACGGCCCGGTCGAAGCTCCCGCAGGCCGCCCGCCAGGCCGGCGAGTCGGCCTCGAACCAGGCGTCCTTGTCGTCTGCGACCAGCGGGTTGACCGACGGCATCAGGGTGCTGTCGCGCCGCCTGCCTGCGCCCGCTGCACGTGCTCCGCGATGCGCCGGATGGTCAGGCAGCCTTCGTCGAGCAGCGACTGGGCCAGCCGCACGCCGAACTCCTGCTCGCACTCGAGCAGGAGTTCGACGCGCGCGACCGAGTCGAGCCCGGCGCCGCGCCCGTCGAGCGGCGTATCGTCGCCGATCTGGCGGCCCTCACAAGCGCCGGGCGCGAGCCTCCGAAGGAGTTCGCGCACGGCCGCGGCCACATCTCGAGTCGTTCCTTCCGTCATGCTCCTTCTGGACCGCTGCTTCAAGTTCCCATCAGCTTTGCGAACTCCGCCTTCACCGCCTCCAGCTCTTTGGCCAGGACACCGTAGCGCTCGACGGCGTCGCGGCCGATCTTTTGATCCACGCGCGACGTCATGCCGGCCAGGTAGGTGATGTGTGCCTGGAGGCCCGGCTTGCCGTAGCGGACCGGCTCTGTGAGCAGCTTCGAGGCGATCTCGTTCAGGCGCCTCGCCTGTTCCGAGTCCGGCGTGCCTTTCACCTTCTCCTGCGCGGCGCGAACGCTCCTGACGAGCTCGCTCACCGCCGTCACCAGCTCGCGGACCTTCACGTTGTGGTTGTACTGCTCCTGAAGGTCCGCGACCGTGACGCCGTCCTCGGCGATTCGCGGGTCGATGAGCACGTTGAACGCCTGCGTGAGCGTCACCCCGCCGGCCTCGAGTCGAGCCTGGTACGTTCCCGGCGGCACCGTCAGACCGTTCTGGTCCCGGACGTCCCAGGCGAACCTGTTGATGCCGGCCTGCCTGGTCACCCTCGGTGCTGCTCCGCCGCGTCCCCTTCCGGGCGGCGGGGCTTCCGGGTCGCTTTGCGCGGCGCCGCCGCGGCTCCCGCCACCAGACGGCGCCGCCCGTTCGCTGTCGTAGGTGTTCACGACTGCGCCCTGAGCGTCGAGGATCTCGATCTTCACCGGCATCGCAGCCGGAAGGTAGTACTCGATCTGGGGCCCGAGGATGGCCGGCGCAACCTGGGTGCGATAGCCGTCCCGAGGCTTGAAGATCCGGACCGCAGCCGTCGTGTCGGGCGTGATCTGGCGTAGCGCGGTGATGTTGTCGAGCATCCAGAACGCCCGGCCCTGCGTCGCGACGACCAGGTCGTCGTGGTGGATCTTGATGTCGGTGATGGGAACGTTCGGCAGGTTCAGCTGGAACGGCTGCCAGTGGCCGCCGTTGTCGAAGGAGATGAAGATGCCGAACTCGGTGCCGGCGAAGAGGAGACCCTCGCGGCCAGGGTCCTCGCGCACCACCCTCGTCGGCCAGTCCGCCGGTATGCCGTTTCTGCCGTCGGTGAGCCGCGTCCACGTGGCGCCGTAGTCGTCCGTCCGATAGATGTAGGGCTGGTAGTCTCCGAGCAGGTACCGGTACGTCGCGTAGTAGGCCGACCCCTTCCTGTGCGGCGAGGCGTCGATCCACTGCACGCGGCCGCCGGGCGGCAGGTCCTTCGGCGTGATGTTCGTCCATGTCCTGCCGTTGTCGCGGGTGACGTGGAACGGGCCGTCGTTCGAGCCGACCCAGATGACACCCCGCTCTAGGGGCGATTCGGTGATCGCATAGAGCGTGCTGTAGAACTCTTCGCCCGTCACGTCGCGGGTGATCGGCTCGCCGCTCACGCCCTGAGTGCCTTCCGGCTTCGCGGTGAGGTCCGGCGAGATCGTCTCCCACGTCACGCCCTTGTCGCGCGTGCGGTGAACGTACTGCGACCCGTAGTAGAGGACTTCGGGATCGTGTGGAGACACCGCCATCGGCGAGACGCGCTGGAAGCGCAAGATCAGGTCGCTCGCCGGGTTTCCGTAGAGAGACTGCGCGCCGATCCAGTAGTTCTTCTGCTGGCCGACCTTCAGGTTCATCACGCCGAACTGCCCCTTGCACGACCCGTAGACGATCTGCGGGTTCGACGGGTGCGGCATGATCGGCCCGGTCTCGCACCCGGGGCCGGTTCGCCAGTCGGTCTCGTCGTACGGGTCGGCCTGGCTCGAGATGATGAGCGTCGTGTTGTCCTGCTGCGCCGCGTACAGGTTGTACGGGAACTCGTCGTCCATCCATACGCCGTAGAGCTCGGCCGTCGGCTGGTTCATCTGAGTGGTCCAGGTCGCCCCGCCGTCGAACGAGACGTTCGCCCCGCCGTCGTTCGACTGCACCATGATCTTGCCGTCCTTCGGGTTGATCCAGATGTCGTGGTTGTCCACGTGCGGCGTGCGAACAGGGGTGAGGGTCTTTCCTCCGTCGGTGGACTTGTAGAAGGTCTCGGCGCCCGCGTAGACGATGTCCGCGTTCGTGGGGTCGGCCCCTATGGTCGTGTAGTAGAACGGCCGCTGCACGAGCCCGGGCGTGTCGTTCACGAGCGCCCAGGTCTGGCCGGCGTTGTCGGACCTGTAGAGGCCGCCGCCCGGCTTCGCCTCGACGAGCGCGTAGATGCGATCGCGCTTCGCGGCCGTAACGGCCAGGTTGCCCTTCCCGATGAGCTCGCCTGGCAGCCCCTCGGTTATCTTCGTGAACGTCTCGCCGCCGTCCGTGCTCTTGTAGAAGCCGCCCTCGGTCCCGCCGCTGATGATCGTCCAAGGCTTCCTCTCGAGGCGCGCCATCCACGCGTAGACGACGTTGGGGTTGCCCGGCATGAGCTCGACGTCGCTCGCGCCGACCGTATCCGAGATGAAGAGAGTCTTCTTCCAGGTCTTGCCGCCGTCGGTCGTCTTGAAGATGCCGCGCTCGGGGTTCGCCTTGAAGAGGTCGCCGGTCGCCGCCACCCACACGATGTCCGGGTTCGTCGGGTGGATGCGGAGCGCGCCGATCTGGCCGGCGTCGTAGAGCCCGGCGAAGGTCCAGGTCTTGCCGCCGTCGGTCGTCTTGTAGACGCCGCGGCCGGTGGAGACGTTGCTTCGGGCGCCATCGGAGCCCGTGCCGAGGTAGATGATGTCCGGGTTCGAGTCGGCCACCGCCACGCAGCCCGTGGATCCGAGCGGCACCTGGCCGTCGGTTACAGGCGTCCACGTCTGGCCGCCGTCGGTCGTCCGGAACAAGCCGCCGCTTGCCGCGCCCATGTAGAACGTGTGCGGCTGCGAGGGGACGCCGGTAACGGTCGTGACGCGCCCGCCGCGCGAGGGCCCGACCAGGCGATAGCGGTATCCGGCAAGGAGCGCCAGGTCCACCTTCTCCATCATCGGGGCTGCGGCAGCCGATGGCCCATCGCTCGAGGGCGATGGGGCGCTGCAGCCCTGGTGCAGGCCTGCGACGAGGGCCACGACGAGAGCCACGGGACCGAACGTGAGGTAGCGGCGCATTGTTTGCCTCTCCTGATGCTCATCGACACGCGGTGGGCGGGCGCGGCCGTCCGGCCGAGAGCCGGTTTATATCACAGGCGGAGACGCGACGCGCTCGGCCCCGCTGTGAAATCCTTCAAGACCTCGAGGTCCCGCAGCTGGCTCGAAAGCCTGCGGTTGTATCACCGGAACCGGCGGTGGCGCCGCCTCTGTGCCGGGATGCGCATCCGGACCTGTGCCGGGTTAGAATCCCGCAGTCCGGGATGAGCACCGGCAGGACCAGCTGCGGCCCGGGGAGGTCACGATGAAGAAGAACGACAAGATCAGCCGGCGGGAACTGATGGAAGCAGCCGGCAAGGCGGCGATAGCTTCCGTTGCCATTCCGCCGTTTCTCCAGGAGGCGCTGTCCACCGCGGCCGCGCAGGATCGGTTGCCGCTCACGGCAGCAGCCGGCGTCGACCGGATCGTCATGGCCAAGGGCAGGACGTACCTGAACGGCTGGGCGGGCTACGGCGAGCCTCCGCGCCGCGGCAGGCGGCGCCCGGCCGATCAGGCAGCCGCGCCGCCGCCACCGCCTCCGGGTCCTCCACCGAAGGTAAGTTGGAGCAAGGAGTCCGGCCCGGGAACCGTGACGTTCGCCGACCCTTCGTCCGCGATAACGACCGCTACATTCTCCGCGCCCGGCTCCTACGTGCTCAAACTGACCGCCGACAACGGGCAGACGAAGGTGGTTTCGACGCTGAAGGCGACGGTCGAGCTTCCGCCGCCGCCGGTTCAGCTCGGCGTCGTGCACACGAAGCGCTACTCCGTCGACAGCCCGCTCTGGAACCACCGGGTGAAGGCGCTCATCACCAGCTGGATCCCGCACTGCATCGACCAGATCAACCGCACGGACCTGAAACAAGGAGCCGGCGGCATCGACAACTTCATCGAAGCGGCCAAGGCCCTCAGGGGCGAGCCGCACGGCGCCCACAAGGGATACGTGTTCTCGAACGCGTGGGTGCACCAGACCGTCGAGGCGATGAGCATAGCCCTGATGATCGACCCCAAGGGGGACCCGGACATGATCAGGGCGCAGGAGAAGATGCGCGCCACTCTCGACGACTGGATCCCGAAGATCCTCGCGGCGCAGGAGCCGGACGGGTACCTGCAAACGGCCTTCACGCTGCGCGATCCTGCGAAGTGGCCAGAGCGATGGTCGCCCCAGGGCCGCGGCAACCACGAGGGATACGTCGCCGGGTACTTCCTGGAATCGGCCATCAACCACTACCTGATGACCGAACGTAAGGACGCCCGGCTCTACAACGCCGCGAAGAAGCTCGCCGACTGCTGGGCGGACAACATCGGGCCGGCCCCGAAGAAGGAGTGGTTCGACGGCCACCAGGAGATGGAGCAGGCGCTCGTCCGGTTCGGCCGCTTCGTCAACGAGGTCGAAGGCGGCGGGAAGGGAAACAGGTACATCGCGCTCGCCAAGTTCCTGCTCGACTGCCGCCGCAACGGCACCGAGTACGACCAGAGCCATCTTCCTGTCGTGCAGCAGTACGAGGCCGTGGGGCACGCTGTCCGCGCGGTGTACAGCTACTCCGGCATGGCCGACGTGGCTGTCGAAACGCACGACATCGACTACCAGAGCGCCGTCAAGTCCCTCTGGGACAGCATCGTCAACAAGAAGTACTACGTCACCGGCGGCGTGGGGAGCGGAGAGACCTCCGAGGGGTTCGGCCCCGAGTACTCGCTCCGGAACAACGCCTACTGCGAGTCGTGCTCCAGCTGCGGCGAGATCTTCTTCCAGTGGAAGCTGAACCTCGCCTACCACGACGCGCGCTACGCGGATCTCTACGAGGAGACCCTCTTCAATGCGCTCCTCGGCTCGATCGATCTCGAGGGGAAGAACTTCTACTATCCCAACCCGCTCGACGCGAACGCGCCGCGAACGCCCTGGCACAACTGCCCGTGCTGCGTAGGCAACATCCCGCGCACGCTGTTGATGCTTCCCACCTGGACATACGCGCGGAGCCCCGACGGCATCGTCGTCAACCTGTTCGTGGGCAGCACCATCACCGTGGAGAACGTCTCCGGCACCGACGTGGAGATGATCCAGGCGACGAACTACCCGTGGGACGGCCGCGTGAAGATCACCGTGAACCCGAAGGTGCCGAAATCGTTCGCCATCCGGATCCGCGTGCCGGACCGGAGCGTGAGCGAACTCTATTCGAGCACACCGGAGGCGAACGGCATCGATTCGATCGCGGTGAACGGGTCGACGCTGAAGCCGAAGGTGGACAAGGGCTACGCCGTCATAGACCGGGCTTGGAAGGCCGGCGACACGATCGAGCTCGTGCTGCCGATGAAACCGCAGCGCGTGAAGGGAATCGACAAGATCGAAGCCACGCGGGGCAAGGTGGCGCTCCGCTACGGCCCGCTCGTCTACAACATCGAGCAGGTGGACCAGGACATCTCGAAGGCGCTCGCGCCCGGCTCGCCGCTTGCGGCCGAGTGGCGTCCCGACCTGCTCCAGGGCGTGGTCGTGATCGAGGGAACGTTCGCGGACGGCTCGCCGCTCATGGCGATTCCGAATTACGCCCGGTACAACCGCAACCCGCCGCCCGCGCCTAAGCCGGAGATGCCGGCCGCGCCGCCGGAAGGCCGGGGAACGCGTCCGCCGCCCCCGCCGCCGACCTCGATTGTTTGGATAAGGGAGGTGTGACTGGCGGGCGAAGCGCACGAGCCGGTTCCGGGTGAGCTCACTGCCCCAGTAGGTCGGCTCTTCCGGCGGACGTTCCAGGCGCGACAAGGAGCGATGGGCCGTGCGCGCGACGCCGCGTGCGGCCCCTGCTGACTCACGACGTCAGGCAGCGGTGCGCCTCGGCCAACCGCTCGGCTATCTCGATGTGCTGCGGGCACCTCGGCTCGCAGTCGTGGCACTCGGTGCACTGGTCGGCGCCGGCTTGCGCAGCCAGTACCCACAGGCGGTAGACCATGGCCGGCTGCACCGTCGAGTTGAACATGGCTGCCGTGTTGTAGAGCGACAGGACGTTCGGGATGTCCACCCCGGCCGGGCACGGCTGGCAGTAGCCGCACGTGGTGCACGGCACGACCATGCGTGCCTGGTAGAAGCGCCGGACCTCGTCCACGAGCGAAAGGTCCTCGGCGCTCAGCGGCGACGCCGTTTCCGCGATGCGGATGTTCTCCGCCAGGTGCGCGGCCCGGTTCATCCCCGAGAGCGCGGTCACGACGCCCTCCTGCGCGAGCACCCACCTCAACGCCCACTCGGCAGGCGACCAGCCGTTGGGCGACCGCGCCCAGATGTCAGCGACCTCGGCCGGCGCCTTCGCCAGCGCCCCTCCTCGAAGAGGCTCCATGACCACGACGCCGACCTGCCTGGCCGATGCGTGGCGCAGCCCCTCGAGGCCGGCCTGGTACTCCTGGTCCAGGAAGTTGAGCTGGATCTGGCAGAACTCCCAGTCGTAGCCGTCCACGATCCGCTTGAAGACGTCCAGCGAATCGTGGAAGGAGAAGCCGATGTGGCCGATGCGGCCGTCGGCCTTCGCGCGCTCCATCGCCCGGAGGCCGCCGAGCCGGAGAATTGTCTCCCAGCGTCCCGCGTCGAGGCCGTGCAGCAGGTAGAAATCGATTCGATTCGTGCAAAGCCGGCCGAGCTGCTCGTCGAGCAGCGCTTCCCAGTCACGTTCGGCTTTCACCAGCCACATGGGCAGCTTGGTGGCCAGCTGCACCCCTTGCCTGCGCTGGCCCGCAAGCGCTCGCCCGACAACCCGTTCGCTGTTCCCGCCATGGTAGACGTAGGCCGTGTCGATGTAGTTCACGCCTGCATCGATGGCGGCGTGCAGGAGGCGGGTGGCTGCCTCTTCGTCCACCGCGGCGAGCTCGCGGCCGATCGTAGGAAGCCGCATGCAGCCGAAGCCGATTGTAGAGATGGGCAACCCGGGAATCTTCGGGAACGAGCGATACTGCATTGGTGTCCTCGTCGATCAGCGGCGCGCGCGGGTTCTTGCCGCAACCCCCTCACCGCCGCAGCTGATACGCCAGCTTCAGGAAGAAGCCGTCGTTCGTCCGGCGCAGGCCCCGCAAACTGAAGTTGCTGTCGGTCGCCATCGAGCTGCCGTAGCCGAAGAAAGCCACCGTGCCGGGCGTCGGCTCGTAGGAGAAGAGCGCGTCGACTCGCAGCCCGTTCTTCGCCTCCGCGAAGAACGGCGAGTCCCCCTCGAGGAGCGGCAGCCCGAACCGCGCGTCTCTCAGCTCGGCCTGGCGCTCGGCCCGGTACTCGGTCACCAGGCGCACGAAGAACGCGCGCGTCGGCTGGTACTCCACCTTCACTCTGGGGATGATCGTGCGCGCGAACTCGCTTCCGTCCCGGTCCCTTCGGATCAGGCTGTAGGTCAGTTGTCCTTCCGCTCGGATCGACTCGGTCGGCCGCAGCCGCAGGCTGGTCGAAATCCGGCGCTCTTGGCCCTCGGACGCTTCGGGGAAGATGGCGACCGCGCCGCTCGAAAAGTCGACCGAGGCGTTGAAGCGCTGGAAGACCGGTGTTCTGACCTCGATCGATGGCGAGAAGCCTGAGAAGCGCTCCGGAGGGTCGTAGGCGACGGTTGCACCATCCTCCAGCAGGACCTGGTAACCCGCGTACATCCGCGGGTCGAACTCGACGAACTCGCGGCCGAAGGTGCCCTGGATCTCCCAGCCGCCGCGCATCTGGGCGCTGGCCCGCACGTTCTCGCGGCCCTCGATTGCCCCCTCGCTTCCGAAGCCTGCGTAGTTCCAGTATCGGTTCAGGTGGAAGTTGACCGAGAAGTCCTCGACGGAGGCGCCTCGCTCGCCGTACCACGTGAACCGGTTCATCGCCGACAGGTTCACGACATCGTTCCTGTTGACGAAACCGCTTTGGGTCTCGAAGTCCGTCCCGACGCCCTTGAGCTCGTAGCGGCATCCCCAGCCGCGCCCCGTGCAGTCGAGCAGCACATCCCATATCGGCGCCGCCCTCGTCGCGCCGCCGTTCTCCTGCGTCCACGAGCCTCCCACCTGGCCCTGCACGTAGTACATCTTCGCGAAGGTGAGCTTCGTATCGGCGGCAACGACCCTGTTGAAGCCCGCCGCCGACGTGCGATCGGTGAATGTCACACCGGCGAGCGAGTTGGCGCCGACGTCGCGCCGGATTCTGGCGATGTTGACCGTCGCGTCCTCGCCTCCTTCGACCTGGTCGCGCGCGAGCAGGTACGCGAAGGTGGTCTGACCCACCTTTCCCGTGAACTTGCCGCCCACGATCGGCTGCGCGATCGTCCTCGTGTAGACCAGCTGGTTCGGCGTCGAGAAGAGCTCGTTGCCCTCGAGGAAGAACGGCCGCTTCTCTGCGTAGAAGAGCGCGAAGCGCTCGTTCGCCGTCACTTGGCCCGCGTCCGACTCGACCTGGCTGAAGTCCGGGTTCACGGTGGCGTCGAGCGAGGCGTTCGTGAAACCGAGGCGGAGGTTCACCCCGGGCGTGTAGTCCGGTTTCGCCCGCACGAACCGGGCCTCCGAATCGACAGCGCCGTTGGCAGCCGCCGCGACGAACGGTTGAACCTCCGTCACCACGCCGCGCTTCATGTCGTGCAGTCCGTCGATGGCTCCCGACTGCCCGAGGAAGCTCGAACTGGCCCTCCGGACGTCCGTCCACGTGTCCTGGTAGCCGGTCCGCTGCACCTTGCGCTGGATGTTGATGCCCCACTTCTGCGGCCCGTTGCCCGAATACCGCAGGCTCTTGAACGGTATGCGGACCTCGACAACGTAGCCGGAGTCGGTGATCGTGCCCTTCGAGTCGAAACGGTAGTCGGGGTTGCGGTCACCCTGGCCGAAGCCGCCGCCCATCCCCGCGAAGTGACCGGCGCTGCCGGCGCCTTCCGTCTGTACCCCGTCCTGCTGCACGCCGAGCGGGTTGACCGTGAAGAAAAACGCCCGTCGCCGGTCGTTGAAGGTGTCGAGGAAGATCGTGACGGTGTCGTCCTGGTCGAGGTTGTCCCTATCCGCGACCGTGGCCCTTATCGTTTCGGGCCGGCTGTCGCTCGCGATGATGCCGAAGTGGATCGCCTCGGGCGAGTACCACACGCGGACCTCTGTCTGCTCCTCGGCAGGGCGGCCGTCCACCGGCTGCTGCTGCCAGAAGCCGCCGAGGCGGGCAGCCTGCGACCAGGCCGGCTCGTCCAGCCGTCCGTCCACCCTTATTTCCGCCTCGATGCGCGGGATGGTGACGGTCGGCCCGCCCTTGCCGCTCACTACCTCTCCGCCCGGTCGCTCTCCCTGCTGAACGAGCCCGGAGAGCGCGGCATGCAGTGCCGGAGCCTCTTCCTGCACAACGGCGGCGAGCATCAGGGGAGCCGGAGCGGCGGAAGCAGCGTGGAGTTGGAGAAACAGCACCAGCGCAAGCACTTACGAACCCCCTGCAAGGGCTGCTGAATCGACGGCCTGATGGATTGACGCGCCAGCGGACAGCCAGGCAGGCAGCAGGCGTCTCGCGTGGAAGGGGCCAGAACGTCGGAATTCTACACCAAGGTCGAGGGCACACGATGGGGCATACGAGGGGGCCAGGCCCTCGACAGCGTGCGAACGCACGAGTCTCGGATCTGGCCCCGGGAACGCTACGTGCTCTTCTTCTTGAAGAGCGCCGACACGTCGCGCTTGCCGCGATCGAGGAACGAGACCCCCTTGTCCATCCACTCCGGCCGCGGCTTGCCGAGCAGGTAGTGGTCGAAGAACTCGTCCATGTGCACGGTCCAGTGCTTCATGTTGTCGCGGTTCCGGAGGCCGTGGCGCTCCCCGTTGTACACGAACATGTAGGCCTCCTTCCCCAGGCGCCTCATGGCCATGTTGAACTCGATTCCCTGGTACCACGGCACCGCGTCGTCCTCGTCGTTGTGAATCGTGAGGTACGGCGTCCTGATCTTCTCGACCCAGAAAATCGGCGAGTTCTCTATGAACTGGAGCGGCGCATCCCACGGCGGCGCACCGATGCGGCTCTGCGTCTTCTCGTACTGGAACTGCCGAACCATGCCCGTGCCCCATCGGATGCCGCCGTAGGCGCTGATCATGTTGGATACCGAAGCCCCTGCCTCGACCGCCGCGAAGATGTTCGTTCGCGTGATCAGGTGCGTTATCTGATAGCCGCCCCACGAGTGTCCCTGGATTCCGATCCGCTTCGGATCGATGAAGCCCATGGCTACCACGGTGTTGACTGCCGGGATGACGCACTTCTCCGCGCTCTCGCCCGGGTAGCCCGTCTCGTAGACGATGTCGGGGCGGAGGAGGACGTAGCCGTTGCTGACGTAGCGGGTGACGTTGATGCTCGTCCCGACGTTCGGCGCCGAGTAGCTGTGCAGCCCCTGCGACAGCTCCTCGTAGATGTAGACCATCAGCGGGTACTTCTTCGAGGGGTCGAAGTTCTCCGGCTTGGTCAGGATCGCGCGCAGCGTCTTGCCGTCGGCGTTCACGTAGTCGATGATCTCGGACTTGCCCCAGATGAACTCGGATTGCTGGGGGTTGGCGTTCGAGATCTTCTTCATGTTCTTGAAGGTGGTGTCCGTCGCGACCCAGAGGTCCGGGAATTCCTCGAAGCGGGAGAGCGTGAAGACGACCGTGTCGGCGTTCTTCGCCCTGGTCAGCGCGCCGAACGCCTTGTCGAGCATGACGATCTTCTCGGGCGCCGCCGCCCCAGTGAAGTTCACGCGGTAGAAGCCCGTCGCCCTCGTCCTGTTGTCGGTCGCCGACAGCAGCAGCGGCTTCGTCGTCGGGACGAAACGCTCCTCGGGGTCGAGCGAGCGATAGCGGAAGGCAACCTGCTGTTTCCGCCCGGCGCCGTTCGTGATCATCCGCGCGCCCGAGCCGTCCGGCTTCACCTCCCAGATGTCGAACTCGTCGTACAGCAGTACGGCCTGATCGCCTTCGGTCCAGCCGCCGGCGCCGTATGGCCCCGGAAGGTCCGGCGTGTCGTTCTCTTGCTGGAATCTCACGGGCAGCTTCTCGGTAAGGTTGACGCGCGTACCGTCGGCGACCTTGTAGCTGTACCAGTGCCCGTTCCGCTCGTCGAAGTAGAGAAGGTACTTGCCGCCCGGCGAGAGCGTCGTCCCCGCGCTGCCCCAGTGCTCGAGCACCTTCTGCGGCTTGCCGGTCTTGAGGTCCACGAGGTAGACGTCGTTGTAGGTCTGGTCCCAGGACGCCTCCATCCGGTAGGGAAGGTCGGAAAGGCCTATCGATCGTGCAGGGTCGTCGCCCGGGTTGACGTTGGGGAGATCGGGCGTCGCCAGCTGCACGAAGCGGTTTTCCGCGAGGTGCAGGACCGCGCGGTAGCTGCGGTTTCGCTCCTGCTCGGCGCGCACGCGCTGCATCGGCTGGATGATCGGGTCCTTCCACGACCACAGGTCCACCGGGACCGGCGCGGGACGGCGCTCGTCGGGGTCTGGAGGCGGCTCTGGTGGCGGAGCGGTCGAGAGGTAGAGCATCGTCCCGTCGCGTGAGAAGCGCGGCGCGGCGTCGGCGACGACCATCCCGCTCGGCATCCCAGGCGTGGATGCGGCGACGACTTCACGCGCGGCCGGGTCCCCGGGTTTCCAGAGGTAGAGGCGATAGGGCGAGACCGGCTTTTCGTACTCGGCCTGATCGCTCAGGAACGCGATCTGAGCGCCGGCTTCGTCGAACGTCAGGCTCTTGTAGTGCCCGCGGCCCGACAAGAGCGTCTTGACCGACCCGTCGCTCATCTGCCGTGCGAAGGCGCCGTCCTTGGCGGCATCGGCGGAAGAGGTCGCGTAGGCGAGCCATGCGCCCTTCTTGTCGAAGAGATACTCGGTGACCTCGGGGATGGTCGACTCCTGGCCGGTCGCGAGGTTCCTCAGAATGAGATCCGAGCCGGGGTCCTTGCGCTTCTCGCGGGGCTTCCCCTTTTCCTGCGCGCCCGCTGCGGCCGTCTGGCGTCCCGCCGCTGCCGGTGGTGCGGCCGGCGCCGGCCCGGTCCCGCGGCCGCGCGCACCGGCGCCGCCACGGCCACCACCGCCGCCAGCGCCGCCGGTGCCCTTGTAGTAGGCCAGCCATCCGGACGATTCCTCCGGCAGGAGGAAGCTGCCTACCTGCTCGACGGTCGTCACCTTGCCGTCGGCCAGCGTCATGATCCCCAGCCCGGTCCTCGGGCGGTTCCGCTCGGCCTGGCTCCCGCGGCCCTCGGCCTGCCCGCCCGAGCCGCGGCCCTCGGCGCTCTGCCCCTGGCGCTCGGTCTGCTGCCGCTCTTTCTCTTCCTCGGCCTTGGACTGCGCGATGGTGAAGACGCAGAACTTCGCGTCCTCGCTGAAGACGGGCGATGTCCCGCGCGGGTGGCGGAACTCCTTGCCCGTAGTCAGGTTGTGAACGACGAGCTCGCCGTCCTCGCCCTGTGACGTGAGCGCGTATGCCAGCCACTGCCCGTCGTTGGAGAGCCTGGTGCCGCCAATCGATCGCCACGAGTCCATGACGTCGTAGGAAATCGGGCGCTTGGATGCCGGCTTTGGCGCCTGCGCCGCCACGGACCATTGGATGGCGACGAAGGCGACAACCGACAGCGCCAGGGTCGAGCCCTTCGAACGCCTGTGCATGGGATAAGCTCCTTCGATTCGAGACCGAGTTTCGTGTTGGCCCGCCCCTTTGCTCCGCATGCCGACAACGGAGCCACGGCGGCGCAAGCGGCCTGAGTCTGTGGCCTCTTCGCCTTCACGCCCTCGTCCGTCCTGGCGGCCACGGGCGACAGGCAGCTCGTAGCCTGTACAGCGGGGGCGGACGGCGCGTTCTATCACGTCGGGCACGCCCGGCACAAGCCGTCTCGACCGGCCGGTCGGTTGTCCGGGTGGCCGCACGGTGAGAGCGGGGAAGAAGGCGGAGGCGCCCGGCGGATGCGGGGCGCCTCCTTCGAAGCCAGAACCTAGAAGAGCAGCCGGAAGGCGAGCTGACCCTGTCGCGGCTGGTAGTTGTCGCCGGTGGACCAGCCTGCCTTGAGGTAGTTGGTTGCCGTGATGTTGGTGCCCATGCTGCCGACGTT
Organism: Vicinamibacterales bacterium; assembly: GCA_041947015.1. GTDB lineage: Bacteria > Acidobacteriota > Vicinamibacteria > Vicinamibacterales > Fen-181 > JBHGBL01. The sequence goes on from JBHGBL010000016.1 coordinate 102,945, forward strand.
GCTCCGGTTCGTCACGTTGTAGAGCTCGCCGACGATCTGGAGCGAGAAGCGCGGGCTGAAGCGGATTGTCTTCGCCAGGCCCAGATCGAGCTTGGCATCCCACTTCGGGTAGCGCAGCGAGTTCCTCTTGACAGTCATCTCCTCGACCGTCAGGGTCGACGGAACGTAGACGCCGGCGGCGTTGAAGTCCGCGCTGAACTTCCAGCGGCCTGTTCCCGTCCTGAACGGGTCGTAGCTGCTCGTCGGATTCGCGGCACGCGGCGAGCCGAGGAAGACGATCGTGCTCAACCTGATGTCCCACGGGAGCATGAACACGCAGTTGCTGACGAGGCGATGTCTCTGGTCGGCCAGCGCGTACGACCACTCGTCCGCCAGGTTGAACGAGTTGTTGACGCCTGCGAACCGGTTCCCTTCGTGGTCGTTGTAGGTCCATGACAGCGTGTAGGTGCCCTGGAACTGGAACCGGTGGCTCATGCGCTTTGTCACGCCGACCTGCAAGCCGTCGTACTCCGACCCCGCCGTCGTCTCGTACTGCGTGATGACCGCCCAGTTCGGGTTCGGCCGCCCGTAGCGATTCGGGTTCGCCGGCAGCACCACCGGGAGGTTGTAGGCTGCCAGGGCCGGTATGTCGGTCGACTTGAACAGGTTGATGTCGCGCGCCCTCGGTTCGTTCCGGCCCTTCGTGTGCACGTAATCGACCTGGAAGGCGTAGACCGGACCGAGCTGCTGCGCAACTCCTATGGACACCTGGCGAACCTGCGGCGTCTTGTAGTCGTAGGCGATGATCGTGCCGCTCGTCGGCAGGTTGTAGAAGTCCTCGTAGCCCCGGCCCTGCAGCGGGTCGTTCAGGCTCGGGCTGGTGAGCGTGATGTTCAGGGACTTCTTGTTGGCCAGGCGCACCTCGTTCCCGCTGATGTTGCCCATCACCTTGTCGAAGTACACGCCCCACCCGCCCCGGACCACCGTCCGCCCGTTTCCGGACAGGTCGTAGGCGAAGCCGAGGCGCGGCGCGACGTTGTTCGCGTCGAGCGGCCGCTCGCGAGGGTCGATGGGGTTGCGGAGCGCCCGGTTCTTCACGCCCAGCTCCAGGTCGTAGCGGACGCCGAGGTTCAGCGTCAGCTTCTGGTCGACGGTCCAGTTGTCCTGGAAGAACCCGCCGATCACCGGGTTGTTGACCACGTAGCTGAAGTCGCCGAGCTGCGTCGTGTAGCGCGTGGGTGCAGGGAAGCCCGTGGTGCACAGCAGGCGGCCGTCAGGGTCGATGCAGTCCCAGCTCGGCGGGTCGCGATCGAAGGAGAAGCTGCCGAGCGCCTTGTCGGGCAGCGAGCCGTAGTAGTGGACCCGAAGGAACTGGAAGCCCGTCTTGATGGCGTGCTGGCCATGCCAGGACGGGATGAAATACGAGAGCGAGTTCTTCACCTCGAGGTTGAACTCGCCCCAGTGCTGCGGCGAGTTGGTCGGCGACCCGATCGTCAGCGAGGGGAACGAATAGCGCGGCATCTCGACGTTCGACCGGATCTTGTCCACGTCGCGCATGTAGCCGATCCGGAACTCGTGGACGGCCTTGTCGCTGATGACCCAGGTCTCCCCGACCGACATGTCGTTGTTCCTCGACGGCCAGTTGTCGCCGCCCGACCAGAGGGTGCTGCCGCCGAAGTCGATGTTCTTGCGGTCGTAGTCGTTCTTCGACGTCCTCAGGAACAGGCGGTGGCCGGCCGAAAGCTGCCAGTCGAGCCGGAGGGTCCAGAGCCTCCGGGTGTTCTCCTGCGGGTAGCTGTTGTCGAACTTGCTGATGCGCGTGCTCGGGATGACGTCCTGTTCGCGCAGGTGCTGCTCGAAGGTGCCGAAGAAGTGCATGCGATCGCGGACAACCGGCCCCCCGAACGTCACGCCCATCTGCCGCTGGTTGAACTCGCGCTTCGTCTGTTTGAGCTCGTCCATCAGGGCGTTTCTCGAGTCCAGCGCGTCGTTCCGGAAGTAGCCGAAGAAGCTGCCGCGGAACTGGTTCGTGCCGCTCTTGGTCACCGCATTGATGACCGTGCCCCCCACGCGGCCGTACTCCGCGTCGAAGCGGTTCGTCAGCACCTGGAACTCCGCCAGGTTCTCCTGGCTGTAGCTCATGTAGGTGCCGCCGCAGCACTGGTTCGTGACGTCCACCCCGTCCACCTGGTACTTCGCCATGTCGCTCCCGGACGCGCCTGAGACGACCGAGCCCAGGTTCCCGCGGGCGCCGGGCACGAGCGACACGAGCATCAGCCAGTCACGGTTCACGCTGGGCAGCGCTTCGATCTGTTTCGCGTCGATTCGCCCGCTGATGTCGGACTTCTTCGTCTCGACCATCGGCGACTCGCCGGTCACCGTCACGGACTCCGACACGCTCGCAAGCTGCAGCTTGAACTGCAGGTCAGCCACCTGGCCGACCGCCAGGACGACGTTCTCGAGCGTCGTCTTGGCGAAGCCTGACAGCTCGATCTGGACGGTGTAGTTGCCTACCGGCAGCGCCGGCATCCTGAAGGTGCCGTTTTCCAGGGTCACCACCGTGCGGACAGCGCCGGTTTCGACGTGCCTTGCCGTGACCGTTGCGCCGGGCAGCACGGCTCCTTGTGCATCCAGGACGGTGCCGCTCAGTTCCGCGTGCGCGGTCTGTCCCGCAGCCGCCGCGGGCAGCACGAGCGCGAGGAACATCGCCACGAGAAGATTTGCCCTCCGAGGTGTCTTCATAGCGCCTCCAGTACTCGAGAGAACGACCGAGAAACGCGCTGCCACCGATTCCAGGGACGGTCCGAATCCTCCGAGGCAGGGTCCGCCAACAGGATTACCGAGATGACGACGGGGAACCGCGTCGAGCATAGCAGAAAATGTGCCCTCTCGACGCTTTCAGAACTCTCCGAGATCGCGGCGGGCAGGCTGGCGGCCTGTGCGGGATCCAAGCAACCGCGCCGGGGCGCTTCAGGCGATTGGATCGTCCTTCGTGCCTTCGTATCTCGTGGCCCCGTCACCCGCCTGTCGGCTATCGGCGACCGGCCGCTGGTTCTCCGTGCCCGGTCGCTGCGCCGGCAGAACTTCCTCGCTCCTTCGGGCCCGAG
>JBHGBL010000017.1:0-88156 GCA_041947015.1 Vicinamibacterales bacterium
GCGATCAGCGGTCAGCTTTCAGCGGTCAGCTTTCAGCCTTCAGCCTTCAGCGATCAGCGATCAGCTTTCAGCCTTCAGCGAAGCTGATCGCTGGCAGCTACTCGTAAACCACGCGCTCGTGCTTCGAGGGATCCCTGAGATAGCTGCCCACGCCGGCCTTCACAACGTCTGCATACCTGGGCACGTTCCGCGCCACTACGGCGCGCGCCGGGTTTTCCTCGGACCAGGTCTCGAGCACCTGGGCGATCGACGATGTGTGCCGCCCGACGCGTACAGCGATCGGCCAGCCCCGTTCGTCGATTTCCTCGAAAAGCAGGCCAGCTTTCCCAGCCTTCACCACGAACTCGTCCTTGCCGGTCAGGAGCTGCTCGCGGCTCGTGATTCCGCGCGTGGCGTCCAGGAAGGGCTCCGGCGCTTCGAACAGCAGCGAGATTGCGTCGGAGTGATCCCCGATCTCCCGGTGCGAGAGTCCGTGCAGGTTGAGCGGCGAGAATTCCGTGCCGATCTTGAAGCCCTCGTTGTCGGTCAACAGCATCGAGACGAACGTCGCGAGCTCCTGTCCTTTCTGGTGCGTGACGATCGTGCTGATGACGGGGTACTGCAGCTCGGCCTCGTGCAGATCGATCGCGATGTCGACCTTCTCGCGCCTTATCAGCTCCATGAAGGCGTAAGTAGTCTTCTCGGTCAGTGTCCCGTTCGGCCGCCCCGGCCAGGACCGATTCAGGTTCCGGATGTCCATGTAGGCCAGATACTGGCCGCTCGGGTAGTGGATGTAGACCTCTGGATCGGGCCACTGGTCGAGCGGGTTGCTCCACCGATCGCCCATCCGGAATGTCCTCCCACCCCACTCTGTCTCGATCGTGTAGTCCGGCGGGTAGGCGCCGCTCGGCCTAGTCACCGTCGTGGCGCTCCTGTTCGCGCTCAGCGCAACGATAAGGCGCCCTTTCTCGACGACTGCGTTCTCCACCAGAAGCCACGCTGCCAGCCGGCCGGCCGGCTCCTCCGGGTGCGAGCCTCCGAGGATCAGCACCGTGCCGCCCGGCTCCCTGCCATCGAGCACGTAGAGGTTGCAGTCGTTCGCCGTACGGGCCAGCCCGGTGAGGTAGGTGCTCAACCTGGTCACGGCCGTCACGCCCGGTCCGAGGACCACCGGCTCCGGCAGGTTTCGGCTTCGATGAAAGCTGACTCCGGAAGCCGCGAGCAGCCAGCAGCCGAGGCTGGCAATGACGATCTTCGCGATCAGAGCCCGCCGGTTCAAATCACCCTCCACCTACTTCAGCCGGAACAGCCGCAGCAGGAACGGCAACAGAACGAGGACGTACATCACGTCCTTCTGCCAGTCGCGCGACCGCAGCAGGTTGACGATCAACAGGAGGCTGACGAAGGCGACGAGACCGTAGTAGAGCAACGTGACGACAATCATAGGCCTGTCAGAAAGTGAAGCTGCTTGCTGTAGACCACCATCAGCGTCCCGACGACGATGATGACGACGGCAGGCACGAGGCAGGCCCGGAGGAACCCGCCGTACGGCCGATCGTAGCCGACAACGTCCACAGTAAGCCTGCCTATGATTGCGGTAGGCGGCAGGGCGTCGCCGAGCGGCCAGATCAGGCTCATGCCGGCCAGCGCTACGATCGGGTCGAGCCCTATCGTGTTGAACAACAGAACGAGTGGGACCCCTATGACAGGTGCGGCGCCCCACATCAGCACCGATTCCGACACCGGCAGCACGACGAACATCGTCGCGAAAACGACTGCGACAGGCAGCGTGGCGACCGTGACCGCGAGCAAGCCCCTGGCTCCGGTGAGCGTCATCACCTGGACGAGAATCCCGGCCGCCGTCAGCGTACCCAGGAGCGGCAGGAGCTGCTCGACCGTCTCGCGCGAGATTCGCCACACGTCCAGCCTGACCGGCGAGAGCGCGAAGGACGTGAGAGCGGCGGCCAAGAACATGAGCGGCAGCCCTATGACCGGCGTAGAGTGCGGCCACTGGCGGCCGGCGAACACCAGGAACAGGAAGACAGCGAACGGCAGCGCCACCTTCCACGACGACCACCCCGCAGGAGCCGGAGGGAGCTCGCGGAGGGCCTGCTCCACATCCTCCGCGCTGCCCTTCCAGCCCAGGATGAGGGTCGTTGCCATCGACAGGAGGACACAAGGCACCAACAGCGGCCAGAAGAAGCCCACATAGGGCATGTTCACGCCGGCCGCCGTCATCATCGCCCAGAGGTTCACCGGGGGTGCGGCCGCGCTCAGGCCGGCCACGATGAAGACGATGGCTGCCACCTTTGCCCTAGGGATGCCCATGTAGGCCAGGACGGTCGCGACCATCCCGCCGGCGATAAGGACCGTCACGCTCCCGGCACCCGTCAGGGCCCCCGGGATGAGCAGCACCATCGGGAGAATCACCAGCAGGAGCAATCGGTTGCGGTGAAAGCGCCGGATGATGCCCCGCACGACGAACGCGACGCCACCCGATTCCTTCAGGAAATTCATGAAGAGCGTCGCCGTCACGAATATCAGATTGATGTCGAGGTAGGTCGCTGCACCCTCAGCGATGTGCCGCGGGGGGATGCCCGCGCCTCCGGCCAGCGCGCCCGCCAGGGCGGCGGCGAATAGCGAAAGCTCGGGCGAGAATCGGAGCGCACGGGCAACCGTCCAGGCCGCAAACATGACGCCGAGAACGATCCCGGCGGAGGCGAACATGCTCACCGGCGGCTCCTACTTGCTGTAGAGCTTCTTCAGGACGTCCGCAATCTCTGTGTTCTTCTCGAAAAGGAGGAGCGGAATGTTGTGTTTCCTCGCGATGGTCGTGAACCGCCCGTCCTCGTCTCCATCCTTGCGGACGAAGAGGACCTGCGACTTGGGGCAGACGGCGTCGATCGAAAGCTCGTCGGAGTTGTCGCCCGGGGCCGCGCCCTTGGCGCGGCGATCCATGCCCTCGACGTGCGCCCCGACGATGGCGATCTTCTGCTTCTGTGCTTCGCCTATCAGCTTGGCGGTCCGAGCCAGCTCGTCGTCGATCGAGACCCCGGCGGCGCCCATGCCCTTCAGGCTTGCGCCCGTGACGATTATCACGCTCTTGAACTTTCCTCCCGCGAGGTCGGCCGCTGTCGCCTCGGCCTTGTACTCGTGGTCGATGGCGAGCTTCTTGAGGAAGACCTGTACCCGCACCGGGCCCGGGCTCTGCCCACAGGAGGTGAGAAGGACCGGCGCCCTCAGCGCGGGAGGCGCGGGCTGTGCCGAGGCGGCAGCGCCGGCGAACACCAATGATGACAGCACGGCGGCGGCAGCGAGCACTCTCCTCGAAGTTGCAGACATGTGACGCTCCGTCAGAGAAAAGAAAGGGGGCGCGAGGCGTGGGCAGGATATCACAGAGACCGGACCAGATCGTATGTCGCTTGCCGCAGGTTGCGCCTGGGGGTCGGTTCGAAGGCTGCTTGTCGAATCCTGGAGGCCGCTGCGGCGCGTCTTGTGCCCCAGGCGCGAAGGCGGGCGATGCCACCGGACGAGCTTTCTCCGGTATGATTCGCTTTCCGGGCCCCCTCGATCCCCGAGGCTTGTGGCTCGGACAACCTCGGACCCTGAGCCGTTTGGCGCGGCCCTTAGCCATGAGCCCCGAACCATGCCCCTGAGCCTTTCGCGATGACCTGCAGCGTGTGCCACGGCGAGCTTGCGGCGGTTCGAGTCCGGCGGTTCCCCGCAGCCGCATTGGCCCTTGGATGGGTGTTGTCGATCTTCGGTCTTGCCGGGGTCCTTGCCGTCACCGTCCTCGGGTACCTGTTCCGCCCGGTCCCGCCTGAGATCGTCGATGTGGCTGCCGTGGAGAAAGAGGCAACGCTCGAAAAGCTCGGCCAGTTCGAGAACGTCACGCCCGAACTCATTGCCGAGTTCGCGGCCTCGGGAGACGTGCCGGACCTCCTTCTCGAGAGACTCGACGCTGAAACCAGGGGAGAGGTGGACCTTCTCGTTTCCGACTACCGCTTCAAGGTCAGGACGGCGCGGCCGCCCGAACCGCCCCGCGCATGGTGGCAGGCTCGGTGGCTGTGGGGGGCCTGGGCCGTCCTCTTCCTTGCGTCCGCCGCCGGGGCCGCCCTCAGGTCGCACAAGGAAATCGATCGGTGCCCGGCCTGCGGCGCCGATCTCGCAGACGACGAGGCCTTGGTCTGATTGACTGGACGGGCCGGCCCCGGCCGCGGATCGAGGTGCTTCAGAGCAACGTTGGGTAGCCCCCGAGGAGCCGTGCCATGAACGAATCCCAACAGGACAAGCAGGACGTCATAGCGCAGTGGTCTTTCGACACGCGGCCCATACTGGGACGGTTCCATCTCTGGCTGGATGACGTGCAAGTGGAGTGGAGCCGGGGCAAGCCCGTCAGGGAGTTCACGCACCAGATGTCGTTTCTCGACGGGCGACTGGAGCGGCTTTTTGCCATGACAGCGGCCGTCACGGCGCTGGGCACCCAGGTCTTCGCGAGGTTCGGCGCCGGCGCGACGCTGGACAAGGCCGGACTGAACGAGGTGAAGAAGAACGCCGATGCGATCTCGGCCTACGCGATGAGCGAGAGCCTGTGGTACCTGTCGCGGCAGTTACCCGAGAACCACGCCATCATGGTGTCGCTCGGCGAAGGGCTGATGCCGAAAGGTGGCGAGACGCCCGAGATGGGGTCGAACCCGCAGCTCGGTTTCGGCAGGGTATACGCGCGGCCGCTCGTCGCCAAGTGGCTCGACCAGCGCGTCGTGCGTCTGCTGAACGACCCGACTTACGGGTGGAACGGCTTCTACCGCGATTTGAAGGGCTCCGGGATCACCGTGTGGGGAGCCGCGATAGACACTCTGGAGAACACTTCCCGTTTTGCCAAGGGCGCGGACACGGGGCCGATGACGGTACTTCACCTGTTCGACCAGCCGCTGCACATAGCCAAGCCCTACGAGGGCTACATGGGCCACCTGTTCCTCCCGCGGCAGGTGGTTGAAACTGCTGCCGACCACGCGATACTCATAAACTTCCGCACGCCGCGCGACCTCGTCCTCAAGGCAATCGAGAGCACGTACCCGGGTATCCGGCGCGAGCACATCCACGTGTGGACGCTCGGCGGCAAGAGCCGCACCCCAAGGATTGGCGGCCTGTGGGACACCTGGCGCGCCCTCGGGGTACACCTCGTCGAGGACGGCTGGGTGCTTCCGACGGGTCTGGCGGCCTTTACCGAGTCCGGCACCTACGCACCAACCTACATGGTCGGGCCGTGGAAGGACGACGCCGGCGAGACGCACCTCTTCTTCTGCGACGGGTACGCCGCTTCGGCGGAGGCAGTCCAGGCCGCCAGCCTGGCGCCGATGCTGGGTCTCGAGGCCTCGCTCGCCATCTTCACGTCGCGCTTCGAACTGCCCTACGACAAAGAGCAGTACGTGATGGCGCTCGACCCGGACGCGCCGGATTTCGCCGCCCGCCTGGAAAAGCTGATGGGCCGGGGTGTCGACCCCGAAGAAGCGTCCGACTATCGGCGCATGATCCTCGAGGGCCGCGAGGCCGGGCTGGCGCTCGAAAAGCGCACGCTGCGCGCAGACGACTTCTTCCCGGAGAAGCACTGGCAGGTGCTGGCGGTGTCGGGGTATATGCGCCCCGATCCGTACTCGGGCGCGCCCGGGGTGGAGGAGGTTGGAAACAACGCCTATCGCACTACCGTCAGGCTGGCGTCGGCGCAGGGCGACAAGCGGATCCGCTTCACGCTCCGGTTGATGGAGACTTTCGAGCAGAGTCGGCTCGTCTTCAGCCCGCTGCTCCACCGGTTCCTCGCGGGCGAGGACTACGAGACGCGGCCGGTCAAGATCTCCGACTCCGGGCGAATCCGCAACGAGCTCCAGACGCTGTGCAACGAGGCCCTCGAGTTCGCTAATGGGAAAATCAGGCTGCACTTCGATCGAATCCCGCCCGAGGTCATATCGCCCGAGCGCCAAGTGAAGCTGCGCGAGGTGCTTCGCTGGTACAAGCGCCGCCATCCGATCTGGTTCAGCTGGCTCGAACTGGCGGAGACTACCGCTCAGGTCTGACAAGCCAAGAACAAGGACCGAGGGCTGAGGACTGAGTGGACTCTGTCCCCAGTCCTCGACCGATCGCCCGTCTCACTTGGGTGCCTCTCCTTCGTCCAGCAGCCTCCGCTCCCCTTGGAGCTGCTGGATAGCGGTGATGTCCTGAACGACCTCGAGGCACCCGAGGTACTCGTTCTTCGGCCCGCGCACGGGGAAGTAACGGATGTGGATCTTCTTTCCCGCCATGTCGATCCAGAACTCCGCCACGGACCGCCGTCCGGCCTTGAAATCCGCGAGGATCGCGTTGACCATGTGCAGGCTCTTCTGCGGGTGACACTGCTGCACCGGCATGCCGATGACGCCGCGTGTGCGCGGGAAGATCTTCGCTGCGTTCTCGTGGCTGAAGTAGCGGACGATGTCGTTCTCGTCGACGAAGGACAGCTCGACGGGAAGGGTGTTGAGGATTGCGGCCATCACTTCGCGGTGCAAGCCCAGGGAGAGATCCTCGATGCCGCCTCCTTCCATGATGCGTGCGGCCATCGAATAGTACTTATCGCGTGTGGCCGGGCCGAGCGCCTCCTCCGTGCGGAGGATGCCATCGACGACAGATGACTGGTCCGCCGCAGTCATGACGCGCCGGGCCATCGGGTAGAGGATGTCGTTCTCCTTCCAGTAGTGGTTCTTGAGGAGCGTCGAGTACTGATCGAAAACCGCCTTGAATCCCGCAAGGGCGGCGGGCCGTCCCTCCACGTAGTCGCGCGCGGCGGCCGAGAGCTCGGCAAGGAGCTCGCGGCTCTGCTCGTGCTCCTGCATCATGACGGCCAGCGGACCGCCGTGTCTCGGTATCCCGCGTGCCTCGATCAACGGGAAGAGGTGGTCCTCTTCCTTGCGGTTGTGGCACTTGTCGGCGTAGCCGGCGAGGTACTCCATCGCTGCGGCAACCAAGTCGCGCGAGGGCGCCTCAGGCCCGGTCAGGGTGCGGCTAACGGCTTCGAGGACCTTCTCGGTCGTCTGGTGATCCAGCATCAGGAGTTCGGCCCAGTCGTTGGACATCGTGCTTGCCTTTCTGGTGAAGGGCGATCTGACTGTCAGGTGTCTACAGTCGACTTGGAGTAGACTGAGCGTCGCGGCGGGGCCGCGACGCGAATCCCACAGTCTAGATCGACCGGAGGTTGCCCGTGAACTACCCGATCTGGGAACTGCCTGGAAGCGGCCTCCTGATTGCCTTCGTCGCTGTTGTCCACGTCGTCGTTTCCCACTTTGCCGTCGGCGGCGGGCTCTTTCTCGTGCTGGCAGAGCGCAAGGCTCGCCTGGAAGGCGACCAGGAACTGCTCGGCTACGTCAAGCGGCACAGCCGGTTCTTCATCCTGCTGACGCTGGTAGTTGGCGCCATCACAGGCGTCGGCATCTGGTTCACCGTCGGCCTGGTCCATCCTCAGGCGACCTCGAGCCTGATCAATGCCTTCGTCTGGGCGTGGGCCATCGAGTGGACGTTCTTCGTGACCGAGATTGCTGCGGCGATGGTCTATTACCACGGGTGGGACCGCCTGTTGCCGCGTGTTCACATGCGTGTAGGCTGGATCTACTTCTGGTCGGCGTGGCTCAGCCTGGTCGCCATCTCGGGCATCCTGAGCTTCATGCTCACGCCGGGCGGCTGGCTCGAGACGCGGAGCTTCTGGCAAGGGCTCGTGAACCCGACGTTCCTGCCTACCGTGGCGGCGCGGACGGCGGTGGCAGTCGGTCTTGCCGGCCTCTACGCGCTGGTCACCGTTGCCTGGTCCGGCAGACCGGATACCAAGGCAAGAGTCGCACGGTATGCCGGCCTCAAGTGGGTCGTGCCGATGGCTGTCGCCCTTCCGGTGACGATCACGTGGTTCCTCTGGGCGGCATCGGGAGCCGGCGTCCCGGTCTCCGGAGTGCTCGGTGCCAGGGCCGATTCCATAGGTGCGCTGATTCAGTCGCTCGCAGCCGCCCCGCAGACCGGCCACCCCATCGCGCACCGCGCGGCGCAGGTGGTCTTCGCCGCGTCGCTCACATCCCTCCTGCTGACGCTGTTCATCGCCCTTGTCCGCCCGCGCGGCTTTGGGCCGCCGCTGGCGCTGGCCGCCTCCCTTGCGGCATTCATTGCTATCGGCGCCGGCGAGTGGGTGCGCGAGGACCTGCGCAAGCCTTTCGTTATCGGGCGGTACATGTTCGTGAACGGGGTAAGGGTCGCGGAGCCCCCGATAAGCGTTGTTCCGACCGCTGAAGTTGCAGGTCTCGTTGGCTCCGACCGGTACACGGTTCGGGCGCTCACTGAGAGCGGTGTTCTGGCGGCCTCGGCTTGGGCCAGGACACCGCCCCCCGGCTCCGCGGGCGTCGGGCGGAGCCGCGCGGAAGGGGAGCAGGTCTTCAAGATCCTCTGCTCGTCCTGCCACACGGTGGACGGTTATGTGGCGATGCGTCCCCTCGTTGCCGGCATGAGCGTGGGCGCCATCGAGCACGTCGTGGAGCGGCTTGCAGTCCCTGTTGACGCCGCAGCGCAGCCTGCAGCCTGGGCGCCCCGGGTGGAGCACCGCAGCTGGCGCGGCCGGCGGATGCCGCCTTTTGCGGGCACTCCGGAAGAAAGGCACGCGCTCGCTGTCTACCTGGCGATCCTCGGAGGCGCCACTCCGGAGAGCGTCGCTGCCCCGCCTCCCGAAGGAGGCGATGTCGGCAAGCAGTACTTCGAAGAGAACTGCTCTTCGTGCCACGATCCAGGCGGCGACATGGCAATCCGGCCCAAGGGACGGACTGCGGAAACCTTCTACGAGGTCTTGGGTCGGCTGCCTTCGATCAACGAGCTGATGCCGGCCTTCGAAGGGACGGACGACCTGAGGCGCGCCCTCGCGGCGCACCTGGCGGGCCTTTCCGAGCCGGACGCTCCCGGCGCGGTCGCCAAGGAGAGCTCGCGATGATTCCAGGCATCCCGCAGGCCGATCCCCTCCCGCTCCCCGCGCCGCCGTGGCTGCTGGCCGCGTTGCTCGTCGTGACGTTTCTTCTTCACGTCCTGCCGATGAACTTCGCTCTCGGTGGTTCGATCATGGGCGCGGTCGCGCGACTGCGGGCCCGCGACGGCTTGCACCCGCACCATGCCGCACTGGCATCGTGGATTGGCAAGGCGCTGCCGATCGTCATGGCCGCCGCCGTCACTGCTGGCGTCGCGGCGCTTCTCTTCTTGCAGGCGCTCTTCGGCCGGCTTTTCTTCACGAGCTCGGTCCTGATCGCGTGGCCGTGGTTCAGCGTCGTTGTTCTGCTGCTTGCGGCCTACGGCGGAGCCTATGCGCTCGGCTCGCCGTCGCCGCGCTCACGTGAACGACTGTGTGTCGCCCTCGCGGTCCCAGCGGCCCTGCTGGTCGTTGGCTTCATCTACTCGAACAACATGAGCCTGATGCTCAGGCCGGCTGTGTTCGTGGCGATGTACCGCTCGAGCGGCAGCGGATTCCATCTGAACCTGGCCGACCCGGTGCTCCTGCCTCGGTTCCTCCACGCGACGACCGGTGCGATCGCTGTTACGGGCCTTTCTGTCGCTCTCTACGGCCTGTGGAGCAAGTCCCGGGTTCGGGGAGTGTTTCGGGAAACAGAAGGCCATGACGGGGCAAGCGCAGCCGGTACCCACGGCTTCTCGCGCTGGGCCATTGCGTGGGGAAGCCGCTGGTTCGTCGCGGCGACAGCCGTCAATGTCGTCTTTGGCACCTGGTGGCTCATCGCGCTCCCGACCGAGATCCTGCTGGGGACGATGGGGGAGGCCCTAGGGCTGACGCTGTCGCTCGCTGGGGGAATCCTGTTTGCAATCGCAGCTTTCGGCCTCGTGATGATGGCTGTGAAAGCCGACTCGCCAGGCGGCCCGCTGATCGGCGCAGCCGGCAGCCTCGTGGCTGCAATCCTGATGATGATCCTGACGCGCGACCAGATACGGAAAGCACTCCTGGAGGCAGCTGGCTACGTGCCGATCGCGTGGACGGCCACACAGTGGGGGCCGCTGCTGATCTTCCTTGGCCTGCTCGTCGGGGCGACCGTCGCGGTTGTCTGGATGGTCAGGGTGCTCGTGAAAGCGCGGCACCGCGGAGACGTGCAGGCTGCGTAGTCGGCCTGCGCGGCGTTTCTCTGCTGCCGGCTGCGGGCCGGAGCGCCGCCCTCGCGGTGCCTCGCTCCACGAGGGCCGGCCGCGCGCGGCCCTTCATCCGGTCCAACAGTGGCGACGTGCGACCTACGATCCCGATCGGTCGTTCGCCATTTCCACTGTCACAAGGAACACCAGCTGCGCGAGGTCCTCCATGATCTCGGGGGTGATTATCGCTGGTGAGTCCTTCGACGTGTGATAGGTCGCGTAGGGCAGCCTCGGCCCGCCCGATGTGCCGAATGAAAGCGTCGGTATTCCAGCCCACATGAAGTGCGCCGCGTCCTGCCGCGGCCTGGCGATGTTCGGCGTCTGGCCCGGCGTTACCTGTCGGTGGATGTACTTCTCGTTGGCGCGCTCGACGTAGGCCCAGAGATGGGGATAGTTCTTGCCGGCCCCGGCTCCGATCCTCTCTCCTCGCCCGACGCTTTCGAGGTTGAGGAAGGCCTTCACGTTCTTGTTCGGCACGACCGGGTTGGCCACGTAGTACTCGGAGCCCTTTACGCCCTGCTCCTCCGCGCCGAACAGAATGAAGAGAACGGAACGCTGGAGCGGTACCTCCAGCTTCGACAGCGCCTCGGCGACGCCGAGCGCGACAGCGACCGCCGAGGCGTTGTCGTGCGCCCCGGGCATGAGCTCGGGGTTGTAGCCCAGGTGATCGAGGTGCGCTCCGATGATGATCGTCTCGTTCTTCAGCACCGGGTCGCTTCCCTCGATGCGCGCGATGACATTGGACCCGATTCCCTCGGGGTGGTGTTCCGTCACGTTCTTGATCGTCACGGTAGCGCCGAGCGCGAACGAGGCAGGCTCGAGCGAGGTGCGAATCTGCTGCAGCACGTCCGCGTGCTTCTTCCCTGTAGCAGCGAAGAGGTCGTTGGCGACCGCCGTGCCGACGTAGGTCAAGATCAGTCCCTTCACGAACACCGCGTTCGGGTTGGCTATGTGGTAGTCGTAGATCATTCCCGCGGCGCCGTGTTCCTTCGCGTTCTTCACCTTGTAGTCGTGGAACGAGTACGGCCGCCAGCGCTTGAACAGGTCCTGGTCCTTGTCGGGCGTTACGGGGACCTCGGGCTCGACCATGACGATCTTCCCCTTCACGTCCACACCCTGGTACTCGTCGAAGCCGAGCTCGGGCGCTGTGATCCCGTAGCCTACGTAGACCACCTCGGCCGTCACCTCGCCGGAATCCGACGTCGAACCGGGGAAGTAGTCGGTTTCGAGCGTGTACGGCCGCTCGATGAAGCCGCCGTTTGCGACCGGCACACGGAGCTTGAGCTCGCAGCCGGGCTTGACAAGCGTGTAGGGGTTGGGGAAACGCTGCAGGTAGGTGCCGCGGTCACCCGCCGGCTCGAGCCCCCACTTCCTGAAGAGGCCGATCGTCCATTGGGCAGCCGCGTCGTAGCCAGGCGTTCCCGTCAGCCGGCCGCCGTACTTCTCGCTCGCCATCTCCACGACGTGGTCGAAAAGCGTGTGGCTCGATATGCCGTGCATCACCGAGAGAATCTGCTGCTCGGCGGTCAGCGTCGGCGCGGGGGCTCTCTGCTGCGCTGACACGACGGGGGCGACAACCAGGAGCGCGGCAACAAGAGCGGTCTTTACGGCTGATCTCATCGGATCTCCCTCGAGGTGTCACCGTATATGGAGTCGTAATGTACCCGAGTCCACGAGACGTGTGAAAGACCACGAGAACGGAATGCCGGGTTCAGGTCGTTCCTCGCCGCGGGATGCGCTCGTGCCCGGCTCGGCGCCCAGTCGCTCGATCGCTCGGTCCTCGGTCCTCAGTCCTCAGTCCTCAGTTCTTGGTCCTCTGTCCCCAGTCCTTACCCCGTGAGTATCCCTACGTTGTCGGGCGCGTCGTCACCCGCGGCGGCAGCACGGGCCGCACGCGGAGGACCGTGCGCGCCGCCCCATCGCTGCCGGAATCCTCCTCGATCCTCTGCACCTCGTAGCGCCCGTCGCGCAAGTACTTGATGTTCGCCATCACGAAGGAAAGCCCCGGCTTGATGACGAGCGGCAGCCAGTCGCCCTGAGCTGTTTCGTCCGGCGACTCCGAAACCCCGCTGTTCAGGTAAGTTACGTGCGGCCACGCGTTCATCGACGGCCGGCTGCCTGGCCTCGGCGCGGCCGGCACAGGCGCGCGGCGGCTGCCGGTCGCAACGCCGGTTTCCGGGTTCGTGAAGTAGAACATGGTGTCCTTGTAGATTTCCTCGGGGTAAACGTGCGGCTGGAATCCGAACGCCCAGCGGCGGTACCTCGACTGGTGGCGCAGGTTCATCGCCCGTACGTCCGGGTCCGCGTTTATCTCGCGGACGATGGCGTCCCGGATTGCCTCTGCGAACTCGGCGAAGGCCGGGTAGCGCGGGTCGCGCAGCGCACTCAGCTGTGTGTACCACCCGCGCGACAGCAGGTACGGGCGAAACCCGGGCGGAACATAGCCGGCGAAGGGCTGGACCCATTCGTGCGAAGGGTAGCCGTGGAGGTTGAGGTAGATGTCGGGCAGCCAGTCGCGCCACACGCGGCCGCGCACGAGCGACTCGGGCAGGGGCACGCCGCCGGCGGTGCCGCTGCCGACATCGGACCCGACGGCACTGTATCGCCCGGCGTGCAGCATGTGCGTCGGCGTCAGCTTCTGGAGCTCGAAGGCGATCTCGGCGCCGTCAGGGTTCTCGACTGGCTGGACGATCACGTTCACCTTCTCGAGGATCTCGTGGTAGGCAGGGTCGGTCACGAGGAGTTCGGCCAGCCGCAGCGTGTGGCTGGTGGACGACACCTCGTTTGCGTGCTGCCGGCCGGCCAAGAATATCGTGGGCTTGAAGGTGGTTGCCTTGGCGAGCGACACGAGCTCGCCACCCGCAGGCAGCGTTATCTCCATCACCGAGATGTCGCGCTCCCTGAATGACCTTCCGGCCCTGTAGGCAGCCACCTCCGGGTAGGCTGCGAGCGCCGCTACGAGCTTTTCGCTCTCGTCCGGTCCGATGATGTGATCCCAGGTGACGAGCGGATGCGCCGGCCGCGCTGGCCGGCGATGGACGTTGGACTGGTGCCTGGTGTCGGTCGCAGTCACAATGCGGCGGGCCCCCCCGTCCTTCAAGACGATGTCGAAGGCGATGCTTTCAACCTTCTCCCACGAAAACGTCGTCTTGTAGACGCCGGCCCGGCGGAGTTCGACGAGCGCGTCCAGAGCGTCTATGGCGCGGCCCGCCTCGCGGTCGTCCCTTGCTTCGACCTGGAGGGTGATTTCCCGGACGGAGTCTTTGCGGACGATTGCCCTGAGAGGAATCGGGGCAGTCGCGTCGATCCGCGCCACCTCGCGCGTCACCTTGACGGGTTTCGCGTCCTTTTCCATGTAGGTCAGCTCGAGCTTCGGGCGCGCCGATGCGTTGGCAGCGTAGAGAATCCTGGCCTGCCCCGGCTTCCCAGGGCGGGCCGGGTGGATGATGGGGAGAATCTTGCCCGGTGAAGCGAGCCGCTGCCTGACGGCCGTGCGGCCGAGAGCGGTGTAGAAGTCGAGCGTGACGAAGTAGATGTCCTCGTGCAGCGCCTCGAGCGAGGAGACCTGCTCCTCGTCCAGCCCGAGCCGGTAGTCGGGCTCGCTCATCCAGATCTCCACGTCGAGGTCCCTATGGAACGGCTGCTTGTCGGGCGTGGGCCGGCCGCCGGTGAGCTTCATCACGCTGTCGTGGATGCGCGACAGCACCTTCGACTGGTAGTAATCCCAGAACCGCTCTGGATCCGTCTGGATTCTCCCGTCCGACACCTTCTTCCCGTCGACGCTTGCCGTCAACCAGCCGGTCGTGACTTCCACGCGCGACCAGCCGGGGAACTTGTCGAGGTACTCGCGCTCGACGATCCGTGGGCTGAAGGAGGCCCGGTGAACGGACCTGCCCGAGCCGTCGAACGCTTCGAACTCGTAGATGTCTTCGGGTGCGTCGGCAAGCTCGATGCTGAAGGCGTTGAGGGGGAGGCCGAGCTCGCGCTGCATGATCTCGTCGATCGGGTACAGCTCGTGTACCCACCGTGTCGGCACCTGGTAGAACCGGTACCTGCGGCCCAGGTCCGGCTTGTGCTCCGCCACCTTCATCCGCACGGACCGAACACCACGTCCCCTGAGGGGAGGGATGACCTCCTCGGTCAGCCAATGGAATCCCTGTTTGTAGGCGGACAGGACGCGAACGCGGGGTGATGCCGCGCCAGCCTCGACGAGCTCGGCGCGAATCTGGCTGGCCAAGTCCCTTCGCAAGTCGGGGGGCTCGCTGACGCGGAGCTCGATCTCGACCTTCGCGCCAGCCCCCGTCTTCGGCAGCACCTCTGTGCGGAACCGCGTCCAGAACTCGTCGACCTCCCACGGGATATCGATCTTCTCTTCGAAGGACGGCACCGGGTCGGTGGTGCGCTGGCTCGACACCTTAACTTTCGCGTGCTTCAGCGCCGCCTCGATGCGGGATTCGACGAACGCGTCGAGCCCTGGATCGAGATGCGACAGGAACAGCTTCGCCTCGACCGATTCGACAGTCTTGTCTTTCAGGTCATCGAGGACCGAGCGGAGTTCGCCCAGCATCATCGACGCCTGGCCTGCGCCGCCTCGCGCCTGGAGGAAGTCCGTTGCTTCGTTCACGAGGTCATCGAGCGATGCGGCGCCCCGGGCGGTATCCCACAAGTACGGCACGCGGCGCGCGAGGTAGGCGCTCGCCGCGTCGCTCCCGGCCTGGTCGGCCCCGGCGACCACCGTCGCTGTCATCTGGCCGAAGGCTCGCGGGACGACGTGAACCATGCCCTCGCCCGGCTGGAGGTCGGAAAGGCGCGTCTTTCCGATCTTGTCGAGCTCACCGATCAGTCTGTTGTCACGGCCCACGAGAATCGAATTGCCCTCGCGCGCGGCCTCGCGCACCTTCTCGTCGGGTTTCGCGAGAGGGAACGTGATGCCGGTGGATTCGAGGCCGAGCCGCGCGGCAATGTCTGCCGCTCCGAGAGCGTCGCGCCCGTTCCGGCCCACGATGATCGACGTCTCAGTACGATCCGGGATCAGATCCATGTAGCTGTCGCCGAACCAGCCGTCGATGGAGTAGGCGTTCGAGAGGTCGAAGGCCTTCGCCGCGGGCGCCGGGCTTGAGCCGGCCTCCGGGGCAGATTCGCCACGCGCGGGAGCGCCCCCCGCAGCCTGCGGCCGGGGGGGCGGCGTCGCCGAAGACTGGGCCGATTCGGGCTGCTTCGCGCGGCTCGCCTCCGCGCCTGCGGGTTTCTCCGCCGTCTCCCCTGTCTTCTTGTCCGCCGTCACCTTGGCGGCTGCGGCCTCGGCTTCAGCCTGCGCAGCCTGCATGCGCTTCGCGAACTCCTCTTCTTCTTCGGGGTCCAGCGGCGGCGTCAAGGTCCGGGTGTTGAACCCGGACCGTCTCACATCGACGCGGCCGGCGCTCTTGCCGGCTGCGAGAAGTTCGACCCTCGTGGCCGCGACGTTGGCGAAGTTCAGGGTCCGCGCCTCCTGCCCGCGCCTGTGCGCGAGGTCCAGATCTTCGAAGGCCCTGAGGATCCTGGCTGCCTGGTTTTGCCCGATTGGCAGGACGAGAGTGGCAACGGCAACGCCCCGGCGGTCGGCATCCACCACGACCGATACCACCGCTGGCTTCAGCCCGGCGAAGCCGATGCGCCGGAGGTATCCTGCTGCCTGTGTCTCGATGCCGGCGATGTCGATTCCCGCCATTGCCCACAGCCTCGGCAGCCGTGCGCCAAGTTCCATCGCTGCGTTCAGCGTCCCCTTGTCGTCGGCACCGACGACTGCAACGCCGTCCGGGCCGCCCATTGGAGAACGGACGAGCGAAACGAGTCCCTGGCCCGGTCCCAATGCGTTCAAATCGATATCGCCCCGCTCGGCCAGCTTCCTTATGAACGCGTTGCCGCGGCCGACCAGTATCGGCAGCGCGACGTCCTCTGGCTTCGTCAACGACGAATCGGTCAGCACAACGGGCAACGACAGCGCCGTCGTTTCGAAGCCGAGCCGGGCGGCGATCGTCGCGGCCGCCTGCACGTCTTCGACGCAGGGTTCGGATGCGACGATAATCCGCGCAGCGACGGAATCCGAAAGGCCGTCTCCGTTCGTGTCGCGCGTCACGCCGGTGGAAGGGTCGAAGAGCGAGGCCAGGCTGAGCAGCGCCCCGCTCGGTTTTGCGGCCAGTGGCGCGCCGAGCTGTCCGGAAGCCGAGGCGCCAAGCAAGGCGGACAGGATGCAGAGTAGCGCCGCGCGGCGTCTTTTTCGTGTCATGGCATCTGGAAGGTGGCGACGACTGGTGCATGGTCGCTCGTGCCGACTTCGGAGAGGACGGGGCAGGACACGGCACGCGCGGCCACGTCCTCGCTCGCGAGCACGTAATCGAGCCGCCACCCGATGTTTCGTTGCCGCATGTTGCGCCAGGGCGGCCACCAGGTGAACAGCCGGTCGTTGTCCGGGTCGAGTGTTCGGCCGACGTCCACCAGGCCCTGGCCGATGATACGCTCCAGCATCGCCCGCTCTTCGGGCAGTTGCCCGATGGCATTCGGCCGGCGTTCCTTCGGGTGCACGTCAACCTCAGATCTGGCGACGTTCATATCGCCGCACACGATCACCGGGTGCCCTTCTGCCCGGAAGGTGCCGACCCATGCCTCCATTGCTTCCAGAAAGCGCATCTTCGCCGGGAAGTCCTTCCCGCCGTTCGGGACATAGACCGAGGCCACTGTCAGCCCGCCAATCCGGGCGACGACGATGCGGCTCTCGAAGTCGAAGGGCGGATGGAAGAAGGCGGGCCGATCGGCGCAGGCTTCCTTGCGAACGTGGAGGCCGACGCCCGAGTAGCCCTTCTCGCCGTGCCAGTAGCACCAGTAACCCTCCATCTCGCAGAGGGCAGCTGGCACCTGGCTGGCCGGAGCCTTGATCTCCTGCAGGCACACGACGTCAGGGCGGTCGCGCTCGACCCACTCCTGGAGCTGCTGCTGTCGCGCCCTTATACCGTTGACGTTCCAGGTGGCAATCCTAAGAACTGGCATGACCGCTCATGTGGCAGCGATTCAACGTACCGTCATAACCGCCAGCTACGCAAGTAGCTGCGCACGCCCATCGGGATGCAACCGAGCAGACCGTCCTGGACGGGGGGAGACTCACCTGGTGCATCATAGTGCAAGTGACGTTCATCGACCTCGGCGAAGACGCCGTACGTCGGCGCAGGCCCCGGGGCCGTTTTCTAGAGGCTTCGCACTCGGCCCCGAGTTTGCCACTCTCGCAGCTCCTTCGCGAGCGAAACTCGGGGTAGCGCCCGATAGTCAGCTCCCGCGGCCATCCCCCGAAGCGGTGCCGCAGTACCCAGGCGACGGTTCCCTTGCCGGACAGGGTGAACGTCAAGCCGTCTTCGCCAGCGCGAGAGCGGAACCGTCATGCGCCCGGGACAGGGTTCCCTGAGAATTGTCCGGTCCGTACTCTTCAGACTCTGCCGTACCGCTGGCGTACATGCGGTCTTGCGGGACAGCACGTGGCGGCGGCAGCGCCTGCTCGTGCTCGGTTACCACGGCATCTCGGGTCGACAACGAGCACGCCTGGAACCCCGAGATGTACGTGTCATTGACCCTCTTCGAGACCCGGATGCAGGCTCTCGCGAGGGGCGGGTATTCGGTTCACCCGCTCGACGGAGCTCTCGTGCTTGTCTCGTCTGGCTGCCTGCCCGAACGCAGCGTCGAGCGAGCGACTCGCCCGTTCTCGCGCCGCGCTGAACGCGGGCGGACTCGGCAAGAAGCGGACCCGCGGTCGTCGCGTAGCCGTCCTCCCGCATTGCAGACAAGCGGTGTCGGACCTCAGGCGAAGGGGGCTCGCCTGGCTTCCGAACGCTACCCCTTGCCCCGGCCGGCCATCTTGCCCTACTGTGCGCTGGTAGACGCGGCCACCCCGCCGCGAAGACCGGCAGGAACAAAATGGAAACGACGTGCGACGTTGCGATCGTCGGCGGCGGGATCGTAGGCACTGCAACGGCCATGGCGCTCGCGGAGAGCTCACGCGCCCACGTGATCCTGCTCGAGGCGGAAGAAAGGCTGGCGGTTCACCAGACCGGTCACAACAGCGGCGTGATTCACTCCGGCCTGTACTACAAGCCCGGGTCGTTGAAGGCCAGGAACTGCGTTGCGGGCCGCGATGCCCTTTATGCCTTCTGCGAGAGACACGGGATTCCGCACGAGCGCTGCGGCAAGGTCGTCGTCGCGACGATGGCCGAAGAACGGCCCGCTCTGGACGAACTCGAGCGGCGGGGCCTGGCCAACGGGCTGGAAGGACTTCGGCGGCTCTGTCCGGAAGAGATCCGCGAGCTCGAGCCTGCCGTCACCGGCGCCATCGACGGTCTCCACGTACCGCAGACGGGCATCGTGGACTACACGAAGGTCACAGAGGCGTTCGCACGACACGTGGTCGAGGCTGGCGGCGAAGTGTGGACATCTGCTCGCGTGCGCCGCGTGCTGGCGGAGACCGGCGGCCTGGTCCTCGAGACGTCCCGCGGTGACGTCCACTGCCGGTTCATGATCAACTGCGCCGGCCTGTATTCGGACCGCGTGGCGCGCATGTCCAGGGTGAGGCCCGGCGTCCGGATCATGCCGTTCCGCGGAGAGTACTACGAGGTCGTTCCGGGCCGGCGGCACCTGGTGCGCAACCTCATCTACCCGGTACCGGACCCGCGGTTCCCTTTCCTCGGCGTCCACTTCACGCGCATGACCGACGGCAGGGTCGAGGCCGGCCCGAATGCGGTGCCGGCGTTCAGGCGCGAGGGCTACAGTCGTACGAGCTTCTCTCTGAAGGACACGCTCGAGCTCGCCCGGTTCCCCGGGTTCTGGCGGATGGCAGCCAGGCACTGGAAGATGGGCGCGTCGGAGATCTACCGCTCGTTCAGCACCGGGGCGTTCGTGAAGGCGCTGCAGCGGCTCGTCCCTGAACTAGTCAGGGGCGACGTGACGCGCGGCGGCGCCGGCGTCCGCGCCCAGGCGCTCGATCCCGATGGCCGCCTCCTCGACGATTTCTCGATCGTCGAGGCAGTGCGGATGATCCACGTGCTGAACGCGCCCTCGCCCGCTGCCACGGCGTCGATCAGCATCGGGCAGGCAATCGCTTCGATGGCGACCCGCAGCTTCGAACTCAAAGAGTGCAACTGAAAGGGTCGAGGCGCGCGCGAGTCCCGAAACGCGAGCGGCTCGGCCCTCAGTCCTCGTTACTCGGTCCTGTTCGGGTTATTCAGTATCGCCAGCTCTTCAAGTCCGCGCCCGGCGGGGCGCTCTTCAATATCCGCTCGACTATCTTCGGCGCGTACATCTGGTGGTAGCGGAGGCGTGAAATCGCATTCGGCCGGGTGTGATCCCCGTTCCAGCAGTGTTCCGCGCGGTCCCCGTAATCCACCTCCCCCTCGTAGGGCGGGTTCTTCGTTCCCTTCAGGAACTCCTCGACTAGATACACCGCGTTGTTCAGGTAGTAGTTGTCCATGTCGCCGACGTAGATGTGGATCTTGCCGCGCAGCTTCTCCCCCAGCCCCTTTTCCCAATCGCGGCGCATGATGTGAGAGAGGTCGTAGTTCTCCTTCCAGTAGGCTGCGACTGCCGCGTCTATCTCGCCGGTCCGCTTGTCCCAGATTGGTTTCGGGTACCCATCGTCTCCGACCGGGGAATAGACGGCCTGCCAGATGTCCCACTGCCCGCCCGACCGGCTGTTGGTTCCGAGCACCAGTTCCATGCGGTTCATGTCGGCGATGGTCGTCTGCACGTGGCCGAGGTAGTTGCGGTGGCCGGGTCGCGCTACCTTCTTCCACGGTCCCTCGACGAAGTAGGCGTTCTTGTCCGCGTAGATGTCCACAACCGTGTACTGCCTGAAGTCGATCGGATCGGGACACGCGGCCCAGCAGCCGTTGTAGTCGTCGGGATAGAAGACCTGCGCG
Source organism: Vicinamibacterales bacterium (assembly GCA_041947015.1). Taxonomy (GTDB): domain Bacteria; phylum Acidobacteriota; class Vicinamibacteria; order Vicinamibacterales; family Fen-181; genus JBHGBL01. The sequence continues at coordinate 20,091 of JBHGBL010000017.1, forward strand.
CCGAGAGCCTCCCACCCCCCGGTCGATCCCCCGTACATGAATCGCGCCCACCCCTGGCCGATGCCGCGGAACGTCTTTTCGATGTAGGGGATCAACTCGTAGGTTATCGCGTCGCCGTACGGCCCGAGGTTCGCGGAGTTCACCGCGTAGGAGTCGTCGTAGTACGGGTTGGCGTGCTGAATCTCGACCAGCAGGAAACGGGGAAAGCCGGGTCCGGTCCAGTCCTTGTAGAACTGGTGGGCGTGCTCCTGCTGCGTCCGGTTGTAGCCCGGCCAATTGAATCGGACGCTGAAGTCCGGCTCGAGGTTCGCGTCGGGCGGCTCCTCACGGAAGCCCTCGAATGTGTACGGGAAGTGGCCGTGATAGATGACCAGCGGGTAACGCGCTTCCGGGTGCGCGTCGAAGCCTTCGGGAAGGAGCACGTGCGCCCCGAGGTGCATGGGCCTGCCCCAGAACTTCGTCAGACGCTCGCTCTGAATCTTGACGTGCTTGATGTATCTGGTCTCAGGCGGGTCGGGTATCGGCGGGATGATCTGGTCGAGCGTGATCGCGATCGTGCCGCCGGCCGCCGGCTTTACCTCGACCTTCCGAGGAGTGCTGTACAGGTTCCCGGGCGCGCGGTTCCACTGCTGGCCCTCGCCACGATCCATCGGCAGCTTCACTATGTGGCCATCCGCGCGGTGAAAGGTCTCGTAGCGGTGGAGAAGCGCCTGCACCGTGTATGTCCCTGGGGGGACCGCGCCGAGGTTCTCGAGCGGATAGCCGAGGGCGGTTGCATCGACGATGGCGTCGGTTCCCGGCGCGAGCCCATCGACGTCAACGCCGAACACTTGCTGCGTGTCTACCGAATCGCTTATCAGGAATCGCGGTTCGTCGCCTTCCTTCGTCGAAAGCATCACCAACAGCCGCCCATCGAGCGCTTCTTTCGACTGCTCCGGCCCGAATCTGACGGCAAAGCGCAGTCCGGCCGGCTTTCCTGCCGAACCCGCTGCGCCGTCCTCGGACCGAGCGCAAGAGAGGAGCGGCAGGAACGCCACTGTCGTGATCGCCATCCAGGACCTCCATCTCGGAAAGCGTCGCCCCGGTACCGCGCAGGGCATGCCGGAAAGTGGCGCCATCGGCCAGTCAGCAGGTCGTCTCATCTCTGACCTCCGGAAATCAGCGCCGAGTGTAGCACCTTTGTCCGGATGAGCTATCATCGAGGTTCGGGTTCCTGCCGGCATTTCACAGGAGAAGCAACGATGCCCTACACAGCAAAGGACTACTCCAAGCTCATCGGGATGCCTGGGTTCAGCGAGACGCTGCTCAAGAACCACTTCACCCTGTACCAGGGGTACGTGACCAACACCAACAAGGTGCTCGAAGCGCTCGACGGCCTGCTGAAGGAAGGCAAGACCGGCACGCCCGACTATGCCGAGATGACCCGCCGCTTCGGCTGGGAGTTCGACGGGATGCGCCTCCACGAGTACTACTTCGAGAACCTCGGGGGGCAGGTGAGTCTGCCGGCCGGCGGGAAGCTGGCCGCGAAGCTCACGGCGGAGTTCGGGAGCGTCGAGAACTGGGAAAAGGACTTTCGTGCCGTCGGCGCGATGCGCGGCATAGGGTGGGCAGTGCTCTACCATGACCCGCAGGGCGGTAGGCTCCTCAACGTGTGGATCGACGAGCACGACGGCGGCCACCCGGCCGGCTGCACGCCGATTCTCGTCATGGACGTCTTCGAACACGCTTTCATGATCGACTACGGGCTGAAACGGGCCGACTACATCGACTCGTTCTTCCAGAACGTGGACTGGGGAGCGGTGGAATCGCGTCTTCTCATATGACCCCGCTCGCGCGCAGGTCTCGGATCCGACCTTCGTCGTAGCCGAGGAGGGCCGCCAAGACCTCCTCGGTATGTTCGCCGAGCAGGGGCGGTCGCCGCCGTATCCGTGCTGGCGTGCCGGAGAACTTGACCGGCAGCCCTACCGCCTTGAAGCTGGTCCCATCGGGCGCTGCCATCTCGACGACCATTCCGCGATGCAGGACCTGTGGATCCCGGAACACATCTTCGAGCGCATTGATCGGTGCGGCAGGCACGCCCGCCTTCTCGAAAGCTGCCAACCATTCGCCGCGCGGCCTCGCTCTGATGAGAGGGGCAACGGCGGCTATGCACGCTTCGCGGTTCTCGACGCGCAGCGGGTTCGTCAGGAAGCGGGGGTCCCTGCCAAGCCCCTGCTGCCCGATGGCGTCGCAGAACTTTCTCCAGGTCGAGTCGTTGCCCACGGCGACGACCAGGTGTCCGTCCGCGGCGTCGAACGCCTGGTAGGGCACGATCGTCTCGTGAGCCGTGCCCCAGCGCTGCGCTTCGCGGCCGGAAACGAGGAACGAGCTGGCCACGTTGACGAGCGCCGCAACCTGCGTTTCGAGAAGCGAGAGGTCGATTCTCTGGCCCGTGCCGGCGCGAGTCCGGGCGACGAGCGCGGCGCAGATCGAGCCGTGGGCGGCAAGCCCGGTGCACACGTCAGTCAGAGCGACGCCCACCTTGACTGGTGCACGGTCGGCCTCGCCCGTTATCCACATGAGCCCGCCGAGCGCCGAGACCACCAGGTCGTAGCCGGCGCGCTCGCGGTACGGCCCGTCCGGCCCGAATCCGGATATCGAGCAGAACACGAGCCGGGGGTTCGATGCTTTCAGGGCGTCGTAGCCCAGCTCCAGGCGGTCCATGACGCCAGGCTTGAAGTTTTCAATTACGACGTCGGCGTGCAGGGCGAGTTCGCGCGCCACGGCTGTGCCGGCGGGCTGCCCAAGATCGAGCGTCACGCTGCGCTTGTTGCGATTGACGCTGGCGAAGTAGGCGCTGAGCCCGGGCACTACGAACGGCGGCCCCCACTGCCTGGTCTCGTCCCCGGTCCCGGGACGTTCGATCTTGATGACGTCGGCGCCCAGATCGGCCAGCATCATGGAGCAGAACGGTCCTGCGAGAACGCGCGAGAAGTCGAGGACCCGGATCCCGACAAGCGCATCCATGGGGCCATGGTAGCAGAGAGGCGACGGAACCATCTGGGCCGTCCGGCCGTCTAACTTTCAGCAGGTCAGCGCCGCTCGCCTGCGCCGCCACCGGGAGGCCCAGATGTCGCTGCTCAAGAAACTGCTGGGTAGGCAGGTCGAACCAAAAACCAGGGTCCGGATCTGCCAGGAGTGCGGGATGCCGGTCGCCGAGCACAAGGAATGGTGCTCGATTCTGCGCGGCCTGCGCGCAATGGAGAAGCGGCGTTTCGCCCCGGCGACCAACGAGGAATGACCCCGCCCCTGTGAGGCTTCGTCCCTGAGCCATCAGGCCGAGAGTCGCCCAGCGAACCGATGCCGCCCCCAGCGGCGTGGCCCCCCGGTTGCCTGTTCCACAAGAGCGCATCGAGGCAGCGCTTGCGCGCACGCGCGGCGAGCGGTTTACACCTTCGCGGCAGGTCCTCGTCTCAGACGTCGGGTGGCGTGCTAGCATTACGCCCTCGCTCCACCGTTTCGGAGCTCACCGGGAACCTGCGCTGGAAGGAGAACGCCATGGGCGCCAGGTCAAAGCTGTGCCGTTTCGTACCCCTGTTCCTTTTCCTTCTGTACATACTCGTGACCACGGCAGGCGCCGCACCCGACGCCGCCGGCACGCGGCTGCTGCGTTCGCCGACGGTGAGCGCGGACTCGATCGCCTTCACGTACGCGGGCAACATATGGCTCGTTCCCAGGAGCGGCGGCCTCGCCAGGCGTCTGACGAGCTTCCAGGGCGGAACCACGAACCCACATTTCTCTCCCGACGGAAAGTGGTTAGCCTTCAGCGGGGAGTACGCAGGCAACGCTGATGTCTACGTGATGCCCTCCGAAGGCGGCGAGCCCCGGCGCCTGACGTGGCACCCGGGCGGCGATCAGGTTCAAGGATGGACGCCGGACGGCAAGCGTATCGTCTTCGCGTCGGGCCGCGCGTCGTGGGCGCCAAGCGGTGCACCCCGCTTCTGGACGATCCCGGCAGATGGTGGAGTCGAGGAACCCATGGCTTTGCCGCGCGCCTACCAGGGCTCGCTCTCGCCCGACGGAACGCGGATCGCCTTCCGCATGAACAATTCGTGGGACGAGGAACGCCGCAACTACCGAGGCGGCCAGAACCGCCCGGTGTGGATCGTCGACCTGAAGACGTACGACCTCGTCACGCCTCCGTGGACCGGCTCCAAGGATACGGATCCCGTCTGGCTCGGCGACGCCGTCTATTTCATTTCCGACCGAGACGATGTGGCGAACGTGTGGGCGTTCGACACCAGAACGAACCGCCTGACGCAGGTGACGCGCTTCACGGACTTCGACGTCAAAGCGATCGATGCATCGGCCGGCGCGGTTGTGTTCGAGCAGGCCGGGTACATCCACGAGCTCGACCCGAAGACCGGCAAGTCCCACATCGTAAACATCCGCGTGGCTGGCGATTTCCCCTGGATGATGCCGAGGTGGGAGGACGTGACGTCGCGCATGACCGCGATAGCGCTCTCGCCGACCGGCAAGCGCGTAGTCGTCGAGGCGCGCGGGGAGATCTTCACCATCCCTGCGGAGAAGGGGGATGTCCGCAACCTGACGCAGTCGAGCGGTTCGGCGGAGCGCGACCCGGCGTGGTCGCCCGACGGCAAGTTCGTGTCGTACTTCAGCGACAAGTCGGGCGAGTACAAGCTGGTGATAGAAGCGCAGGACGGCCTGACCCCGCCGCGCGAGATCGCGCTCCAGGACCCGACGCACTATTACACGCCGTCGTGGTCGCCCGACTCGAAGAAGGTCCTTTTCACCGATACCGAGCTGAACGTGTGGGTGCTCGACGTCGCGACCGGCCAGGCGAAGGTCGTAGGCAACGATCCGTGGATGGTCCCGCAGCGGACCCTGCATCCTTCCTGGAGTCCGGACTCGAAGTGGGTGGCCTACGCGGGCCGGCTGCGCTCGCTCTACCGGGCGATTTTTGTCGCCAACGTGGAAACGGGCGAGACGAAGCAGGTGACCGATGGCCTTGCCGACGCGATGTACCCGGTCTGGGACGCGAGCGGGAAGTACCTCTGGTTCCTGGCCTCGACGGACTTCGGACTGAGGTCGCAATGGCTCGACATGACGTCGTACGACCGGGAGGAGACCTTCGGGCTCTACCTCGCGGTCTTGAAGAAGAGCGAGCCGAGTCCGTTGCTCCCCGAGAGCGACGAGGACCCCGGTGTGCAGGCCACGGCGCCACCTTCTCCGCCCGGGAGCGGGGGAGGAGGGCGGCCGGCGCCCGGGGCGCGCGGTGGAACAGAGTCGGCGGGCGAGTCTGGAGCGGCGCAGGCGGAACAGTCCTCCGAAGGCGCGAGACGCGCGCGGGCTCCTGTGACCGTGGAGATCGACTTCGACGGACTGCCGCGGCGGATCATCTCGATCCCCGGGGTGCCCAACAGGCAGTACTCCAGCCTTCAGCCGGGTGTTGCCGGAACGGTCTTCTACCTCGAAGCGAGTGCCGGTGGAGCAGGCGGCGGCAGCGTACTCCACCGCTATCGCCTCAGCGATCGGCGCGCGGCTAGCTTTGCGACCGGCGTCGCGGAGTTCGACGTCAGCGCTGACGGCCGCAAGTTGCTCTACCGGTCGAGCGGTGGTGGTGGCGGCCGCGGCGGCGGGGGCGGCGGCGAGGCCGGCAGTGGCCCGGCGCTCTTCCTCGTGGACGCGGATCGCAACCCGCCCCAGGCGGGGCAGGGCCGGCTCACCGCGACGCTCCGCATGTACCTGGAGCCCAAGGAGGAGTTTCGCCAGATCTTCAACGAGGGGTGGCGAAATCAGCGCGATTACCTGTACGTCCCCAACCTTCACGGCACCGACTGGCCGGCGATGAAGAAGATGTACGGCGAGCTGCTTCCCTACGCCATGCACCGGGCCGATCTCAATTACCTCTTGGACAACATGGGGGCCGAGATCGCCGTCGGCCACTCGTACGTCCGCGGCGGGGACATACCGCAGACGCCTTCGTCTTCGGGCGGCCTGCTCGGCGCCGATTTCGTGGTCGAGGGAGGGCGCTACAAGGTGACGCGGATCTACGACAACGAGAGCTGGAACCCCGACCTGCGCGCGCCGCTGGCGTCGCCGGGCGCTGAGGTGGGGGTCGGCGATTTCATTCTCGCCGTTGACGGCGTCGAGCTCCGCGCGCCGGACAACATCTATCGTCTCCTCGACGGCACCGCGAACCGGCAGACCGTGCTCACTGTCAACGCGAAGCCGGTGATGGATGGGGCTCGGCAGGTCACTGTGGTTCCGGTGGCCAGCGAGCAGGCCCTGCGAACGCGTGCGTGGGTCGAGCACAACCGCCGCCTGGTGGACAAGCTGTCGGGCGGCAAGCTGGCGTACGTCTATGTGCCGAACACGGGCCAGCCGGGCTACATGAGCTTCAACAGGTACTACTTCGCCCAACAGGACAAGGCCGGTGCCATCATCGACGAGCGCTTCAACGGCGGCGGTTCGGCCGCCGACTACATCATCGACGTCCTTCAGCGCGACTTCGACGGCTACTTCAACAACGTGGCCGGTGACCGCTACCCGTTCACGAGCCCGTCGGCCGGCATCTGGGGGCCGAAGGTGATGATCATCAACGAGATGGCTGGATCGGGCGGAGACTTGATGCCCTACATGTTCAAGCGCCGGAAGATTGGCACTCTTGTAGGCACGAGGACGTGGGGCGGCCTCGTTCACACAGCCGATACCCCTGCGTTCGTGGACGGGGGCTCGATGATCGCGCCTCGCGGCGGCTTCTTCACGCGCGACGGCAGATGGGCGGTCGAGAACGAGGGCGTCGCGCCGGACATCGAGGTCGAGAACTGGCCGAAGGACGTGATTGCCGGCAGGGACCCGCAGCTCGAACGGGCAGTCGAGGAGGCGATGAAGCTGCTCGCAGCGAAGCCGGTCGACCGGATGGCGAAGGAGCCGCCCCCGCCGACGTGGGGTGTGAGGAAGAAGAAGCCGAGCTAGAAGGGCCGCCCTCCTGCGCGGCGGCGCAGCCAAGGCCTCGATCGGCCGTGCAGCCATTCAGTAAACGGCTGCACGGCCATGAAGCTCTACTTTCAACTGGCTGAACGAGCTTTGCTCAAGCCTTCCGATCGAGTCTCCCGTGCAGCCAGGCTGCGAACGGCTGAACGGCGGCCTCGACCTCGGGCGTGAGTCGCTCCGAGAGTTCGCCAGTCTCCTTCGCTTCGATGCCGTAGACCTCGATGTCTGAAGGTATCGGTGTACCGAGCAGCCGGCCGAGCTCGAGGGCGGACTCCAAGCTGACGTCGTGCGCACCCGTCAGGCGCGCAGACCCTGCAGTCCGTTCGACCGTCAGGCGTCGAACCCGCCCCGGTTGGGGCTCCGCCACCTCCAGGCAATCCACGATTATCGCGCGCGACGCTCCCGCGAGCAGGTCGAGGATCTCGAAGCCGCCCCGCTCGCTCAGCCGGACCTCCACGCCCGCGATCGGCTCGTTTTCGAGCAGCTTCCGCAGGGCTTCCGCGACGGCCAGCCCCACGCGGTCGTCCCCGCGCACGGAATTGCCCAGACCGACGACGACGGTGACTGGCGCATCGAATTCCACTTGCCGTCTCACGAAGCTCCCAGCGTCTCGTGCCCGGAACCATGAAACAACGGTCCACGAAGGGCCACCTCGTTCCCCGGCTGTTCCACGATGGTCACAGTGCCGCCACCCGGCTTCGCGCCGCGGCCGCCAGGCTCTTCACCTGCCGAGACGCGGCCTTCCTTTCCGCGGCGCGTCCCACGGCCACGAGGTATTCTGAGACCGGCCGGAAGACGAGGTGCAGCCACTTGCCGAACGGCACCTCAATGACGAGCATCGGTACCGCGATCATCAGGTGCAGGACGTAGAGCACGTAGGTCGGGTACGGCAGGTCGAGGAGCCTCGCGAGGTGAAGGGCGATTCCCGAGAGCGCCGTCAGGAACAGGAGCGCTAGGAACATCCAGTCGGTTACGTGCGAGAACTTCGCGACCTCGGCCTCTTTCTTCACGCGGTCTCGCGCGAAGATGAAGGTCGCGGCCAACAGGGCGACGGTCGCGTAGTAGCCGAAAACAGCCGAGTAGTGGAACTCTGCGCCGTCGCGCTGGAAAGCCGGCAGGAACAGCACGACGAGCAGGAACATGGTCGCGTAGCCGGTGACGAGCATCAGGTGCAGCATCCAGCGGTTGCGCACCTTGGTACGACAATCGAGCCAGCGCCGCTGCGTTGCCCCGTGGATGAGCAGCTGGGGCAACTGGGTGAACCACGCCGTTACCGGGATTTTGACGCCCCGCTGCCCGCGGCGCACGAAGACGATCATTCGCAGGGCGTTTATGCCGAGCAGCAGGCCGAGCACGGCGGCCAGGACCCAGTCAGCGTAGTGGATTACTTCCTTGGGCGCGAACAGGTCCAACCGTACGTGTGCGGCGCCCTCGCTGCCGATGTTGGAGAAGCCAAAAGGCACGCCTAGCCAGCCAGGCACGAGGAAGAAGGCGAGGACGGCAAGCGCTGCGCCGGCCAGCAGGGCAATCTCCCAGGTGGTCGAGAGGTAGAGCTTGCGGGAAAGGCCCGTCCAGTCGTAACGGCTCGTCAGCCAGCGCCTGGCCGCCATCATCAGTTCCGCGGGGTTGGCCTCTCGCGGGCACGTCTCGGAGCAGTTGCCGCAGTAGTAGCACAGCCAAGGCTCCGGGGATTCCTGGAGTCTGCCGTCGAGGCCCAGCTGGGCGTAGCGGATGATCTTCCTCGGGAACGCCTGGCCGCCCTCGGCGTGCGCGCAGACCGCGGTGCAGGTGCCGCAGTTGAAGCACTTGTTCAAGTTGACGCCGGCCTCCTGGAAGCGCGTGAGGTCCGCGGCGAGCTCGGGGTTGACGCGATACTCCATCGCCTACACTCCCTTCGCTTTGAGGCCATAGAGCGGGTAGCCTCCGCTCTCGCCGACTTCCGCGACCTCTCCGTAGCGCCGCATCGCCATCACGTGCCAGACCGCTCTCGGCGAAGGTATCTGGCAGGCTTCGGCGACCTGGGGGATTGTAAGCGGTCCGTTGGCGAGCGCCGTCCGGATGGCTTTCTTGATCCGCGTCCGTTCGTTGAAGTACTCCTTCAACTCCTTCGACATCCCGCCGTGACGGGTACGCAGGATCTCGAGCGGCCGCGCGGCCTTTTCGAGCTTCTGTGTCTTCTGGTCCATGCCGGCTTCCTCGTCTCGACCGATGTTCCTGCCGTTGGCGACCTGGCGGGCGTCTCTCTTCTTTCGTGCCGTCAGGCGTAGGCGGCCACCCTGGCTTTCGACCGCCAGTGAGTGGCGTGCAGGTGATTCGCCGCCGCCATGGCGGCATCGCCGGCCTCGACGATCGCGTCCGGGATGTCCTTCGGCCCCGCGGCGACACCGGCGGCGAAGACGCCCGGCAGCGATGTCCTCGACGGACTGAGCTTGAGCTCCGGCGACAGCACGAACCCGTCGTCTGCCTCCTCGATTCCGATGACCGCCGACGGGTGCCACGCCGGCACCAGCCCCTGGGAAAGCACAACCAGCTCGTGCCGCCTGTCCACCACGCGGTCCTCGTCGAGCAGCTCCACTCGAAGCACGAGGTCCCAGTTGTCGAGCTGTGTGATGCGCCCCACCTTGCCCTTGACCACCTTGACCCCCTCGGCCACAGCGCGCCTGTAGAACTGCTCGTAGCCCTTTCCGAAGGCGCGTATGTCCATGTAGTAGAGCGTGACGTCCACGTCGTGGATGTAGTGCCTGAGGAGGAGCGCCTGCTTCAGCGCGTACATGCAGCAGACGCGCGAGCAGTAAGGAATGCCGATGGAGCGGTCGCGGCTTCCCGCGCACTGGACGTACGCTATCGAGCGCGGGATCTTGCCGTCGGCCGGCCTGAGCACCCGCCCGTAGGGCCCGTTGCTCGACTGTACCCGCTCCATCGCCAGCGGGCTCATGACGTTCGGGAACCGGTCGCCGCCGTACTCCGGCTTGATGTTCATCGGGGTTATCTGCAGGCCCGTCGCCACGATGACCGCTCCTACCTCAGTCGCCACCTCCTCGGGTTCCTGAGCCAGATCCATGCAGCCGGCGGGGCACACCTTCTCGCACTTGCCGCAGAAGACGCAGTCGTCGACCGACAGGACGGCCTTCTGCGGTATCGCGTTGCCGTGGGGGATGTAGATGGCGCGGCGCGCACCGAGGCCATAGTCGAACTCGTGCGGCACCTCTATGGGGCAGGCCAGCTCGCACTCGCCGCAGCCGATGCACGCATCCTCCTTGACGTAGCGCGGTTTCTTCAAAAGTCGCACCGAGAAACCGTCGCCGGCGCGCTTCACCTCCGTCACTTCCGTATAGGTCTGGAGCCGGATCCTGGGGTGGTGCGCCGATTCGGCCATCCGCGGCGTGCAGATGCAGCTCGAGCAGTCGAGTGTGGGAAAAACCTTGTTCAGGCCGACCATCACGCCGCCGATCGACGGCTCGCGTTCGACGAGCAGCACCTCGAAGCCCTGCTCGCCAAGGTCGAGCGCTGCCTGCATGCCGGCGATCCCTCCACCGATGACCAGCGCGTCGTAGCGGTTCCGGATTTCAGCCATGGGCCTCGTCCTCGGTCGCCAGTTCGAATATCGAAGGTCGAATGTCCTCAGTCCTCAAGCATCGGCCCCGACAGCGTGGCATCATCTCATCGTCTCCCCGACCACCGTTCCGTCTTTCTCCCTCAACCGCACGACGAGAGGCATGCGTCCAGGAAGGCTGTGGGTCGCGCAGCCGAAGCACGGGTCGTACGCCCTGAAGGCCATCTCGATCTGGTTCAGCACACCCTCGGTGACCGGCTCTCCGCGCCGTATCAGCCCTTGCGCCGCCTTCTTGATCGACATGCATATGGCGGCATGGTTGTTCGTCGTACCGACAATCAGGTTCGCCTTGCGGACGATGCCCCTTTCGTCGGTGACGTAGTGATGGGTGAGGGTGCCGCGCGGGGCCTCCACGATGCCTACCCCCTCGGTCGGTGTCTCGGTTGGCACGACCCTGTACTTCTCGGGGTTGGTGATGTCGGGGTGGCGCACGAGTTCCAACGCTCGCTCGGCCGCGTTCATCATTTCGATGACGCGCGCCCAGTGGATCGCGAGCGTGTGGTGGACCGGTTTGCGGCCGCTCCGGTCGCCGGTGAGCGTCTCGTAATAGCGCTCGTAGGCTTCCTGCGCGCGCGGTGTGCTCATGCCGTCCGATGCGTTGAGTCGCGACTGCGGCGTCGCCCTGTACACTCCAGAACTCGTTCCGTCCACGAAGCCCTTCCACCCGACATCTCTCAGGTACGGAAACTTCAGGTAGCTCCAGGGCTCGACGTGTTCTGCGATGTGGCGCGCGTAATGGGCCGGCTGGAACTTGCAGACCTCGAGTCCGTCGGGATCGACGACCCGGACCATCCCGTCGTAGAAGTTCACGCGGTTCTTCTGATCGACGAGCCCCATCGAATGCGTGCGGTGGTGGTAGGGTCCGTTCAGGATGAGGTCCACGTAAGCCTGGTTCTCCAGGACGACCTCGTCCAGTATCTTGAGCGTGAAGCTGGAAAACTCGACCATGAAACTGGCTATCTCTTCCAGCCGCGTTCTCTCCTCCGCACTGATCGGCTTGCTCATGCCGCCGGGAATCGCGTTTATCGGTATGACCGGGCGGCCGCCGAAGATCGAGGCTGCCTCGTGCCCCCATTGCCTCGCCTTGATCACCTGGCCGCCGATTTCAACGCCCAGCTTCCGTATGACGCCAATCAGGTTCCGAGAGGCCGGGTCCGATGCGGGACCCATGACGAAGTCCGGGGCCGCCAGAGCGTAGAAGTGCGTCGCATGGTCGGTGACGAAAAAGATGCAGTACTGCAGTTCGCGGAGCATGCGGGCCGTGGGCGGCAGGGAGACGTTGTAGACGGCGTCGCAGGCTTTTGCCGACGCCATCATGTGCGCTTCCGGGCAGACGCCGCAGATGCGCGGCGTGATGCGCGGGAGTTCCTCGACCGGCCGCCCCTCGCAGAACTTCTCGAACCCGCGCAGCTCGGGCACCTGGAAGAAGCACTCCGCAACTTCGCCGGCCTCGTCCAGGAAGATGTCGATCTTGCCGTGGCCCTCGAGCCTGGTGATCGGGTCGATGCTTATGCGCCGATAGCCCGGCGCTGTGTGCGCGTGCGGCGACGTCATCGCTCGTTACCTCCCGGTTGGCTCGCGCCCGGCTTCGCCCCCTGGCCTTCTCCCCTGGCCCCGATGACGGGAGTGCCGCCGTCGGCGGCAGCCAGCAGCTCTTCCTCCCAGGCGGACGTCTGTTCGGCGGGAGGAGCGAAAGCGGCTTCCCTGGCGCCGTGCAGAGCACTCGCCGCGACGCTGAACCGGTAGAAGGTGCCAATCGGGTCCACTAGCTCGGCAACCATCTCCAGCGCCTTCTCCTCTGTCTTCGCGTCGAGGCTCGAGCCCACGACACCGACCATGGCAGTGCCCTGATCCTCGGACAGCCCTGCCGGCCCATAGCAGCCCCGGCAGGGCAAGCCCGCCTTGACGCACAGCGCACCGCAGCCGCTCCGCGTCGCCGGACCCGAGCACACGAAGCCCTGTTCGAGAAGGCACCATCGAGGGTCCGGTATCGCGAGGTGCGGCCGCTTGAAGGCCGCGATCTTGACCTGCTTCTTCTCCCGCGAGCACTCGTCGCATACGGCCTTGTCGCCGCAGCCGACCTTCACTGCATCCGCTTCGAGCGGAACCTGGCCGCTTGCAACGAGGCTGAGGACCTTCCAGACGTTCTCGGCCTGGGGTGGACAACCGGGGATCTGGTAGTCCACCTCGACGATGTCCCGCAGGCGAAGAACGTAGTCGTACTGCCGCGGCAGCTCGAGGTCGCCGCACCCGATCCGGCAGGTAGTCTCAGGCACTACTCCACCGGGATTGTCGAGGGACGGGTTCCGGCGGTAGACGACGTCGTAGATGCCGTCTAGGGAGGAGAGGTTGGCGAGCGAGGGGATCCCGCCCTCGGTAGCACACGCTCCGTACGCCACGAGGCTCTTGCTCTTCCTGCGCAGGAGTCGCGCCACCTCCTCGTGCTCGCTGCTCCTGATGGCGCCGTTGAAGAGGCATACGTCGATGAACCCGTCATCGTAGCCCGCCACGTCCGCGTACTTGAAATCCGTAGCGCACGGCCAGAAGACGATGTCGGCCACCTCGATGAACTCCAGCAGGTGCGGCCCGATCTCGAGGAGGGAGATGTCGCACCCGCCGCAGCTCGACGCCCAGTACATCGCCACTCTCAGCTTGCCCTGCGAAGGGTTCCCGCCCTCTGGTGTCATCGTCAATCCCCCCACGCCTGGAGGCCCATTCCGTGCCCGACGCCGCGCGCACGCACTCGTTCAGGCCAGTTGAGCGGGCCGACCGACTTCACCTGGTCGGTGACCTGCCGGACCAGCCGAGCGAACTTGTCGCCCTCGGCCGCGCTGACCCACTCGTGGACGAAGCGTTCGGGTTCGATGCCGAAACCGGACAACACCTGTCGGAGGATCGGCATCCGTGCCATCGTCTTGTGGTTGCCTTCGATGTAGTGGCAGTCCCCGATGTGGCAGCCGCACACCATCACGCCGTCCGCACCCCGGCGAAAGGCGGCCATGACGAGGTCCGGATCTATCCTGCCCGAGCACATCACGCGGACGATATCCACGTTGGCTGGGTACTTCAGCCGGGCCGTCCCGGCGTTGTCCGCGCCGGTGTACGAGCACCAGTAACAGAGGAAGGCGATGATGCGGGGCTCCCAGCCGTCCGGTGCCGAAGACGGTGAGAACTCGTTCGTCTGCCGCTCCTGCATGTTGAACCTCCGGGCGTCGGTCCCGTGAGCCGGCGCCTCCGCGTTGCTCCGTCAGACGCAGAGGAGCCGGTCGATCTCGGCTCGAATCTGCTGCGGGGTGAAGCCGCTCTGTTCGATGGCGCCGCTCGGGCACGTCGCCGCGCAGGTGCCGCACCCCGTGCACAGCGCCTCGCTTATCACCGCAATCCGCCGGCCGGTGTCGCGGCTGATCGCCTCGTAGGGGCAGATTGGCAGGCAGGTCTGGCAGCCGGTGCAGATCGCTTCGTCCACGCGCGCGATGAACGGGTCCATCTCGACCTGGCCCTGCGCGATGAGGGCCGCCGCCTTCGATGCGGCTGCCGAAGCGGCTGCGGTGCACTCTGTGACGTCCATCGGCCCCTGGCAGCAGCCTGCGAGAAACACCCCTGAAACCGCGAGTTCGACCGGCCGCAGCTTCGGGTGCACTTCCAGCAGGAAGCTGTCGTAGCCGACGGCGCAGCTGTACATCGTGATCAGCTCGCTGATGTCGTGCGGGACGACGCCCGTGGCCAGGACGACGAGGTCAGCCGGCACCTCCAAGTTGACGCCTCCCGTGAGCAGGTCCTGCGCCTTGACCGTGAGCGGCCAGTGGCCATGTATGTCCTTGCCCACGCGCGGCGGGCGCGCGGCTGCGTATCTAATGAAGACGACACCCGCCTCGGAAGCACGTTCGTAATAGTCTTCGTGCCCGCGCCCGTATGTACGGATGTCCTGGTAGAAGCTCGTAATCCGGGTGCTGGGATAGCGGTCCTTGATTTCCATCGCCGCGTGCAGCGCTCCCGTGCAGCACGTGCGCGCGCAGTAGTCCCGGACCTTGCCGTCGGGGCTCGGCTGCATCAGGTCCTCGACCTGCCGCGCCCCCACGCAGTGGATGAAAGCCACGTGGCGCGGCGGCTTCCCGTCGACGAGCACCTGCCCGGCCGTCGGCCCCTCTGGATCCAGCATGCGATTGAGCTGCTGGAGCGTCACGACCTGCGGGAAGATGCCGTAGCCCAGCTCGCCGTAGAGCGGCTCGTAAGGGTCGTACCCGGTTGCCAGGACGATCACGCCGCTGTGGAGCGAAACGTCCCGCGGCTGCGCGTCGAGCGTTATCCCCTTGCCCCCGACGGCCGACAGGCACTTGCCACATTTCGTGCAGCTGCGCCAGTCAATCACCGGCAGGGGAGGGTAACAGCCTGGATAGGACATGTAGATGGCCTTCCGGCGACTCAACCCGAAGTCGAAGTCGCTGACCGTCTCTTCCGGACACGCAGCAATGGCGTTTCCCGGGTACGTCAGGCGCTCGTCAACGCCGCGCGGCGTGATCCTCACCCGCGTCCTGAAATCGCCCACGACGCCTTCCGAGTCGATCACCTGGGCGTTGGTGAGCACCGTGATGAGAGGGTGCTTCACCACGTCGCGAACGACCGAAGACAGGAGCTCGCGAGCTTCTTCGCCGGTCGGGAAGAGCTTGTGCAGCTGCGCCATGCGCCCGCCGAGGAAGGGCCTGTTCTCGACGAGTGTCACACGCATACCGCGCCTCGCGAGGTCGCGCGCGGCTACCAGGCCCGCGATACCTCCGCCGATGACAAGCGCGGCCGGGTGGATGCCTATCCGACGTTTGTCGAGCGGTGTGAGATGCGACGCTCTCGCAACCGCCGCCGAAACCAGCCGCTCCGCCTTCGCCGTCGCTTTCTCCTTGTCCTCCACCACCCACGAAACCTGCTCGCGGATATTCACGTGTTCGAACAAGTACTGGTTCAGGCCGGCGCGCTCGAGAGTGCGGCGAAACGTCATCTGATGGAGCGTCGGCGAACACGCCGCCACCACTACCCGGTTGAGCTTCTGCTCCTTGACTTGCTGCTCGATGAGGGCCTGGCCCGGGTCGGAGCACATGAACATGTGCGTCGTCGAGAAGACAACGCCTTGTCGCCTGCCCACGCGCTCGGCCACGCGCCTGACGTCGACGACGTCCGAGATGTTACCGCCGCAGTGACAGATGAACACGCCCGTCCGGGTCTCTCCAGCCGTCTGCCCACCGTTGCCCGAACAGGGCACCGCTGATGCCGCCATGGCCGCTCCTTGCCGGCTACCGCCGGGGACGCTATGAGAGAAAAGCGCGCGTGCTCGCCCGACAACCCTGGACATCCGATTCGCCCGGCCACCCTTTCGGTGCACGTTCCGGACGCAACACCCTCCGCGGAACGATAGTGCTCGGTGGTGCCAATGCGACTTCAGGATAGCCCGTGCCGTCGCGGTACTCGCGAATCCAGGCACCAGGCGCCGGGCGCAACAACTTGATTCCCAGGGAAACTGGCCGTAGAGTCTGCAGGTAGAGCCGGGCCGTGTCAATTATCCAAGTTTCAACAGCGCCTCGCCCCGGGGGGCGGCTGGCAGTGTTGCGAATTGCAGCAGAGAACCGCATCGGCCCCCGGCAGCGGGCACGGCAGATTCTTCTTCCGTTGATCGCAGCAACAGCGTAGACTTCGCGCAGGTCAAGCTTCACAACCGGTGGCGTGTCGGCGCATCTCTTAATCAAGCGAGGGGTACCCATGAACGCCTGTCCTCCTCCCGGTCCCGCCGAGCAAGGCAACCCGATGCCCGCCTCGACGCGGCAGCTTGCGCGCTTCGGCATAGCCGACGCGCAGGCTCTGCTCGAAGCCGGGCCGCACGAGCGACACTCCGCAGCGGTGAAACTTCACGACGCGCTGGCTGCGTTGCGAAAGGAAGGCAGGCTCGGTGCGCTGCGCGAGCTCGACATCGAGGAGGGCCCGTTCCGCGACCTGCTCGCCGACCCGCGCGGCATCGTCAGGAGCGTCGCCATTGCTGTGGCTGGCTACACTGGCAACAGGCGCTGGGTCCCGATGCTGATGAAGTACGTGAAGGAGGACCCGGACCCATTCGCCAGGACCCGCGCTGTCGAGGCGCTCGGCCACCTGGGGGCGACTGAGACCGTCCCGCTTCTGGCGGAAGTGGCCGAGGCACCGTCGCACCCAGCGCGTTACCACGCCGTCAGGGCGCTCGGGCGGATGGGAAGCGTGGCCGAGTCGGACCTGGCGCGCCTGGCGTTCGAGCACCCCGAAGCCGCAGTCCGACGGGTCGCGGTCGAAACCATCGCGCGCACGGCGGAGCCAGCCGCGTGGGAGCGCTTCCTTGCCGCGCTCAGCGGCACGGTCTCGATTGCAGTCCGCAAGTCGGCGGTAGAGGGGCTTGGAAGGAGCCGGGCGGCACGGGCGGCCGTGCCGCTCGTCCGGGCACTGGTGGGGGACCCGGCCCCTGAGGTTCGCGAGGCGGCTGCTGACGCGCTCGTGGCGCTCGGCGAGACGCGGACCGTCGGTGCCCTCTACGAGGCCGCCCTCTACGACGCCTACGCGGTCGCGCGGCCGCGCAGCGGCGCGGCTTTTTCCACCGAGCGCGAGCCGGAATCGGCAACGCCAAAGCTGTACCCGGTCCGGGAAGCCGCAGCTGAGGCACTGCTGGTCCTTGGTGGCATCCAGGCCTGGGAGGAGCTGGAATCGCCCCAGGACGATCTGGTGGCGCTGCCTAACGGGTTGGAAACTGACGGGACGGAGAGGGTCTGACCGGCGCTGATGGCCGACAGGTGGTCCCGAGGCTCTGGGTTCTCGTTGTCCACTGCTGCCTAGGTCCTCTCACTTGCACGGGAGGAAGCGGACCGTCGTCTCCATCTCGTCCAGCACAAGTCCGATGGCCGAGATCGTGCGGTCGACCTCGGCCTCGGTCGTCCTGGAAGATAGCGAGAAGCGCACCGACGAGTGAGCCTGTTCCGCCGACCTCCCCATCGCGAGCAGCACATGCGTCGGTTCGGGTGAGCCAGACTTGCAGGCAGAGCCGGACGACAGCGAGATGCCCCGCTGGTCCAGCGCGACAACAACGGATTCGCCCCGCATGCCAGGAAGTGTCATGTTGAGGGTGTTCGGCAAACGCCGGTCCCGGTGACCGTTGAGTTCCGCGGCTGGCACGAGCCGGCGGATGCCATGTTCGAGCCGGTCCCTCAGCGCGGCGATCGAACGGCCATGCGCGGGCAGAGCGAGCGCGAGTTCGGATGCCTTTCCCATTCCGGCAATGGCCGCGACGTTCTCGGTCCCTGCGCGCCGGCCGTGCTCCTGGCCCCCCCCGTGAACGAGAGGCTCCAAGTCGATTCCGTCGCGCACGTATAGAGCTCCGACCCCTTTCGGCCCGTGGAACTTGTGGGCGGCGAGGGTGAGCATGTCCACGCCGAGCTCCTCCACGTCGAGCGCGATCTTCCCCGCGGCCTGCACCGCGTCGGTGTGAAAAAGCGCGCCGCGGGCGTGCGCCAGCGCTGCCAGCTCTCGGACCGCCTGGATGGTGCCCACCTCGTTGCTGGCCAGCAGGATCGAAACGAGCACGGTGCGATCCGTCAGCGCCCTCTCCAGCGCCGCCGGATCGACGATCGCGTCTTCGTCCACTTCGAGGTAGGTGACTGCGTGGCCGAGCCGTTCGAGAAACCTGCACGTGCGCAGGATCGCCGGGTGCTCGATCGCGCTCGTGACGAAGTGGGCGGCACCGGGCCGCTGCTTGAAGGCCACGCCCTTGAGGGCCATGTTGTCGCCTTCCGAGCCACCGCCCGTGAAGACGATGCGCCTCGGTCGCGCGTTCACGAGGCGCGCAACATCACGGCGGGCCCGTTCGATCTGGTCCCTTGCTTCGCGCCCTCGCGCGTGTATGCTCGATGGGTTGCCGCATGCCTCGCGCAGGAACGGAAGCATTGCTTCGAGGACGGCGGGGTCGATCCACGTGGTTGCGTTGTTGTCGAGGTAGATGCGTTCTCCGGGCTCCGTGGTGGCCGGAACCGAGACGAGCACGTGGTCTTCTGAACCGGCTTCCGCTGAAGGCACAGAGGCAGTGTCACGATGCTCCGGTTGGACGGGGGCGGCATCCGCTTCGGTGCGCGCCGTCCCGACGCGCTGAACGTCGCAGAGGAGCGCCTTGTAGACCGGGAAACCAGAAACCTCGTCGAAGTTCCCGAGGTCTGTCAACTCGTTGACATTCCACTCGCGCCAGGCCTTGGGTCCTACCGGGGTTCCGCCTCCCATGCTGCATTCGACGGCCCCGGCAACTATGTCGTCGGTCACTCTCGCCCGGAAGCAGACGGCGCCGCGCAGCGTCCGCACCTCGACCAGATCGCCGTTGCGGATGCCACGCGAGGCCGCGTCAGCGGTGTTGATCTCAACGGCCGGCTCCGGGTCGTCCTTCGCAAGAGGGTCCACGCCGTGGTCCTGCGAGCGGAAGCAGGTGGTCGGCCGCGCGCCCGAGTTGAACACGAGCGGATAGTCGCGCGCCAGGTCCGGACGTGCGATGGGTCCTTCGACGGGTTCCGTATACCTCGGCAGGCCGTCGTAGCCGAAGTCCTCGAGGACGGTGGACCGGATCTCGAACTTGCCCGTCGGCGTGTCGAAGCCGGGCCTGCCGTCGGGCCGCAGGCCGCCTTTCTGCCACTTGCGGTACTCCATGAACGGAGACGCAATCTTCACCCAACCCCCTGCCCTCCGCACGTCGGCGGCGCTGTATCCTGAGCCTTCCAGCACGGTGGCAAGGAGTTCCTCCTCCGTCTGAGGGTACCTGTCGCCGTAGCCGAGCCGCCTGGCGAGCTCCGCCATTATGAGGAGGTCGTTTCTGGCCTCGCCAACCGGGTCGATCATCCGTTCCCGGATCCTGAAGATGGGCCCGTAGACCATGTAGGACTCGATCTCGAACATGGTCGTGGCCGGCAGGACGATGTCCGCGTATGCGGCGTCTGCGGTCAGCTGCCTGTCGATCGACACGAGGAAGTCGAGTTTCGACAGCGTCTTGCGCCACACCGGCGTCTGCGGCCACGACGTCAGGAGCGAGGCGCCGTGGACTATGAGGGCGCGTATGCGGTACGGGTCGCCTCGAAGCACGGAAGAAACGAGGCCGCTCGCGTGGCCCTCACCTCGGTACATCGAGTAGACGGGAAAGCGGTCGCGCGCCACCGCGCGTCCGACGTCCGGGTTCTCGACATTGCACGAGCGGTTGATCGGGAAGTGAGTACCCTGCATCGCGAGCCCGATGCCGCCCGGAGAATCGAGGTGGCCGGCGAGCGCGAAGAGCGTGAGCACCGCGCGGATGGCCTGGATCCCGCTGTTCGAGTACTCGAGCCCGGTGTACATCACCGGGCACGCTCCCGATGCCCGCCCGATCATCCGCGCTAGCTCGCGCACCGTTGCTGCCGGCACGCCGGTCGTCTTCTCGACGGCCTCCGGCGGGAAGTGGCCGGCGTAGCGCCGGTAGTCGTCGAAGCCGTGGCACCACTGCTCCGCGAACGCCTGATCGTGGAGATCCTCCTCGATGAGGACGTTGGTGATGCCCAGCGCGAGCGCGCCGTCGGTCCCCGGCCGTATGGGGATCCACGAGCCGCCGGTCCTCGATACGGTTTCAGTGCGGCGAGGGTCGACGACGATGACCTCGGCGCCCCTCTTGCGAGCTGCTTCGAGACGGTGCATGTCGAGCGGGGGCGAATCGGTTGCCGGGTTGGCGCCCCACACGACGAGCAGCGCCGCGTTCTCGATATCGGCGAACATGTCGACGAGCATCCGTCCCATCGTCACGTGCGGCGCGATCATCGCGAAAGAAACGTAGCAGAGCGCGCCTACGCCCATCGTGTTCGGCGAACCGAAGGGGAAGAGCACGCTCGACGCCGAGGAGACGGCCACGCCTTTGGGCTGGAAGATGTCGCACAGGCTCAATTCGAAGGCGCCGCGCCCGGTGTAGACGGCGACCGCTTCGGGGCCCGACTCCGCCTTGATGGCCCGCAGGTTCTCGACGATTCGGCCGTAGGCCTCGTCCCAGGAGATCCTCTTGAACTCGAGCGTGCCCTTTCGGCCGGCGCGGGCCATCGGGTAACGGAGGCGGTTCTCCGAGTGCACGATCTCGGCGGCATGCCGGCCGCGTCGACAGATCATCCCCAGCGGGTGCGAGGTATCGGGCTTCATGTCCACTATCCGCCCGTCATCGGTCGCCACCTCGACCCAGCAGCCCGCAGGGCAGATGCCACAGATGCCTTTTTTCCACGTGGCCATCAGCGTTCAGCGGTCAGCTATCAGCGTTCAGCTATCGGCCACCAGCTTTCAGAACCGGCGTCCAGCTTCCAGCGCCGTGCCGTGCCCGGCACCACCGGTCTACGGCGCACGACGACCTTCGACGTGCGGCTCGAACGACCCGCGACGTATGAACAAGATGCGGCTGTCGGGGACCAGCGCCCCGAAATCAGCGTCGCACAGCCGCCACCATGGCTAGCGCGAACCAGCGCCGCGCGTCTGTCCACGACTCGCGCAGCTCGAGACCAGCCTCCGACGCCAGGGCCCTGAAGCCATCGATCGTGTACTTGTGGCAGCTTTCCGTGTGAATCGCCTCGCCGTTCGAAAAGGCGAAAGTCCGCCCGAGCGCGGCGACCCTCACCATCTGGTCGCGCCGGCTCACGAGATGCATCTCGATCCTCGAAGCCCGCTCCACGAAAGGCGCGCGGTGGTCGAAGCTCTCCAGTTCGAACTCGCCGCCCAGCTCGCGGTTGATCCTCGCCAGGATGTTCTTGTTGAACGCTGCTGTGACCCCGGAGCTGTCGTTGTAGGCGGAGAGCATCACGTCAGCGGGCTTGAACAGGTCGAGGCCAACGAGCAGGCGATCGGAAGCCTCCATGTCGCGCCCGACCCGGGCCAGGAACCGCGCTGCCTCGTCGTGTTCGAGGTTGCCGATGTTGCCGCCGAGGAAGAGGATCAATTTCGGGCCTGCGTGCTTCGGGAGGTGCGGCATGGCGTCGTAATACTCGCCGCCGATGGCGGTAAGCCACAGCCTGCGGTAACGGCGGAGCAGGCGGCGCGCCGAAACCTCGAGGAACTCGAGCGATATGTCTATCGGCGCGTAGACGAGCCGTTCTTGTCGCTCGAGCAAGGCCTCGATGATGATTCTGGTCTTCCTCGAACTGCCGCTTCCGAACTCCGACAGGGAAACGCCCGAACCAGCGGCGGCGACTACATCGGCGGCGTGCGCCCGGAGGATGGCTTCCTCGGTGCGCGCTGGATAGTACTCCGGAAGCTTGCAGATCGCCTCGAACAGGTGCGACCCGACATCGTCGTAGAAGAAGCGGCAGGGAAGGCTCTTGCGGCGCCAGCCGAGGCCGTCGGCCACGGCCCCGGCAAACGTGGCCGCGTGCGACGCGCAAGGCACGCGAATCACCTGGAACCGGGCAGCCGGCTCGAGCGCTGTCAGGTGGGGGCCCACCAACCCAGTATACGGTCAGGACTGAGCGATGAGGACCGAGGACTGGGACGAGAGCCGGTCGATCGAGGGCAGGATGGATATCCAGCCCGGCAGAAGAATTTGCTCGGCCGCCCTCTGGCAAGCTCTGGCGAGACGGCGTAGACTGTGGGTGAGGTTGGGGAGGAGCGTGGCTCGTCCACCGGGCCGGCTGTCTGCCACCGGCGGCCGGCTCGTCCAGGAGGCAGCGAATGCTCGCGCGGGCGTCGACCGGCCACATCGAACGTCCGTCGGTCCTCCTCGTTCCTGCCGCTGGCCTTCCCAACCTCGTTCCATTCGAAGGACTGAGGCATGAGGACTGAGGCGATAGTCGTCCGGTCCGCGCTCAGTCCCCAGTTCTCCTTGCTCAGTCCTGCCTAGAACCTGAACCCCAGAGACACCTGGAACGTCCGGGCGCGCGGGAAGTCGGTCTCGGTTGTCGCCTGTCCGAACCTCGGGCCGCGGATGAATCTCGTCGGCAGGCCGAGCTCGTCCACAGGTCCAGAGAAGTCCGCGTTGATCGTCGTGTTGTAGTTGATCAACGCCTCGTTTCCAAAGACGTTGAACACGTCCAGTTTGACCCAGGGCCTGAGCGTGCGCCAGACAGGCACTTCGACGTTCAGCGAGAGGTCAATGAGATGCGCCGCCTCGAACTGCTCGCTGCCGCGCGTCGAGAAGAACAGCGTCTGGTCGCCCCCGTTCGGGCTGCTTCGGTACTCTGCCGCAGCCGCAATCGCCTCCTGAATCGGCGTGAGTGCGACACTGTCGGCTGCCAGCGAGAACGTCAGCGGCGAGTTGTAGCGATACATCGCCGCTACCGTGGTATTGCCCCACGTGCGCCTCCCGAAATCGTAGATGGCCCACAGCCGGACTTTGTGACGCTGGAAGTCGTTGACCCTGCCGAAGGGGAAGTGGCGCGCCTCGTTGAACACCTCCGGGTAGTCGCCGACGATCGACGAGATTGCCGGCTGGTTGGTCGCCTCGCCCTCGAAGTTGCCCTCGTTCTCGACCTGCACGGTCCAGTGCCCGGTTACCGACAGGCGCTGCAGCGGGTTGTAGCGGGTCGTGAACTGAAGCGCCTTGTAGCGTCGTTCCGGCAGGTTGCTGTTCCGGAAGACGGAGTTGTCGAACGGTCCGAAGGTGAGCCCGTCTTCCTCGACGGTCGTGGCGCCAGTGGTCGTGTCGATGAAGTCCTCGACGAAGTCGTCGGTGTCGCGCTGGACATAGGCGGCCTCGAGGTAGCCCCGCGGCCCGAGCTGGGTGCCCGCCTGCGCCGTGAACTCGCGCGTGACAGGCGACGACAGGCCCTCGTCGAAGAACACCGTGGACATCGGGAAACGCCCGAAGATCGTCTGGTAGTTGGCCGGGTCGAACCCCGGTGCGAAGTCTGTGCCCTGCCCTCGAGGCCCAGTGTAGATGCCCAGAACGAGGGCCGGGTTGCCGACCGTCGTATTGCCGGAGAACTGCGCCTCGCTGTACTTCCCCGAGTAGTGGCCGTAGGTGGCGCGCAACACCTGCTCGCCGCGGCCGACCGGGTCGAAGGCCACCGAGAGGCGCGGCATGAACGTGTCCGTGTCCACGCCGACGATACCGCCCGTGGCCTCGCTCCGGACACGCTCGTATCGCACACCTGCGTTGAACGACCAGCGCTGGCCGAGCTGCCATGCGTCCTGCAGGAAGAGCGACGTCGTCGTGATGTCGATCTCCGCGCCGCGCGTCGCCCGCCAGTTCTCGATCAACGTGTCGCCCGGCACGAACACCGGAACGAACCGGCCGTTCTGGAGGACCGGCCTCCCGGCGGAGTCCACAAGATAGTCGGCGTCGAAGACGAAGTCGGTCGCGCTCTGCGAGTTGCCGCCGCGGTTGGTGGAAGTGAACACCTCGACGCCGCCCTTGATGTCATGGCTGCCCAGGCCCTCGGTCGTGAGGAAGTACGAAAGGCTTGCCGAGATCTGCCTGTTGTCGCGGTCTTCAGGGTCCGTGGCGTCGAAATACGGCGCGTTGTAGTGGAGCACGCTCGGGACGCCGGGCAGGCTGCCGAGGCTGATGATCGGCGAATCGAAGATGTTCCTGCTCGTCCCGCCCGTTCCGCGGAACCCGAACTGCTTCTGGGAGTACTGAGCGGTCGCGAACAGCCGCGAGCCGAGCACCCCATTGTAATTGACCACGAAAAGGTCGTTCGGCAGATCCCGGTTGACGATCGTGTTCGGATCGATGGAGAAGTCGAAGCTCGGCCTCGTCTGTTCGGTCGAGTTGCGGATATAGGTTCCGCTGATCGTCTGGTTCTCGAATACGGTTCCCGTCAGCTTCGCCTCGAAGCGCCGGTTGTCCTCCGTCCGCGTGACGGGCAGGCCAAGCTCGGGAAATGTGCTCGCGTCGCTCGTCTCCGCGAAGCGTCCCGCCAGGAAGAACCAGAGGTTGTCGCGGACGACCGGGCCTCCGAACGTGCCCTCGAAGGTCTCCGAGAGGTCGCTCTCGCGGTCGATGCCTTCCTCCTTTTCGAAGGGGGTCTCCGCGGTCCACGACGGGTTGGTCAGGTTCGCCCTGAACGACCCCGAGAAGACATTGCTGCCGCTCTTGGTGATCGCGTTGATCACGCCGCCGCTGAACCGGCCGTACTCCGCCGGCACTCCGGCTGTCAGCACCTGCGTCTCCTGGATCGCGTCCTCGATGAAGAGATTGTTCGCCGTGCCGAAGAGATTGTCGGCTACATCGACTCCGTCGACGAGAAACACGTTGTCGTAGGCGAAGGCACCGGAAATCGTGACCTGCCCGGCGTTTGGCGTGTTGTCGGTCAGCCCGGGCGAGAGCTCCGCGATGTCGCTGAGCGTCCGTCCGGTCGGCAGCGAGTTGATGGTCTCGTACGCCAGGTTCGACCCGAGTGACGGGGTTTCCAGAGGCGCCGGCGTCACGCGGGCAGTGACCTCGACGGCTTCGGTAAGCCCTGCCACCGCCATCGTGGAGTTGACTGCCGTCGTGCTGCCGAGCAGCACTTCGCCCCGCTCCTCGCGTGTCTCCATGCCGGACAGCTCGAATGTGACCGAGTAGCGTCCCGGCGGCAGCCCGCGGAAGATAAACAGGCCGTTCTCGTCGGTGACGGTCGTCCTCGTCCCCTGGAGGGCGGGCGACTTGATGGTCACGGTCACGCCAGGAAGCACGCCCCCGGTCGCATCTCTGACCGTCCCGTTGAGCACGCCGGTCTGAAGTCCCTGTGCCGAGGCCGTGAGCGCGAACGCGACGATGAGCGCGAGAGTCACCGCAGCGCCGCGGCTGAGTTTGCGCGTGATGTGTGTGGACATGTTCTTGCCTTTGTGGTGTGTCGAGTGAGCAGGCGCTTCCATCTCGTAAGCCAAGGCGCGTGCCTGCAGGTCAAACTGTTGTGCAACAAGGATTTGGATGCGACCGACCGTTCTTTCGCCTGACAGGGCCGCCACCTTCGTAGTTTTGAATCCAGTTATCCGGCCTCTTGGATCCGGCGTCGGCCGGCGCCGCTTCGACGTGAGGTGACGGGCTGCACAGAACTGGTCGCCGGGTACACACTCGGGGCGCAGCAGGGTTCCGTGTGGAAATGCTTCGTGTTTTCGGTTCGCCTGGTTTTTCCTTACAAGAAAGCTCCGGGGATCTCGTCTGAGCCCGCCCGACCGCTTTGGGACATCGACAGGTGCGCCTAGCAGGGCGCTGCCCTGGTCCAGGCCCGCGGGAGCCGGTCCGGCCACGGATTCCGTGAATCTCCGGTCGCCGTCCTCCACCTATGGCTGCAGCGCCCGGAGCGGGCGCAGCGTCAGGTGGGCGAACAGCCCCACGATGCCTCCCGCGATCGAGAACAGGTCACACGAGAGCCGCCGCCCTGTGACCTGTGGACCCGCCGCATGAACATGAAGAAGTCGACTCATCTCGCGCGCGAGGCGTCGAATGATTCGAGCGCGTCGGCTTCAGGTGAGCGACAACGTGAGAGCGCGGCCCGCGCTCAGTCCCGGAACGAGAACCGCATCGCGCACTCGTTCCGCGCGTCCGGCGTATCGAGTAGATGCCTGATGAAGATCGAGAAGCCGAGCCCCTCATCCCGCCGACGCCGGTCGTCGCGGCACCCGACTTCGTGGCCGCTCGCGATTGGCAGTCTGATGAGAAGAGCGGCCTTCGGCGCCTGCAAGTTCCCGAAGCCGGCCGGGATGAGGGAAGCGGCCATTCACTTGGAACTAGAGGGCGTCACCGTTACGCGTGGCATGCCTTGCGCCGGACCCACGAAGGTGCCTGCAGCGCGCTCCCGCAACAGGGTGATTTTGGGCCCACCCGCGCGGTGTCGCGTCGTCATTCAGGGCGAACGCCTTGATGCGCGTCGCAATCGTCTTCGCCGCCATCATCATCGTCGTCGTCGCCGTGATCATCGGCGTCATCGACATCGCGGGTGACGCAGCCGGTCCTCTACATCGGCGTGGTCGCGACACGGCAGCTCCTGCTGGCACTCGGGGCACGGCCACCGCGTGTCCCCATGCTCCGCCCACAGGTCGACGCGTTCGCCCGTGGTGTCCAACGCCACGCGGCTGATGCGCCAGGGCGTCTGAATCCCCAGAATCGTTTCGAAAAGCTTCGTGTCCTGCACCGACGACCTCCTGGCCGTCGGTTGTATCGTGAGTCGACGCTGGCTGGCAAGCCAGCAAGCGCCAGCTTGCTGGCCATAAGCGCTTCAGGCCGCGAGCCCGACGCGGGGTCCAGGGGCGCCGGAGGCGCCGCGCGTAGCGCGCGAAGCCCTGGACGCCGCGGCGCGATCGTGGCACATCCCTCCCGGTCTACCCACGGAAAAGCCGGAGGACCGTTTTGGAAAACGCCTGAATCCACAAGCGTTTTACGACGCAGAGGCGTTCGTGTTTTACCGAGAATCCGCTCGCTCATGAGTAATCCGGGTTAGGTGCCATTTGAGTGGACCCAAATTTGGGCCCACCCCGATGCAGAAAGTGGCGATTTCGGGTGAATGACGGCAGAACGCGCGCGTCGAGAGCGAGCGCGCTAACTGACCGTATTCG
The DNA here is from genome assembly GCA_041947015.1 of Vicinamibacterales bacterium. GTDB lineage: Bacteria > Acidobacteriota > Vicinamibacteria > Vicinamibacterales > Fen-181 > JBHGBL01. The sequence goes on from JBHGBL010000017.1 coordinate 47,206, forward strand.
TTAGGGTCGTGAGGATTTTCCAGAAAGCTGGTCGGGGCGACTGGATTTGAACCAGCGACCCCCTGCGCCCAAGGCAGGTGCGCTACCAGGCTGCGCTACGCCCCGACCCGCTCCATTATGGCTGAAAAACAAGTTCCCCGGGAACAGCGGACGGCAACCTACCACGGCGTGCCCACTTCTGCTATCGAACCGTGTATGGGACGAGATTCTTCGCCTGGCGCGTGGGGCAGAGCTCTCCGTCCAGTGGGAAGAGCGGAAACTCGAGCAGTAGTCCGGAGATGCTGTGCAGCTCCTCGTGCAGCCCGAAGGGGGGATAGCACCGAGGTCGGGATGTTCGTTAGACACCCGAAGGTCGTGAAGCATCTCGGGCCCGTGTTCGAAGCGACTGGGCAGCGGCGACTCACGCTGAAAGGACTCGGTAACGAGGCCCCGTCCCTATCGCCCGGTCGTTCCAACCACACGGTTGGCTACGGTCCCGGAATCGACAACGTTGCCGGTTCGCGAGATCGCCTGGAAGGTCATCTTGTCGGCAACGATCTCGGCGACGAAGAACGACCGATCCTGGTCGAAGCCGGCGGCGTTGAGGGGCCCTTTGCGGATGTTGCCCTTGCGCAGCTTGGCGGAGCCGCCGACCGTGAAGTAGGTGATGCCCTGCTGTGGCTTGAGCCGCTCGTAGAAGTGCTCGTGGCCGGCAAAGACGACATCCACGCCGTGGCGGACGAACAACGGTTCTACCAGCTTCCGAAGGTCTACCTCCGAGCCATGTCTCGCTCCCGAAGAATACAGAGGATGATGGAAGAAGGCGATTTTCCATTCCTCGCCGGATCGTTCCAGCTCACGGTCGAGCCATGCGATCTGCTCGGGGTCCATGTAGTTCGAATCGAGCGCGAAGAACCGCGCCGACCCCTTCTCGAAAGTGTAGTACCGCTGGCCGTCCATGTTGAAGAGCTTGTAGTACCTCTGGTCCAGGTCGTCGTGGTTGCCGAGCGTCGCGTAGAAGTCGACGCCCGCGTCGAGCAACGGCCTGTAGGGCGCCACGAATTTCTTCTCGTAATCCTGCGGGCGCTCCCTTCCGTACAAGTTGTCGCCCACCATGAGCACGAACTCGAACGGCCGGGTCGCGTAGAACTCGGCCATTCGTTTCCCCACTTCGTACTGTGGCCCTTCTCCCGTTCCGCTGTCGCCGATGACCGCGAAGCGAAGAGTATCGCCCTGACCCCGAGGCACGCTGCGGGCCCACGACACGAGGTCGCCCGCACAGAGGACGAGCCAGGCAACGATAACAAGGCGGCGAAGTCGCGTCGCTTTCATGGAAGGAGCGGGTTTCGGTCGAGGCCCGGGCCTTTGCCGGACCGTGGAAGGACGTCCGGGAGCACGTCGAGGACGAGGTTCGCGTCGATGTCGCGGAGTATCAGGTCCCTGCCGACGAGCCGGTACTCGAGACCCACGGGCAGTCGCGGCAGCTTCGCGAGGAGGCGCGGGGGCACGGTTCCCAGCGCCTTGTCGGGCGGGTACCTGTCGTGGACCTGCAACCTGACTGGCGGGACGGCGTCGAGCGTTGCCGCCCGCTCCGCCGCAGTCCGCTCGAGCAGATCTCTGCGGACAGCATCCGCCATAACATCGGCGATGTCGGGCGACAGCAGAGCGCCTTTCTTGACGCCCCCTCGCGCCTTCTTGATTTCGGCCGCCAGCTGGCTCTGGCGTTGCGTAATCTCGGCCGGATTCTTCGTCTGTTCGAGGGCCGGAAGCCTGTCCTCGGCGTCCCTTCTCAGTGACATGTACGCTTCCAGGCGCTTCGTGAAGGCCTGGAGCGTGGCGGCCCGCAGGTTGACAGGCCGATCCTGAGCACGCCCCCAAGCCGAAGACGAGTGCGAGGGCAGGCAGGCGACCGAAGCGGCCGCAAGGTCAGTGGGCGGTGGCACGACGAGAAACGCGAGGAGCGCTGAGACGCCGCGGGCGCGGCTCACGCGGGGCATTGCCACAAGAGTGATGCAGCAAACGGGCCATGAATAGACGCGCAGCTCCCCGTTCGGGTTCTTGCGGCAGGGCATGCGTCGTAAACGAACCCGAGCCGGTTCCGCCAAGACGCAGAGCGATCGGCAGCGTTCCGCGGGCGCGAACGGCAGCGCCAGTAGGCCGAAGAGTCACGAGCAGCCTGAAGCTGGTTGATGTGCCGGCGGGCGGCAACGATCGTTGCCGCCCGGGGTTTCACAGGGAAGGCATCTGCCGACTCATGACGGACGTTTGCGGGTCAACGGCCAGCCGGCAGGGCAGGTTGTTCCGTCTCGGTCCCCCGACGACTCGTCCGTGGCGGTTCCCGGTTCCTGTTGGAAACCCGCCAGGCACAAAAAAAGGAAGCAATCGATGTACCGATGGGCTGGGCACGTCGCATTCTCCCGCGATGTACTTGAGGCCAAAGGCTATGGAGTGCCGGCCTGCACTCACCGTCTTCCCAAAGCTCATCCGTTTCGCATTGAAACCTTCCGTCTCTCCTCAGCGCGTGCAACAAAACGATGCACGGTACGGAGTTGCCCGTTTGCGCAGCCCGACCGCCGATCTACGATGAAGACCATGCAGCGCCTGGATGTCTGGCTCGACGTCGCCTGCCTTTTCAAGACCCGGTCAGAGGCGCAGAAAATGTGCAAGGGCGGCAAGATCGACGTCAACGGCGAACCTGCCAAGCCGCACCGGATGATCAGGGAAGGTGACGAGCTTAAGATAACCCGCCCGTTGGGGCGCCGGCAGATAGTGAGGGTGCGCGGGCTGGCCGACCGGCACGTCCCAAAGGCAGACGCGCGAAAGCTCTACGAGGATGTCACCCCCCCGCCGACGCCCGAGGAGCTGGAGATGCGGCAACTGGAGCGGCTGCTTCGCCCGTCCGGCCGGCTTCCGCAGGGGAGGCCGGATCTGCGCGCGCGAAGGGCGATTCGAAAGGCGAAAGAGCGAGGGGCGTAGATCGCAAGCTTTATGCGGCGGGCCGACGGCTTGCCACCGAGCCCCCCTTTCGTCGGCCCGGCGCTAGTCCTGAACGCGGCAATCCAGGAATTCCTTGAGCGCTCGAAACGCCTTTCCCCGGTGGCTCACGGCTGCCTTCTCTGCTGGCGTCACCTCGGCCAGCGTGCGGCCATATGGCGGGTAGTAGAAGATCGGGTCGTATCCGAAGCCGCCGCGGCCGCGCGGCTCCGAGGCAATCCGTCCCTCCACCACCGCGCGCGTTTCGAAGACGATGCTCTCGCTTTCGGCAAGGGCAAGGGCACAGACGAAGCGGGCAGCGCTCTCGAGTTCACCCACTGCCCTCAGCCGGCCGTAGATCATGCGGAACTTCGCAGGATAGTCGGGCGCGGCTGGCAATCCGAAGCGGGCGGAGTGCACACCGGGCTCGCCTCCAAGTGCGTCGATTTCGAGCCCCGAATCCTCGGCTACTGCAGGGAGCCCGGTGGCGGCGGAGTAGTAGAGCGCCTTGGCGCGCGCGTTTTCGGCGAACGTGCTCCCGGTTTCCTCGGGCTCGGGGATGCCTGGCCACCGGTCGAGAGCGAGAATCTCTACCGGCAGGCCGAGGAGGATCGCCCGGATTTCCGCCAGTTTGCTCCGGTTGGTCGTGGCGACAACGATCTCCTTCATCAGCGGCCTAGGAGCGGGCCCACGATGTCCCGTTGTAGCGCGACGAGCGTCGCGATTCCCACGTCGGCGAGCGACAGCATTGCGGCGAGCCGGTCGGCCCCGAAAGGCTCGTGCTCGGCCGTGCCCTGCACCTCGATGTAACGTCCTCCGCCCGTCTTCACGACGTTCATGTCCACCTCGGCGCGGGAATCCTCTTCGTACTCGAGGTCGAGCACGACTTCGCCTTCGACGACGCCAACGCTCGTTGCCGCGACGTAGTCGCGGACCGGAAGCGACCGTATGACGCCACGAGACCGCATGTGCTCGAGCGCGAGCACCAGCGCGACGAAGCCACCCGTGATCGCAGCGGTCCGAGTTCCGCCGTCCGCCTGGATGACGTCGCAGTCCACCCAGATCGTTCGCTCCGGAAACTGGCTCAGGTCCACGACCGCGCGAAGCGATCGTCCAATCAGGCGCTGTATCTCATGGGTACGCCCGCCTACCTTTCCGCTCGAAGATTCTCGCGGGGTACGCGTGGAAGTCGCTCGCGGCAGCATTCCGTACTCCGCGGTCACCCACCCTTTGCCCGTGTTGCGAAGGAAGGGCGGCACGCGATCCTCGAGGCTCGCTGCGCAGACCACTCTCGTGTCGCCCACTTCCATGAGCACCGAACCTTCAGCGTGGCGCAAGAACCCCGGCGTGATGCGGGTCGCGCGCAACTGGTCGAACGCCCTGTCGCCTGGACGTGGCATATGCAATGTCCTTCCTCGGTGGCCTCGTCACTCCCTGGTTACGATCCCCAGCCACTCGCGGTCCGCCTGCAGCGGACGGCGGAGATCGACGTGCCCGGCAAGGGTGTCCACCTCGGTTCCATTGACGAGGATCTGCACGGCTGTGATTGCCGGGAGGTTTGCGGTGAGGGCGCCCACTATTGTGTAGACCGTCAGCAACTCGGTCGTAGCACCGCCCGGGTGCGCCTTCGTCACCTCGTCCGACAGGTCCACGAACGCCTCTCCGCCTTCCGTCACGTAGATAGCGCGCAGGCGTGTGCCGGGAGGTATCGCGGAGGCATGGGCTGGCGGTGCCACACCGAGCTGGGCCATCAGGATGCGGCGCGCTTGCTCCAGCGTCCCCTCACCGAAAGGGACCTCCCGCTCGACCGGGACCAGGCGAGCGCCGTCGGAGGAAACGTAGAACAGCGTTGCCTTGATTCTCCGAGCGTCTGCCGCCTCGGCAGCCTGCGGCGAGCTGGCGGTGCCCCCCGGAGTGGCGGGTCTTGGCCATACCAGGAACAGCACGACCGCCGTGAGGAGCGCCGTCGCGAGAAGCGACCCGACGAGTATCGGAAGGCGTCTCAAGGAATCCTCGCCGGTGAGAAGCCCCGGTCCTTGAACTTCGAAATGGCGGCGTAGAGCGCCTGCGCCAGCAGTCCTTGGTGTTCGGGACTCCTCAACCGGGCCTCTTCGTCTGCGTTCGACAGGAAACCCATCTCGACGAGCACCGCCGGCATGTTTGCACCGAGCAGCACCCGGAGGGGGGCCTGCTGAACCGGGCGGTCGTTCACCTCCAGGCGGCCGGCAAGTTCCTCCCGCACGAGAGCTGCGAGTTCCGCAGAGCGCGACAGGTGGCGCGTCTGCGCAACCTCCCACGGAATGACGTCCACCGAGCGGAAGCCGCCCCCGACAACGGGCAGGAGCGCGGCGCCCGGGGCTTCATTGCCCACCGCTTCCTCCAGACCCGCGGCGCTCATGTAGTAGACCTGCGGCCCAGTCGTCTCCGCTCTCAGGGAAGCATTCGCGTGGAGGCTGACGAACACGTCTGCCTTGTTGTTGTTCGCCAGCGCCGCTCGTTCGTCGGCCGACACTGGCGTGTCACCGTCGCGGGTGAGGAGCACACGCACGCCGAGTCCGCCCTCGAGTAGCGCCTTCAGGCGCCTCGAGACCCCGAGCGTCACGTCTTTCTCGAGCGAGCCTCCCGGCCCTCGGCTTCCAGACTCGTCGCCTCCGTGCCCGGGATCGATGACCACTGCGCGGACCGTGGGGGTCCCGCCGAAGCCCGGCAGCGGGGGCGGTGCTGGCGCATCGACCGCGCCGGCGGCCGGCGCCGCCGCAGCCGCGAGCAGGTCGATCACAACTCGGCGAGCCCCGGCATCGGGGGTCGTGGTGGCCCTGAAGGACGCGAAGTCCTTTCCGAGGTCTATGACGACCGCCGTCCCAGCCTCCGACAGCTGGACGGACTCGATCAACCCCGGGACGCCGGACGCCGGCAGCGCGGCGTCGAGCGCGTCCGCATCGAACCGGACAACCAGCCGCCCCGCTTCCTGGACTATGGTTTCGCCGGCCGCCGGCGTCACTTCGATGGTGAGTCGGGCCTGGCCGCCGAGGGCTTCTTGACGGGCCACTACTCGCGGAACGCGAAGCGGTCCCAGAACGACCAGCCTCGACCGCAGTCGGACATCCAGTGGGGGCTCGTAGACGCGTGCCAGCGCGCGATCGAGGAATTCGACCGGGACCAGCCATCGCTGGCCATCCCTCACCACGGGTCCCGGCATCGAAACGAGCCGACCTCCTACTGAGGCGACAGACTGATCGGGGGTGAGAGCGATTGTCTTGCCCTTGTACGCCACTGTCAGCCCGCCGACTACCGGGTCTTCGCGAATCGACAAGCCGAAGATGCGAGCGAGATCGGAAAGTGTCACCATTTCGCGCCCGCCGGCGGTTGTCGTCGGGATGGCTTGCCGGCCCGCGGCGCTCAAGAGCGTCAGGCCGCTGGCGCCTGAAGGGCTGGTTTGGCCAGCCCAGCCGCTGGCACCGGCGGACGTGACAAGAAGGAGGATCAGGGCCGATCTGGGCGACATCAGGACCTTTCAATGATAGGCGAGGATGCGGCTCAGCACCAAAGGGGCCCCCTCGCACCGCAGCCCGTCGGTTGGCACCTGAGATGCATGATGGCTTGCACGGGTTTCCGCGACGGGCGACAAGTGACGTTGCCATGACTGCCCGACGAATACGTTTACTGATTGCCGACGACCACCTTATGTTTCGCAGGGCATTGCGTGCTCTGCTCGACCTCGATCCGTCATTCGAGGTTGTCGGCGAGGCTGCCGACGGCAAGCGCCTCCTGGCTTTGATCGGGGACACGCCTGCAGACGTTGTCCTGATGGATATGGCGATGCCGGGCCTTACGGGGGTCGAAGTCCTCGAGCGTCTGGACGAAGCCACTCGCTCACGGGTCATCGTCCTGACGGCCCAGGCCTCCCCGTCGGATCTGGCCGACGCGACTCGGCTCGGTGCGGCCTGCGTTCTGCTCAAGGACGTCGACCTCGAAGCGCTGCACGGCGCAATCCGCCGCCTGGCGACCGGAAATCGACCCCGTCCGTGTCCCATCGCCTGTGCGGAGGCAGCGGACCCGGCGCGGGGAGAGGCCCGCGGATTGTGACGCGTGCCGCCGCCGGCGACTTCCAGCACGCTGCCGCGGCGGTGAGACGCATGTCGTTTGCCCGGCTCGCGATTGCCGGCTTCGTCTTCGTCGCGGTGCTGATGGACCCGCCCGAGGGAGTTCCGTTTCCCCAGGCGCTTCAACTGCTCCTTGCCGGGTTCATGCTCTACAGCGCTGCGACAGTCGCGGCGACAGCCGCGGCACCCGTTGGGGTGTTCCGTCTCAGCGGAATCCTCCACTTGGTGGATCTGGCGTGGGCCATTGCCGCCACGTCGATCACCGGCGGCGCCGACAGCCCGTTTTTCATCCTCTTCCTGTTCGGCCAGCTTGCGGCAGGCTACCGCTGGGGCTGGCGGCCTGCGCTTTACACCACTGTTGCAGCCGTCGTCGTCCTGTTGCTGCAGGCCGCGTCCGTTACCTTTTGGACGATCGGGAGCCCGGTGCACCTCCACACAGTGCTGCTCCGCGCGCTTTCCCTGGGAGTCGGCGGGGTGCTGATCGGGCTGCTCGCGGAGGAGGAGCGACACCTGCGGAGGCAGGCGCTTGCCGTGACCAGGATATTGAGCCGCGTTCGCGTCGGAGCCGGCCTCGTCGCCAGCATCCGGGCGGTTTTCGAGGAAGTGCTGGCGGAGTTCGGTGGAACGCGGCGGGCTGCTCGCGCTGGAGGAGGAGGGCGGCGAGCGTATCTTCCTCTGGACCGTGGAGGACGGTGAAGGAGAGGGCGGACCGGCCGTGCGGCTGACCGAGGAGCCGCGGTCACGCCTGACTGCCTTCACGTTTCCAGTTCCCGACGGCGCCGACGTTATCAGCATCCGGCGCTGCGGTCCTGGCGGTCGTACGCTCGAGACCACGGTGCTCGGTTCGGACGGGCGACGGCAGGGAGGTTCGGACGTCCCCGTTCAGGCGCTGCTGGAGGCCCCGTTTCAGTGGCAGGCGGCGGTATGCTTTCCACGCCTTTCCGGCTCGGGATGGTCGGGGCGGTTCTTCCTGTTCGATCCGAATCGGGCCGGCAGGCGGCAGCTCCGCTTCCTTCAGGTTGTCGTTCGCCACACCGGCCCGGCGCTCTTCAACGTGTACCTCCAACGCCGGTTGCAGTCGCGCTCGAGCGTCGTCGATCGGGCGCGGATCTCGCGTGAGCTCCACGACGGCGTCATCCAGACGCTTGTCGGTCTGAAGATGGAGATCGAGGTTCTGGGCCGCGAGCTCCAAGCGCGGTTGACAGAGCATGGGCGTTCGCGATTCGAGCAGGTGGAGCGCACTCTCGACGATCAAATCCTCGACGTTCGAGACCTGATGCAGACGCTCAAACCATCTGCGGTGCCGCCCGAGCGGTTCGTGGAGCACCTCGCCGAGGCGCTGGAACGGTTCCGTTACAGGACGGGCATCGACACGCGACTCTCTTGCGAAGCGGACGACATGGACCTGCCCGCCGCGGTGTGCGGCGAGCTTTCAGCCATCGTGCAGGAAGCGCTTGCGAACGTTCGCAAGCACAGCGGCGCCTCGAAACTGCTCGTCAGCCTCGTACGTGTGCCGGCAGGCTGGCAGCTCGCCATCGACGACAACGGGGAAGGATTCGACTTCGCGGGGCGGTTTACCGGGGACGAGCTCGAGCGATCGCGCCTGGGTCCGCTCATGATCAGGGAGCCGGCGAAGGCGGTGGGAGGCCGGCTCGTCGTCACTTCGAATCCCGGGCGCGGCGCCCGGCTCGAGATTACCATCCCTGGACAGGAACGAGATGACGGCACAGCGACAGATCAGAATCGTTATCGCCGACGATCATCCGATTTTCCGGGAGGGGCTGAGGCGCCTGTTGGAAGCGGAGCCTGAATTCGTCATCGTTGGCGAGGCGAAGGACGGAGTGGAAGCGGCGGAACTCGCCGAAGAACTGCGCCCGGACGTTTTGCTGCTGGACCTTGCAATGCCGAGGGCAAGCGGCCTGCCGGCGCTCCGTGAGATCGCCGAAAGGGGCACGGGCGTCAAGGCGATCATGCTGACGGCCGCGATCGACCGTGACGAGACGATCGAGGCCCTCAGGCTCGGTGCTCGGGGTGTCGTTCTGAAGGAATCGGCCACCGACGTTCTGTACAGATGCCTGAGAGCGGTGGTGGAAGGCGAATTCTGGGTCGGTCACGAGCGTCTGGGCGACGTTGTACGTGCACTCCGCGCGCCGTCGAGTTCCGCCAGGCCCGCGGAGCAGCTCACGCAGCGCGAGCTCCAGATAATCGCGGCCATTGCTGATGGCGGCACCAACAAGGACATCGGCCGCCAGTTCGGCCTGACCGAGCAGACCGTGAAGAACCACCTCTCGCACATCTACGACAAGACCGGTGTGTCGAACCGGCTTGAACTTGCTCTTTACGCCTTGCATCACGGCCTTCTTTCGCGGCTTCGGGTCTCCGGTCCGGGCGGCGCGGCCCGTTCCTGAGAGCCCACCTTCTGTGGTGCAGGGACCGACGTTTCTGGTCGACTCCGAGAGCCGGACGAGGGCCTCTGCCGCCGGGCCCGCGCTCCTTCAAACCCGCTGCCGCCGGCCGCGCTAGACGGGCACCATCCTGCCGCCGATGAGGGTCATCATCCGCGGCGCAGGACGCTCTGAAGGTGCTCCGCTGTGCCACGCCAACCGGTGGGCTGGCGCATCGGCCCGATGGATTGCAGGGTCCCGCTCCGTCGACCCGGCAACCGGAGGGTACGGTTCCGCCGCCGCCGACCAGGCTGCTGCCGATAGCGATCGGAATTTTCCGCCTCCAGGCCGCCGCATGTCTTTCCACGGGCGGCCGCAGGCTGTACACTCATTCGTCCGAGTTGGCGTCGGCAGTCTGGAGGGGGACAGGAAGTTGCAGACAGAACTGAGGGCATGGACGGTCAAGGACTCGCTCGAGCTGTACAACGTCGGCGGGTGGGGGCGCGACTTCTTTTCGATAAACGAAGCCGGAAACGTCGCCGTCACACCCGCGGGCCCCGGTTCGCTGAAGATCGACCTCAAGGAGCTTGTGGACGACCTTCGAAGCCGTGGACTCAGCCTTCCCATCCTGATTCGCTTCTCCGACATCCTGCGCACGCGCATCACCCAGTTGTGCGGGGCGTTCCAGCAGGCCATCGCCGAGCACGACTACAAGGGCGTCTACCGGCCGGTCTACCCGATCAAGGTCAACCAGCAGCGGCACGTCGTCGAGGAGCTGATGCAGCACGGCCGCCCGTTCAACCTGGGCATCGAGGCGGGGTCGAAGCCGGAGCTGCTCGTCGCGCTCGCGCTCCAAGAGAACCCGGAAGCGTTAATCCTCTGCAACGGATACAAGGACCGCGCATTCGTCGAGACGGCTCTGCTCGCCCAGAAGCTCGGGAGGCGCGTTGTCATAACGATGGACCGGATGGGCGAGCTCGAGACGATTCTCGCGGCTGCCGCCGACCTGAAGCTCAGGCCCGTCATCGGCTTGCGCGCCAGGCTGACGACGAAGGGGGCGGGCAAGTGGGTCGAATCGACGGGGGATCGTTCGAAGTTCGGCCTGACGACGGCCGAGGTCGTCTCGACCGTCGAGAAACTCGACGCGGTGGGGATGCTCGACTGCCTGCAGCTGCTCCACTTCCACATCGGTTCGCAGATCACGAACATCCGAGCAGTGAAGGACGCGCTCAGGGAATCGAGCAGGATCTTCGTGGAGCTGCACAGGATGGGCGCGAACATGCGCTACCTGGACTGTGGCGGCGGCCTCGGGGTGGACTATGACGGCAGCCAGACGAACTTCCATTCTTCGGTCAACTACACCCTGCAGGAGTACGCCTCGGACATAGTCAGCCAGGTCGTGGAAGCGTGCAACGAGTACGACGTTCCTCACCCGGACATCGTCACGGAGTCGGGCCGCGCCCTGGTCGCCCACCACTCGGTCCTCGTCTATAACGTGCTTGCGACCAACGAGATGCTTGCGGGCGAAACCCCCGAGGCGCCGGGGGAGGAGGAGCACGTCATCCTCCACCAGCTCTGGGAGGCCTACAGCGGCGTTTCACGCAAGAACTTCCAGGAGGTCTACCACGACATCCTGCAGATCAAGGAAGAAGGCGTCACCGCGTTCAACCTCGGCGTCCTCGACCTCAACCAGCGGGCGAGGCTCGAGCAGATGTTCTGGGCCACGTGCGAGAAGCTGCTGAAGATCGTGCGAGACCTGCCCTACGTTCCGGACGAGCTCGAAGGGCTAGAGAAGCAGCTCAGCGACACTTACTACTGCAACTTCTCGGTGTTCCAGTCGATTCCGGACCATTGGGCCGTCAGGCAGCTCTTCCCGACCATTCCGATCCACCGGCTGAACAGGCAGCCGCAGAGGCGGGGGATAGTCGCTGACCTGACGTGCGACAGCGACGGCAAGATCGCCGAGTTCATCGACCTCCGCGACGTCAAGGGCTTTCTCGAGCTGCACAGCACGAACGGCACCGAGTACCTGATAGGCACCTTCCTGGTCGGCGCGTACCAGGAGATCCTCGGCGACCTCCACAACCTTTTCGGCGACACCGATGCGGCGCACGTGAAGATCGACGGCGACGACTACAGCGTGGAGCACGTCGTCAAGGGCGACTCCGTGGCGGAGGTCCTCTCCTACGTGCAGTACAACAAGGAGAACCTGGTGTCGCGCGTCCGCCGGGCCGTGGAGTCGGCGCTTCGCGAGAAGAGGATCACGATGGGGGAGTCAGGCCTCTTCATGAAGCGCTACGAAGAGGCACTGGAAGGCTACACCTATCTGACCGCCGAGTGAGATGGGGGCGTACGCCATTCGATCGGGGGCCGGCGTGCGCCCCCGGCAAGCGTGGCGCCGCCTCCTGAACCCGCGCCGTTCACTTCGTCGGTGCCCCGGCCCCAGCCTCCTGCGGCTCTGCCGCCGCCGGCCTGAAGAACGTGCGCACAACGAGCGCGATCACACCGATCGAAAGGCCCATCATCAGCAGGTCGGTCACGACGAGGACGTACTTGCCCGTCTCGAGGTAGTTCCGCAGCAGGATCACCAGCGACGCGAGCGTCGTGGCGATCATGAAGAGCGCCGGCACCAGCGTGAAGGCATAGCGCCGGCCGCGAAGCAGCAGCCAGCTCGAGACCGCGAGCAGCCCGAGGGCCGCCAGCAGCTGGTTGGCGCTGCCGAAGATGGGCCAGAGGGCGCTGAAGGCGTTCGAGTAGGCCAGCGTCCACATGAGCAGCACCGAGATGCCGGAGTTGACCCAGTAGTGCTTGAGGAAGGCCGGCGGTCTTGCGAAGACCATGTCCCACAGTTCTTCGAAGAGGTACCGGTTCAGCCTGACAGCCGCATCGAGGGTGGTGATGACGAAGCCTTCCACCATGAGGATGCCGAACACGGTGCCGAGCGCCGTCGGTATTCCCAACGAGCCGTTGAACAGGTGTCCGGCCGCCAGCGAGAAGCCGAGGATCGGGTTCGACTTCACGCCGGGATCGGTTGGCCACACCACTGACTTGTAGTCGGTGAAGCTCATCGCCGCGCCCACGGCGAGCAGGACGCACACGGCGAGCAGCGACTCCAGAAGCATCGCGTTGTAACCGACTTTTCGGGCGTCGGTCTCGAGGCCGAGCTGCTTGCCGGTCGTACCGCCGGCGACGAGCGAGTGGAAACCGCTTATCGCCCCGCACGCGATCGTGATGAACATCATCGGCCAGATGAACCCGAGGTGCTGGACGCCTTCGGCGAGGTTGACGCTCGGAATGCTCACCGACAGGCCCGTGGCGCCGCCGACCAGGACCGAGATCGTCATCAGCAGGATCCCGGCGTAGAGGATCTGGACGTTGATGAAGTCCCGCGGCTGCAGAATAGCCCACACCGGCGCGCCAGCGGCAAACAGAACGTAGATCGAGATGATGACCATCCAGACTTCGGGCTGGAGGCTGACCGGGAAGGCGATGCCGGCGAGGACCGAGCCCACGCAGGTGGTCGACGCGAGCGCGTAGGCGACGAGCGTCGGCATGCCGCGGCGGTACATCAGCCAGCCGAGGAACGGAGAGCACAGCGTGATGATGATGACCGACGTCGAGGCGATCCCGCCGATGCGGCCCATCACGACGCCGCCAACGACCGTCGTCTTGAGGAACGTCTCTTCGGCAGTCACCCCGATCCTATCGAGGGGCCAGAGGCTGGTCAGCGAGATCGCAGTGGCGCTGAGGAAACTGGACGTCACGAGAACGATCATCACGATCGTGAAGCCGATGAACAGGTTGAAGCCCGCCTTGCCGAGCGTCCGGCGAGCGACCTCGGCCATCGACTTGCCGCCCTCGCGCATGGAAACGAACAGAGAGGTGAAATCGTGGACGGCTCCTATGAATATCCCCCCGAGCACCACCCAGAGCCACGCCGGCACGAAACCGTAAAGGACGGCCATGGTGGGGCCGAGGATCGGCCCCGCGCCCGCGATGGCAGAGAAATGGTGGGCGAAGACCACGTAGCGCCTCGTTGGGACGTAGTCCCGCCCGTCGTTGACGGTAACAGCCGGGGTGGGGTGACCGGGGTCCTCGCCTATCGCCTGCGCAATGAACCTGGCATAGAAGCGGCTGGCAAGGTAGAAGGCCGCTGCCGCGATCAGGAGGTAGAAGAGGACGTTCATAACGAGGAAGATACGTCCACGCGGCCGCGGTTGGCAACCTGTTCGGGGGAGTCGGACAAGGACTGAGGTATCACGCGTTTGCCGTCAGCGCCTCCATGGTCCTGAGATCGGGCGATGGAGTGAGAGCAGGTTCGGTGAGCTTCTGGACCTCCGCGAATGCAACGCCCGGCGCAAGCTCGCGCACCACCAGGCCTGACGGTGTGATATCGATCCAGGCGAGGTCCGTGCAGACGGCCTGCACGCACCTCAGGCCGGTGAGCGGCAGCGTGCATTTCTTGAGGAGTTTCGGTGAGCCGTCCTTGCTCGCGTGCTCCATGATCACGACGACACGCTTGGCGCCCGCCACCAGGTCCATTGCCCCGCCCATGCCTTTGACCATCTTGCCAGGTATGACCCAGTTGGCGAGATCACCCTGCTCGGAGACCTGGAGGGCGCCGAGGATTGCGAGGTCTATGTGGCCGCCGCGGATCATGGCGAACGACTCGGCCGAGTCGAAGTACGCGGTCCCGGGCAGCTGGGTCACCGTTTCCTTGCCGGCGTTGATCAGGTCCGGATCTACCTGGTCCTCGTTGGGATAGGGGCCAACGCCGAGCATGCCGTTCTCGGACTGAAGCACAACCTCTATCCCGGGCGGGACGTAGTTGGCTACGAGCGTCGGCATGCCGATGCCCAGGTTGACGTAGAAGCCGTCCCGGAATTCCCGGGCGACCCGCATGGCTATCTGTTCTCGTGTCAGGGGCATTCTCAGGACCTCGGCCGTGTCACCCGGCGCTCTATCGGCTTCCTGTAGTTCGCGCCGAGCACCAGGCGCTGCACGTAGATGGACGGGACGTGTATCGAGTCTGCATCGAGATTGCCGGCAGCGACGATTTCTTCGACCTCGGCAATGGTGATCGCAGCGGCGCCCGCCATGCAGCCGTTGAAGTTGCGCGCGGTCTTGCGGAAGACAAGGTTGCCCAGGGTGTCGCCCTTCCATGCCTTGATCAGCGCCATGTCGCCGCGGATGGGCAGTTCGAGCAAGTACTGCCGCCCGTTGAACGAGCGGGCCTCCTTGCCCTTCGACACCACGGTGCCGACCCCGGTCGGGGTGTAGAAACCGCCCAGGCCGGCAACCCCGGCGCGGCAACGCTCTGCCAGTGTGCCCTGCGGCACGAGCTCCACCTCGAGCTCTCCGGAAAGGTACTGCCGTTCGAACTCCCTGTTCTCGCCGACGTAGCTCGAGACCATCTTGCGGACCTGCCGTGCCTGGAGCAGGATGCCGAGCCCCTGGTCGGTCGTGCCGCAGTTGTTGGACACGATCGTGAGGTTCTTGACGCCCTTGCGATGGATGGCCTCGATGAGGTTCTCCGGGTTCCCGCAAAGCCCGAAGCCGCCCACGACCAATGTGGCGCCGTCCTCCAGGTCGGCAACGGCACCATCGGCCGACTCCCACACCTTGTTCATCCTCTCTCCTCGGGCGCGCACGCATCCGGCCCCAAGTGCCGCAGGTCGCCTCGCGGTCCCCGATGCGGTGACGACGAGTTTCCACCGATCGGGGCTCCTCCTAGCTCGGTACCGCGAGGTACTTCCTCCGTCCGTCCGGCAGTCTCTCTGATGAGCCCTGTATCGAGGATACCGCGTTTCGCCTGCCGGCGATCGCCGTGGCCTTCCAGAGACGCCTCTGCGCGCCCCGCTTCGCGGGCACGGCGGCCGATCCTTCGGGCCAGGCTTCGCTGTCGGACAGCTCGCCGAGTGCCGGGCCCCCAGCGAAGAGCTCGCCTCGAACCCCTGAACCGAAGCACTTAGCGTCTCCCCGCGGGCAGGGATATACTCGTCACCTGCAGTCAACGGGGTCAGGTTTCACCGGGGAAGGCTGGATGCAGATGGACCACTCCGGCTTGATCGAGCGCCATGGAGGCAGGTGGAACGTCCGGGACGCTAGCGGCCTCGCCCGGGACCATTCCATTGACGGCGTTGTCTTCAGCCCCATGTTCGGCCGCGTGCATGGGCGGGAAGGAATCCGGGCCACTTACGAGGCGCTGTTCGCCGCCTTCCCCGACTGGCAGCTGCGCTACGACCCGCCGATAGTCGACGGCAACCGGCTCGCCGCCCCCTTCTCGGTAAGCGCCACCCACCTCGGTGAGTTCATGGGCCTTGCAGGCTCGGGCAGGCGCTGTTCGTTCGAGGGGGTTTCGCTGTTCGTCGTGGACTCCGACCAGCTGATTGCGGAGGAGAAGCGCGTCTACGATTTCACGGGCCTTCTGACTCAGGTCGGGGTCCTCAGGATCCGCCCGGCGCCGTGAGCGGCGCCGGCGTCCGAAGGGAGGTGCGAATGGGGGGTGGTCGGCGACCTTGGGCGATTCGAAGTGCGCGGCAGGGCCTTGTTCGTTGTCGAAGTCCTCGTCGTACAAGAGTTGGTCGGGCGTCATTGTTCCGAGAGGAGTAGTGTCATGATTACCCGCAGGTGGCTGCCGCTTCTTGCCTGCCTGGTTGTGCTCGCTCTCACGTGCATGACCCCGCGTGAAGCCGTAGCCTAGGCGACTACCGGAACGATCGAGGGCCAGGTCAAGGACAGCCAGGGAGCCGTTCTCCCCGGGGTAGTGATAACGGCCCGCAACACGGCGACTTCGGCGATCTTCAACACCGTTACGACGGGCGAGGGTCTCTACCGCCCGGGTGAACTTCTTCATCCTGCGCTCGCTCCAGTTCCAGCCGCCGTTCGTCGGGACCCTCAGCCTCGTTCCAACTTCTACGACGGAGCCGCTCCGCGTGGAGAACCTGGGGCCGAACGCGGGCACGATCGCTGCCAGCACGCCCTCGAAGTTCGATGTGGACCCGGACTTCAGCCTCGGCAAGGTGCATACCTGGAACGCAACGCTCGAGCGTGACCTCGGCGACAACTACTCGGCTCGCGTTTCCTACATCGGCAGCGCCACGCGCGACATGCCTGCCACGCTCGTGCTGAACCGCGCCGTGCCCTCCCCGGACGCCACCTTCTCGAACAGGCAGGCCCGGCGGCCAGACACATCGATAAGCAACTGGCTGCGGCTCGCCAACGCGTCGATCGGCAACTACCGTGCGCTGCAGGTGACATTCGACCGCCGCTACAAGGACGGCCTGCAGTTCCAGGGTTCCTACACCTATTCGATGGCGAAGGACATCGCCTCCGATACGGGCTTTGCCAGCGGCGACATCTACTACTCGATGCTGTGGAATGCCGATGCCGCCTTCGATGGCGACGGCAACCTGGACCCGCGCAAGAGCGACATGTACGGCCTGTCGCGCTACGACCAGCGGCAGGTCCTGAGCTTCAACTGGAGCTACGAGCTCCCCTGGAGGCGCAGACCCGGTGTCCTGGGCGCCCTGTTCAGCGACTGGCAGATATCCGGCACCGCCTACTACCGCGACGGCTACGCGATCAACGTGACCTGCGGCATAGACTCGGGAGACTGCAACATCGACGGCGTTGCGCAGGACCGCCCGAACGTCATCGACTCGAGCGTCGTCGGCTTCAAGTTCGATGACCAGCCGGAAACCACCGCCGACACGCAGAAGCAGCACATACCTCCGACTGCCTTCGACCAGAATGTCGCGCCCGGCGCCGGATCGAACCTGGGAAGGAACGTTTTCCGAACCGACGATTTCCTGACCATCGGCGTTTCGTTCGCCCGGAACATCTTCCCCTTCAGGGAGCACAGACTGCAGGTGCGCCTGGAGGTCTACGATCTGCTCAACAGCGTTTACGCGGGGGCACCGACCCTTGGCCTGGGCGTGCCGGCCAACTTCGGGAGGATCACGAGCGTCGACGGCAACCGCAGCATGCAGCTCGGGTTGAGGTACACGTTCTGATGCGTCACGGCCCGGTCGCGGCGCTCATGCTCGTCACGGGCGTCGCGGCCGCTTCGCTGCTCAGCGTCTCCCCGGCCAGAGCTTCAGGCGCAGTGCGCGCCGCGAGTGGGGTCCAGGCAGCTGCATCTGCCAGCGCGGACTATAGCCGCTGGCTCGACCGCGACGTCCTCTACCTGGCCACCGACGAGGAGAGGAAGGCATTCCGGGACCTCTCCGACGACGCAGCGCGGGCGCGCTTCGTCGCCGATTTCTGGAAACGCCGCGATCCCACGCCACGTACCGACGAAAACGAGTTCCGCGATGAGCACTACCGTCGCCTTGCCGAGGCCGAGCGTCGCTTCGCCAGCGGCGTGCCGGGCTGGAAGACAGACCGGGGCCGCATCTACATCACATGGGGGCCGCCGGACTTCGTCGAGACGAATCCTGCGGGCGGTCGCGGCTTCGCCCTCGGCGCCCTGTCCGAGGCGCCGGAGCTGCCGACCGAAATCTGGACCTACGAGCACCTGCCGCCCCGCATCTTCGGTTCGGCCCAGGCACAGGTCGTCTTCGTCGACCACGGCGGCGGCGACTACCGGCTGCTCACGGACCCGAACGATGTCAACCTTGCGTGCGTCTACCGGCTGAACGCCGCGGCAAACCCGCTTCAATACGAGAGCGCGGCTTTCTTCGACCCCGTGACGGGGCTGAAGCGAACCGACGGCGTAGCGGAGACCGCAAGAGCGCAGACACTCGGACCCGACAAGAGCGGGTCGGTCGCCCAGAACCAGTACGAGCTCATAGCCCTCGCCGCGGCCCTCGGAAGAACGTCGGCCGAGACCCCGGACGATGTACGCCGGAGCCAGGTTGTGCGGGACATGGAGCAAGTGGTCAAGTCGGAGTTCTTCGCACGGCGGCTGCCGATCGGCCTCCACGTGCCAGTCTTCGCGACGGCCGCTGGCGACGCCTACTGCCCTCTGGCGGTGTCGATCGCCGGAGACGCGATAAGCCTCGAGCGAGGCGTACGCTACCGGGCGACTCTCACTGCCCATGGCGAGGTCAAAGACCTGAAGACCGGGGAGACCGTGAGGCAGTTCACCGAGGAGATCGAGTTCCGGTTGGCGAAGGAGACCCACGCGCGCGGCGTCGCGAACGGCTTCTCATACCACAAGCCCCTGACGCTGCCGCCCGGCGAGTACCGCGTCGACGTCATCGTCAAGCAGCCATCCGCCTCGGCGCTCGGCGTGACCTCGGTTTCCTTGCGGGTTCCCGAACCCTCTGCGGGCCCCCGGATAACCGGCCTGGTCCTCGCGGAGGGCGTGGGCCCGGCGAGAACTGCCAGCGCCGGCCCGTTCACATTGGGAGCCATCGACGTTGTCCCTCGTCCGCTGAACGAGTTCGGAACGGGGGACACGCTCTACGCCGTCTACCAGGTTGCGGGTTTCGCCTCCGTGGAGGGCGGACCGCGTGTCAGCGTGGATTACATCATTCTCAGGGGCGAGACCGAGGTTGTCCTTCGCACCGACATCCAACAGCTCGAGCCAGCTTCACTCGCCGAAGCGAGTTCGGGCGGGGCGGGAATCCTGATGGTTCGGGCGTTCACGCTCGAAGGCATAGTCCCAGGCGATTACATTCTGCAGGTGAAAGCAATCGATCACACGGCCTGGCGGCACTCGATCGTGCGCGGCAGCTTCCGCGTCCGTTGACGCTGTCCTGCCGAAGCCTCCCTTGATGCCTTTGTCGCGGGCTGACAGAAGAGGAAACGAAAGACCCCACGGTGGTTTCCGCGGGGTCTTTCGGGGTCCGCCTGGGGTTCCCGCCTCAGAACCTGTAGTTCAACCTTGCATAGACGACGCTCGCGCTGTAGGCGCCGTCGTTCGCCTTGCTGAAGAACAGAACCGATTGCGGGAAGATCGTGAGCCCGCCGACGCCGAGCGGGAGGCTGCTGAAGTCATCGGCGAAGTCGTACTCCTCATAGGTGTAGCCCACGCTGAGGGTCCACGCGGTCAGTATTGCACGGTCCAGCTGAGCGCCGACCACGGTCCAGGACGTGTCGTCCGCCGTGATGTCGGTCGGGCCGGGAAGTCCCAGCGCGACGCGTGAGTTGACGAAGGCTCCGCCCGGGTTGCCTTCGGCGTCGATGAGACCGTCCACCTTCTGATGTTGAGCGTTCAGCAGGAACGTCCACTTGTCGGGGACGATGCGGAAGACCGCGTTCACGCCGAATGTGTCGCCCCGGTCTCTCGACAACCAGGTGTTGATACTCGTGATGGTGGTTCCGGGGTTGCCGAACACGCGGCGGTTCGTTGCCCTGTTCTTCTCGTAGGTGTAGAACGCGCTCACCTCCGCCCGCGGATCCGGCAGCAGATCGACCCCCACGGTGTACGAGTCATAGCCGGCTTCAATCAGACCGGGAATCGAGGTCTCGTCACCCGGGATGCGCTGGATGCGATCCGGGTAGTCGATGTCGCGGCGCGTGTAGTTGAAGTTGACGCCGGCAAACGTCCATGGCGTCACCTCGATGTCGAGCCCCACGCGGTTGGTGTCCCGCTCGGCTTCGTCCGCCGCGAGGCCGTTGTTGGGGTTGCCCCACAGGGCCGGGTCGAGAACGTCGTTCGCCTCGCGATGAGCCTGGTTGACGAAGGCCCGAACGTGCACCCAGTCCTGCGCCCTGTACCCGGCTGCGACGCCGTACAGATTTTCGCTATTGGAGTTGACGTCCCGGAAGGTCCGATCCACCTTCGCGTTTCGGAAGACGCCCTCCACGGTGAGGTCCCTGAAGTCGTAGCTCACCTGTGCATCGAAGCGCTGTGTCTTCGAGCTGTAGGGATTGGCCGTGAAGAACCCGCCGAACTGCGCCTTCGGGTTGCCGGCGACTGGCTCGTGCGTCGCCCAGGCCCGATCAGGACTGTCCGCGGTGCTGCCGGTCCAGTTGATGCCGGCAGTTTCGTTGTCCATGTCGTAGCTGCGGTACCGCAGGCGAACGCCGAGGCCCTCGACGGGCCGCGACGAGAACGAGAAGTTCAACATCGTCGTGTCGATCTTCCCGTTGAGCGACTGCTGCGGCAGCGCCGCTGTGCTGGAAGCCGCCTGGCCCGTCGTCGTCAGGATTGCCGTGTTGATTGTGAAGGGCAGGAACTGCTCGTCCTGCGTCCACCGCCCGAGCGCCACATCGGCCGTGAGCCGGGTCTGGCGCGGCAGCCTGTAGAGGACGCCAAAGGCGCCTCGGCTCGCCTCGTTGTCCGGGGCCGTGCTGAACCGGACACGCGACGGACCTCCTGGCGTGGCCGCATCGACTGCCCGGAGCGGGTTGTCGATTATGAGCGAGTCGACGCGGTCGTTGTACACGTTCCGGTTGAAAGCGGCGTGCAGGTTCGCCTTGCCGACAGCGTACTCCCACCTGAAGCCGAAGTCCTGGACGACCTCGTTCAACGGCTCCGCGACGTCGGGCGACATTGTCACGACGCTCAGGATGTCCCCGCCGCTTGCGCCGCGACTCCCAGTCTTCACCTCGCGCATGTAGGTGAAGGCGAGCCCGAAAGGCAGCTGCTGGGCGAGGTCCAGCTCGACGCTGCCACGCTTCCGGACGCCAGCGAGGTCGATCGTGTTCGCGGCAGCTATGATCGGCTCGAGCAGGGTGGCGTAGAACGGGTAGGTCCGTCCCGTCGTCGGTGTCGCCTCGACCGTTGTCCCGAGCTGCTGACGCAGGGTGCTGTTGATGCTCCAGATCCCTTCACCGGTCTGCGTGTGAATCGTGTGGCCGCTGAATCCTATGTTGTGTGGGACCTGGTTGTAGTCGAACCTCACGCCGAGCCAATTGGTGGTCGCCCAGCCCGTGTACCGCTGGTCGTCCTGCCAGACGTTCTCTGCGAAGAGATTGAAGTTGATCCCCGGGTTGGCCACGAACAGGTTCGCGAACGGAATCGAGGCGCCCTTCGGGACTTCGCGGTATTCCTGGAACTTCGCGGACTCGGCGCTCGGCGCGCCGAGCAGGCCGAAGGTGAGCTGGCCGCCCGTTGTCGTTGCCTGCGGGGTCTCCTGGGCGGCGACAGTTCCGCCGCGTAGGAGGAGGCCCACCAGGAGAAGCGCTGCGACAGATGTGGTTCGCTTCATGGGTCACCTCACCAGGAATGCCCCGGAGGGATGGTTGGTGCCGTGGACCTTGACGTGGCAGGTCCTGCAGCTCCGCTCTAGCCACCGCGACTGGCGCGCGATGGTCCCCACTGCCTGACCGCTCTCGGTGTTCAGCCTGTCTCCGACAGTGTTGCCGCCGAAGTGGCCGGATGCACCGAAGTGGCAGTTGAAGCAGAGCGTCGGCATCTTCTGGGTCAGGAGCCGAGGGTGGTTCGTGCCGTGAGGCTCGTGGCACGAGACGCAGTCCTCGCGTACCGGAGCGTGCTCGAAGGCGAACGGGCCCCGCTTTTCCGTATGACACGTGTAGCAGAGCTCGTTCACGTGGTCGGCCTTGAGCATGCTCGGGTTGTTGCCCTCGTGCGGGTTGTGGCAACTCGAGCACGCCATCCTGCCCTCGCGGACCGGATGGTGCGAGGCGCGCATCGACTTCGCCCGCTCTGACTTGTGGCAGGTGAAACACGTCTCTGCGTCCGTCCGCGTCTTGAGCTGCGCCTGGTTGGACTTGGCGAAGTGCACGCTGTGGCACGACGTGCAAGAGACGTCGCGGCGTGCATGCATGCTGTCGTGCCAACTCAGCTGGTTCGACTTCTCGTGGCAAGTCAGGCAGGTCTCGCCAACCTCCTTGGCCGGGAGGCTCTTGATGGATGGCACCGGTCCGCCAGTCTCGCCAGCCATCTTCGCCTTCACGTGTTCCGCCACATTCTGGTGACACTTGGCGCAGCTCTGGTCGGGCTTCGCGTGCGCTGAACGCGCGTAGACCGCCGTGAAGACCGGCTCATGACAGCTCTGGCAGTCAGAGACGCTCCACGTGGCCTGTGGCGTCGCTTGCGCCCGTGCATGGCTGGCCGCGGACAAGACCAGCAGCCCGGCCAGCGCGATCGCCGGACGGTTGTATGGCATGCGGACTTCTCCCTCGCGCTAGTCCCACCAGGGGAATCCTGGGGGCCTTCGGTCTCCCGACAATCAACTCGCAGTCGGGCATGACGCGATATTCTACATCGACGCCGGCCTATCCCAGAGTCGATCTGTTCATTTTTCACCCAGCCTTGGATCTGGAATACTCAGGGTCGGCCGGGCCGGCCGCTCATCGGCCATCTGGCCGGACTTTCGCCTTCTGATCAGCTCGGAGGCCTTCGTGAGGCCTGCCTGCTCGCCTCACCGGCTTCCGCGGGTTCCAATCCCGCGCCGTTCCACGCAAGCCCGCTTATCGGGGGCTCGCGAGTCACAGGACTCACTCGTCCGGTGTCTTCCCCGCCGAATGGGCCGGCACCGATTCGTGCCGGTCGGGGCCGCACGATCGCGACGCGGGCTGATCGGTGCATACTGGCTAGCGTGATGTCTTACCGCCTGGTCGATGCCGTCAGCATGGCGGCTCACGTGCACGGAGGGCAGCTCCGCAAGGGCACCGACGTTCCCTACATCGCCCACCTGTTCGGCGTCGCGGCCATCGCGCTCGAACACGGCGCGAACGAGAACGAGGCTTGCGCAGCGCTGCTCCACGACGCGATTGAGGATGCCCCGACGGTGCTCGAAGCCGAGGCCGTGCGGCGGTGGATCGGCTTCAGCTTCGGCGCCGAGGTGCTCGCGATTGTCGAAGGCTGCACCGACGCAGACACACAGCCGAAGCCGCCGTGGGAGGAGCGCAAGCGCGCTTATGTCGAACACGTCCGCATGGCCGGTGCCTCGGTCGTTCGTGTTTCCGCGTCGGACAAGCTTCACAACGCCCGGGCTATCCTGCGTGACTTCAAGGTTGTCGGCGACGCCGTATGGCCGCGCTTCCGAGATGCCCCGGAACCGAAGCGGGAGTCGGTGGTGGGCTACTACCGGGGGCTCGTCCAGGCTTTCGGCGCGAGCGGGCACCATCCGCGGCTGATCGCCGAGCTCGAGTCGGTCGTCAGCGAGATCGAAGCCGCTACGGGAGTGACGGGGCGCTGGCCGCTCGGGCGCTGACAACCCCGGTCTGGCAATCCAGGGAGCGTCTTCAGGGCTGCGGTTCGGAGCCGGCGGTGCCGTCGTATTCCGAGCCCGCCGGCAACGGCCCTGCCCCTGATCGTCCACACCGTGGGCGCCGATCGGGCGGGCAGTCTCGCACTGGTGGCTCTCGGAGCCGCGTCAGAACCGGAAGGGGGCGGCCCGTTTTCGGTACAATTGCAGTCATGAGTCGGATACTTGCGGCCATACTGCTGTCACTGTTGCCTGTTGGCGCCGGACCTGGCAGGGCGCCGGCGCTCGGTACCCTGGAAGAGCAGGCCTCCTATCGGGCGGAAATCGCGGCCTGGCGCGCGACGCGCGAGAAGCAGCTCTTGAGCGACCAGGGGTGGTTCACGGTGGTGGGCCTCTTCTGGCTGAAGGAGGGCCGGAACTCCTTCGGGGCGGACCCGGCCAATGACATCGTGCTGCCGGCGGGAGCGGCGCCACTCAGAGCGGGCTCATTCGTACTCGAGAAGGGAAGCATCTCGGTCGAGTTCGGCGCCAATGCAGAGGGGACCGTGAACGGCAAGTCGGTCGGGAGCGCCGTTCTCGCATCCGACGTGTCCGGAACCCCGGACGTCGTTTCTGTCGGGGCTGGCCGACTGAACATGACGATCATCAAGCGCGGCGAGCGAATCGGTGTGCGGCTTCGCGACAGGCAGGCATCGGCCCGCCTCGAGGCCGCGAGGACAGGGCTGCGGTATTTCCCGGTCGATCCTGCCTGGCGAGTCGAGGCGCAGTTTGTGCGCGATCCACAGACGGTCGAGATCGTCAACGTTCTCGGTCAGCTCCAGCTGTACTCGAGCCCGGGTCACGTCCGGTTCGAGGTCGCCGGCCGCGAGGTGCGCCTCTACCCGGTCCTCGAATCGGAAGACGCGAGCGAGCTCTTTTTCATCTTCCGCGACGAGACGAGCGGGCGCGAGACTTACGGCGGTGGCCGGTTCCTCTACACGGAACTGCCCGGCGACGGCCGCGTCATCCTCGATTTCAACAAGGCGGAGAATCCTCCGTGCGCGTACACCGACTTCGCGACATGCCCTTTGCCGCCCGCCCGCAACAGGGTGCGCGCTCGCGTCGAAGCCGGCGAGATGACGTACCGGAAGCACTGAATGCGCTGCTGGCGCCTCCATCCTTTTGGATTTGCAATCCAAGCAGCAGGATCGCGTGCGCGGCGGCATCGCGCAAACCGCCGATTCCGGCCGGGAAACGCTCGTCTGCCAGTGACACGCCCTGGTCCAGCCCTTGCGTTCGACGACGGATGTTGGTCTCCGCTTCCTTTCGTTCCGCCGGCCCCCCCCGAGGCACGAATCGGCCAGCTGACCATCGCGTCACCCGGTGAGGGTGCCGCATCACGTTCTTTTTCGGTGGAGGAACAATGAGCAGGATAGTTGTGTCATTACTCCTGGCGCTGGCGGTGGCGGCCACTGCCTTCGCCCAGGGCAATCCGACCGGAGTCATAAGAGGCACCGTCAATGATCCCGACGGCCTTGCGATGCCGGGCGTCACGGTGACGGTCGAATCGCCCGCCCTCCAGGGCGTGCGCTCCGTGGTCACGTCCGAGAACGGCGACTTCATCATCCCCTTCCTGCCCCCCGGTGAATACGTGGTCACGTTCGAGCTCCAGGGTTTCGCGACCTACAAGGAGACGGTTGGCGTGGCGATGGCGGAGACACGCCCGATGCAGGTCAGGCTGGCGCTGGCAACGGTGACCGAGACGGTGACGGTGACCGGCCAGTCGTCCACCGAGGTCCTCACGACCGGGACAATCGCGCAAACATACAGCTCCTCGAAAATCGAAGCGCTGCCGCTCGGCCGCACGCTCCAGGCAGCGGTTCTTCTGGCGCCTGGGGTCAGCGGTAACGGGCCGAGCGGTAACACCGTCATTTCGGGCGCGTTGTCGTACGAGGGTCTCTACCTGATCAACGGCGTCAACGTGAACGAGAACCTCCGCGGCCAGCCGCGCGATCTCTACATCGAGGACGCCATTCAGGAGACGAAGGTCTCGAGCGGGAACATCTCGGCGGAGTACGGCCGCTTCAACGGCGGCGTGGTCAACATGATTACGAAATCGGGCGGCAACCGCTTCAGCGGGTCCTTCCGCGACTCTTTGACCAACGATGCGTGGCGCTCGCTGCGTCCGCTCGGCGACCAGAAGACCGACCAGGTGGTCCCGGTCTACGAGGCCACCTTCGGCGGGCCGATCATGAAGGACAAGCTCTGGTTCTTCACCGACGGCCGCTACACCAACAACAAGCAGCAGCGCGTTCTCGACTACACGCTGCTTTCGTATCCCTGGTCGCAAAGCGACAAGCGCTACGAGGGAAAGGGCACCTGGGCGATCACGCCGCAGAACACCATCAAGGCATCCTATACCAGAAAGTGGATCTGGACGACGAACAACACGTCCAACAGCCCGATGGACCTGGCGAGTCTCTACAGCAACGGGACGACGGACACGCTGACGGCCATCAACTACACGGGCGTGATATCGTCGAAGCTCTTCGCCGAGGCGCAGTTCTCGCGGAAGACCATGACGACCGTCGATACCGGCGCCATCTACACGGACCTCGTGCGAGGGACGCTCATGTTCGACCGGTCGCGCGGGAACGCCCGGTTCAACTCGCCGACCTTCTGCGCCGTGTGCGGCAACGGCTGGCACGAGGAGAGGAACAACTGGGACTGGTTCGCCAAGTTCGGCTACTTCCTCTCGACCGAGAAGACCGGGTCGCACTCGCTCGTCTTCGGGTTCGACAACTTCAAGGAGTCGCGCAAGGTCGACAACTACCAGTCGGGGAGCGGTTACCGCGTCTACGTCACGAAGACCTACATCGCCGACACGCCGGACCGGACGATCTACCCGGTAGTCGATGGCAGCAGCTACGTCCAGTACACGCCGCTCGTCGAGCCGAGCAAGGGCAGCGATATCCGCACGTACTCGGCCTTCGTCAACGACCAGTGGCGGTTCAACAGCAGGCTGACATTCAACGTCGGGTTCCGCTACGACCAGAACCGGTCGAAGGACCAGGGCGGCGTTCCGGTGCTGCATGACTGGCAGTGGAGCCCGCGGCTGGGCCTCAGCTGGGACCTTCGCGGCGACGCGCAGTGGATTGCGAATGCCGGATTCGCCCGCTACGTGATGGGCGTCAACGGCGCCGTGGTCGATTCCGGTTCGAAGGGCGGCCGGACGGCCTCGTACTCGTGGACCTACCGAGGCCCGTCGATCAACACCTCGTGCGTGGCTCCGAGCTGCCAGACGATCGCCGAGGTCCTCCCGCAGGTGTTCTCTTGGTTCGAATCGAACGGCGGGATCAACAACACCAGCTACCGCAGCGCGCCGTCGATTCCGGGCGTGACGACGAAGGTCAGCGACGACACCAGAGCGCCGAGCAGCAACGAGGTGACGGCCGGGCTGGCGCGCGCGCTCCCTGACGGCCGCGGAACGATCCGGGTCGACTACACCTACCGCAAGTACCACGACATGTACGGGAACTTCCAGGATCTCACCACGGGCCGCGTCACCGACCCGACGGGCCGGAGCTACGATGCGGTGAGCGTCAAGAACACTCCAGACGCGCGCCGCTGGTACCACGGCTTGACCGTCGCTGCCGACTACCGCGTCAGCAGGATTTCGATCGGCGGCAACTACACGCTTTCTTATTCGAAGGGCAACAACGACGGCGAGAACGTGGGCAGCGGGCCGGTCATGGCCTCGATCAACCAGTTCCCGGAGTACCGCCAGGAGTCGTGGAACTGGCCCGAGGGCTTCATGATGAACGACCAGCGGCACAAGGCGCGCGTCTACGGCTCCTACGCCCTGCCGGTGAACGAACGCCTCGGCCAGGTGGTCGCGGGCTTCGTCCAGCGTTTCGATTCGGGCGTGCCGTACGACATCGCCTTCTCGGTCAACCCGACGTTGTGGGTGAGCAATCCGGGCTACCTCAGCCCGCCCACGAGCGTCACCTATTACATAGGCGGCCGCGGGCCGCTCCGCACAGACAACACCTTCGCCACGGACCTGTCGCTCAACTGGTCGAAGCGGGTGCACGGCTCGGTCGAGGTGTTCTTCCGCGGGCTCGTCGTCAACCTGTTGAACCAGCAGGCGGTTCAGGAGGTCGACACGACCGTGTCGTCCAACGCGTCGCCGGGCGAGTACACGGCTGCCAGCTTGCCGGTGTTCAACCCGTTCTCCGCCGCGCCGGTCGAGGGCGTCAACTACCGGTACAGTTCGGGCTTCGGGAAGCCGATTGCCCCGAGCAGCTACCAGACGCCCCGCACTTTCAGCATGTCTTTCGGCGTCCGGTTCTGAGTGGGTCGCTTGCGGGCCGGGCCGAAAGGACCGGCCCGCAAGCCGCGACTTGTTCTCGCTCTCGTCCTTCACCCGCGACCAGCCAGCGCCTGCCCCCTCGGCCCGGAGAAGCCGCGGACCGCGACTCCGCACGAACAGGGGCTTCATCGTGGCTTGCCTTCCGAGGCGATTCCCGGGCCGACGGCCTGGGACGCTCGGAAGGAGGCATCCTGGTTTGACAGGCGCGTCTACATCTGGTAGATGACACTGTGTGCTCGCTGCCAGCGCCGACCGGTTGAGTGCCTCCCTCGAGGACTACCTCGAGACCATCTACGAACTCGTGCGGGATCAGAAGGTGGCCCGCGTGAGGGACATCGCCCGCGCCAGGGGCGTCAGGGCCGCTTCTGTGACTCCGGCGATGCGCAGGCTCGTCGAACTCTGCCTGATTCGCTACGAGAAGCGCGAGTACATCGACTTGACGCCCGAGGGCCAGCGGGAGGCCCAGCGCGTGTTCTCCAGGCACCAGGTCTTGAAGCGCTTTTTCGAGCAGGTCCTCGGCATGCCGGGCCGGAGCGCTTTGGCCGACGCGTGCGCCATGGAGCACAGCCTTTCGCCCGAGGGCATGGATCACATGGTGCGGTTCTTCGAGTTCCTCGACCGCTCGTCCGAGGGCCAGCTGTTCCTCGACCGGTTCCACCGGGAGTCCTTGCGGAATGGCGAGCCCGGACCCAGGCGCGAGCGACGCGCCAGGCGGGCATCGGGGCTGAAAGGGACCGCGAAACGATCGGTGAGTCTCGCGTCGCTGGCCACTGGTTCGCGAGCGCGCGTCGTCCGCGTCGTCCGGGTCGGCGCGATGCGCGACCGCCTGCTCGACATGGGCTTGATCCCCGATGTCGTGGTGGATGTCGTGCGCTCGGCGAGCGCGGGGCGGATGGACGTGCGGGTCAACGGGTTCGGCCTGCGCCTCAGCGCCGGGGAGGCGCGTGCAGTTCGGGTGGTTTCGGCGGGGGAGTGTAGATGAGTGTCAGGCTCGTCGAGTGCCGAAGGGGCGACAAGGTCCGCATAGTGACGATCGATGCCGGCCGCGGGGCCGCCCTCGACCTGATGAACATGGGCCTGACCATCGGTGCAACGATCCACCTGCTTCGGAGGTCCCCGCTGCGGGGCCCGCTGCTCGTCTCGCACGGGGGCATCCAGGTCGCCATCGGCTACCACATGGCCGAGAAGATCCTCGTGGAAAAGGCCTGAGGGATGGACCTGGTCCTCGTCGGTCAGCCGTACAGCGGCAAGAGCACGATTTTCAACGCTGTCGTCGGGTACAAGTCGCTCTCGATCAACGCTCCGGGATCGACGGGCAGCCACGCGCACGGCTCGGTGCAGATCGACGGCGAGCGGGCGGGACTCGTGGATCTTCCCGGCCTCTATTCCCTTCAGGTTTCCGATACCTCCGGCGATCCTGCCGTCGAGCACATTCTCGACGCGCCTCCCGACACGGTCCTCGTCAACGTGATCGATGCCTCGGTGCTCGCGCGCAGTCTCGAGCTTACGCTGCAGCTCGCCGAACTGCGCCGACCGATGGTCGTCGCGCTGAACATGGTCGACGAGGCCAGGCGCAAGGGCGTCGAGATCGATTCCGACCGCCTCTCGGAGGTGCTCGGCGTGCCTGTCGTGGAAACGGTCGGCCGGAAGGGCGAGGGAGTGCCCGAGCTGTTCCAAGAGGCCGTCAGGGCGGGGCGCGAGAGGCTCGTGCCGAAGGTCGTGCCGGGTCCCGTTCACGTAGAGCGGCTGCTCGCGCAGCTCGCCGATGTCGTCGGCGAGCGGCGGCTGCCCGGCGAAATGGCCCCGCGGTTTGCGGCGATCAAGCTGCTCGAGCGAGACGCCTGCGTGCGCGGCTTGCTCACGCCGCATCTCGCGGCTGATGACTGGGAGACGATCGAGGAGAGGCTGGCCGCCTTCGAGAAATCCACCGAGCAGCAGGCCGAGTTCGTGATGTCCGCGGTCCGCCACAACGTCGCCTTCGAGCTCTTCGAGTCGGTGGCCAGATTCGGGTCCGCGCCGCGGGCCAGGGTTGCCGCCAAGCTCAACGACCTGCTGATGCACCCGGTGTTGGGATACGCGATCCTGGTGGCGGTCCTGGCCGGGTCGTTCCTGCTCGTGTTCAAGGCCGGCAACGCCGTAGAGCCCTCTTTTCTCGAGTGGTTCGAGCGCCTCGACGCGCGGCTCGCGGCCTGGCTTTCTCCCGCGACGCTCCCCTACACCGTCGTCCACGGCTTCGTCGCCGGCCTTGGTGGAGGCATCGGCATCGTGGTGCCGTACCTGCTGCCGTTCTTCGTCGTGCTCGGGCTGCTCGAGGACACTGGGTACCTCCCGCGCATCGCCTTCCTCGCCGACAACCTGATGCACAGGGTAGGCCTGCACGGGATGTCGGTCGTTCCAATCGTCATGGGCTACGGATGCTCGGTTCCGGGCGTTCTGGCGACGCGGATCTTGAAGTCGCGGCGCGACCGGCTGATTACGGCGACGCTCACGACGCTCGTTCCGTGCTCTGCTCGAATGACGATCATCTTCGGCCTGATCGGCTTCTTCATCTCGATCCGCGCGGCGGTGCTGGTCTACGTTGTCAACCTTGTGCTGCTCGCGCTGGTGGGCAAGATGCTGTCTATCGCGATGCCGGAGAGGGGCCCCGGATTGATCATGGAAATGCCGCGTTACCGGGTGCCCCACCCCCGCGCGGTCGCCCGCAAAACCTGGTTCCGGTTGAAGGAATTCGTGGTCATCGCCTGGCCGATCCTGATAGCAGGCAGCGTCGTGCTGGAGGTGATCGAGTATTTCGACTGGGCCGGTCCTCTCAACGCGTTCATGGCGCCGTTCACCGCCGGGCTACTGGGCTTCCCGCAGGCAGTCGGCGTGACGCTGCTCTTCGGGCTCATGCGCAAGGAACTGGCGCTGGTGCTGCTGTTCGCGGCGCTGGGGACCTCGGATGTCGCCTCCGTGATGAGCTCGGGCCAGATTCTCGGTTACACCTTTTTCGTCACCTTCTACGTGCCCTGCCTGGCCACCTTCGCCGCGCTCGCCCGGGAACTCGGGTGGAGGACAGCCTCGGCGATTTCGGTCGCGACCTTCGGGATAGCAACGATCCTTGCCGCGGGGCTGCGGGTACTTGCTAATTGATCCAGTCCCAGCGCCTTCTTGCTGGCGCTGGTTGCGGCCCCTCGGCCGACGATCGTGGAGCGCAGCCAACCGCAGCCGGCCTCCATCGCCTCCCGGCCGGGTCCCATGGTCACCATTCCGCCCACGGTCGGTCGCACGGCGTTCCCCAGCGACATGCGTAGCATGTCTGTTACGGTAGTACTACGCCAACCTTCGTCGCCCGCGTGGCTCTCGCGCTCCGACTGTCCGTCAGGCCACGCCGGCCCTTTCGAGCAGCGCGACGTCTGCCAGCACCTGCTCTGTGGCGCCGTCCGCGGCGATGCGGCCGTCGAGGAGGACGAGGAGCCGCGAGGCAACGGCCGAGAGGAAAGACAGGTCGTGGCTCGCGGCGATCATGGTCACGGTCAAGCCGCCGAGGTGGGCGACGAGCCAGCGGACCGAGCGCCGGTCGAGTTCGGCGGTAGGCTCGTCGAGGACTAGGAGCTGCGGTCTCGTCACGAGGGCCGCGGCGATGGCAGCGCGCTTGCGCTGGCCGAGACTCAGACGCGACGCCGGTCGGTGGGCGGCGTCGCGCAGCCCGAGTGAATCCAGTGTGCGGAGCGCAGTCTCCCTGGCCTCCCCGGCCGGCATCCCTCGGTTGATCAATGGAAGCGCGACGTCGTCGAGGAGGTGTGGCATGAAGAGCTGGTCGTCCGGGTCCTGGAAGACCGCGCCGACTGAATCCCTGGCGACCGAACCCGTCGTGGCGCCGTCGATGCGGGCCTTGCCGCCGCAATCGATCAGGCCGAGGATGCACCACAACAGCGTTGTCTTGCCGGCACCGTTCGCTCCGACAATGCCCACACGCTCGCCGGGGTAGACGGCAAAGCTCACGTCGCGGAGCGGCGCGGCCTCCTGGTCGAAGGCGCACGAGAGATGTTCCACCTCGACGAGCGGCCTCATGCCCTCAGCCCGCGCAGGCGCTGCGCCTGGTAGAAACGTTCGGCGCGCGCCGCGCTACGACTCACCACCGAAACGACCGCCCACACCAGCGACCTCCAGGCCAGCGACCCGGTCCATCTCGGCGCCGCCAGGGACCAGGCGCGAAGCGCCCGTGAAGACTCGGCGCTCACCATGGCTACAAAGTGGCGAGTCACGATGGCGAAGAAAAGCAGCCGCCACACGAACGTGCCCGGGGAGACACTGGGCAGGGCGCCCGGCCGCGCAGCGAGCCGGGAGGCCGCCATCAGCAGCAGGGCGACTACGACCGTCTGGAGTGGAAGGAGCGTGACGGTGCCAGACGAAACGAGCTGCAGGACGGCCAGCACCCCGGCGAAGACGGCTGTTGGGAGCGCTGGACGCCACAAGCGGTGCAAGCGGTGGAGGTGGCGGCCTGTTCGAATAGCCACTTCAGCACCCTGCAACGGCACGGACGAAGTACCAGCCAGGATGCTCTTCGGCGACGATGGAGGCGGCACCAGCTTCGCGCAGCCGGGCCGCGAGCTCCGTCGCCGGGAGGAGGCGATCGCTCTCGACCAGACCCCCGAGCCCGGCGTGAAATGCGTTCAGCTCATGGCTGGCCATGGTGTGCCCGACGGCGAGCGTCCCGCCGCGTCTGAGCGGTCGGAGCAGTTCAGGGAGCAGGAGCGAAGGGTCGCCTAGGTGCGGAAGCACTCCGAAGCAGAGGAGCGCGTCGCAGGAACCAGGAACGAGTGGCAATTGCGCAGCATCGCCGCAGATCCCTGAGAGCTGCGTCGCCGCGTGCTTCCGCAGACTCTCTCGGACCATCGACAGAGCGAAGTCGATCTCGATGATCCGAGCGTCAGGGAATGCACGGGCGAGGTGTGGAACGAGGATGCCTGTTCCGCAGCCGACGTCTGCGATCCAACGCACCTCGTCGAGGGCCAGTCGCTCCACGAATCGCCGTGTGCCGGCCGCAGCCCCCGGTGTCTCCGGAAGGCCGTCCCACCGGGGCGCGAGATTCTCGAAGTAACCGCGCTTGTCCAATCGAGTCATCACTGGAAGAGCGGGCCGCGCCGGGCGCGCAATCGGCCCAGGACGGCCGGTACGACCGCGCACTGCAGGACGACTCCCGGCGCTCCCTGGGCCAGAGAGGCTGCAGCGGAGAAGGTGGCCGGCAGCCCGAAACTGCCCGCAACCAGCCACGTCAGCAGAACCATCGTCGCTCGCCCGAGGACGACGCCCGCGATGAGAGCGGGCCAGACGCGTCCCCCCGTTAGCGCGAAGACCGCCGCTGCCGTGCCAGCCATCACCGCAGCCTCCGCCGACATGACGAGCGCGATCGGTGGGTACATGGGCGGCATGCCGGTGGCAAGGCTCGAAACCACAGGGACGATGGCTGCCGTGGGTGCGGCCCAGCTCAGAGGCACGAGAAAACCACCGAGCAGGAGGGGCAGGAGCATCGGCAGGAAGCTGCTGCCGAGACCCACGGCGTGGAAGGCCGTCGGCAGCGTCAAGGCCAGCGCTGCGCTCATTGCGCTGATGATCAGGGCGCGGAGGTTTCTGTCGGCCCTTTCCATGAGAGGTTCCATGCCGCCGGTCGACCCTCGCAGCTCGGTCCGGTCGCAATAGTAGCACTACTGCGCCAATTGTGCTACCGAACCTGGCAGCGCACCGTCCACAAGCCTCGGGTGGCACAGCCACGGCCTTGCCGGGAATCGGGCGGCTGCGGGCAGCATTCGCGGGTCAACCAACTATGCCGTGCTTTCGCAGGCCACGCGTGTCACGTGAGTGCGCCTTCACCGGACCGCGGGGCGTCTCTTCGCACGGGCGGCAGGGTGGCGAGCGCGGCCGTGGTGTTCCGCCGCCGGCGGCTCGGCGGGTGCGCCCGGCGCCGGGCTCGTGAGGGTGAGGCGACCGTGTTTGACGCCCTTCATGCTGATCAGAGAGTCGGAGAAGCGGCGGACATCTCCCGCGCGCCCGCGGACGACGATCACCTCCAGGCAGTTGTCGTGGTCGAGGTGCACGTGCAGCGTCGAGAGGACCGAGTGGTGCGAGGCGTGCTGCGCGGCCGTCAACCTGTCGCTCAGCATGCGCTGGTGATGGTCGTAGACGAGCGTGATGGTGCCGACGACGGGCGTTCCGTCCGACCCCGCACTCTGGTTGACCAGCGTGTCTCGAATCAGGTCGCGAAACGCTTCGGAGCGGCTGCCGTAGCCGCGTCCCTCGATGAGCTTGTCGAACTCTCCGAGCAGGCTGGAATCGATGGAGACGCCGATGCGACTGAGTCCTGACATGGGCAGATTATCGCGCGTCCCGACGGCAGTCGCCACGCCGGAGAAGGTCGGCAAATCGGTCGCCCAGAGGCCGGCTTGGCAGGTCAAGGCCTGTCTCCCGAGGCTCGTCACCGCGCCAAGATCCCGGAGCGGCGGCGCGGGGCGCCGGCTGTCTTGCACCGCTCTGGTACAATGCGCCGCATTCCGCCGGTCCCGGGCGCGCCCCGGGCCTTCGAGGAGGCGTTGAATGGACTTCCGACGGTTCTCGCACGGGCTTGTTGCCGTGCTCTTCGTTGCGGTTCTTGGAGTCGTTCGCCTTCTGGCACAGCAGGGAGCCCCGCAGCAGTCGGCAGACTACGACCTCCTGATCGTCAACGGGCGGATCATGGACGGAACGGGGAACCCTTGGTTCTATGCGGACGTCGCAATCAGGCAAGAGAGGATTGCGGCGATAGGCAAGTTGGCGGGGAAGGCAAGAGCCGCGCGGGTCGTCGACGCCAGAGGCAAGGCCGTCGCCCCCGGCTTCATCGACATCCACACCCACACCTACGATGACGTTATCAGCGAAAAGGTGTGGGCCGGTGAGGAGGAGAAGCGCTTCTTCGCGCCCAACTACGTAAGCCAGGGTGTCACGACCGTCGTTTCCAACCAGTGCGGCTACGGCCCGACGTCGCTCCGGACGCAGCGTTCGATCCTCGCGTCGAGGGGGACTGGTCCCAATGTGATCCTGGTCATCGGCCACAACTCGGTGCGCCGCGAGGTGATGCAGAACGACTTCCGGCGTCCCGCCACGCCGGCGGAGATCGACAGGATGCGGGCGGTCGTCCGCCAGGCGATTGCCGACGGTGCGATGGGGATGTCGTCCGGGCTCGAGTACGTTCCTGCCATCTGGAGCACGCCTGACGAGATCGTAGCGCTGGTGAAGGAACTCGTGCCGTCGCGGGGCGTCTACATGGCCCACGAGCGTTCGTCCGGCCTGACGCCGATGTGGTACGTCGCGAGCCAGGACCCGCCCGGGCCCCCGACGATGATCGACAACGTCAGGGAGCTCATCGAGGTGGGCGAGAGGACAGGCGCGACAGTGGTCGCAGCGCACATAAAGGCGCGCGGGGCGGACTTCTGGGGGGCCAGCACGGTCCTGATCCGCATGATCAACGAGGCACGTGCGCGCGGCGTGGACATCTGGGCCGACTGCTATCCATACACGACCTCGGGCAGTGACGGCGGGGCGACGCTGATTCCATCCTGGGCCAGCGGCCGCCGCGGCGAGCAGGTCGACTTCAAGGCGATCCTCGCGGATCCCCAGAAGCGGCAAGCGCTCGAGAAGGACATCAGGGCTGCCATCAACTGGCGCGGCGGACCGGACAACGTCGTCGTCATGGACTACCCGAACAAGGACTGGATCGGCAAGAGCCTCGGCGAGCTGGCGCGGATGAACGGCATCTCGGACGTCGAGATGGCCATCAAGCTCAGGCTCGAGGGGTTCCCGGACCGGGCCGGGGGTGCGCGGCTGCGCGGCTTCTCGATGGCGGAGGCGGACATCGAGGCCTTCTACCGACAGCCCTGGGTCGCGACCTCTTCGGACGGCTCGATTGCCCTGCCGTCGGACGGCCCCTCTGCGCACGCGCGCTTCTACGGGACGTTCCCGAGAAAGATCCGGCGCTACGCGATGGAGCGCGGGGTCGTGTCGGTCGAGGACGCAATCCGGTCGATGACCTCTCTGCCGGCGCAGATCATGGGGCTGCGTGACCGTGGGGTCCTGCGTGAAGGCACTGCGGCCGACGTCGTGGTTTTCGACCCTGCGCGGATCAGGGACACGGCCACGTTCTTCGAGCCCCATCAGTACGCCGACGGAATCGAATACGTCCTCGTCAACGGCAAGTTCGCCGTGGATCGCGGCCAGCTGACCTGGCAGCGGTCCGGGAAGGTGCTGCAGCGATAGAGCCGTCCACGCCGCCGTCGACCAGCCGTGTGCTTCGGTGAGGTTGCCCAGTCCCGTTGCCACAGCGCGGCCAGGCCTTCTTCGGTGTCGACACCCCATGTGGCCGCACAGGCGCCGCAGATGCTTCTGAGGCGCTTGCGGCCCGGGGGCTGCGCGTGGTCTGCTTTCGCGTGGACAACAACCGCTGATGAGCGCGTCCTCGACGCAACCGGTGCACGGCCTCTGGCGGGTTGCTTCTCCACCGGCACGTCATGTGCACGTGTTTTCGGCCCATCCAGCCGCGACAGAAACGCGAGGTCGCCATGAGCCAGCAGATGTCGTTCGTGCACGTGTTCGAACCGGGGCAAGGGCCAGATGGACCGACGCTGTTGCTCCTGCACGGCACCGGCGGAAACGAGCACGACCTGCTGGTGCTCGGCAGAGCGCTCGGACCATCCGCCGGGCTGCTTTCGCCCCGCGGCAAGGTGCTGGAGAACGGCGCGCCCCGTTTTTTCAGGCGGGTAGCTGAGGGCGTGTTCGATCTGGAGGACCTGGCAGCCAGAACGGACGACCTGTCGGATTTCGTTCGCGCTGCAGCCCATCATTACGGCTTCGATCCGGCCCGTGTCGTGGCAGTCGGCTACTCGAACGGCGCGAACATTGCGGGCAGCATGCTGTTCCGGAGACCTGGAACGCTCGCCGCGGCGGCCCTTTTCCGGCCGATGGTCCCCTTCGAGCCTGCGACTGCGGTCGACCTCCATGGAGTGAGCGTCTTCATCTCGTCCGGCCGCGTGGATCCCATCGTTCCTCCGCAACACCCGGAACGCCTGCGCCACTTGCTGTCGGTCGCTGGCGCAGACCTCACGCTGCACTGGCATCCCGGCGGGCACGAACTCGCGGAAGAGGACCTCGCAGCTGCGCGCGAATGGTTCGTCAGAGCTGCGGTATTCCGCGCGTCCGGCGGCCAGGCCCGACACGCAGGGTCGTGATGAGACATTCCGCGCCGGCACCGCCAAGATGGCCGTGGTATTCACGTTCCAGAGCGATCCTTCGTGAACCGGAAGCGCGAATACAGCCGTCGTCGAAGGCGAAGCCGGTCACGCGGGCGGACGCTTCCCCGAACGGACTTTGCCGTTCCGTTGGGCATCCGGAAGACGTCCAGAACGAGTGGATCCAGCGTTGCCGCCGGGGTCTTCCGCCGGTGTAGATTCGCCCGCGTCGGGCACGAAGCCGGTGATTCGAGCGCGCTCGTCCTTGGCGAGTGTGCAGGCGGTGTACACTGCTACTGTGACAGCCGAGCCAGTGCGTCCTGCAGGCACGAACGCGGCTCCGCCGCCAGCGAAGGTCGTCTTCGCGTGCGTTCACAACGCCGGGCGATCTCAGATCGCCGCGGCGCTGTTCAACGAGATTGCCGACCCGGACAAGGCGCGAGCCGTCTCGGCCGGCACCAGGCCAGCACCTGGCGTGTACCCCGAGGTCCTCGTTGCGATGAGCGAGGCTGCAATCGACCTGTCCGCTGCCGTGCCACGGCTCCTGACGCCCGATCTCGCCCGGGACGCGGCGCTTCTCGTGACGATGGGGTGCGGGGAGGAGTGCCCTTACGTGCCAGAGGTGGAACGCGACGACTGGCCGCTCGAGGACCCGAAAGGACGCCCGCTCGAAGAAGTGCGCGCGATCCGCGACGACATCCGCGAACTGGTGACATCGCTCGTTCAGGCTCGCGGCTGGGGGAAGCCGAGGAATCGGACCTGTTCTTAGCCGAGGGCTGGTGGGGCGGCCGGCCGGCCCGCCAGGCCGCAGCCTGCAATCCGGGCTCGTGCGTTATCCGCGCAGGCGCAGGTTCACGACCTGCGTGGCGGATCGACACGCCCTTGGCATCGAAGTAGCCGAGCGCGCCTCAGTTCTCCAGTAGAGGCGAGCGACAGAGAGCGCGGTGTTCGTCACCCGGGCCGTGCCGCCCTCGACCGCTTCCGCGCCGAGGTGGAGAAGGACTTGAGCGAGGGGGAGCGCAAGGCGTTCGCGCTCCTGCTTCAATCTGACCCGCTGATTCTCGCGACGGTGTACTCAGCCAGGTGGGATCAGTTCCGCCGCGACGTCGTCACCGCAATCGTCGAGCGGATTGCAGTCGGCGTGAGGCAGCGGAGGCCGAAGGTGCGTGTCAGCGCGGCGGTCTTCGCCGACGACCAGGATGCCTACCTGCGGCGTTTCCAGGACTGGAAGCTGTGGACCGAGCGCGGGCTTCTCGACATCGTGTGCCCGATGGCCTACACGCCCGACACCGAAACCTTCAAGCGACAGATTGCCATCGCGCGCGGGTTCTCCTTCGGCAGGCAGGTGTGGGCCGGAATAGGAGCGTACCGGCAGCCGGTGCAGGGAACGCTCGAGAAGATCGAGGTTGCGCGGCGTATAGGAGCCGACGGCATCCAGCTCTTCTCCTACGACAGCCTCGTGCGGCCGTCCGCCACGAACCCCCTGGGCGACTATCTGAAGGTCGTGGGAGAGCGGGCCTTTGGGGTGGAGGCGGCAGGAAGCCGAGCCACTGGCGCGCGCCGGCCGCGGATCCCCGGACCTTACACGAAGTGAATCCCTCGACCAAGATCGACGCCCGACAGTAAGTGTGGAAGCTGGTGGAGGCGGCGGGAGTCGAACCCGCGTCCGAAAGCACCCCATCACGGGAATCTACATGCATGTCCTCTTTTGAAGTTTCGCGCCCGGCCTGGAAAAGAGGCCAAACCGCCAGGCGCCAGCCCCGACCCCGGTTCGCCGGCGTTCGCTCGGAACCCACGACGCCAGCTAGCCTGCGAAGATGACATCCAGCCCCGCCGTGCAGGCCCGGGCGAGGTGGACGTCGCTGCTATTTAGGCAGCGAGAGCGAGCTGCGTATCCGCAGTTAGTGTTGTTCCACGTTTTAGCGAGGCGTGGAGCTCGGCATGCATCCCGCGACCCAGTACCTCCGTCGAAGCCGTATCGCCCCCATTCGGCCCAATCGAGGTGTGTACAAAGCCCCGCCTCCCTGACGGCTCTCCGCAGGCCCGACGGCCGAGCGGACCCCGCGCGCAGCCAAGGCGACCGTGCCCGGTTGCGCTGCAGGCTGGGACTCTTTCGTCCGATAATTCTACCGTAGTGAGTGCGTGCTGTCAAACCATTGAAGACGAGGAAGTTAGCCGACGCTTGACTTAGCTGATCCGGCTCCCCATAATGCGGACCGGAGTCAGTCCCAGCCCAGCCACCTTCGTTCCACTGCACGTCAGGTGTCTTGCCTATGTCACTCGATGAGCGCATCAGACAGTCGGCGCTGAGCCTGATCGAGCAGGTGCGTGAGCAGTTCGAACGAGAACTGGCATCGGTCCGCGAAGCTGCCCAGTCCGACCGCGAGCAGGCCGTCGCCGACGCCATCGCTGCCACGCAGGCACAGGCTGCACGCACGTTACAGGAGAAACTGGCCGCGGCGCGCGCCGAGGCGGCAGCCACCGTGCGGGCAGCCGTCGAGGCCAGCCACGCCGAAGCCGGTCGCGTGCTGGCGGAACGCCTGGCCGCCGTCCGCGCAGAGGGCGAGAGGATCTTGGCATCGCGCCTTGCGGCGGCAAAGGCCGAGTCGGACGAGCTGCTCGCCCAGGCCATTTCGATGGCCAGGGAAGAGACCGCGCGCACGGTGGCAGAGGCACGGGCCGCGGAGAGGGAGCTCGTCTTCAGGGAAGCGTCCGACGCTGCCCGAGCGGAAATCGAGCGGCGGCTGGCGCAGGCGGGGGCCGAGGCGGAACGGCGCGTGGCCGAGGCAAGGGAGGAAGGGGAGCGCGCGCTCTCGCAAGCGCTCGCGGCTGAGCGGCTGGAGGCGGAGCGCAGCCTTGCCCGGGCAAAGGCCGAGGCGGAGCGGACCCTGGCCGAGGCACTCGAGGTCGCCCGCATCGAGGGAGAGGAGCGGACTACCGAGGCCGTCGCTGCCGCGGTTGCCGCCGAGAAGGCCGAGGCCGAGCGGGCTGTCGCCGCTGCCCTGGCGGCGGAGAAAGAAAGGTCCGAGCGCCGGCTGGCGGACGCCCTCGCTGCCGAACGAGCCGAGCGGGAACGGCAGATCGAGAATGCGCTCGAGGCCGCGCGGGCGGACGCGGAACGCCAAGTTGCCGAGGCGGTGGAGCGGACGAAGGCCGAAGCCGGGGAAGAGACCGAGAGAACGCTCCTCGAGGCACTCGAAGGCGCACGCGTCGTCGCCGAGGCCAGGCTTGCTGATGCAATCGCCGCCGAGAGGGCCGAGGCTGAGCGAGCCATAGCGGAGGCGAAGGCGATAGCGCTTTCCGAGAGGGAACTGGCCCTGGCCGAAGCGCGCGACGCTGCCTTCCTCGATGCCGACCGGCGCGTTTCGGAGGCCGTCGCGGAAACCAAGGCCCTCGCCGAGCGCCTGCTGGCGGAGCGGCTTGCCGCGGTCAGGTCCGAGCACGAACAGGAACTCACCAGAGCCAAGGCGGCAGCGGAAAAGCTCTTCGCCGAGACGCTGGCGATGGCCCGCGAAGAAACATCCAGAGCGGTGGACGAGGCACGCGCCGCCGAACGCGCCGCGGGGGAACGCGCCCTGGCAGCAGCCGCCGTCGCGGCCCGCGCGGAGGCCGACCGTCGAGTGGACGAGGCGATCGCAGAGACGAGGGCAAAGGCGGAGCGGCTGCTTTCGGAGCGTCTTGCGGCTGTGCGTGCGGAACACGAACGGGAGCTCGAGAGGGCCAAGACGGAGGCGAAGCAGCTCTTGGACGACACCGTTGCGGCCGCTCGCAGGGAAGCCGCAAAGGCCGTTGAAGAGGCCGTGGCGGCGGAGAAGGCCGAAGCCGAGCGCCGGGTCTCGGAGGCTCGTGCCGAAGA
>JBHGBL010000018.1:0-91356 GCA_041947015.1 Vicinamibacterales bacterium
GAAGCCGGCGGTCGAAGGTGAGAAGCCGGCGGTCGAAGGTGAGAAGCCGGCGGTCGAAGCCGGGAAGCCGCCGGTCGAAGCCGGGAAGGCGCCGGTCGAAGCCGGGAAGGCGCCGGCCGAAGCCGGGAAGGCGCCGGCCGA
The DNA here is from genome assembly GCA_041947015.1 of Vicinamibacterales bacterium. GTDB lineage: Bacteria > Acidobacteriota > Vicinamibacteria > Vicinamibacterales > Fen-181 > JBHGBL01. Next base: position 142 of record JBHGBL010000018.1, read on the forward strand.
GCCCCCGACGATGCTGTCACACGAGGGAAACGTGCCGGCGTCCGTGCTGGTCGTCGAAGACGACCCGGTTGTGCGTTCGCTCGCGTCGCTGGCGCTGCGCGACGCCGGCCATCGCGTCATTCACGCCGCCAGTGCTGAAGAAGCCTCCGGTCTGACGATCACGGAGCCGATCGACCTCCTGCTCTGCGACGTCCTGTTGCCTGGCAGGACCGGGCCCGAGCTGGTGGCCGAGCTGAGAGAGCGGGGGCTGCAGGTGCCGGTCCTCTTCATGACAGGTTACGCGGGAGACGCCGCCGGTTTCCAGGCGTTGCTCAGGTCTGGAGCCGATCGGATCGAGAAGCCGTTCACACCGCACAGGCTGCGGGCGAAGGTGCGTGAGGTCCTGGCCGCCTCGGCGCGGGCCGCCGGCTAGCGTGCCGCTTCGGCTCCGTCGACCGCCCGGCGCCAGTGCTTCTCGTCTGCGCTTTCCCGGATCTGCCTCGTCCGGGCGCAGGCACGTCTGAAAGTTCTCGGTCTCACCTGCCTGGGACTTTGCCGCAGCGGGCCTGCACCGTGACGGTGATCGAGCCGGCGCCGTTGTTGATGCCGCGCGTCTGCCAGGCGTTTCCGGTCGCGTTCGCCGAGTTCTGCGCCACGAACACGTTCGGCGGCAGGCCTGTTATGTCGACGCCTCCACCGGTGACGGTGCGCCCCGTAGGACAGAGAGCAGCCATGTCCCACGTTCCGCCGCTTCCCGCCACGGTTGCCGAGTTGGTTACGCTGACGACGTCGAGAGGTGTCGCGATGGGTGACCAGAAGTAGCCCATCACGTCCACGAGCACGTGCGTCGTCGTTGCGGCGAACACATTGAAGTCGGCGCCGCAGATCTGGCACATGGGGACTATCGTGGAGTTGGCGACGATCCAGCCAGTGTTGTAGTTCAGGACCGATGCTAGCGGCATCGGGCTGTTGAAGGGCCACGCCGTCAGGTGGCCGATCCCGCTGCCGCCGACCGCGGTGATGTTGATGGCCAGTGCGGCCGGGTCTGTCGGGATGCCGCAGCCTGCGCCGTTGCCCCCCTGAGCTGCGAGCTCGCCGCCGGGCGATGCCGAGTCGTGGTGGTAGAAAGCCCTGCTCGTGCCGCTCAGCAGCGGGCCTGCCGCCGAGTTGCGTGTGTCGACGAGCCGGCACGGCGCGACCGGCGTGTAGACGAGATCGATGTTCTCGCTTCCGATCAGCTTCGGATCGACGACAGCGGTGAGTGGCGTGTCGAGCGCGGTTGCGCCCCGCCCGAGGATGATGGTGCGCAGCTCGGAGTAGGTGGTGGCGTTCTTCGCGTCGGCGAGCCGCTCCGCCGGGAGCATGTTCAAGACTTCCTCGAGTTCAGCCCACCAGCCAGCAGTGAAGCCGGCCTGCGCGGCGTAGTCGCTCCAGGCAGCGACGATCCCGGCGACGAACGCCGCGCGGTCTGCAGCGATCGCAGCGAGCGCTTCCTGGCGCTCCTGCCGTGCCTCAGCCACCCGTTCGACCCTTGAAACGCCCGGCAGGTTCTGCTGCGCGGACACTCCAAACGAGAAGATCACTCCGAGCAGTGCCACCGCGCAGATGATCCGGCCAGGCATCTTCGACTCCTTCGCTGCTGTGTACAGCGACGAATCCTACTGCAATTGGAACTGTTCGGCTAGCGGTATTTGCTCCTTGGCGGCGGTCGGCTTGCCGATACCACCGACCGCGGCCCCGGGCCCATCGAACCTGGCGCGGTCCTTCTATCTGCTGGTACTTGGTGCCGTCCCACGAAAGCACCGGGAAGAGGCCGGCTTGTTTCTTGGAAAAGTGATGGGTGAACGGCAGCAGCGAGAGCAGCATTGCCGAAGCCGCGGCGTGTTCGCGGGCGACCGAAAATGCGCTGCCCGCTGCCGCCCGAGTTCTGAGACAATACTGCTCCTGCCGCGTTGCCCGAGCGCAGGCGGCTCGATGGCGCGTGATTCCCGCGAGCAGTGCTCCCGGCACTCGAATCGTACTTTGGTGACTGCAACATGAACCGACGAATCATCCTCGCTTTGTCCTGCCTCTTCGCCCTCGCGCTGCCCGTGGCGACCGCCCCGACAGCCCCGCTCTGGTGCCGGTATCCGGCCATCTCGCCGGACGGCAGGACCATCGTCTTCACGTACAAGGGCGACCTCTACAGGGTGCCCGCCGCCGGCGGCCCCGCCGTCGCCCTGACGGCCCACGAGGCCCACGACTACATGCCGGTGTGGAGCCGCGACGGAAGGCAGATCGCCTTCGCCAGCGACCGCTACGGCAACTTCGATGTCTACGTCATGCCGGCCGAAGGCGGCGAGCCCACGCGCCTCACGTTCCACTCCGCCGCCGAGTACCCCTACGCCTTCGCCCCCGACGGCAGGAGCGTTTACTTCGGCGCGACGCGCCAGGACGCCGCGAGCAACCGCGGCTTCCCGACGGGGTCGCAGCCCGAGCTGTATCGCGTTCCCGTGGCAGGCGGCCGCGTCACGCAGGTCCTGACAACACCCGCCGAAGACGTTTCGTTCAGCCGCGACGGGAAGTTCTTCCTGTACCACGACAAGAAGGGCGGAGAGAACGAGTGGCGCAAGCACCACAAGTCGGCCATCGCCCGCGACATCTGGCTGCACGATCTCGCCGCCGGAACCCACAGGAAGGTCACGAGCTTCGAGGGCGAGGATCGCTCGCCCGTCCTCACGGACAACGACCAGGCGTTCTTCTACCTGAGCGAGGAGAGCGGCACGTTCAACGTTCACAAGATGAGCCTGAGGGGCGGCAAGTCGCAGCAGGTCACCTCGTTCGAGGGCGCGCCAGTGCGCTTCCTCACGATGGCGGACGATGGGACGCTCTGCTTCAGCCACGACGGCGAGCTGTACACCAAGCGGGCATCCGGCCAGGCAGAAAAGGTCAGGGTGACGATCGCCGCCGATTCGAAGGCCAACAACGATCGCGTCCTGACGATCACCGGCAACGCCCGCGACATGGCGGTCGCGCCCTCGGGCAAGGAGATCGCCTTCATCTCTCGCGGCGAGGTGTTCGTGACCAGCGTCGAGGGCGGTGTCACCAAGCGCATCACGAGCACACCGGAACAGGAGCAGGGCGTCACCTTCTCGCCGGACGGCAAGGTGCTCGTCTACGCGTCGGAGCGCGGCAACCGCTGGCGCATCTACGAGACCAGGCGCGCGCGGGACGAGGAGCCGTACTTCTACGCCTCGACCGTACTCAGGGAGACGCCGCTCATCGCCAACGAGCACGAGAACTACCAGCCGCAGTTCTCGCCCGACGGCAAGGAGATCGCCTACATCGAGGACCGGGCGACGCTCAGGGTCTACAACCTCGAGTCGAAGCAGGCGAGGACGCTGCTCACGAGCGAACACCTGTATTCCGGGTCGGATGCCGACCAGTACTTCCGCTGGAGCCCGGACAGCCGCTGGATTCTCTTCGACTACTCCGTGCCCGGCCTGGCGCCGGGCGAGGTGGGTCTCGTCAGCGCCGACGGCAAAAGCAGGGTGATCAACCTGACCGAGAGCGGCTTCCATGACCGGCGCGCGAAGTGGGTGCTCGGCGGAAAGGCCATGCTCTGGTTCAGCAACCGCGACGGCCTCAAGTCGGTGGCCCAGTCGGGAAGCGCGCAGGCGGACGTCTACGGGATGTTCTTCACGCAGGAGGCCTGGGACCGGTTTCGGTTGAGCAAGGAGGACTTCGCGCTGCTGAAGGAGGCCGAGGAGAAGAAGGAGAAGGAAAAGGCGGACGCCGCGAAGAAGGATGCGCCGAAGGAAGAGAAGAAGGAGACCGTCGAGCCGCTCGCCATCGATTTCGACGGCCTCGACCTGCGCAAGGCGCGCCTGACGATCCACTCGTCGTCGCTCGGCGACGCGCTCCTCAGCAAGGACGGCGAGACGCTCTACTACCTCGCCCGCTTCGAGCGGGGCATGAACCTCTGGACGACCAGCCTTCGCACGCGCGAGACGAAGATGCTCGTCGCGCTCAACGCCAACAGCGCGAGCATGGAGTGGGACAAGGACCAGAAGAGCATCTTCCTGCTCGCCGACGGCGGCATCTCGAAGATCGATCCGGCCAGCGGCAAGCGGGACACGGTAAGCTTCCGGGGCGAGATGGTGCTCGACACGGCCGGTGAGCGCGCCTTCATGTTCGAACACGTCTGGCGGCGCACGAAGCAGACCTTCTACACGGCCGGCTACCACGGCGTCGACTGGGAAGGCCTCAAACCGGTGTACCAGAAGCACCTGCCGCACGTCGGCACCGGGTACGAGTTCGCAGAAGTGCTGAGCGAGATGCTCGGCGAGCTGAACGTCAGCCACAGCGGCGCCCGCTTCAACCGGCCGGACGCGGAGGGCGACCAGACCGCCTCTCTCGGCATCTTCTACGACCAGGCCTACGCCGGGCCCGGCGTGCGCGTCGTCGAGGTCGTGAGAAACGGCCCGCTCGACAAGGCGGGCATGAACGTCAAGCCCGGCACCGTCATCGAGTCGATCGATGGCGAGGCGATTGCTGCAGACAGGGACCTGGCCGAATACCTGAACCGCAAGGCCGGGCGGAAGACGCTCCTGGTGCTCGTTGAAGCCGGGACGAAGCGCGACGTCGTCGTGACGCCTATCTCGCTCGGCGACGAGAACCGGTTGCTCTACGCGCGCTGGGTCCGGCGGAACCAGGAGGAGGTGGACCGCCTCAGCAGCGGCCAGCTCGGATACATCCACGTGCCAGGCATGAACGACGGGGCCTACCGCACGACGTTCGAGGAAGCCATGGGCAAGTTCGCCACGCGCAAGGGACTCGTCGTCGACACGCGTTTCAACGGCGGCGGCGATCTCGTGGCTGACCTGGCGATGTTCCTCAGCGGGAAGAAGTTCTTCGACTACACGACCGACACGCGGAGCAACGGGTTCGAGCCGAACTTCCGCTGGACACGCCCGAGCATTTCGCTCGCCAACGAAGCCAACTACAGCGACGGCCACTGCTACGCCGACGCCTACAAGGTGCTCGGCCTCGGAAAGCTGGTCGGGATGCCGATCCCGGGGACGTGCACGTTCGCCGGTTGGGAGACGCTCCAGGACGGCAGCACACGCTGGGGCGTCCCGCCGCTCGGGGTGAAGAACATGGCGGGGCAGTACCTGGAAAACCGCCAGACCGAACCAGACATCCTCGTGATGAACGAGTACGCGGTGATGAGCGCGGGAAAGGACCAGCAGCTCGAAGCGGCGGTGGCGGCGCTGCTCGAGCAGGTGCGACAACAGCCCACCGCCCCCCGACCCTCGCGTGACCACCGGTGAGGAGGGTTCTCTGAGCGCTGCTCCCTGGTCGCTGACGGCAGACCGCTGATAGCTGAAAGCAGACCGCTGACCGCTCTTTCGGTTTCTGGTCCTGGGCAACTTTCGGTTTCTGGTCCTGGGCAAAGAAAACTCTGGCGAAAGCCAGACGACCGGTCGCCGAAAGGGGGCGCGACTGCCCGTCTGATGCGGCAATCTGCTGACTTTACAGGCCTTGGCGGAATCGAGCTCGAGGGCATGCCGCTTGCGATAGCAAGGGCCGAGCATGAGCGTGTACCCTCAGAGCTTCTCGAACCTGGAATCGCTGCCGGCAGGGGCCGGCAGCGGCTGGCGAGAGCGGGCGCGGTGGGCCTGCCTTTCGAGCGTCCTTTCGGCCCTCATGCTCGGCGCAATCGCCCTCCTGGCTGCCCGCCCGGGCGATCCGTTCTTCTACAGCGCCGCTCCGCCAGCCATCTACGCTGTCGCCACCGTCATCGCGTTCGCACCCGGAGCGGCCGTCGTGGACCGCCTCGTGTCTCGCGCGCTTCCGATAGTCGCAGTGCCGGTTGCCGTCACTTTGGTCCTCCGCGCAACAGGCCCCTCGTCTGTCCTCGGCCCGCTCTACCTCGGTGTCTTCTTCCTCGTCTGCCTGGCGTTCAGCCGGCGTATAGCCCGTGAACGGCCGGCAGATGAGGGGAGAGGCCGGTTCTACCTTTGGGCTGCAACCGGGATGCTCTCCGGCGTCCCGATCGGCGTCGTTCTGGCCCCCATCGCGCTCCCCGGCATAGACCTGTTTGCCGTTGCCGTTGTGGCCGCGTGCGGCCTGATGGAAAGGCGTACCGCGTACCGCGAGCGGCCGCTCTCGGAGTTCTCTCTCCCGGCGGCAGCCGGCCTCTTGACTTTTGTCGTTGTCGGCCTGCTGCCGGGACCGGCGGCCCCGGTGCCTCTCCTCGTCGGTGCGCTGGCGGTCCCAGCGCTTCTTTGCTTCAGGGTCTCCAAGCGCCCGGCGACATTTGCGGGCAGCCTCGCGCTGATGCTGGTGGCAGGCGGCGGCTTCGGCACGGACTGGAACGGCCCCGTGGCGGCCGGGATGTGGGCGTTCTTCGGGATCTTCCGGGTGCGCTTCGGGTCCCCATCCAAAATCACGGGGCCACGAAGGCGCGATGGGCTTTGGGCAGGTGTGAAGGACCGGGAAAGCGCGCGCAGGACCGCGAGACTTGGCGTATGCTGTTTCCAGCCAATCCCAGTCCGTCCTCGGAGCGCACGCGCCCGCCACCGGGACGCAAGTGCGCGTGCGCCGCAAACAGGGTAACGACTCGGGGAGTCGATCCATGGTGACGCTCGCCGACCTGCGCGCAAGGGAAGTGTTCCTGCACTGGGCCGAGGCGGTTGCCATCACGCGCGCTCTGATCGAGCTCTGCCCGCGCGGCGACGAGGCGGGCAACCGCGTCCCCGAAGCTCACGAAGTCCAGATTTCCGCCGACGGCACGCTGTCGATCCTCGGGCTCGGTCCCTCGGCGAAGGACGCCGTCCAGCGCATCGCGCGGATCTTCGACGGCATGGTGGCGGAGCACGATCTCCCCGTCCAGCTTCGCCTCGTTGCCGTGACGGCCCTCGCCGCCTCGGGCCCCTACGACTCGCTCATGGCGCTTCACGAGGCGCTCGGCCCCTTCGAAAGGCCGAACCGCATGGCGCAGATTGCGTCGGCGTACGAGCGCTACAGGGTCGCACTCGCCGCGAAGCCGCAGCCAATCGGTCAGGCCGAGCCTCCCCCGCCGCAGCCGGCGGTCAGGCTCTCGACGAAGACGCAGGCAAGCGCGGGTCAGCCGTTCTGGAGGCGAAAGCGAGTTGCGCTTGCGGTCGTCGCCGCAGTCGTGGCGGCAGGCGGGGCGTGGTGGCTTCTGAGCGCCAGCGGCGCGGCTGGCACATTCGACGTCAGACACGTGCCATCGGCCGTGACCAGGACAGCTTCTGCGGTGACGGCCGCCGTTGCCGCCGGTGCACAAGACCTCGCGGCGCGAGTCGGAATTGGCCGGACGTCTGGCGCCGCGGCTGGGCAAAGGCGTCCAGAAGCGGCGCCCGAACCAGCGGCGGCGCCGCCTCCGCCGAGGCGGCCTGGGCCGGACGCGGCCGGGACGCTAAGGAGCAGGACGATAGTGCCTCGCACCTCGTTCGTGTTCCAGGCGCCCGCCCCCCCGATTCAACCGTCGCCGCCCCTGTTGGCTGCCACGGCGCCGATGGAACCGGAGCCCGAACCCGAAGCGGCGCCTCCGCCTCCACCGCCAGACCTGTCGATCATCTACTCGGCAAGCGATCCGGACGTCCAGCCGCCCGTCCTCCTGCGGCCGCAGATGCCGGTCGATCCACCGCCGGGAAGGCGCCTGGAAGACATGCCGCTCGTAGAGATCGTCGTGTCGGAATACGGCGAGGTCGAATCGGTCAAGCTGCTCACCCCTCCGCGAGCGCCCAACGACATCATGATGTTGAGCGCCGCCAAGGCGTGGCTCTTCCAGCCCGCCATCTGCAACGGCGCCTACGTCCGGTCGCGAACGCTCGTGAGGATCACGCTGCCGTAGCGGGCTTCGGGCTGCGGGGTTCGGGCTGTGCGCAAGGCTTCTGAACGCGCCGAAACGGGCTGCCGGTTTGCCGGATGCAGGCTTGGGCTGCAGCTCGTGAGCGCGCGCTCCCGACGGTAGCGGTGTCCGCGCGGGACCTTCACAGCGGGTGGCCTACGGCTGCCGTATTTCGCTGCCGATACACATCCGGGAGGTTGGCGGCCGCCGGAGTTGTGTCCGGAAGGACACGGACCGGCCTTGTGTGATACAACGACTCCACGCCCAGGCGGTCGCGCCGCCACCTCCCCTGCCAACTCGCTGTAAGTGAGAGGGCGGACGCCTGTCAGGGCACGGGAAAGTCCACTCGCCAAGACGCCCGACAGGGCCGGAGACGCAAGCGATGTTCAAGCTTCTGCACCAACGCAAAGGTCGAAGCCCCGCTCTGAGCGCCGTGCTGTGCGCCATGCTCCTGGCGCTTCTCTCGGCTTGTTCCAGCCCGCCTCCCGACGGCACGGGCGGGACCGTCAAGCCGGTCTACACGGATGCCGGGCGTCTCGAGCGCCTCGAGCAGGACACAAATGCGGACGGCCGCATCGACACCTGGGTGTACATGGAAGGCCCTCGCGCCGTGCGGGCCGAGGTCGACGAGAACGGTGATCAGAAGGTCGATCGCTGGGAGTACTACGTTCCGGTTCCCGGCAAGCCTGCCGCGCAGGTCGTCCTCGAGCGCGTCGAACGCGCGCCGGATGGCGACGGGAAGATCACCCGCAAGGAGTTCTACGAGAACGGCGAGTTCGCCCGCGTCGAGGAGGACACCGACCGGGACGGCCGCACCGACAAGTGGGAGACCTATGCCGGAGGCGCGCTTCAGATGGTCATGCTCGACACGGCCGGCGCAGGACGGCCCACCCGCCGTCTCACGTACAAGGATGGCGACATCGCGCTCGTAGAGGAGGACCCGGAGGGGAGTGGAAACTGGAAAGCAAAGCCCCGTTGAAGTACCGAGGGTCGAATGCGGTTTGTCGCCACCGGTAGCTGGTCGCCGATAACTGATAGCTGACCGCTGAAAGCTGGTCGCTGACCGCTGATAGCTGATAGCTGAAAGCTGGTCGCTGATCGCTTCTCATGCTCGAGGACTGAGGGACATGACAACCGGTACAACCTCACGACCTGCGCTGGCAGGGTCGGCAAGCGGCAGCGCCGGAGTGTCCTTCTCGAGCTGGCGCGGTGACGGCCTGCGGTCCGCCTCCATCCTCTGCGTGGCCGAGTCGCTCGACGACCAGGCGGATCTCGTCGGCCTCGTCAGGCGTACCGGCCAGACGGCGACAGCGGCCTCCTCCATGGAGGAGGCCCTTGCCAGCCTGCAGGTGCGGCGCCATGCCTTCTGTCTGCTGCTCCTCGATGGCACCCGCACCCCTATCAGGATCGCCCGCGCCATCCGTGCGCAGCATCCTTCTACCGCCGTCATTGCAGTCGTCGATCAGCACCGCACGGAGCAGCTCACCGAAGCCCTTCGCGCCGGCGTCTTCGACGTTGCGCTGCGGCCGCTGTCCGAGCGCGATCTCGAGGCGCTCCTCTCGAACGCCCACCAGCAGGCAGCGCTGGCAACGACCGGCGCCATGCCTCCGGTCGACGTCACGCCATGGGGCGTCTTCGGCACCTCGCCGGCAATGCGGGACGTGATGGCCCTTGCCCGCATGGCGGCCACGAAGCGCTGCGGCGTTATCGTGTGCGGCGAGCGCGGCACGGGCCACGAGATGGTTGCCCGAGCCATCCATGCCTTCGGCGCCGGCCGCGAAGCTCCGTTCGTCGCCTTCGACTGCGCCAGCCGAACGGCCCAGGAAATCGAAGGAGGCCTCTTCGGCTCCGGCCGGCGCCGGAGGGCGGCTGCGGTGAACGGCGGCAACGGAGACCCCGGACGCGGAGCCGGCGTGTGGGCTCGTGCCGCCGGTGGGACGCTCTTCCTCGATCACGCCACCGAGATGCCCCGCCACCTCCAGGGGCGCCTTTTGCGGCTGATGGAAGAGGATGCGAGCGTGCGCGTCGTGGCCGGCGCCGAGATGCCACTCGCGGCGCTCGACGATGGAGCGCTCGAGCCGAGCCTGCGTGAAAGGCTCGGCGTCATCGAGATCGAGCTGCCGGCCCTGAGACATCGGCGCGAGGACATACCTGCCCTTGCCGTGCACTTCATCAAGGAGATCTGCCGTGCCGAAGGCCAGCCTCCCAAGACGCTGACGCGCGGGGCGCTGACGCTCCTCAGCGCCCTGGCCTGGCGGGGCAACGCGCGCGAGCTGCGGAGCCTGCTCGAGCGACTTGTGGCGCTCGTCCCCCAGGGCATCATTCGCCTCGAGGACGTCCTGGCCCACACCCGCGTCGACACGAGCATCGTCCCGCTCGGCGCGCAGGCGACGCTCCGCGAGGCGCGCGCACGCTTCGAGCGCGACTACATTGCGGCCGTCGTCCGGCAGCACCACGGCCGGATGACCGAGGCCGCCAGCGCCCTCGGGATCCAGCGGACAAACCTGTATCGGAAGATGCGGAGGCTGAGGCTCGATTACAGGTAACCTGTACCCTGGAACCTGCCCAGAAACCTCTAACCGACAACTCATAACTTCCAAGTCATGACTCCGGACTCATAACTCACAACTCCTATTGCGCGCACCCTATCTTGTCCCGGCCAGCATGTTTGTATCCCTGGCGGTCGAGCGTTGCACGCCCTGATACAGAACCGTCCTCCGGCCACTTGATCTGTGGGCCCTATAGGTCCATCATTCTGACTGGGCGGAACGGATCTGCAGCCACGGAGCTGGCCGTACGATCCGCGTGAAGGCCCAGGCGAGGGAAAGATGCTCATGAAGAAGACCGTTGCCGTGGTGCTCGCCATGTCGCTCACGGCCCTTGCGTTCCCGTCGGGGCTCCTCGCACAGTCGAAGGGGCAGATCCTCGGGACCGCCAAGGACGAAGCCAGGAAGCCGTACGAGGACTACCAGGTTCGGGCCCGGGTAGTAGGGAACGAGGTCATTGCCGCTACCACCGGCATCGACGACAAGGCGACCTTCTCGCTCGCCTCGCTCGTTCCAGGCAAGTACATGATCGAGCTTTACAACCTCAAGGAGAAGAAAGTCGTTTGCACCGAGGGACCGGTCGAGCTGACCGAGGCCCAGCTCCTGAAGAAGGATGTGGAGATCGATTGCGGGCGGCTGCCTGTTGCGTGGCTTCTCCTCGCGGCGGCGGGCGCGGCGGGCATTACCGCCGGAATCGTCACACGAGACGCGAGCGGCTCGAAGTAGAGTAAGAGTAGAGGGCGGAAGCGAGCGTATTGAAGTAGAGCGGAAGAAGCGGAGGAAAGGTGTTGGCTTCAGCCGTCACCCGGGCCTGAAGCCGGGGCCGAGCGAAGAGCCAGGAATGTGTGGCTCTTCGCGACATGAGGCTTTGCGTCCCTCTGACTGCCGGCCACGGGCCGGCCCTGCGGCATCCGTTATCGGTCTGGTTCCGGCTGGCTTCGCTCCGGTACTTGCCCTTCTACGGTCCCGGTTGTATCCTCCATCTGGGGATTGCCCCGGCTCAAAGACCTTCTCTCTCAACACCAGGCTGGCCGCCTGTCCGAGTAATCCGACGACAGGCGAGTTCGGCCCTGCGGTCCATCCGTAGAAGCGGGGCGCGCCCCGTCGCTGGTGTCGGGTGCATCGGCGGAGCTTTCCGGCCGATACATACCAAGACCGGCCGTGTAGTCGTTTCAGGTAGCTTGTCATGAAGAAGCTGCTCACGATCGGAACTGTCGTGTTGCTCGGGTCCTTCGCGTCGGGCGGGTTCCTCAGGGCGTATGCGCTCGCCCTGGGACCTCGGACGGCGGCGGAGGGGGTCCTCGATTGCGGCCAGCCTCTTGCGCGGCAGGCTCCGCCCGTGACGCCGCCCCAGACAGCCGGTCAGGGCGTGTCGCTTCGGGCCGAGTACAAGATCGGGCCCCAGGACGTCATCAGTGTCACCGTCTTCAACGAGTCGGAGCTGTCGGGGAAGTTCACGGTCGAAGCCGATGGCAGCTTCACCTTCCCGTTGCTTGGAAGGGTGACGGCAGCCGGGCTCACGCCGCGGGGGCTCGAGAACCAGCTCCAAGAGCGCCTCGGCAAGGAGTTCCTCAGAAACCCGCGGGTCAGCGTTTCGGTGCAGGAGTACCGGAGCAAGAAGGTATTCATCGTAGGCGAGGTGCGCTCGCCCGGCCCCTACCAGCTCACGGCGAACATGACGGTCCTCGAGGCGATCGCCCATGCTGGCTCGACGACGGTGAACGCCGCCGACGAGGTGTTGATCGTGCGGCCGGCAGAGAGCGGAGGGGCGGCGCCAGTGATGCCCGAGCAAGACGATTCGGCGCAGGTGATCAAGGTGAACATAGCCGCCGTGCAGGCCGGCGACCTGAGCCAGAACGCACTGCTCGAGGACGGCGACACCGTTGTCGTGCCGCGTGCTCTCTCGGTCTACGTGTTCGGCCACGTGAACTCCCCCGGCGCGTACAACGTCGAGAAAGGGATGACGGTGATGCAGGCGCTCGCGCTGGCGGGCGGGCTCACCGACAGGGGCACGGACCGTGGGCTTCGCATCATCCGCGTGATTGACGGGAAGAAGAAGGAAATCAGCGTCAAGCTCAGCGACCTCGTGCAGCCGGGCGACACGATAATGGTGAAGCAGAGGATCTTCTGACGACTGTAGTTCTGAGCCTTGGGTCTCGACTCTCGGGTTGTGAGGCGCAGCATCGAAATCCGATAGCTGACCGCTGATGGCTGATCGCTGACCGCTGATCGCTGAAAGCTGGCAAGAATGGCTGACTACGACAAGCGTAGAAACGTGCGCCCGAGGAGCGACCGCGAGGAACGGCACCTGTTCGACTACCTCAGGGTGATCTACAAGCGCCGGTGGATCGCGATCCCGGCGTTCTTGCTGGTGTTCGTGCCTTCGGCGGTCAACACGTTCCGAGCCACCCCCGTCTACGAGGCGCGCGCGCAGCTGCTGATCGAGCAGGACAGCCCTGCCGTGGCGTCGCTGAACGAGCTCTTCCGCCAGCGCGATGGATGGTACGAGGACGACTTCTACCAGACTCAGTACCGTCTGCTCCAGAGCAGGACGGTGGCGCGGCGCACCGTCAGCACCATGCGGTTGTGGGAGCATCCCGCATTCGCGGCGCGCGAGCCCGAACGTTTCTCGTTCAGCGTCGGCGGCGCGATAGGCGCGGTCCGAGGGCTCGTGTCCCGCGCGGTAGGGTCGTCCGGTGAGAAGACGTCCGACGCCAAAGAGCGCGCGACCGAGACCGACCAGGAGACGGCGGTCCTCGACGCGTTTCTCGGGGGACTCCAGGTCGTGCCGGTAAGGAACAGCAGGCTGGTCGAGGTGCGTTTCCGTTCGCGCGATCCGAAGCTGGCCGCCGCCATGGCCAACGCCCATGCGCAGGCTTTCATCGATCAGAACCTGGAGCTCAAGTTCTCGGCCTCGAAGCAGGCGAACGACTGGCTGAGCCAGCGCGTCGCAGAGCAGCGCCGGAAGGTAGAGGAGAGCGAGGCGGCCCTGCAGGCGTACAAGGAGCAGAACGACGCCGTCGCGGTCGACGACCGCCAGAACGTGGTGGTCCAGAAGTTCAGCGAGTTGAGCGCGGCGCTGACACGCGCGAAGACCGAGCGGATCGACAAGGAGGCGCTCTACAACCAGCTGAAGGCTGCCGAGGGGACGGCGGCGATCGAGAGCTTCCCGCAGGTGCTCGCGAACGACTACATCCAGAAGCTCAAGGTGGAGCTCGGCGACCTCCAGCGTCAGTACGCTCAGCTCTCTCAGCGCTACCTGGCCGACCACCCGCAGATGCAGAACCTGAGGAGCGCCATCACGTCGGTGGAGGCGAAGATACGCGTCGAGCAGTCGAAGGTCGTCGAGTCGGTTCGCAACGACTTCGTCACGGCGCAGGCGCGCGAGCAGAGCCTGGCGCAGGCTGTCGCGCAGCAGAAAGCGGAAACGCTCAGCCTCAACCGCAAGAGCATGGAGTACAGCGTTCTCCAGCGCGAGGCGGAGAGCAACCGGCAGCTCTACGAGAACCTGCTCCAGCGCACGAAGGAGACCGGCCTCTCCGGCGAGCTCAGGGCGAGCAACAGCCGCATCGTGGATCCGGCCGAGACGCCTCGGGCCCCGATCCTCCCGGCGCGGAGCCGCGACCTCATGGTGGGCGCCTTCGGCGGCCTGCTCCTCGCCATCGGCCTCGTCATGGGCTTCGAGTACATGGACAACCGGCTCAAGACGCCGCACGACATGAAGACGCACCTCGGGCTGCCTTTTCTCGGCATGGTGCCGCTGTCGTCGCGCAAGAGCGGCCCGATCCTGACCAACAGCAGCGCGCCCGGTGATCTTTCGGAAGCGATGAAGCACGTCAGGACCAGCCTGATCTTCTCGTCCGCTCAGCACGGGACCAGGTCGATCCTCGTGACGAGCGCCGGGCCCGGCGAGGGCAAGAGCATGATCTCGAGCAACCTCGCCATCACGCTCGCCGAGACCGGGCAGCGTGTGCTGCTCGTCGACGCCGACATGAGGCGGCCGCGCGTGCACGAGAATTTCAAGGTGCCTCAGGAGCCGGGGCTGTCGAACCTGCTCGTGGGCGGCGCCAAGCCGAGCGACGCCCTGAGGACGTCGTCGGATGCGCCGGCGAACCTTCTGATCCTGCCTGCCGGCCACATCCCGCCCAACCCAGTCGAGCTCGTCGGGTCGCAGCGGTTCCGCGAGTACCTGCGCGCGCTGTCGCGGGAGATCGACTGGGTGGTGATCGACTCTCCGCCCATTCTCGTCGTCACGGATGCTGCGGTGATGGCGCAATTCGTTTCGGGAGTGGTGCTGGTGGTGGCGGCGGACCAGACCAGCCGGCACGCTGCGCGCGAGGCGGCCGAGCAGCTCCAGTCGGTGAACGGGAAGATCATCGGAACCATCCTGAATCGCGTCGATCTGCACCGGCACCCGTACTACTACAGCCAGTATTCGCGGCGTCACTATTCAAAGTACTACGTGAGGCGCGAGGTCGAAGGCCTGTCGGCTGGAGGCGACACGGCGCGCGCCGCTGCTCTCCCAGGCACGATTCCAGGCGCCGGTGCCACCGGCGGCAGTGCGTCAGGCGCGACAGCTGCCCGCAGCAGCGGCCTGGGTCTCTGGTCGGGGAACGGCAGCGCGGCTGGCGGCTCGGCGACCGCGCCCGACAACGCGCGTCAGCCAGCTGCCGCTCCATCTTCATCTTCCCCCGCAGCCGCACCGCAGTCATCAGTGGCGCCGGCGCCCTCGCGTCCACCCGACCGCAGGAGCACGCTGAACCTCTAGACCGAAAGTGAGAGCGCCTCGCGCAGGGATGTGCATTCCGGCCGTACGGCGAACATGCCCTCAATTTTCCTTCGCGTTCCTCCTTGCGCATAGCTTTCCTCCCGGTTTCCGCTGCCATTGGCGGCGCTGAGCGCGTGCTGCTCGACACGCTGCGGGCGGTTCGCGAGGCCGAACCGGGCTGGCGGCTCGATCTGGTAGCGCCGGGCTACGGCCCCCTCTGCCGGCTGGCGAGCGAGCTGGGCGTCGCTGTGCAAGTACTCCCGTTCCCGCCGGGGCTAGCGCGGCTCGGCGACTTTCCGGCAGCCGCGAGCGAAGACGCCTCCCTCGGCCGAACACGCAGCCAGCTCCTGTCGGCATCGATCCCGGCCCTGCGGCACGGCGCGGCGCTCCGCCGACTGCTCGCCCGTACCGGCCCGGATATCATCCACGGCAACGGCGTCAAGGCGAACGTGCTGGCCGCGCTGGCGCGCCCACCGAGCGCGGCGGTGGTCTGGCACGTTCACGACTACGTATCTTCACGGCCTGTGACGTCGAGGATCGTCGCGCGGGTCTCGCGCCGCTGCGACCACGCGGTCGCGGTCTCGGCCAGCGTGGCTGCGGACATCCGCTCCGCTTGCGGCCCGAAGCTCAGCGTCAGCACGATTCACAATCCGGTGAACCTCGACGTTTTCACGCCGGAGGGCCCGCGCGCCGATCTCGACGCTCTCTCGGGACTGCCTCCCGCTCCAGACGGAACGGTGAGGGCAGGCCTGGTGGCGACGATGGCGCACTGGAAGGGACACGACACGTTCCTCGAGGCGATGGCTGCGATCCCGGCCGCGGCCGGCCTGCGGGGCTACGTGGTTGGCGGCCCGATCTACGCGACGCGCGGGAGCCAGCGCGGGCTCGAGGAACTGCGCGAGCGCGCGCGGGCGCTCGGTCTCGAAGGCCGCGTCGGCTTCACCGGCTTCGTAGATCGCCCGGCCGATGCCATGCGGGCGCTCGACATCGTCGTTCACGCGAGCACGCAGCCGGAGCCGTTCGGCCTGGTCGTGGCCGAGGCTATGGCGTGCGGGCGGGCTGTAGTCGCGGCGGCTGCGGGCGGCGTGATGGAGTTCGTGCGGCCGGGAGAAGACGCTCTCGTGCACAGGTGCGGCGACAGCGCGGCGCTTGCCGGCTGTGTTTCGGCGCTGGCGGCGCACCCGGAGCTCAGAAGGCGGATGGGCGAGGCCGCGCGCAGGGCTGCCGTGGGGTCTTTCTCGTGTGACCGCTATGCGGCGTCGCTCCTCGGTGTCTATCGCGGCGTTGCCTGCCGAAAGTAACTCATGATCGCGGCCTTCTTGTGCGTTGCAGCGTTCGCCTTCGTGTATTTTTCGTCGCGCAGGTCGCTCGGCGACGGGCTCGCAGCCCTCATATCGATCGGCTACTTGTACGGGATAACCCGGGCGAACATCACCGGCGTGTACTCCCACATCATCTTCGACGTGGCAGTTTTGGCCCTGTACGCGGCGTGGCTGCTGCGGCCCTTTTCGTCCTCCGAGCGCCAGGCCGTCCACGACATCCGCTTGTGGGTGATCGCCCTCGTCGGGTGGCCGGCCCTTGTGTTTCTCTTCTGGCGGCATCAGGAGCTGGCGATCGAGCTGGTCGGCCTGCGTGCCAACGTCTTCTTCCTGCCCTTCCTGCTCATCGGCGCGCGGCTCAGCTCGGGCGACATGAGGAGGCTTGCCCTGGCGCTGGCCGTCCTCGACATCGGGGCGGTCGCCTTCGGCACGGTCCAGTACTTCGTCGGCATCGAGCCGTTCTTCCCGCGGAACGACGTGACGGAGCTCGTCTACCGGAGCAAGGACCTGGTCGGTCGAACCGAGTACCGCATCCCGTCGTCGTTCACGAATGCTCACGCTTTCGGCGGCACTCTCGTGATGACGCTGCCGTTCATCGCCGGTGCTTGGCTGCAGAGGCGGCGCGGCAGCGTGTGGATCTCGTACCTCTGGCCAGTGGCCATAGCCGCTGTACTGCTCGGCGTCTTCATGTCGGCCGCGCGCACGCACACCATCCCGGTCGTCGTGCTGGCACTTGCCATCACTTTCTCGGGAAGGCTCACGTCGCTGCGTTCACTCCGCTGGGTGGCGGTCTCCTGCATCGTCGGCTGGACGGTCGTCCTCGAGGAGCGCCTTCAGAGGTTCACTACCCTTGGCGAGGCGGACTTCTTGACAGAGCGGCTATGGGGCAGCATCAATGCCGAGGCCATCTCCTTGATGGGGCAGTACCCGATGGGTAATGGGCTTGCTGGTGGCGGCACGAACATACCCTACTTCCTCCAGGACCGTGCGGCCCCGCCCGTGGGCCTCGAGAACGAGTACGTGCGCATCACTATGGAGCAGGGGCTGCCCGGGCTCTTCCTCTGGGCGCTGTTTGTCCTCTGGGTGGTGTCGCGCGGGCCCGGGCGAGGGGGATACGAATGGGCGCGGGGACGCCGCCTAGCCTGGATCTGCGGTTCGATCTACCTCTGTCTGGGCCTGACGGGTACAGGGATGCTGACCGGCATACCGCAGACGGTCTTGTTGCTGCTCGCCATAGGGTGGGTCGGCCGCTCGGAGCCCATCACCGGCTTCGACACAGAGGAGGGCGAGGAGGAGGGTGAAGAGGTCGGCGTGGAACCACGGGATGCCTGACCGTTCGAGTGGCGCGGGCCGTACACTTCCGCCGTGGGTGCTGATCGCGGGCGGCCTGCACACCAGCGGCGGCATGGACAAGGCCAACCTTGCCCTTGCGCAGTACCTCGTGGCGCGCGGCACGCCCTTGGTGGTCGTTTCTCATCGCGTTGATTCGTCGCTGCTGCGTGCACGCAGCGTCGAGTTGCATCTGGTCCGCCGGCCGCTGCAGTCATTCGCCCTCGGCGAGGTGGTTCTCGATCGTGCTGGCCGCGCCGTGGCGCGCAGGGTCCTGGCTCGAACCCGCCAGGCCCGGGTCGTGGTGAACGGCGGCAACTGCCTCTGGCCGGACGTCAACTGGGTGCACGCGCTGCACCACGGCTGGCCACCGGTCGACAGCGGCGCCCCAGCCTGGTTCCGTGTCAAGAACGCGGCTTTCAAGCGCGCCGCTCGGCGGCGTGAGCGGCGAAGCCTGCTTGCCGCGAAGATCGTAGTCGTCAACTCCAACCGCACCCGCAACGACGTCGTCGAACGACTGGGAATCGAGCCCGAACGCGTAAAGACCGTCTACCTGGGTTCGGACGCCGGAACCGGACCGGCCACACCCGCAGAGCGTCAGGCCGCAAGGCACTGGCTCGGTTTGCCCGCCGGAGTCCCGGTCGTAGCCTTCGTCGGCGCTCTGGGACACGACCGGAACAAGGGTTTCGACTCCCTGTGGGCGGCGTGGCGGCAGCTGGCCGAGGGCGAAAAGGATGTGCATCTGGTGGTGGCCGGTGATGGGGCGCGCTTGTGGCAGCGCGAAGCGGAAGGGATTTTGTGCGGATCGCGAGTGCGTTTCACCGGCTTCACGAGCAGGGTACCCGACGTACTGGCGGCAGCGGACGTGCTCGTGAGTCCCGTGCGCTACGAGTCGTATGGCCTGAACGTGCACGAGGCGCTCTGCCGCGGGACCCCGGCGGTGGTCAGCCGCTCTGCGGGCATCGCGGAGCGCTTTCCCGCTTCTCTCGACGACATGCTGCTCTCGGATCCCGAGGATGTGGCCGAACTGACGGGCATCTTGCGTCGTTGGTTGGCTGACCGTGAGGGATGGCGTGGCCGCATCAGGCCATTCGCGGAATCCCTCCGCGCCTATACCTGGTGCGACATGGCGGAGCGTTTCGTGACCACCGTCGAAGAGGCGGGCGAGCTGGCCCGCAAATGACGCGCACACAGAAGTTCCTCGGCGGTCTCGGGTACGGCTATGCGACCCTCGTGGCGACGACGCTGGCCGGTTTGTGGCTCACACCGTTCGTACTCGACCGCCTTGGCCAGCACGACTACGGGTTGTGGCTCGTTGCAGCTCAGATAACTGGGTACCTGGGGCTGCTCGATCTGGGCGTGGCGGCCCTTCTGCCTCGCGAGACGGCATACCTCACAGCCGCCGACGGCACCAACGGCCGGGGTGCGCGCGGCGACCTGCCGGCGCTGCTCGGTCGGACGGCTGCGATCGTGCTGGCACAGGCGCCGCTCGTTCTCGCGGCAGCAGCTGGTGCGGTGCTGCTGCTTCCGCAGGAGTGGCAGGCCGCGCGGGGCCCGCTCGCCGTGGTCTTGGCGGTCTTCGTGGCGGCATTCCCGCTGCGGATCTTTCCGGCCGTCCTGCAGGGACTGCAGGACCTGAAGTTTCTCGGCCAGGTACAGATCGCCGCGTGGTCGGCGAGCACCGTGCTGCTGGTGGCGCTGATCGTGGCGGGAGCCCGGCTCTACGCTCTTGCCGCCAGCACGGCAGTCGTGCTGCTGGCCCCTGTTGCCGCCTCATGGTTGCGAGTGCGGCGCCGGCACCGGCAGATCCTCCCTTCACGCATCGCCATCGGCGACATGACGGCGGCCCGGAAGCAGGTGACGGCTAGCCTGTGGGTGAGTCTGACCCAGATTGCCCAGTTGCTCCTCAACGGGACGGACCTGATGATCGTGGCGATGGTGTTCGGGCCGGCTGCGGCCGTGCCCTACAGCTGCACCGGCAAGCTCGTCACCGTCCTGATGAATCAGCCGCAGCTTCTCACGTCGGTTGCGGGCCCTGCGCTGAGCGAGATCAAGGCTTCGGGAGACCGCGACCGGCTGTTTCGCGTGAGCGCCACGCTGGCGCTGGCGACGATGCTGGCAAGCGGCGCGATCGTTGCCGTGATCCTGGCGATCAACGAGGGGTTCGTCGGGTGGTGGGTCGGCCCTGAGCAGTACGGGGGCACGCTCCTGACGCTGCTCTTCCTGCTGAACATGGTTTCGCGCCACGTCAACGTTGCGGTTTCGTACGCGCTCTTCTGCTTCGGCTACGAACGCCGGGTTTCGATCGTCGCGCTGCTGGACGGCGCCGTGACGATAGCGCTGGCAATCGCTCTCGTGAATGGCGCGGGCACGGCTGCCGTGCTCGTGGCGCTCGTCACCAGCGTGTGGCTGGTGGCCCTGCCGCTCAACCTGCGCGCTCTCCAACGCGAACTGGGCGGACGCCTGATCGAAATGGCCGGTGTGCTCGGGCCGTGGGCCTGGCGGTTCGTCCTGGTCGTTGCCGCGGTGGGGGCGTCGCTCACGGGCACTGTGCCCGCCCGGTTCCTGCCACTCGCTGCTGCCAGCAGCCTCGTGCTCCTGGCCTACGCGGCAGTGATGTGGCCGATTCTCTTCAGGGGTCCCCTCGGCCTCTATACGCGGCCAGTCCTCTTGGCTCTGGTCGACCGACACCCGGCTTTGCGGAGGTGGGCAGGGCGGTCGGGAGTCCTCGGGCTGGAACGGCAGTGAAACCCCCGCGCGTCGTCCACCTCGTTCCGGCGCCGTTCGGCGGGACTGACGGCGTGACCGGCGGCGCCGAACGTTACGCGTTCGAGCTGGCGCGGCACATGGCGGAGGTCGTTCCGACCTCGCTTCTCACCTTCGGCGAGGCCGATCGCGTCGAGTGGATTGGCCCATTGCGGAGGCGCATCCTTCGCAGCCGCTGGTTCGTGAGGGGGCAGCGTTCCAACCCGCTCGCGGCTGCGATGCTTGGGGAGCTTGCGAGGGCCGACGTCATCCACTGTCACCAGCAGCACATCGCCGCGAGCAGCCTCGCCGCTGCCGCCGCCAGGCTTGCGAGGCGCCGCGTCTTCGTTACGGACCTTGGCGGCGGCGGGTTCGACGTGTCCGGGTACATCTCGACCGACAGCTGGTACCACGGTCACCTTCACATCAGCCGGTACAGCCGCCATGTGTCCGGCCACGACGGGCGGTCGGGCGCGCACGTGATCGGTGGGGGCGTGGACATCGAGGTTTTCCGACCGGATCCCGCCCGGCGCCGCGACGGCACGGTAATCGCGGTGGGGCGCCTCCTGCCTCACAAGGGAACCAACTACGTGATCGAGGCGGTCGACGACCGCACGCCGGTTGAGATCATCGGGAGGGAAGCCGATTCGAGGTTCCTCGCCGACCTGCAGCAGATGGCGCGCGGCAAGCGGGTCGTCTTCCGGCACGATGCGGACGACACCGCTCTGGTGACCGCATACAGGCGTGCGGGGTGCGTGGTGCAGGCGAGCGTGTACCGGGACATGTACGGGAACGAAACAAAGGTTCCGGAGCTGCTCGGCCTCACGCTCATCGAGGCGATGGCTTGCGGCGCGCCATGCATCTGCACCTCGGTCGCGAGCCTGCCTGAAGTGGTAGAAGACGGGGTGACGGGCCTGGTCGTTCCGCCGAACGATCCGCGCGCCCTCGGTGATGCCATACGCCGGATTCTCAGCAGGCCGGAGGAATCCGCGCGCATGGGCGAAGCCGGGCGAAGACGGGTGCTCGAGCGCTTCACGTGGCCCGCCGTCGTCGAGCGGTGCCTTCGGATCTACACGGCGCCTGCGGGTGACTGGTGACAGGGCCCTGGCACATCCTGACCGGAGAGTATCCGCCGCAGCGAGGCGGCGTCGCCGACTACACCTTCCAGGTGGCCGCCGGTCTCGCAGCAGCCGGTGACGAGGTGCACGTGTGGTGCCCGCGACTGCCTGGGCCGTCGCCCGGCGCTGCCGGCGTGACGATTCACCCGGTGCTCGGGGCGTTCGAGCCTGCCGGGCTGCGTGAACTGGGACGGGCGCTCGATATGTTCGAGCCGCCCCGTCGCCTCCTGGTTCAGTGGGTGCCGCACGCTTGGGGCTGGCGCTCGATGAACGTGCCTTTCTGCGAGTGGCTCTGGCGCCGCTCGAGGCACGACGACAGTGTCGATCTCATCGTGCACGAGGCGTTCCTGGCCTTTGGGAAGGGTGGCGTCAGGTGGCAGGCTGCGGCTGCCGTCCACCGCCTCATGACTTTCCTTGTCCTGCGCGGCGCGCGGCGCGTGTGGGTCACGACACCAGCGTGGGCCACGATGATGCGGCGCTACGCGATCGGGAGGAACGTCAGGTTCGACACGCTACCAGTGCCGAGCAATGTTCCGGTGGTACAGGATCCCGCCAGAGTGAGGGACCTGCGGGCGCGGTATGTGGGATCGCAGGCCCACCTCCTTGGTCACTATGGAACCTACGGGCGCGACATCGCCGAGTCGCTCGTTTCGGTAGTGCCTGCGCTCCTTGCCGAGGGCGCATCCGTCCTGCTGCTCGGCCGCAACGCTGCTCGATTCAGAAGCGATGTCCTCGAGCGCGTGCCGCTGCCGGCGGGGCTGCGAGTGCAAGCGGCGGAGGAACTTGCACCCCGGGACCTCTCGTTGCACCTGCAGGCTTGCGACATTCTCCTTCAGCCGTACCCGGACGGCGCCACGGGCCGGCGCACGACGCTGACCGCAGCGCTCTCGCATGCGCTGCCGGTCGTGACAACCGTAGGGCGTTGGAGCGAGCCGCTATGGCAGCAGAGCCGCGCAGTAGCGGCCGTTCCCGCCGGCGACAATGCCGCCCTTGTCGCCGCCGTCAGGCATCTCTGCGAAGACCCGGTGGAACGTGCCCGGCTTCGGGCGGCTGCTGCGGCGTTGTACGACCGTCGCTTCGATCTCCGCCACACGATCGAGGCGCTGAGAGCTGATCGCGCCATCACCACGAGCGAATGCGCATCCTCGTTGCGAACTGGAGTCTGAGTCTCGCGGGTGGTGTGGAGGCCTATCTCGATCGCGTCCTCCCGGCACTCGCGCGCCGCGGGCACGAGCTTGCTTTCCTCTGTGATTCCCACACGCCTGGCTCGGACAAGAAGGTCCGGCTGCCAGCCTCGGCTCCATGCTGGCGCATCTCCTCCCCGGGCAGCACAGCGGAGTTGAGCGCGACGGTCGAATGGAGACCCGATGTCGCATGGGTGCATCTGCTGTCGGATCCCGCCACCGAAGCGGCACTGCTCGATGTCGTCCCAGCCGTTCGCTTCGCGCACGCATACCAGGGGACCTGTGTCAGCACGCACAAGACGCGATTGTTTCCATGGACCTCACCGTGCAGCCGCCGGATGGGTGCAGCCTGCCTGCTCCACTACTTCCCGAGGAGATGTGGAGGCCTGAGCCCGATTACGATGATGCGGTTGTACCGGGAGCAACGGCAACGGCTGGCGCTCGCGCGCGCCTACGGTGCCACAATGACGCTTTCCGAACACATGCGCGTGGAACTCGTTCGGCACGGGATACCCGCGGAGCGACTGCACCGCCTGCCGTGGCCTTTGCTCGATCGGGAGGGCGCGCCCGCCCCGGAGCGACGGTCTGCTGCCGCGCGTGACAAGAGCGCAACCGCCGCGTGGCGTCTGCTGTTTCTCGGGCGGATGGACCGTCTCAAGGGAGGTGACGTTCTGCTCGATGCGCTGCCGCTCGTGCGCCGGGCACTCGGCCGCCCGCTATCGGTTACGTTTGCGGGGGACGGCATCGAACGCCGACGCTGGGAAGCGAAGGCGGCCCGCCTGGCATCCGGCGATCACTTCCTGTCATTCCGGTTCGTGGGGCGCGTCACGCGCGACGAACGCTCTGGTCTCTTCGCCGATCATGACGTCCTGGTGGTACCGAGTGTCTGGCCGGAGCCTTTCGGCCTGGTCGGGCTGGAGGCGGCGGCTCACGGGTTGCCCTCGGTGGCGTTTGCGGCGGGGGGTATCCCCGAATGGCTCGGCGACGGGATCAGCGGCCGTCTTGCGGCTGCGGATCCGCCGACCGCAGAGGGCCTCGCATCCGCGCTGGTGTCCGCGCTGGAAAGCCCGGCCGCGCTTTCCTCACTTTCCAGAGGCGCCCTTGCCGCGGCGGCCCGGATCTCGCCGGACGCTCACCTCGATGCTGTCGTCTCCGTGCTTCAATCCGCATCAGCCAGCGGCAACGCCAGGAAGCGTTGATGCCAAAGTGCATGCGGCGCATACGGGTGGGCATCGTCTGCGACCTGCTTTCCGAGCGGTGGCCGAGCATGGACCTGGTCGGCGACATGCTGCTTCAGCGATTGGCCAGCGGTCACGGTGCCGCTATCGAAGCCGTGAGGCTGCGGCCCGATGAGGGCGGCGCGAGCCGCGGCGCCGCCGGTGGCGCCGGCTCGGCAACGAGAATGTTCCGCCGCTACTGGTCCTACAGGTGCTGGCTTGCACGCAGGCGGGATGCGGCTGACGTGTTCCACGTTGTCGATCACAGTTACGCTCATCTCGTGCACGTGCTCCCGCCAGGACGGGCAATCGTCACGTGCCACGACACTGACGCCTTCAGGCCGCTCATCGTGCCCGGGCAGCGAGAGTCCAGGCTGCCGCGGGCCGTGGTGCGTCATGTGGCGCGGGGCCTGGCGAGGGCGGCTGTCGTGACATGCGACAGCCAGGCGACCCGCGCGGATCTCGTGTCGAGTGGCCTCGCCAGGGCTGAGCGGCTGGTCGTTGTTCCAATGGGCGTGCACCCCTCGTGCACGGCGGCCCCGGAGGCAGGTGCGGACAGCGAAGCGTCACGCATGCTCGACGACCCACGAACTCGCTCTCCAATCTCTCCGGACCAGAACGACATGCAGCGTCCACTGGATCTGCTGCACGTGGGCTCGACGATCCCGCGCAAGAGGATCGATGTCCTGCTCCGTGTCGTCGCGGCCGTCCGCGCGGACTGGCCATCGGCGCGTCTCGTGCGGGTCGGTGGCAGTTTCACGGCGGCACAGCAGCGAATGGCCGAGGATCTCGGCGTGGCGCCGCACATCGTGAGCCTGCCGTTCCTGGAGCGCAGGGTGCTGGCCGCCGTCTACCGGCGAGCGGCGCTCGTGCTGCTGCCGTCAGAGCGCGAGGGGTTCGGATTGCCGGTAGTGGAAGCCATGGCGTGCGGAACGCCAGTCGTCGCGAGCGACCTCCCTGTGCTTCGAGAAGTGGGTGGGGACGCTGCATCGTACTGTCCTCCCGGAGATGTCGTTGCCTGGCGCGAAACGATTAGGTCGCTGTTGCAGGAACGTTGCAGCGGATCGCCTGAATGGCAACGGCGCATCAGCTGCGGCCTTGCGCAGGCAGCGAAGTTCAGCTGGGATCGATGCGCCGGCGAGATGGCAAAGCTGTATTGCGAGATTGTCGGATGATCCGGGTCGTGCACGTCGGAAAGCACTACCCCCCCGCCCCGGGCGGAATGGAGCGGGTAGTTCAGATGCTCTGCGAAGGAGAACGAGCCTTCGTCGACAGCCGTGCGCTCGTTATCAACACCGGGCGCCGGACGGTGGTCGAAACATGGCGGGGGGTGCCAGTTATCCGCGTGGGCCGTGCAGGAGCCATCGGCTCGGTGGCCATGTCGCCCGCCTTCCCCGTCTGGCTCTCGCGTGTCGATGCCGACGTGATAGTGCACCACGAACCGAACCCGTGGGCGCTCGTGTCGCACATGGCCGCTCGTCCGCGCGGTGATCTGGTGGTGTGGTTCCACAGCGAAGTGGTGCGTCCCGCCTGGCGCTATCGTGCTTTCTACCGGCCGTTCCTCCGTCCGGTTCTGGACCGCGCAGCGCAGATCGTCGTCGCGGCTCCGCCGCTGGCCGAGCGTGCCGAGCAGCTTCGCGATCACAGGGACAAGTGCACCGTGATTCCCTTCGGCATCGACCTGGGGCGGTTCGAGGCGACGCCCGAAGTCGCGCGCCGGGCGGAGGCGTTTCGCAGGCGCTACGGTCCCTTCTTCGTGCTGTCCGTAGGCCGGATGGTGCCGTACAAGGGCCTCGACGTGCTGCTGCGGGCTCTTCATGGGACTGACCTTCCTGCGGTCATCGTCGGCGGTGGCCAGATGCGCGGGGAGCTACAGGAGTTGGCCTGCCACTTGGGGCTGAGAGACCAGGTGAGCTTTCCGGGCGAGGTTCCTGAGGAGGACCTCGTCGCGCTTTACCATGCTTGCGGCGTCTTCGCGCTTCCTTCGATTACTCGCGCCGAAGCATTCGGTGTAGTCCAGCTCGAGGCCATGGCCTGCAGCAAGCCGGTCGTGTGCACGGACCTGCCGACCGGCGTTCCGTGGGTCAACCGGCATGGCGAGACAGGCTTGGTCGTGCCGCCCGGCGACGCAGGCGCCTTGCGGGACGCGCTGCTGCGAGTGGTGCGCGATCCGGCGGCAGCCGAGCGGATGGGGAGGCGCGGCCGCGATCGTGTCGGCAGCGACTTCACGATCGCTCGGATGATCGAACGGACCACCGCGCTGTACGAACGTCTGGTTGCTGGAAAGAGCGGCGCGGCGATCGGTTGACCCGCCGGCCACGCGCAGGCCTGTGACATGGCGAAACGGCGACTGCTCTCGATCGGCCATTCCTACATCGTCGACCTCAACCGCCGCCTGCCGGCGGAGATCGCGCGGCTCTCGCCCGAGAGATGGGACGTGACAGTAGTCATGCCAGAACGCCTTGCAGGCGGGCCAGGAGACCTCCGCCCGCTTCGGTTCCACAGGAGCCCTGGCGAACCGTTCAGGGCCGTTCCGATCAACGCTTACGGGACGCGCTTCCCGCACATGATGGTCTACGGCGCCCGTCTCGCTCGCACCCTGCGCGAAAGATGGGACCTTGTGCACGTGTGGGAGGAGCCGTACGTGCTGGCAGGCGCCCAGGTGGCGGCTCTGGCGCCGAGGTCGGTGCCGCTCGTTTACCTCACGTACCAGAACATAGCCAAGCGCTACCCTCTGCCGTTCTGCTGGGCGGAAAGGTACTCGCTCCGCCGGGCGAGCGCGTGGATTCCGGGCGGACATACTGTGCTCGGCGCGCTGGCTGAGCGCCCGGGGTACCGCGAGCGGCCCCGCTCCATCATCACCTTGGGGGTCGATACGTCCCGTTTCTGCCCTGATCCAGTCCTCCGCTCACGCAATCGTGCGGCGCTCGGATGGGATGTCGCCGGACCACCCGTTGTCGGGTACCTCGGGCGCTTCGTGCCTGAGAAGGGCGTCGATTTCCTCGTGCGGGTTCTCAGGCGAGTGCGCGCGGAGCACCGGGTCTTGTTCGTGGGGGGCGGCGCCGGCGAGGGCCGGCTGCGTGAATGGGCGGAGTCGAGCGCCAGCCACACCCGGATAGTCACCGGTGCAGGCCACGACGATGTGCCGGGCTACTTGAACGCAATGGATCTGCTGTGCGCTCCGAGCCAGACGACGCCCCGGTGGCGCGAGCAGTTCGGCCGGATGGTGGTGGAGGCCTTCGCGGCGGGTGTGCCTGTCCTGTCGAGCGACTCGGGTGAGCTTCCATACGTGGTCGGAGACGCGGGTCGCCTGCTTCCTGAGGCTGACGAGGACGCGTGGGTCGAGGCTGTCGACGAGCTCCTGGAGTCGCCGGAGAAACGAAAACGGATGCGGGAAGCGGGCCTGGCCAGGGCGCGTGATATGTACGACTGGGCGGTGATCGCTCGCGCCCACGATGCGTTCTTCTCACAGGTTCTGGCCGGTTCTCGCTTCACTCCTTCGTAGTTGCTCGCCTGACCAGGCTGGTTGCCAGAAGCAGCAGGCAGGCAACGGCAACAACGACGGACAGGCGCTCGAGGGCAGCGGGGGAGGCCGCCACGCAGCAGGAACGGTAGACGCGGACGAACACCTGGCTCCCGCCGATGTCCCCGCGTGCCATGGCGCCGCCGACGCCGAAGAAGAAGTTCTCCAGCCACGGCAGCGACAGAGCGACGGCCGCGGCGACTGCCTTCCACCCCGTGTACAGAACGAGCACGGGCGGAAGAACGATGAGGTAGTACTCCGGGTTGACGTGGTAGAAGAGCAGGAACGTACAGAGGAGAGAAGCGGCTGTCAGCGCGACGAGTCGGTCCGGTGGAGGCGGCTCGTCGGCAGAACGAATCGAGCGGCGAGCGGCAGCGGCCAGAGCTAGCGTCGCGCCGAGCGCGATTGGCGCCGAGAGCTTGTGCGCAAGCGGGTTGGGAATCCCGAGCCAAGACGCGCCGAAAGCCCAGAGGTTCACGCCGAAGATGGCAAGAACGAAGCCGGTGAAGGGGAGCGGTCGTCCGGAGAGCGTTCCGACAAGGAGCGGCACGGCGTAGACGCCGAGCGGTGCGCCCGCCGCCAGAAGGCGGCGCACCACGGATGGTTTTCGAGCAACGGCTGCCAGGGCGGCCAGCGGACAGAGGAAGAAGATCTTGGCAGCGACGACGCCTGCGCTCGAGGCGAGCAGGGCCATGGCGGGCCGGCGCTCGACGAGGAGGAGCGTGGCCGCGGCGGCAAATGCTGCGGCGAGGGCTTCGTCCTGGGCCATGACAACAGTCGCAACCCAGCCGATCGGCGCCCCAATCCATACGGCCATGGCGGCCCGACATTGCGAGGGAGTGCGGTTCCGGCAAACGAGAGCCCACCAGGTGACGGCGGCGGCGGCGAGCTCGAAGAGCGCGAAGACCACACGGATGGAGTAGAAAGGCGGGAGGATCCGGAAAGGCGCGAGCACGAACGCTGTCACGAGGGGAAGAAGCGGTGGGTACGGCGTCGTGGACGCACGGCTCATCAGCTGTGCGAACGGGTCGGCTGCGAACTGGAACGCGAGCTGCGCATCCGCCGTGAACTCGCTCCCGCCGGTTGCCCATCCGAGGCCAGCCAGAATGGCCATCCTGGACGCGAAAAGCAGGCCGAGCGCCGCCAACATCCCGCGCGCGGGCGAGCGGCCGGCCCACTGTCGGCTTCCAAACGCCCCCGTCGCCTGAGTCATTGCTGTTCAGCTCGGATGAATGCCGCGAACCAGGGCTCGAACCGGGAGCATTCTACCCGCACAACCGCCCCCTGAGGCAGCAGCAACTGTGTCCGTCTCCGTCGTGATCCTCAGCCACAACCGCCCATCTCGCCTGCGGCAGGCCCTCGACTCGGTTGCCCGGCAGACCAGCCCTGTCACCGAAACCATCGTCGTCGACAACAGGAGCGCGACGAGCGACGAAATCGCGCGAATAGTCTCGTGCTACGCCGGCGTCCGCCTGGTCGC
Organism: Vicinamibacterales bacterium; assembly: GCA_041947015.1. GTDB lineage: Bacteria > Acidobacteriota > Vicinamibacteria > Vicinamibacterales > Fen-181 > JBHGBL01. Next base: position 29,211 of record JBHGBL010000018.1, read on the forward strand.
CAACGATCGCAACGCGGGGTTCACCGGCGGGATGAACATGGGGCTCCGTCTCGCCTCGTCCGAACACGTGCTGCTCACCGAGGACGACATGGTGCTCGAACCCGGCTGTGTGGAGGCTTTTCTCGCATTCTCGAGACGGGCCGCGTCACGCACGTTGTCGTCGGGCCTGATCCTCCGGGATGATACCGGCATCGTCCATTTCGCCGGCGGCGACGTAAGACTGGACGAAGCGTACCGACTGGCAATCAGGGGAGCGGGCTGTGAGCGTGGTTCTCTCAGACAACACGAGCCGTACGAGGTAACCTACCTGACTGGTGCCTTGCTCTTTGCGCGGACAGATTCCCTGAGGAAGCTCGGCGGCTTTCGCGACGATTTCTTCATGTACATGGAGGACGTGGAACTCTGCCTGAGGGCGGCGCGGTTCGGATACAGGATGGTGCTCGTTCCCAGTGCCATTGCTAGGCACGCGAGCCCTCCAGCTGAATCCGACCGCCAGGGCGCTGATATCGAGTTCCACAAAGTCAAGAACCTGGTTGCGGTCTACGTGCTCCATGCACGCGCCCGGGTGTTGCCCGGATTCCTGATCCGCTACGCCTGTGTCGACATGGTCCGCAGACGATTCCGGGACCCGGGGCAGTACCGGGCGGCAGCCCGAGCGTGGAGGCACTCTATGCGGCGCCTTCCAGCGTTGTGGCGAGAGCGGGGTGAGATGCTGCGTGCTGCGCGGGAAGCGTGAGCGGGCCTGGCAGTGGAAAGCCTCATTGCCTCCGTGATGCGGGGCGAGCGGCCAGCGTGGCCGTTCGGTGGCGCCGATGAAGCGGCGGCGTTCGTGGAGGCCGCCGCGCGCCACGGAGCGCACTCGCTCGTTGCCGACATGCTGGCGCGCTTCCCGCACCCGTCCTGGCCGGCAGCCGTCGTTGAAGAGTTGAGGCGGCGTGCCATCGGCGAGGCCGTGCAGGAAGCGGTCCGTGAAGGCGAGCTGCGTCGCGTGCTCTCGGGACTTCATTGGGCCGGTGTGCCGAACGTCATCATCAAGGGTGCGGCCGTCGGGCGCACCCATTACGAGCGGCCGGATCTCAGACCGCGCTTCGATGTCGACTTGATGATCCAGCGCGAGCGCCTCGCAGCCGCCGTGGGCGTTCTCGAGGGTCTGGGCTACCGCAGAATGACGCAGACGAGCGGCCAACTCGTCATGCACCAGGCAGACTACTCCCGCGTGGACGACCACGGCTTGAGGCACGTGGTCGATCTCCACTGGAAGCTCGTCAACCCGCACGTGCTGGCCGACTCGGTGCCGTTCGAGGACATCGATGCCGAGGCGGTCGACTTGCCGGGCCTCGGGGAGGGTGCGCGCGCCCCGAGCGCCTTGCACTCGCTGTTCATTGCCTGCATCCACCGGGCCGCACACCACGCGGACGAGGACAGGCTGATCTGGTTGTACGACATCCACCTGCTCGCGGCGACGCTCGACGAGTGGGGCCTCGACCGCTTCGGCGCGGAAGCAAGGCGGCGGAAGGTGGCCGCTGTTACGGCGAGCGGCCTTGCGCGTGCTCGCCAGCTGTTCAACACCGCGCTTCCCGCGCGGTTCATCGGCGGCCTCGAAGCGGCAGCCGCCGGATTCGCATCGGAGCCGTCGTCGGGTTTCGCCCGGGGGGCGGTGACCAGGCTGGACGTCCTCGTTTCAGATCTTCGGGCGCTCGACAGCTGGCGGGACCGGCTCGCGCTCGTGCGCGAACACGTGCTGCCACCGCCGGCCTACATCATGCGCTCGTACGGCGTCACGAGCAGGGCGGCGCTTCCTGCCTTGTACGCCCACCGCCTGGTATGTGGCGCCTGGAAATGGCTGCGCAGGGAGGTGTAGCCGGGGGGCAACGCGCCTGCTCTGGCGGCAGCAAGAGCTCCAGGAGATTGATGTCGTGATGACAACCGCTGTCACCGAGCCGACCGATACTCAGCAGGCGCAGAAAGCCGGCGAGGCCGGAACTGTGCTCCCGATGTCCTTTGCCAAGCGGGCGCTCGACGTAGGGCTCTCGGGCTTCGGGCTTCTGGCTTCCTCGCCTCTCTGGGCCGTCATCGCCCTCGCGATCAAGCTCGAGGACGGTGGGCCGGTCTTCTACTCGCAGGAGCGCGTAGGGGAGGGCGGGCGGTTGTTCCGGGCTTTCAAGTTCCGTTCGATGATTCCGAACGCCGAGGCGCTGGTCGGCCCGATGCAGGCAACGGAGAACGATCCGCGGGTGACGCGCATCGGCCGTCTCCTTCGCGCGACAGCGATGGACGAACTGCCGCAGCTCTGGAACATATTCCGGGGCGACATGAGCTTCGTCGGGCCGCGCGCGCTGCGGCCAGGAGAGATCGAGGTGAACGGGACCGGCGACCTCCGCCGCCTGGAAGACGTCCCCGGCTACGCCGCCCGCCACCGGGTGAGGCCGGGGCTCACCGGCGTTGCGCAGGTTTTCGCGCCGCGCGACGTCAGCGGCCGGCAGAAATTCCGCTACGACAGCCTCTACATCGCCCGGCGGAGTCTCTGGCTCGACATCCGGCTGATCGCGCTGTCGTTCTGGATCACCTTCCGTGGGAGGTGGGAAGACCGCGGCGACAAGGTGGGACTGCGGACACAGGACGGAGGGATGAGAACGGGATGAGGACCGAGGGACGGACCGGGGGATGAGTCGACATGCGCTCGTTGCCCGGTCCCGAGACGGCCCAGGGAAGAGTCTGCGGCGTTGAAGCGGGGCCAACGGTGATAGGATGTCAGTCTTCCCGGGAGAGGGCTACACCGTGAAAGGCGCGTGAATTCAAGACCCGACCCCGAACGGCCGAAACAGAGTCTGATGCGCGATGTCGCTGTAGTGGGCGGCGGTCCTGCAGGCCTTCTAGCCGGCACACTCCTCGCCCGGCAGGGCCACGATGTGGCCCTCTTCGAAGAGCACGAGTCGTTCGGTGCGCCCGTGCACTGCGCCGGCGTATTGTCGGCTGACACTTTCGAGGAATTTGGCATCGGCCGCGAGCCCGTCTTGAACGGGCTCGCGGGCGCCAGGTTCCACTCGCCGTCGGGCGCCGTGGTGTCCTTCCGGTCCGATACCGTTGAAGCTGTTGCCGTTGACCGGCGCCAGTTCGACCACCATCTCGAGCTTCAGGCCCGTGCGGCAGGCGTCTCGATGCTGACAGGCGTCAGGGTCCAGCGCATCGAGACAAGAAGGTCATCGGTTGTCCTCCACCTTGCCGGCTGCCCGCCGGTCCGCTCGCGCGCTGTCGTTCTCGCCTGCGGGGCTCATTACGGTCTTCAGCGAGCGCTCGGCCTCGGGCTCCCGCCGCGTTTTCTTCAGAGCGCCCTCGCGGAGTTCCCGGCGCACGAAGACGATGAGGTGGAGGTGCATTTCGGAAGCGGGATTGCGCCGGGAGGGTTCGGGTGGGTGATCCCGGTGCGGCGCCCCGAAGGTCCGCGAGCCCGCGTCGGGCTGATGTGCAAGGGCGAGGCGACGACCTGCTTCGGCGCGCTGCTCCGAAATGTCTGCGCCCGATGGGGGATCGACGTGGCCGAAGCCAGCGACGCCCGCCCGCGTGTGCGCATGCTTCCGCTCGCCCCCATCGCACGCACGTTTTCCGATCGTCTCGTTGCCGTCGGCGACGCCGCGGGCCTCGTCAAGGCCACGACGGGCGGCGGCGTGTACTACAGCCTCGTCAGCGCAACGATTGCCGCCACGGTCCTGGACGAGGCGCTTCGTCGCGACCGCCTCGACGCCATCGCGCTCGGCAGGTACGAGCGGATGTGGCGCCAGCGGCTCGGGCCTGAGCTCGATGCCCAGCTCGCGCTCAGGCGCCTGGCCGACGACTTCACCGACGCGCGAATCGAATCCCTCTTCGAGCTCGCTCGGACGGATGGCATCATTCCGCTCATGCGGCGAACGGCGCGGTTCAACGAGCACCGGCACTTCATCCTGGCGCTCCTCAGGCACCCGCCGGCCAGGCGTGTCGTGTTCAACAGGCTCGTGGGCGGCGAGGAGCGCCCAGGGCGATGAGCCCATGACGTCGACCGTTCGGCTCTAGAGATCGGTCCTGGATGTCCTACGGCGCAACGCACCGCCGTGCAGGTGTTGTTCAGACGTGGCCGGTGCTCGCACTCCTCGTATGGGGTGTTCTGGCCTTCGGCGCCGTATACCCGTGGGCCTACACGCCGCTCCTCGCCGGGTGTGCCGCGGTCGGCCTGGCGGCCATCGTTCAAAACAGGCGCCTCGGCCAGCCGGATGACTACCCGCTGTTGACGCGCGCCTGGCTTCTTCTCTCCGCAGCCGTCGTCTTGCAGATCATTCCTTTGCCGCCGCGCGTGCTTGCCGCGCTCAGCCCGGCGGCGCCCGCCTTCCTGGAGAGTTACGACCTCGGTTACCTTGCGGCCGGTCTGCCGCAGGCAGACACCGTAGCTCCTGCCAACACCGTTTCACTTTTCCGAGCCTCGTGGCACGCGCTCTCCATCTCGCCCTCATCGACGGCTGTCGGCCTGCTGTTCCTGGCCGTACTCGGCCTGTTCCTTCTTGGCTTGACGCACGCGTTTTCACGCGGAGGCCTGAGCCGCCTGGTGCGTGGCGTGATCGTTCTCGCGTCGGTCGTAGCCTTCGTCGGGATCGCGCAACTGTCGATAATCGGGGACGAAGCCTACACGGGAATGAAGATCTACGGCGTGTGGCAGCCGGAGAACCTGCTGGTGACACCGTTCGGGCCGTTCGTCAACAAGAACCACTTCGCCGGCTGGATGCTGATGGCGCTCCCGCTTGCACTGGGATACATGTGCTCGATGCTCGAGGATGCGCGCCTTCTGCGCGCGCGCAGCCTGCGCGACCGAGTTCTCTGGTTCTCGACGCCGCAAGGAGGACAGCTCCTCCTGGTCGGCCTTGCGTCCGTCTTGATGGCCTTCTCCCTGCTGATGACACGGTCGCGGTCGGGGCTGATAAGCCTCGCCGTGGCAATGGTCGTCGCTGGTGGGGCGGCGGTCCGCGCGTTCAGGGGCGGCCTGGCGCGTGCCACGGTCGTCACCGCCCTTGTGGTGCTCTTCGTCGTGCCGATGCTCTGGCTCGGCCCCGACGTCGCGCTTGGCCGGCTGCTTGGCGGGCAGGAAGGCTACCTGAAGACGCGGCTCGACGCGTGGCAGTCCGCTCTCCGCATTCTCGCTGACTTCCCGCTTGCCGGCACCGGCTTGAACACGTTCGGCGTGGCGACTGTCCTCTACCAGGTCGGCGGCGGCGGTCTCCACTTCGCCCAGGCTCACAACGATTACCTGCAGGTCGCGGCCGAGGGCGGACTCCTCGTCGGTGTCCCCGCGCTCCTTTTCGTCGCGGCTGTAGCGATGTCGATCGCGCGACGCGTAAGGTGCGGTGAGGACGATCCGGCGTCGCGATGGCTTCGAACCGGCGCGATTGCAGGCATCATCGGCATGCTGGTCCAGTCGCTCGTCGAGTTCTCCCTCCAGATGCCCGGCAACGCCGTCCTCTTCGTCGTGCTTCTGGCGGCGGCGATGCACGTTTCACCAGCCGCCCGGGCGGCCCGCTGCCAGCCAGACCGCATCCTCGCCCGGCCCCACTGACGTTCCGAATCACATCATGGCCCGAAGATGTCCGCCCTTCGTGCCTCAGCGTCTTCGTGGCCCCGTGTTCCCGTCACCCGCCTGTCGGCTATCGGCGACCGGCCACTGGTTCTCCGTGCCCGGTCGCTGCGCCGGCCCCATCGTCTACGTCATGGGCCCACGGCTTACCGAATCACCACCGCGTGGCTCCAGTTGGCCTCGAGGTCCAGGTGAAGGATTGAGAGCGAGGCGCGCTCGAACAGCCGCTCCAGCTCGTCGCGCCGGAAGGTGTGGTAGTAGCCGATTCCGATCGAGAAGCGGTCGCCTTCGGGTGCGGGCAGGCGGCCCGCCGCGAAGTGGGCGAGGGCTTTACCGCGCCGCTTCGAGCGATGGGGAGATATGGCTCCCGGCGCTGGTGCATGAAAGAAGCTGAGGACGATGGGGCCGGCCGTCACCCGGGCGAATTCAGCGAGCACCTTGATGCGGTCGTTTTCGTAGCGCAGGTGGGAGAAGCTGGTCAACCCGAGCAGCGCCGCGTCGAAACGGCCCATCTCGCTCAGATTCGTCACCGCGCAGTCGCTGGCAGGCCTCGTTTCGTCGCTCGAGTCATGGCCGCGTCCCCGTGTCGATGCGCTTTCGAGCAGCGGCAGCGTCTCGAACCGTGCCCGGAAAGCCAGGATAGGCTGGCAGCCGATCTGTGCGGCCATGGAGGACACCATCAGCGGCGACGGATCGAAGGCGACGATCTCGTAACCGCGTCGGGCAAGAGCGAAGACCTCGCGGCCGCCGCCCGCACCGCCGATCAGAAGCCGGGCCGGGGACTTGGGGAAGAAGCGCTCGACGACCTCATCCTCCCAGGGCATGAGCGACGCGTCTGAGGCCGAGAGCACGTAGCGGTCGCTCTTGCCGTAGGCAAGGTCGTTGTACTCGTGCAGGAATCGGTCGGACGCCAGCGAGACGACCAACCTGGAACGCAGGCGGTCGAACAGCCGTGCCGCGGTGTCAACGACGCGGGTGGCGCGCAGCAGCCTCGCGCCGAGCGCAATGTCACTTCGCCTTAGCCGGACGGGTTGCTCTTCAGCCGTCACAGTCTTTCTCCGAAGCCCCGCGAGAGCTCGGCACCTGGTAAGGCAAGCCGCGCTCGTCGAAAGCTACAACCGGGAGGAAAGAGGCGAGGGTGGCACTCGCCTCTCCGAGTGGCCGGTAGTCCACCAGTACCCAGGCATGGCCCCGCACGCCCTTCTCGGACCGTTCCATGCCTGCGACGATGTGCGGGGAGGCGCCGGCCAGGCCGAGATAGCGCCATGCGAGGAGGCTGCGAATCAGGCAGTTGGAGTCGGCGCGGCCGACGAGATCTGCCGCAACGTGGGCAAGGCTCGAGATTCGGAGCTCCCTGTCAGCATTTCGGTGCCCGAAGAAGGCCCGGCGCGGCCGCATCAGACGCACGGCGCGCGGCAGCTTCATCTTCAGCACGCGCAGCAGAAGGACCAGGACTGCAGCCCAAGCGAGCATCCGCAGCCCGATGCCGAGGTCTGTCCACGTTGTTCGGCCCTTCCGCACGTCGTGCAGGATCCTCGCGACCGGGCTTCGGTCAAGGGCTGGGCTGTTCGCGTGGGGTTCCCGCGGTGCAGTGCGTTCGGCAGCGGTGGAACGCGGCTCAGTTCCCACCGTTGTCCTTGCGGCGTGCGATGGCATTGGCGGCGTCGCAAAGTGTGCCGATCGAGTGTACGACCACGTCGACAACTGCCGGGAGCAGATCGAGTCCAGGCCGGAACGTCAGATCGAGAACCGGGACGGTCTCGACCAGGTCCAGGTATCGCTCGAGGAGGCGCGCGCGGGAGTCGCGGCCCGCCAGATCGAAGCAGTGCGCATGAGCGAGGACGGACGGGAACGCGCGCGACGGTCCGAGTCGTTCGACGAGCGCCACCGGCTGGTGGTCCGAGTCGTCTGCACTGCGGTTCATGAGGACGACTGCGCGGAGGGGCACTCTCTTGCGCCGGACGCATGAAGGCGCTCCGGCTCCTTCATGGCCCGCGCCGACTTCGCGAGGCCGCGGGCTCTTCAGTCGCGGCAAGAAGGGAAGAGGAACGACGGTGACCCCGTTCGCGCCGAACTCGAGCACAACCGCATCGTCTGCGAGCTGCGCACAGCCGCGGTTCGCCAGCGCATGGGCGAGTGTGGACTTGCCGGTCTTCGTACGGGCGCAGAAGGCGACCGCTCCGTCGTCCATCACGACGGCGCTCGCGTGAAGGGCTTCGAAGCCTCGGGCCTGCAGGGCGATCGGCAGGATGATGCGGCTGAAGACGTCTTCGATCGAGTCGCGGCTGCCGCCCCGGTCGGGAAATGCAGAGACGACGGTGTCGTCCTGGCTCTCGGAAAACCGGAAAGCGGCCACGCCGGGCCAGCCGATCCACAGCCACCGGCCGTCAGCCCACCCGTAAGCGAGGCTGACGCCGGCCTCATCCTGCCAGACCTGAACGACGCCGCCTCCCGGGGCCGGCGAAAGAGGTTCTGCCCCGGGCGAGCCGATTCGCAGGCGCAACCGGTCTATTCCAGGCCCTTCGGTTTGCGGGGCTGGTCGCCCTGGTCGTCTTGAACGATGCTCAGCTTTCCGCCGCCGCCCTTGAGCAATCCGCCCACCGTGCCGACTGGCGTTACCTTGGGGCGTTCCCAGCCGCGCTTCTTCTTGCTGTCCTTCTTCGGCATGACTCTCCTCGCGTGATTTCTCAGCAGCGGGCCCGCAACCACGTCTCGAGTGCCAGGATATCCCAGATCCGATGCAGCTCGGGCAGAAATCCCTGGAAGATCTTTTCGGCTGTCGCGGTGGCCGAATCCAGATCCACCAGCCCAATCTCCCCCATCTTTCGCGGTCCGGCGAGCCTCTTCCACTCGACCGGTCCCTCTCGCTGCAACAGCGAGCGATAAAACGATGTGCCCGTCGCCTTCTTCTGCCGCTCGAAGCCTAGGGCAGGGAAGCGACGGCTGACCGCCTCGCGGACAAGGCCCTTCGACCGCCCGCCTCGGTTCAGGATCTGCGGAGGCACCCTGAAGAGGAAGTCGATCAGGTCCGCGTCCAGGTAAGGATGGCGGTAAAGGACCCCCGCGCTCCGCCCCGTCTCGAAACTCTCTTCCACCTCCCATGCCACGAGCGGGTGATCCAGGCTCGCTCGCAGCTCGGCAGCATAGAAACCTTCGGGCGGCCCTGGATCGGTCAGCGCCAGTTCCGCCCGCTCTGCCAACTCGCGCCGGAGGGCCGGGTCCGGCGCGACCCAGGACGGAGTCTTCCTCATCAGGCGAGCCAGGCGGCTGCGGCGCCACGCGACCGGCGCGACCCTGCCAAGCGCCATGCTGGCGATTGGCCGGACGCCGAAACGCCCGAGGCCTCTCAAGACCCGTGCCCAGGAGACGTTGAACGACCGGTGGTTGGCCGAGGCCATCCGAAGTATACCGCCAATGTCGGCCCGTAGCATCAGGTCCGCAGCGTAGTACGGTGACACGGTCAGCCACTCGTCGCCTCCCGTGCCCGTGAGGATGACGTCCACGCCATGCTGGCGAGCCAGGCCGGCAAGGTTGAAGTACGAAGAACACCAGGGCGAAAGCAGAGGGAGCGGGCGCGATGCCGCAAGGTCGAGCGATGATCCGACGATCCCACGGTCGCCCACGCTGTCGAGGATCGGCACGAAGATCTGGTCGAGCCCCAACCCGGTGGCGACGGACCGCTGTACGCCCTCCTCGCTGCACTCGCCTGGAAAGCCGAGCGACAGAGCGAGCGGGCGGCTCGCACCGCTGGCCGCAGCGAGCGACGCGAGCACGCTGGCCACACTGATCGAGTCGAGGCCGCCGCTGAGCGAGATACCGGTAGGGGCGCCCATCGCGGAACGCCGGACGGCCTGTTCGAACAGCGGGTCGAAACGGACGATCTCCTCGTCGGAGATCCAGTCGATGGTGTCGCCGCGCATTCCGGGCGACCAGTACCGCTCGAGCCGCCGATCGCGTTCCGACAGGCGAAGGACGTTTCCGGGCGGAATTCGCTTGACCGACAGGAAGCAGGTTTCTTCCTTGTCCGGCCACCTGTGCGAGAGGTGGTCGGCCAGAGCTGCGCGGTTGACGTCCCGGCCGACGCCAGGCTGCTGGAGCAAGAGATCGATGGAGGGCGAGATGAGCACCGCGCCGCGCTCGCCACAGGCCCAAAACAGCGGGTATTGGCCGACGTGATCGCGAAATGCCAGGACTTCGGGCCGCGCACGGTCCCACACGACCAGAGCGAAGGCGCCACGGAGACCGTCGACGGCGCGTTCGCGACGGGCCTCCCAGATGTGGGCGACGAGCGCCGCCGCGCCTGGCAGCGCGAATGGCGCCTCCGCGCTACGCGGTAGAGAGCCTGGCGGGACATCGGAGCCGGGGGCCCGTACTGCCGGACCAGGGTCCGCACGCGGCAGTCGTGGCGCGAGACCTACGGCCGAACAGGCCGAATTCGGCCCGCCGATCTGTGCCAGGAGCTCGGCGCAAGTATCGATATGGCCCGCGAGAACGATGAGCAGCTGCTCTGTGGACCAGACAGAGAGGCTGTCCGCGTCGGGGGCAGGCAGGACCTCGAGGCCCGGAATGGAAGAAAGCGGCGAGACTCCTCTTGTCCATGCAGGCGCGCCGAGAGCCGCGGTGCTGCAGCACGGGCGGCGAAGGTGGAGGAATGCCGGGTTTGCCCGGACCATCCAGCGCGTTCGCAGGGCGCGGAGGCTACCTGTCGGGTCGTCCTGCACGGAGCAGCCCTTCGCTCGACAGAAGACACAACAACTCAGAGGTCTCCTCGACGAGGGTGGCCTCGTCCACCTCGAACTCGTCGAGGAGCGTGTTTTGAAGCGCACCGACGGTGGTGCCGCCGGCAAGGAGCTCCAAAATGCGGCCCGCCGTCAGGTTCGCGTCGTAGATGCGATCGGTTGCCAGGTTGACAAGGACGAAACCGTCTCCAAGGCGCCGGATGATGACATCTGACGTCAGGAAGACAACGGAGTCCGGGTCGAGCGGCTCGGTTTCCGGCACTTCCGCCATGCCGCCCGCAGCCGCAGGCGCGCCGCTACCGTCGGCCGTGGAGCCGGCTCGTGTTTCCGCCGATGCCGCCCGCGGTTTCCTCATGAATCGGCGCCTGCCTGGTCCTCTGCGGCCCGGATGGGGCGCGCGAGACTAACTTACGGGAGCGGCCCCGCCTCGTCAACAGCGGATGCTGCGTGGGTGGCTCATTTGATGTGCGGGTCGTGGCCGTGCGGATACACGAAATGTCATCCGCCTCGCGTGTGCATCTGGAGGTGGGGATCGCCCTCGGGGCTGGTGAGCGGCACGTAGGCGCGGCGATCTTTCTGCTGGGCTCGAAGCTCGGCGCCGCGGTCGTCGCGCGCCCGCCATTCGCGCTCGATCGTCGCCCGCAGCTCCTCCCTCGACACGCCGTTCCGGAGGGGAGTCCGCAAGTCGGTACCGGCTTCGGCGTACAGGCAGCGGTACCAGACGCCGTCCGCGGTCAAGCGGCTGCGATCGCACGTCCGGCAGAATGGCTCGGTGGTCGACCCGATGATTCCGAAGATGGTTCCGTCCGGCAGCGAGAACCTGTCAGCCGGCGCCCACTCGGTGACCTCGACCGGCTCTACCTTCCCGTAGCGCCCGGCAAGGCGGTCCAGCATTTCGCGGCGTGAGAGGACCTGCTCCTCTGACCACGAGCTTGCTCCTGCGACGTCCATGTACTCGATGAACCTGATCTCGGCGCCAGCCCGCTTCGCGTACTCCAGGAGCTCCACCATCTCGTCGTCGTTGACACCGCGGATCATCACCGCGTCGAGCTTGAGCGAGCCGAAGACGTCGCGTGCGACGCGGATTGCATCGAGCACCTTGTCGTGGCCGTTGTGGCGTGCGAGCCTCAGGTGGCGATCGGGCCGCAGCGTATCGAGGCTCACCGTGATGCGATGGAGCCCCGCGTCGCGCAGGGCCTCGGCCTGGCTGGCGAGCAGCACGCCGTTCGTCGTGAGCGCGATCTCGGTCACGCGAGGCTTGGACGAGAGCAGACGGACAAGGGCGGGAAGGTCGCGCCTGAGGAGGGGCTCGCCGCCCGTGAGGCGGAGCTTCCTGACGCCAGCGTCGAGGAAGACGTCCACCAGCGCGCCGATTTCCTCGAAGCTGAGGATGTTGGCCCGTGGAAGCCAGGAGTAATCAACCTCCGGCATGCAGTACTGGCAGCGGAGGTTGCAGCGGTCGGTCACCGAGATGCGCAGGCTCCTGAGCGGCCGGCCAAACGTGTCGGCCACCGGGGTCACGTCCTCGATGGAAGCTCGGTTCACGTCTGGCACCGCCGCTCCGTCACATCCACACGCCGGGGATCGTCGTCCCGCACGAAGGGCAGCTGCCCTCCGGCGTCAGCTCGAAGGTGTGAACAGTGTACCCTCTGCGACCGACGAGCACGCGCTGGCACCGGGGGCAGCAGGTGTCCTCCAGCCTTCCCACGCGCCCTGGCACGTTGCCAGCGTAGACGTAGCGCAGGCCCGACGCCTTGCCGATCCCGGCGGCGTGAACGAGCATCTCGGCGGTCGTATCCGCGCGGTTCGACATCTTGTAGGTGCCGTAGAAGGCTGTGACGTGCCACGGGATGTCGGGTGAAACCCCGGCGATGAAACCTGTCAGGCGCCGCAGCTCATCGTCGCTGTCGTTGAAGCCGGGCACGAGGAGCGTGACGATTTCCACCCAGAAGCCCATCTGGTGGAGACGCTCGATGGAGTCGAGGATGGGCTGAAGCCTGCCGCCCAGTTCGCGGTAGTGCCGGTCGTCGAAGCTCTTGAGGTCCACCTTGTAGAAATCCACGAGGGGGCGCAGGTACTCGAGGACCTCCGGCGTGGCGTTGCCGTTCGAGACGAACCCGGTCCGAAGGCCGGCTCTTCTCGCGAGGCGGAAGATCTCAGCTGCCCACTCGGCGGTTATCAGCGGCTCGTTGTACGTCGAGACGACGGTTCGAGCCCCGAGCCGTAGCGCCTCGCCGACGATCTCTTCCGCCGTCACGGAAGATGGCGGCGCGACAGCCTTCGGGTCGCGGATTGCCTGCGACGTGACCCAGTTCTGGCAGTATCCGCAGTGCAGGTCGCAGCCGAGCATGCCGAAGCTGAGCGCGAGGCCGCCTGGATCGACGTGGAAGAAGGGCTTTTTCTCGATCGGATCGCACTGCAAGCTGGCAACGTAGCCCCAGGGGACGTGGAGGGTTCCCTCGCGGTTGAAGCGGACCTTGCAGACGCCCACGCCGCCGGGAGGGATTGGGCAGCGGTGGCCGCACGCTACGCAGCGCACCCAGTCGCCCTTGAAGCGTTCGTACAACGTCCCATCGCGCGTCCGAGCCGACAGGGCGTCAGCCAGCGTGGCCATACAGGTATTTGTACTTCGACGCGGGGCCGGCGGCAAGCCGAGCGGGCCCGGACGCCCAAAGCTCCGGGCTGCACGGTTTTGAGTTATCCTCCAGCGTCATGGCCATCAGCACAACCGCGTCGGCTCCCGCAGCCAGGCTCGTCGCACTCGACGCCTTTCGCGGACTCACGATGGCCGCGATGGTCATCGTCAACAACCCGGGCGACTGGAGCAACGTGTACGCCCCTCTTCTGCACGCGCCCTGGCACGGATGGACCCCGACCGACCTCATCTTTCCCTTCTTCCTCTTCATTGTCGGCGTGTCGGTAACCCTATCGCGATCGACCCTCGGCTCGCCGTGGCGGATTGTCAGGCGGGCTCTGGTCATATTCGGGCTCGGCCTGTTTCTCGCGGGGTTTCCCTACTTCAACCTGAAAACGATTCGCATCCCGGGCGTTCTCCAGCGGATCGCCGTCTGCTACCTGGTGACCGCCTTCATCTACCGTCTGGCTTTGCCGTCGGCAGGGAGGGTCCCCCTTTCATCGCCCGACGCGGTCGCTCTCGCGCGAAAACACGCGACGCGGCTCCTTGCTGCGGCGGTTGCGCTGACAGTGGGTTACTGGCTCGTAATAGAACTCGTCCCGCCGCCCGGCGGGGTGGCTGGTGACCTGACGCCCGACGGCAACCTCGGCGCTCACATAGACAGGGCGGTATTCGGCGGCCACCTTTGGAGGAGCTCGAAGACGTGGGATCCGGAGGGCTTGCTCAGCACCATCCCTGCAGTTGGTTCGACGCTCCTGGGCGGCGTGGCGGGCCTCTGGCTCGGCGTGAAGCAGCCTGCCTCGCGAAAGGCCGCATGGCTTGCTCTTGGCGGCATTGGTTGCGTGGCGGTCGGCCTCGCCTGGAGCGCCTGGTTCCCGATCAACAAGAGCCTGTGGACGAGCTCGTACACTTGGTTCACGGCGGGCGCGGCGGCCCTCCTGCTGGCGGCGTGCATCTGGGCAATCGATGCTCGAGGCTGGCGCGCATGGAGCTGGCCGTTCGTCATCCTTGGTTTGAACGCCATCACGTTGTTCGTTCTCTCAGGGCTCCTCGCGAAGACGATGGGGCTGGTGATGGTGAACTGGGGCGGGCGGAAGGTCTCGTTCAGGACCTGGGTGTACTCGAGCTTCTTCCAGCCGGCCGCATCGCCGAAGAACGCATCGCTTCTCTTCGCGGCAGCGAACCTCGCCTTCCTCTTCGCGGTGCTGTACTTGATGCACCGGAAGAAGCTCTACCTGCGGGCGTAAGAGAAGGCAAAAGGGACACTTTCCTTTTGCGCCATGCCCGGCGATGAGCGCGTGATCTACCTGCCAGATGGAGACTGAATCGTTGCGCCGAGCCCCAGGCCGCGTGTGCCACTCTTTGAGTTCTCCGAACCCGAGCCTTCTCGTTCCTTCTGGCGCCCGCAGTGAGCTCCGGCAGGACCCGCGGGGACTGAGGCCGCCGTTGGTGTACGATGTAGGGCTTGACGCCGATGCCAACGACCGTCGAACCCGGTGGCAAGGGCGTGTTGGGCTTGGCCCGGACCGTCTGGCGCCTGGGCTTCACGAGCCTCGCCACGGACGCAGCCAGCGAGTCGGTCTACCCTCTGCTCCCGGTATTCCTCAGCCGCGTCCTTGGCGCGAGCGCCTTCTCGCTCGGCGTGATCGAAGGAGTGGCCGAGGGCATCAACAGCCTGCTCAAGATCGCTTCCGGGTATTTCTCCGACAGGTGGCGCCGGCGCCAGCCGATCGTCGTCACGGGTTACGGGTTGTCGTCTGCGGTTCGGCCGCTCATAGCGCTGGTGACCTCGTGGCCGCAGGTGCTCGCCATCCGTGTGGCGGACCGCGTCGGCAAGGGAACAAGGACGGCGCCGCGCGACGCCATCCTAGCCGCCTGGGCCGAGCCCCATACCCGGGGCCGCGTGTACGGCTTCCACCGGGCGATGGATCACATCGGCGCCATCGTCGGTCCTACATTCGCGTCGTTGTTCCTGCTGGCTTTCCCCGATCGCTACCGGGTTCTGTTTGCGCTCACGGCCATACCTGGTGCGATTGCCGTCTGGCTGCTTTTCGGCGTGGAAGACGGACCGGAGCGAACCTCGGCAGCGGGGGCGGAGGCGGTGCCGCCGGTCAATCGAGACCAACCCGCGTCGGGGCCAGTTCCAGTGCCGCCGGTGAGCGGAGCGCAACTCAGGGCTGCTCCAACCGTTCTCAGTGGGCCGTTCTTGTCGTACCTGGCCGTGCTGCTGATCTTCACGCTCGGCAATTCAAGCGACGCGTTCCTGTTGCTCAGGTTCACGGACCTCGGCGTGCCCGTGGCGTGGATTCCCCTCGTGTGGGCGGCGCTGCACGGCGTGAAGGCGCTGTCCTCGGTGATTGGCGGGGCGGTGTCGGATGTCCTGGGACGGCGGCCCGTAATCGTCTCCGGTTGGGCGATCTACGCGGGCGTCTACGCCGGTTTCGCAGCTACCGAATCGGTGGGCGTGCTGCTGATGTTGTTCATGTTGTACGGTCTCTACTACGGCCTGACAGAGGGGACCGAGAAGGCGCTGGTTGCGGACCTGGTTCCCGCGGCGTCGCGCGGGACGGCCTTCGGGGTCTACAATGCGGTGCTCGGCGTGGGCGCGTTGGGCGCCAGCTTGATCTTCGGGGCCGTCTGGACGTGGGTCGGGCCCGCGGCAGCGTTCGGCGCCGGCGCTGCTCTCGCGCTGACCGCGTCGGTGATGCTCTTCGCCTTCGTGCCCGGGCCGCCGCTGGCCGCTGATCGCTGAAGCCGCCGAACGCTCGTCTGCAAGTTGTCGATTGTCGAAATGACTCGAATACTCGTTACCAACGACGATGGTGTGCGGTCTCCGGGGATAAAGGCCCTTCAGTCTGCGCTCGGGAGGTTCGGAGAGGTGACAGTCGTGGCGCCGATGCGCGAGGCGAGCGCAATCGGCCACGCGCTCACGCTCTATCATCCACTGCGGCTCGAGGAACTCGGTGACGGCCGCTACGGCGTCGAAGGGACGCCGACCGACTGCGTCAACATCGCCATTGCGCGCGTGCTCGGGGGGCGGCCTGACCTGCTCGTTTCCGGGATCAACAAAGGCCTGAACGTCGGCGACGATGTCACGTATTCGGGAACGGTGGCGGGGGCGCTCGAGGGGGCGCTGCTCGGGGTGCCGAGTCTTGCCGTGTCGCTCGACTACCGCGCGAAGGCGGAAAATGACTTCGGCCTGGCGGCCGAGACGGCGGCGCACCTTGCCGGGCTGGTCCTGGAGCGCGGGCTCCCTGCGCGGACATTCCTGAACGTGAACGTGCCGCGAGGCGAGGTGAAGGGCTACCGGGTCACGGTCCAGGCAAAGCGCAACCACATCACGTCGGTCACCGAACGCCGCGACCCCAAGGGCAGGCCCTACTACTGGATCGGCGAGTCGATGGACGAGTGGGAGCCGAGCGATCGGTCCGACTACCAGGCGATCAAGGACGGCTACGTCTCGGTGACGCCGCTTCATCCGGACATGACGGCGTACGATGCCGTGAAGGTCGTGGCAGGCTTTGGGCTGGAGCGGCCGCCAGTCTCGTAGAGTCGCGGGCACGCGCCCGGTGCGCCCGAACAGTGGGTCGGGCGCACCGGGCGCGGAGTGCCGGGGAGCCATGCCATGCCATGCTGCTGTGCTCGCTCCCCGGCGTGGTACAGTCGCCAGGGGTCACCGCCTGATCGTGATCGATCTGCTCCCCATCCTGACCGCCGGGCCGTTGCCGGTGTCCTGCCAGATCGACTGGATCACCTCGCCCCAGTACTCCTTGTTCGCGTAGGCGCCGTTCGACGGTATCGGGCGTGCGCGGCCGAAGATGGGCGCTCCGTTCTCGTCCACTTCCGGTACCCCGTTCTCGTCGAGGCGCTGGTTATCGGTCGTCTCTTCCTTGTCGTGTTCGGCGAGGAAGTCCACGTATTCCTTGCTGAACGTCTGGTAGTACAGCGTCACATCGACCCTGGTCGTGCCGAACGGGACCGGGAACTTGTAGGTCGTGAAATCCCAGTTCTCCCCGTTCGCGTACAGGTTTGTCGGCACGATGAAGGCGCCGTCCGCCATGTAGGCTTCACGGTTGAAGCCCTTGGGCGGGATCCTGTTGTCCTTCTTGACGTAGTTCATCAACACGAAGTTGAAGTGTCCTTCGTCCCCCTCGATTTGACCGTTCCCCGAAGCATCGAGGTGAGAGTAGAAGGGCTCTTCGCCGGCCTTTGGTTTCACGATGGCCACGTGTTCGTACACCTTGGTGAGGTTGCCGTTGGCGTCCGGGGTCTCACGCCGCACGAGCTGGCCGAAGGTCGGCGACGCTGGGTTCTGGTCGATTGCGCCGTCTTCGAAGAGCACGACGCCGTTTGCATCCGTTGCCCTTACGTGCAACCACATCTGCCGCCCCTCTCCGAAGCCGGTCGGCAGCCGGTGGCCCGTGTTGTTCGTGACCTTCGCCGTGATCTCGGCCATCCCGTTCCGCACCCTGGAGTAGACGTCGAGGCTTGCCGCCTTCTGGGCCATGAAGCTGGTGTTCCTCTGCCTCGCGATGCCGAACGCCTCGCGCCGGGTCGGGTTGACGTCGAACCCCTTGTCCGTCCACTTGCGATCGACGTCGCCCCATAGCCGGTCGAGGCCGGTGAGCAGCCATGTCTGGGCGCCGTGGAACTTCATCGGCTCGTGGCAGGACTGGCATTCCCGCGATTCGGTCCGGAACGAGCTCCAGAACCACTCTGTGTAGGTTCTCTCGATGGGGTGGAGCATGTCTGGAACCGTGCCGCCCGGGCCCGCGGGGGTATTCGTTTTCAGCAGAGGGTTGGTCACATCGTGGCACGTCCCGCAGAAGGTAGCGCTCTCCTGGAAGGGGTGAACGAGCTGCGGGCCAGCGTTTGCGCTGCCGAAGGGATTGCGCTTGTCCACGAAGAAGCCGCCGTTGCCGGCCGCCATCACGCTTCCGTCGAATCGCGACGCCCGTTTGAAGTTGTTGTTCGCCCGGTGGCAGAAGTCGCAGGTGACTCCCTCCATGTCGGTCTCGGAATCGGTTGGAGAGTTCACGTTGAACGAGGCGTCGATCTCGCGGAAGGCTGCGCCCCAGAACTGGCCTCTGAGGAATGGGGAGTGGCTCGTCGGAGGCTCGGAGCGTCCTTCGAGCCAGCCGACCGGAGTGTGGCAGCGCAGGCACAAGTCGGCGGTGACCGGGAGTTTGTCCTCGTTGGTCAGGCGGCCGGTGAGCGGGTCGATAGCTATCTGGTCGAGAACAGGATCCAGCCCGACCCTCGTCAGGAAGTTGGTGAACTCGGCCGGAGCGTTCTTCGCCATGTTGTTCACGAACTCGATGAAGTTGTGGTTCGAGTCGTTCAGCTCCGCGAGGAATGCCGGGTCACGCATGGCGTTGGCCATGATGCTGCCCGACCAGTCCGTGTAGGCGGAGAAGCGTGCCGGCGCGCGGAAGCCGTCGACGACCGGCGCATTGACGCCAGTAGCCGGCGATCCGCGCGGCTGGGTGGAATCGGGCTCGGTGAAGGTCGCGCCCGTCAGGATCAACGAGCCTGCGGCCAGCGCGGCAGCTACGGCAAGGAACGTCCAAGGCAGACGTCGTCGCATTTCCTTCCTCCCGTGCCCCCGGCGGTTACGAAGAGGGGCGAATCCAGGGTGAGACGGCCGTACACACGTGGCCTGTTCACGGCCGGCAACCGGTTGTTCATTCACGGACTGCTGGCACGAACGCGGGGGAATACCTTTCCCTGGGGCTCGCACGCGCGCGCGGCGGGGGCTCTGCCGCGGCGCCGGAGGCATGAGCAAACGGAGTGCCCGAACCCGCTGGCGCTTGTTTTGGGTGGGACGCGATTCGCGCCGAGAGCGCAGCGAGCGGGCGTCGAGAGTCTCTCTAGTCCCGTGATTCGCAACGACTGCGCTTTCGAAGCGGGGTTGCGTGAGCGGAATTCGGGCGGACCGTGCAGTGTACGGTGCCCGCCGGCTGATCAATCGGCCGTCGACGGAATTGGGTGCCGCGCGCCCTTGTGATGCCAGGCGAAGTGCCACTGTGAATCGCTGTCTACACACCCGCCGTGTCGAGCGTCGCCGCGCCAGCCCGGCGTTGGCAGTGGCTGGCAGCGTGGCGTATGCGGGAGACCATGGCATTCCTGTCTCGAGGCGCCGCCTGCTGTCGCGTACGAGCGGCAGCGCAGTCGGATGCGGGCCGCGACGCGTTCGGTAATCCGCCGGATGTCCGGATGTCACGGTTGTCGCGATGGGGCAGCGGCGTCTCGGTTGACCTGGGTGCACCGCGCCGTTCAGGTACATCGCTCCGAGAGGCGCGGGAGATGCGCCGTCTGCATCATCGTGGAGGATGAGTCGGCGCCAGCGTTGACGGCATGGACCGGGAGGGGGTCGTTGCGCACGCAGCCGCATGTCTGCGCCAGCAAACAGTACCGAAGCTGGCACCGGCGAGCGAGTTGGCTGGCACAGCTGCTCCTTTGCGCTCGTCGGTACCATCGGCGGTGGGGCGATGACGATGTTGGCGCAGTCGCGGTTCCCGACCCAGCGATGCCGACGAGCTAATCGAGGCAATGGGGACGCGCGGATGGGTTTGCTTCATGCGTCATCGCAGTCAGCGCGCGCAAGCGTCCGTTTCGTGCGGGCGAGAGCCTGTGTGCGGGCATCCGCCGCTTCGGGTACAAGCCGCTGTGAGTCAGGCCGGTGGCGCGCGGCTCCCTGCGCAAGCGTCGCCTGACCAGTGGCCGTGGGCGGGATTCGCAGCCTGTGAGCGTGGCGGCTCTGGGGCGTGGGAATTACGACATGGCAGCCAGGCGAAGGTGGCGGGATGGGAGGAGCTGAGGTAGAATACAGGCTCGCCCGGTCGGGGCGTGGCTCAGCCTGGTAGAGCACTCGGTTCGGGACCGAGGGGTCGGAGGTTCAAATCCTCTCGCCCCGACCAAGGAAACGCGCAGAGAATGGCCCTTCATCGGCCGTCATGGCAGGTGAAGGGCTTTCTTGTTGGCAATTTCGCGACTCCCGCCTGCGCCCGCAAGATCCCTCGGCAAACCTGCTTCACACTTCGGCCGAAGTGGACGTCCGGCGCCGGATCGAACGCGCACGAAGTCCGGTCCGGGTTCGAAATCGAGCCCGGAATTGGTTCTCGGTTCTTGGCTCACTCGGGCGCGAGGCGATAAGATGCCCGCGTGGGTGGCGGGCCGGGGCGGCTGGTCGAGAGCACGATCTGGGTAAACGAGGCCCTTCGAACGGGCGCAGAGGTCGCGGTCGATGGATTACCACATCGCGTTGACCGTCGCTCTCACCCCTCGCTGCTTCTCTCGGCGACGAGTATTCATTCATCACGCGTTTCCTGGCAGAGTGGGGCGACAGCGAATCGAGCCGCCACCGCAAGCACCGGAAGCGTCCCGGTTCGGCCGCGAGCTCACCGACGCACGCCAGCCGTCGCCAGTGAAACCGACGATGACTTCTCATTCGAAGGGTGTGAATTGAACGAGCTCGGAGCGAACCGCGCCTTGATGAGGTCGAACTTCCCCGACCTCGAGAAGATCCAAAGCGACCAGAAGCTCGGGCGCCCGCAGCCGCCTCTCCAGAAGCCGGTCCCGCCCGAGGCGGAGGTGATCCAGCTCCCCGGCGGCGAGGCGGCGGTTCTGGCCGAGCGGGACATGTACACCTGCATGAAGCGGCGGCGAAGCCGCCGAAGCTGGAAACCCGAACCGCTGCGTCTGGCCGAGCTCTCGTTCCTGCTCTGGGCCACACAGGGCGTGCAGCGCATCTTCGGCCGGAACTACTCGACGTTCAGGCCGGTGCCGTCGGGCGGCGCACGGCACCCATTCGAAACCTACCTGGCTGTCAGTCGCGTGGACGGCCTCCCGCCGGGGCTCTATCGATATGTCCCGTTGACGCACGCTCTTTGCTTTCTCGGCGTTCCCACCGGCCTTCCCGAGCGGCTGAGGGAGGCGAGTCTCGGCCAGGAGTTCGTCGGCGCCGCACCGGTTACCTTCATCTGGACCTGCATTCCGTACCGCGGCGAGTGGCGCTACCACGTTGCCGCCCACAAGATAATGCTGATGGATGCCGGGCACCTTTGCCAGAATCTGTATCTGGCCTGCGAAGCAATCGGCGCGGGGACGTGCGCCGTCGCGGCATACGACCAGTACCTGATGGACCGGCTTGTGGATGTTGACGGTGACGACGAGTTCGTCGTCTACATGGCGCCGGTCGGAAAGGTGTGAGGGAGCACGCTCGCGGGCTGCCTTCGAACGCGCACGCGGGCCTGCTGAAAGAGAGCGCCGTACGGATGCTGCGAGCCTGGCCGAGGACCTGCAAGAGCTGAAGTCGCGTGGCGGAAGCGAGCAGAACTTGATGTAGCAGGCGAGTGGAGCGAAACTGATTGGCTGCGGGTGCCTTCGTCGTCGGCTGTCCGTCTTGCCAGGCCGTTCGCGCTCGCACACGTCGTCAGGCGGTGGTGGCTGGAGCCGGGAGCGGTCCTCCCTTCCCACGTTGCCTGGCGATCACACGCCAGGGAGCGGTGGCCGCTTGCCTGGACGAGACAGGTCAGAGGCGGGAGGAGACGCGACCATGAGTGCAATCGAACAGATAAGAGCTCGGGAGATCCTCGACTCGCGCGGAAACCCGACGATCGAGGTCGATGTCCGGCTTCGAGACGGCTCTTTCGGCCGCGCTGCGGTCCCTTCGGGGGCCTCCACCGGCGAGCGCGAAGCCCTCGAGCTCAGGGACGGCGACAAGCGGCGGTTCGGTGGAAAGGGCGTGATGAAGGCCGTCGATCACGTCAACAAGGAGATCGCGAGCGCGCTCAAAGGCATGGACAGCCGCGACCAGGCGGGCATCGATCGCCGGCTGATCGATCTCGACGGTACACCCGACAAGACGCGTCTCGGAGCCAACGCGCTGCTCGGCGTGTCGATGGCGGTTGCGCGGGCAGCGGCCGCGGGCGCAGAGCAGCCACTCTACTTGTATCTCGGGGCCGGGCGGACGGCCTGGGCGCTGCCGGTCCCGATGATCAACGTCGTGAACGGAGGAGTGCACGCGGCCAACACGCTGGACTTCCAGGAGTTCATGCTGGTTCCGCTCGGCGCGCCGACCTTCAGGGAAGCCTTGCGGTGGAGCGCAGAGACATTCCAGGTGCTCAAAGCCCTGCTGAGGCAGGACGGGCACCCCACTTCGGTTGGCGACGAGGGCGGGTATGCCCCGAATTTCCGGCGGCCAGAAGAGGCTCTCGACGCGATGGTTCGGGCAATCGAGCACGCGGGGTACAGGCCTGGAACCGACATCGGATTGGCGCTGGATACGGCCGCCAGCGAGATGTGGGAGAGCGGCGGCTACGTGTTCCGGAAAGCCGGCGCGAAGCGGCTGACGCCTTCGGAGATGATCGACCTCTATGCCGCGCTCGTCGAGCGCTACCCGATTGTCTCCATCGAGGACGGCCTGGCCGAGAACGACTGGGAAGGATGGAAGGCACTGACCGCGAAACTGGGCGCGAAAACGCAGCTCGTCGGCGACGACGTATTCGTGACGAACCCCGCGATCATAGCCAGGGGCATCGCCGAAGGCATAGGCAACGCGACGTTGATCAAGTTGAACCAGATAGGCACGCTCACCGAGACGTTGGATGCAATTGAAACGTCCAGGAAGGCAGGCTACCGGATCGTGGTTTCCCATCGTTCCGGGGAAACCGAGGATCCCTTCATCGCGGACTTCTCCGTCGCGGTCGGAGCAGAGTTCATCAAGACAGGGTCCGTGGCTCGGTCGGAGCGGGTGGCCAAGTACAACCAACTGCTGCGCATCGAGGAAGAGCTCGGCCAGTCGGCACGCTACGGGGTGGTGGCTTCCAGGTAAGGCCACGAGGGTCATCGATCCGCCCATCACCTGTTTCAGGGCAACGCCGGGCCCGGCGCCGAGCGCCATCTGGATGGCGACCCACAGGAGCTCAGGCGACAGGTGTCAGGGCGCGCCGCGGCGCAACACGTGACAGCGGTCGGTCTGCAACCCGATCCCGGCACACGCACATGAGGACCACGTTCTTCGACACCGCCGAGCGAAGCGGTCCCGAGGCGATCGAGGCTTCACGCGAGCTCGTCGCGGCATCGCCCCTGGCCAGCCGTCTGCTCGAGTCGTTCCCGGGGGCCTGCGTCCTTCTGGACAGGAACAGGCAGATTGTCGCCGTCAACCGGGCGGCGGCGACGCTCTTCGCACCGGCGCACAAGGACGGCGGCTACGGTCTGAGGCTCGGCGAAGCCCTGGGCTGCATTCACGCAGCGGACAGCCACGGGGGCTGCGGCACGGGCCCTGCCTGCGCGTTCTGCGGCGCCGCCCGCGCGATGCGTGCAGTGAGGGAAGGGGCGCCGAGTTCCACGGGTGAATGCCGGGTCACGGTCCTCAGGCCCGGAGGCGAAACCTCGTTCGACTTGCGGGTCCATGCGTCGCCTTTTTCGCTGGGCGGCGAAGCTTTCCTGCTGGTCGCGGTCGAAGACATCTCGGACCAGAAGCGATGCCGGGCGCTCGAGCGCGTCTTCTTCCACGACGTGCTCAACATCGCCAACGCGGTCGAGGGTATGGCGGAGATGCTGCGCACCGAGCGTGATTCCGCGACAGTGCAGCACCTGGCCGAGGTTCTGGCCCGCTCGGCGCGCCAGCTCACCGAGGAGGTCCGCGCGCAGCGCGACCTCATGCAGGCCGAGCGCGGCGAACTGATTGTCCGGCCGGAATTCGTGGCGGCGAACAGCATGCTGTCCGACGTCGCCTCCATCTACAACGCTACCCCTCTCGGCGCGGCCCGCAGCCTGATCTCTCAGCCGCTCGAGCGGGACGTGTGGATCCGCACCGACCGGACGCTGGCGATGCGATGCCTCGGGAACCTGGTGAAGAATGCTCTCGAAGCCGTCGATGCTGGCGAGACGGTCACGCTTCGAGCGCGCGTGGAGGGCACGAACGTTCTCTTCGAAGTCCGGAACCCGGGCGTCATCCCCGAGCCGATCCAGCTTCAGATCTTCCAGCGCTCGTTCTCGTCGAAGGCCGCTCATGGGCGCGGCCTCGGAACCTACAGCGTGAAGCTCATCGCCGAGAAGCATCTCGGCGGGCGCGTGTGGTTCGTCTCGAACCCGGAAGAATCGACGGTCTTCACGCTGCAGCTGCCAATCCAGGGTTGAAGGCAATCGCGTCGGCGCCGGACGGCCCGGGCGCGATCGGGCCCACTGCCGGACCGCAGACAGCCGAGTCGCCGCCGGGCCCGAGAGGGCCTATCCGGGCCGATCTTCTCGAGCAGCCGCCTCTGGACGTCAGCGACTTCTCGGAGCCGATCCTCTAGGGCACGGGTCATGAGGGAGCTCTCGGCGCGGTCGGCCGTCGGAAGGCCGAACTGCCCCTCGGGATCGCCGTGGAAGTCGAGGGCGAGGTCGAGATCGATTTCCGAGCTCGAGACACGCTCCCGAGGGCGCCTCTTCGGCGTCGAGTGGAGTCACATGGCGTCCGTCTTCTTTCGCGGCCCGATCTGCCGCAGGAGCTCAGCGACGGCCGCGTCCAGCTGGCTGTCCTTCCCGACGAGGCTCTCGCCTATGGGCCGGGTCACCGGTATGTCGACCGGCCTCGGGTTGAGCTCCATCGTCGTTCCGTCGAGGGTCGTGATCCGCGTGCCAGGCATGCGCATCGTCGAACCGTCGACGAGCGTCTGACTCCCCGTGTAGATGATCCACCCGGAGGTTGGCTCGCCCACCACCTTCCCGAGCTTCATGGTCCGGTAGCCCTCGGTGAAATCCTCGGCGTCCGAGAGCGAGTGCTGGTTGGTGACGAGGATGGTCGGCAGCTCCAGCGCGCGCTGACCGAGGACGCTGCGGGCCGGCGCGGTGGGCAGGCCGCGCGGGGTCATCTGGAGGTAGCTGGCCCTTGCCAGCACGTCGAGCGCGTAGGCGTTGACGAAGCCGCCGTTGTTGTTGCGCACATCCACGACGACCCCGTCTTTCGAGCGGTTGTCTGCATCGAGGTCCAGGTAGAGGCGCTGCAGTGCGGCCTCTGACATGTCGTTCATGTGAACATAGCCGAGCCGGCCGCCGCTGGCCTTGTCCACGTAGGCCCGGTTCCACTCGACCCACTCGCGGTACAAGAGGTTCTTCTCGGCGCTGGGCGCGATTGGCCGGACAATCACTTCTTTCCTCCCCTCGCCGGCAGCCGACTTGGCGACCGTGAGCTCGGTCCTGCGGTTTGCCGAGTGTGAGAGCAGCTCGTCGAGGTTCGTGTGCCTGCCGATCGGCGTGCCGTCGATTGCGGTGATGTAGTCGCCTTCCGCGATGTTCCGTGTGATAGCAGCAGGCCCCAGCGGAATCACGTGGGCGACCTTGAGGGCCCCGCTCTGCTCGTACTCCGCGCGATCGAACGTGAGGCCCAGGCGCCCCATCGACGGCCCGCTGTCTCGTCCGCCTGCGCCCGTGCCCCTGCCGCCGGAGACGCCCATGTGGGACGCGTTCAGTTCGCCGACCATGAGGTTGAGAAGGCGGCGGAGCTCGTCCGGCGTCTGCGCACCCGCGACCCTCGGCTCGTACCTGGCACGCACCGCGTTCCAGTCCACGCCGTGGAACTTGTCGTCGTAGAAACCATCGCGCATGTACGTCCAGGCCTGGCGAAAGACCTCCATCTTTTCCTCGGTGAAGTCCACGTCGAGGTGGGCGTTGACGCTGACGCTGCGGCCCTGACGATTGTCCACCGGCATGACCGAGATCCGGCCCTGCTCGAGGTAGAAGACCTCGCGGCTGTCCGGCGTGAACTGGGCGTCGGCCTTCGTTCCTGCGGTCGAGGTGATCTGCCTCGCTACCGCGGGCTCGCGCGAGAGCTCGTCGAGTGGATAGACGTAGAGGTTCTGGCGGCCCGCCGCGCTTGCAGTCAGGAGCAGCCAGCGGCCGTCCGGGCTGATGGTCTGCGAGGCGACGTCCACGCCGACGGGCAGGACGTTCATGCGGCGCCGTATGTCGTCGAAGACGATCTCGACAGGTTTCGGCGGGTCGCGGCGCGGCGCGGTGGCTTCACGCGCGGGCGCCTGCTCGCCGGCGGGCGGTTGCGCCTCGGTCTGCTCGCGCACCGGCGGCTCAGCGGGCGGGGCGGTCTCGGCCGGTTTCTCGCCGGGTTGCGTCCTTCGCGGCTCGTCTCTGAACAGCTCACGGAAGCGGTCCTCTGCGAAGCGCGGCGTCCGCAGGGTCAGATCCACCTGCACCGCTTGGCCTTCTTCGGTCCGTTGGTTCGTGTTGTAGATGATGTAGGTGCCGTCCGGGCTCCAGGAGATGTTGTTGGCGCTGCCATTGGGCATCCAGCTCACGGCCCGGCTCTCGCCCCCGGCGGCCGGGACAACGAAGACATTGCGGAAGGCACGCTGCGTCAGGCCGACATAGGCGACCCAACGGCTGTCTGGCGACCACGCGACGCCGCGGTTCGAGCGCGAGAGGTACCCCACGGCGAGCACGCGTTCCTGGCTGCCGTCGATATCCACGATTCGCAATTCCTTCCCATCGCGGACGAAGGCCACCGACCTTCCGTCGGGCGATACCCGGGGCGCCGAATCGCCGGCCGTGGAGCGCGTGAGCTGGGTCTCCTTGTTGCTGGCGAAATCGAACAAGAAGAGCTGGCCGATGCCGTTCCGCTCGGAAACGTAGACGATGCGGCGGCTGTCTGGCAACCAGGCAATCTGAGACTCGCGGGCGAGGGTGCGTGTGACCCGCACGGCGTCGCCGCCGTCGCGCGCCGATGCCGCCCAGACCTCGCCGCGGCCGGCGAAGGCGATCTTGCGGCCGTCCGGTGAGAGGGCCAGATCGGTGAAGCCGCTGGTCAGGCTGACGGGCTCGACCGAAGGCGCGGAGAGTGCGCCGCGCCTGGTGATCGGGACGCGGGACGCCTTGCCGCTTGCCGTATCGAGCGCCCAGATCTCGAAGTCGCGCTCGAAGACGATGGTCCGGCCGTCGTACGAGACGCTCGGCCAAAGGACGCGGCCGCTGGTGAAGTTCGTCACCCGGCGCTCGGCGCCGCCTATCGGCAGGGTCCAGATGTTCTGCGGGCCGGTGCGGTCGGACACGTAAAAGAGGCTCTTTCCGTCGGCGCTCCACATCGGCCAGAGCTGCTTGGCGCCGCGCTTCGTCAACTGCTCGTAGCGCGGGGAGGCCCCGTCGTGCAGCAGCCAGAGCTCGGACTCGTCGAGGTGCGACCTCCCGTTGCGCCACCACTGCGACACGCCGTTTCCGCGCGCGCTGAAGGCCAGCTTCGTCCCGTCTGGCGACGGCGCGGCGAAGAACTCGCTGGTGTATCTGTCTGCGCTCACAGGCATGGGCGTTCCGCCCGAGGCACGCACCCGGTGGATGTCGTTCATGCCGGCAATGTCGCGCGACGTAGACGAGAAGTAGATCCACTGCCCGTCGCGCGACCAGTTGTCGAGCCGCTCGAGCCCATCGTCGAACGTCAGATGCTCGAGCGCGCCTGTCGCCAGCGTCAGGATGTAGATGTCGCCGCCTCCGGTGCGATCGGACACGAAGGCCAGCTTCTTGCCGTCGGGAGAGTACAGCGGCCTGGATTCGGCGGCTTCGTGCGCAACCAGCAGCCGCGCCTCTCCACCCGCGAGCGGAACGGTCCAGATGTCCCCGCCGGAAACGAAGGCTATCTCGGCGCGATCGGGTGATATCGACGGTTCCGCAAAGCTCGCCAGCGGGGCCGGACCAGGCGTCCTGCCCTGCCCGCTCAGCGGCAGCGCCGCCCACGAACTTATCGAGATGAGCGCCGAGGTGAAGACCGCCCAGTGCGTGCGTTGCATCTGCTGCCTCCCGTGGTCACGGCCAGCGATTATCTCTCAAAGTAGCTGAAACGAAGCGGGGGGCACCTCCCACGGGGCCTCGAACCCGCCCGAGTGGTAGAATCACGACCCTTGGCACAGCTCGCCCCTGCATCCCTTCCGGATGAGCGGATTGGGTATATTGGTAGGAGTCGAACGCGGCCGTCCGCAGCTCAGGCTGCGGGCTCGAGGAGAAGCGAATGGTGCGAAGACTCGGGGTCGCTGCGGCCGTTGCGGCGGCGCTCCTTGCCGTCGCGGCAGCGTCCTACGCGCAGGAGAACCCGGTCAAGTGGGCTGCAAGCTCGGAGACGGCCACGGTTAAGCCGGGGCAGAGCTTCAGGGTGTCGTTCGTGGCCACTCTGGACGAGGGATGGCACATCTACTCGATGACGCAGCCGCCTCCGCCGATTGCGACGAGGATAAGCGTCGCGAAGAATCAGCCGTACGTCCTCGACGGCACAGTGCAGGGGCCTCCCGCGGAAACGGTCCACGATCCTAGTTTCGGGATCGACGCCGAGTACTACAGCGGCGTCTCGGAGTTCATCGTCCCGGTCAAGGCAGCCGAGAACGCGGCGTCAGGGAAGATGCCCGTGAAGGTGCAGGCGTACTTCCAGTCGTGCAACGACCAGTTCTGCCTGCCGCCAAAGACGGTGACCGTCGAGGTGCCGATGGAGATAGCGGGCGGCAAGGAGCCGCAGACGGCCTCGGCTGAAGGGGTGACGCCCAGCGGGCCCCCGGCTGCCGGACAGGCGAAACCGCTAGCGCCGGGCAGGGCAGAGGAATCCCCAGGCGCTCCCAGCCCAGGCGTTTCATCGTCCCAGGCGCCGCCAAAGGTATTGCAGCCTCAGTCTGCCGCTCCCGCGGACACGGGCGCCGCCGGCGCAGTCGCCGAAGGCTCGACCGTCGCCGGACGCAACGTTCCGGATGCTGCGGCTGACGCGCCAGCCGCCGCTCGGTCTTCTGCGGGGCGCGGAGAGGGGGGCGCCCTTGCCGGCCCTGGAGATCCGGCCGGCCAGGCATCCGGCTCGCTCTGGTCGTTTCTCTGGCTCGCGATGACGATGGGCGCGGTTTCCCTGCTGACGCCGTGCGTGTTTCCGATGGTGCCGATCACGGTCTCCTATTTCACGAAACACGCGGGCGGGAGCCGCGGCAAGGCGGTGGGGCAGGCGGCTACCTACATGGCGGGCATCATCCTGACCTTCACGGCGATAGGAATGGCGATGGCGCTGCTGGTCGGCGCGACCAGCCTGAATCGGTTCGCTGCGAGCCCGTGGGTCAACCTTGCGATCACCATAATCTTCATCGCGTTCGCGCTGAACCTGTTCGGCTTCTACGAGATTCGCATCCCATCGGGCCTGCTCACTAGGCTCGACAGCATGACGCGGCAGAAGGGGAGCGGGAGCGGCGGCGAGACGGTCGCCACGCTGCTCATGGCCCTGACCTTCACCCTCACATCGTTCACGTGCACGGCACCCTTCATAGGGACGCTGCTCGTCATGGCGGCCGGGGGCCAGTGGCAGTGGCCCCTCCTCGGCATGCTGGCCTACTCGGCGGTGTTCGCGCTTCCCTTTTTTTTACTGGCGCTCGTCCCGAAGTGGCTCTCGAGCCTTCCGCGTTCCGGCGGCTGGATGAACTCCGTCAAGGTGATGATGGCATTCGTCGTTGTCGCGGCTTCGACGAAGTTTTTGTCGAACGTGGACGTGGTCCTGGGTTGGGGCATCTTCACTCGCGATGTCGTGCTGGGGACCTGGGTGACGGTCGCGCTGATGATGATGGCCTATGTCCTCGGCATGTTCCGCTTCCAGCACGACTCTCCGGTCAAGCACGTCGGCATGGTCCGGCTGGCCACCGGACTCCTCTGCGGCACGCTCGCTTTCTGGCTGGCGAGCGGGTTGACGGGCAAGCCCTTGGGCGAGATCGACTCCCTCCTGCCGCTGCCGCAGTCGGGTTCGGTCGCGTCGGCCGGGGCGCAGAGCGGCGAACTGGCGTGGTTCGTCAACGACTACGAAGCCGCTCTCGCGGAAGCGCAGCGGACGAACCGGCGCGTGTTCATCGACTTCACAGGCTACACCTGCACGAATTGCAAGTGGATGGAGTCGAACATGTTCACGCGGCCGACGGTCCAGCGGGAGTTCAGGAACTTCGTTCTGGTGAAGCTCTACACCGACGGGGAAGGGGAGGTGTACGAGCGCCAGCAGCAGATCCAGCAGGCGAGGTACCGGACCGTCGCGGTTCCGTATTACGCCATAGTCGAGCCAGACGGCGAGCCGGTAGTTAGCTTTGCCGGCCTCACCCGCGACGAAGGGGAGTTCATCGCCTTCCTCCGCAGGGGCGTCGAAGCCGGTCGCATTGTCGAGATGCGTCCGTAGGTCGCCTTGGTTCGAACGCCGGGGTGGCGGAACTGGCAGACGCAAGGGACTTAAAATCCCTTGGGCCGCAAGGCCCGTGAGGGTTCGATCCCCTCCCCCGGCAGACTTCGCTCTGTTCGAGACGAAGGCTGCCCGCCGTGGCGACGCGAGGGCTGCGTCGTGCGGGATGCTGCGAAAACGGGCCGCAGCCCACACCAACCGCTTGTGCAAGCTCCCAGCTCGCGATACCCTGATCCGCGTCAGCACAACCGCCATGGAGACTCCGATGATGAAAGCCTCGCTCGTCGTGGCCGCGTTGGTGCTTGTCGTGGCGTCTGCCTGCAGCCGCACGACCGCTCCGGCGGCCCCATCGGCTGCCGCGGTGGCGGCCAGTGACCTGCTGTCCGGCGACCGCCTTGTCGGCCTTACCGGCTACATCCGGGGTCTGGACCTGCGCAACAGGTCGTTCACTCTCGTTCTCGCTTCGTCTACCGCGGCGACGGTGAGGAGAGGCGACACAACGGCGGTGAGAACTGACGACACAACGGAGATATGGGTGAAGGGCCAGCGTGCTCGTTTCGGTGCATTGCAGAACGGCATGCTGGGCGCCGTTCGCGGGACCGACCATGGCGTTTACGTGGTGGCGCGGACAATCAGCAGCCGTTGAACCGGCAGGCGAGTCCGCCAGTGGGGGGGCGACAACCCTCTGGCTCCTGACGATGTCTCCGGTCGGGTGCAGTCGCTGATTCGGGATCTGGCGGCGCAGCCCGTCGCGAGTCCCCGGCTGTTCCTCGCGAGGTACGGCGGGCCCAGGCCGTCCACCACGTGTTCCCGCGACGCTGCGGCATGCGGGCCCTGGTACCGCGTATCGATGGACAGGCTTGCGGGCTGGCGCCCGCAGGGTCCGGTGATCGGCCCGCTCTCGCGGGACCGCGCTTGCCTGCTCGATGCCTCGCTGTTACATTCGCCCCAGCCAGAGGCTTTCACGTCGAAAGTGGCGGCGGGACCGGCCCGGCGATGCCACGGCAAACCGCTTCCGGCGCAACCGGGGGCCGGTGCCGACACCACCCGCGGCGGGGGCGGCCGCGCGGGTGGAAGCGAAGGGGGAGGTGTTTGTGCGCCATCGTTCACTCGACGATCTCGGACCGCTTGGATTCTCCTCGATTGCTGTCCATGCGGGCGAGCGCCTGCCGGACGTGGAAACGCGCGCGGTGGTTTCGCCCATATCGCTCTCGGTCGGCTACGAGGCTCCCTCGGCTGCCGCGCTCGAGGCAGTCCTCGACAACACGCTGCCGGGGTACTGCTACAGCCGGTTCGGCAACCCGACGAATGCGGCTCTCGAAGAAACGGTGCGCCGCCTCGAAGGGGGGGCCGCGGCTGTCGCCTTCGCATCGGGGATGGCGGCGATTCACGGCGCGCTCCTGGCGGCCGGCGTCAAGGCAGGAGACACGGTCGTGTCCGGCCGCGACATCTACGGTGCGACGCAGTCGCTATTCCGGGAGGTGTTCGAGCCGCTCGGTGTCCGCACCTACATGGCCGACCAGGGAAACCTCGATGCGTTCCGCGCGCTGGTTTCGGAGGTCCGGCCGCGGGTCGTCTTCGTCGAGAGCATCTCGAACCCGCTGCTGCGTGTTGCCGACGTGCCAGCGATCGTCGCGCTGGCACGAGACGCCTCCGCTGCCGTCGTCGTCGACGCGACTTTCGCCACGCCGCGGCTCGTCCGGCCGCTGTCGCTTGGCGCGGACGTCGTGGTGCACAGCTCGACGAAATACCTGAACGGGCACGGAGACGTCACCGGCGGCATCGTGGTCTGCCGTGACACGGACACGGCCCAGAAACTGCGGCGGGTTTCGAAGCTGGCCGGTGCGGTGCTCGGGCCGACCGAGGCCTACCTTACGCTTCGCGGCCTGAAGACGCTTTCGCTCCGTTTCCAGCAACAGTGCCGATCGGCGGCGGCGATTGCTGCGCGCTTCGAGCATCACCCGGCAGTCGAGCGCGTCCACTACCCCGGACTCGCCTCGCACAGGGACTTCAAGATTGCCGAGCGCCTGTTCGGCGGGGCACTTTTCGGGGCGGTCGTGTCGATCGAGTTGCGAGGCGCCGGACGCGAGGAGGTCTTCGCCTTCATGGATCGGCTGCGGCTTTGCGTGGTCGCGCCGACGGTGGGCGACATCTACACAGAGATCCTCTACCCGCGGATCGCATCGCACCGCGACCTTACGCCGGCCGAGCGCGGGGCGCTCGGCATCGGCGACAACCTGGTGCGCATTTCGGTCGGCATCGAGGAGCCTGAAGACTTGATACGCGACCTGGAGCAGGCGCTTGCCGGCGCGGGGGCAGGACGAGCCGTTTCCATCGGCATCCGCCCGCCCGGCTAGCGCGGCTGGCCGGCAGTTTGGTTTCCCACGCGGAGGAGCCTGTTCTCGATGGTAGCGTGGCACGATCCGCTTGTGCCGGTCACGGCATCGGTCCTGCCCGTTGCCGTGACAGCCAGCCGGTCCCCTGGCGCGCCGGGCGAACGAACCCGGCCCAGGCGAGCGCCCTTCCGCGGAGTGAAGGGCGGGTTGCCGGGTTTCCACCCGAAGCGGCACGGGACAGATCAATCTGGGCGCCCTGACCGGTGTCGCTTCGCGCGCGTCGAGGCGAGGAGCGCCTTCCTTTGCAGTGGAGGAAAGCGCTCTATCGCGTAGGCGACGGTAGTCCTGCTCAGGACCGGGCCGTGGCGGCGCAGGAACCTCTCGAGTCGCGGCATGTCAGCCTTGCCTGCCTCGCGGAGCAGCCAGCCCGCCGCCTTCTGAAGCAGGTGATGACCTTCGCCGCCCAGCGCGAGCGCCGCTTGGTAGGCGTCGTCCAGGGCCTCGCCGCGGCGTGCCAGCGGAATCAGCGCGACGGCCGATGCGCGCCGGACGTACAAGCGGCGTGAACGGCGCCACTCGCGCAGCTTCGGGACGAGGTGCGGCTGGTCGGCGAGCAGCGGCCCGACTACTTCCCCGCACAGGTTGTCGGTGCTCGCCCAGTCGGTGCAGCGGGTGGCGAGCCACCTGCGGGTGCGGGCAAGGAGCGACGGCGTGAAGCGGGAGCGGAACTTGCCCAGGAGGCACACGCCGAGTCCCTTGGCCTCGAGCTGAGGCTGTCGCAGCATGGTGTCTGCGAACCGGGCGGCATCAGTAAGGTCCCAGTCGCGAGCGTCTTCTCTTCGCAGGCGCGAGGTCAATCGCCGGACGGTCGGCGAATCCACTCCGAAGAATGCAAGCTTCTCGTACGCCTTGAAGTAGGCGGCAGCGCCCTTGGCGCGAGCCGGGGAACCTGCCGCCCGGAGCTCGGCAAGCACTCGTTCCACGAGAGCGTCTATCGCGACGGGTGCCGCGGAGGCTCTGCGGAGCGGCGTCCGGCGATTCCGCTTCACTGTCCCTGGCGTTTCGAATCGATTGCTTCCCACGGTCCCTTCGACTCACAGGGCGGCCAACAGTACGGGGCCACCATCATACCTTCGGTTTCGCTCGTGGAGCGCGGACTGACCTTCCTGCTGCACCGCTCGAGACCCTACAGCACTATCTCGGGAACTGGTCGTCGGCATCTGGCGGATGTGCCGATGGAGCATTCCGGCTGCCCAAAACCCTCTGCCTCGTTCTCGCGGTGACGACGCGGACTCGGAGGGTCAGCGTTTCACGGCGGGAGGGAGCGGTGATGGCAAGTTGCGCCCCGCAGCGGTCCCGTTGAGGCTACAATTCCGAGAGCGGGAGTGGGCTGGCGCGCCATCTACGGGCGCGTTTCACAACGGAGACGACATGTTCGAAGCTTCACTTTACGTAGCGAGACGCGAGCGGTTGATGAACGACGTGGGCTCGGGGCTGATCGTGCTGCTCGGGCACGGGGAGCCGCCGAAGAACTACCAGGCCAATACCTACGCGTTCCGCCAGGACAGCACGTTCCTCTACTTCTTCGGGCTCGACCAGCCGGACCTCGCGGCCGTGCTCGACGCAGACGATCGCCGGGTCACCGTGTTCGGCGACGACCTGACGGTGGACCAGATTGTCTGGACGGGGTTCCAGCCGACCGTCGCCGAGCGGGCAGCGCGCGCCGGCGTGGCGGACACCGCTCCAATGGCGAAGCTGTCGGAGGCGGTATCGGTGGCAATCCGCAAGGGGCGCCGCGTTCACTTCCTTCCGCAGTACCGCGCCGAGAATGCGCTGTGGCTCGAGCGGCTCACGGGCATCCGGGCCGAGTGGGTCAACGAACATCGATCGCTTCCGCTAGTGATGGCGGTCATCGAGCAGCGGGCTCACAAGGGGGCGGAGGAGCTGGCGGAACTCGAGACGGCCATTGCCACGACGCGCGACATGCACGTCCTCGCAATGCGCATGTCGCGACCCGGGGTCTACGAGCGCGAGGTGGCAGGTGCCATCGAGGGCCTGGCGCTGTCGCAGGGCGTGCCCGTCGCATTCCCGGTGATCTTCTCCATCCACGGGGAGACGCTGCACAACCACTATCACGGGAACCGGATGGAAGCGGGGCAGATGGCGGTCAACGACAGCGGCGCCGAATCTCCGCTGGGCTACGCGGCGGACATCACGCGGACGATCCCGATCGGGGGCAGGTTCACTGGCATTCAGCGCGACCTCTACCTGGCCGTTCTCGACGCGGAGAAGAAGGCAATCGAGGCGGTGAAGCCGGGGGTGCCGTACAAGGAGGTCCACCTTCTCGCGTCGCGGATCCTCGCCGGGGCGATGAAGGATCTTGGCTGCATGAAAGGGGACCTCGACGCCGCTGTGGCCGCGGGCGCGCACGCGCTCTTCTTCCAGTGCGGCGTCGGCCACATGCTTGGCCTCGACGTTCACGACATGGAAGCGCTGGGCGAACAGTACGTCGGCTACGACGAGACCGTCGCGCGCAGCACGCAGTTCGGCCTCAAGTCGCTTCGCCTGGCGCGTAAGCTGGAGCCCGGCTTCGTTCTGACCGTCGAGCCCGGCATCTACATCATCCCGCAGCTGATCGACAGGTGGCGCGCCGAGGGCCGCTTCACCGAGTTCATCGACTACGATGCCGTGGCGAAGCTGCAGGGCTTTGGCGGCATCAGGATCGAGGACGACGTCGTTGTGACGGATGGCGGCTGCAAGGTGCTGGGTCCGCCCATCCCGAAGGAGATCGACGACGTGGAGGAGCTGGCCAGAGGGTAGCCCCCTGGCCTCCCTCTACTTGCCGGCATCCAGGCGCTTGGCGATTTCGAGAGTGAGGTCGAGCGCCCGGTTGGCCCAGACTATCTCGGGCCCGGCGGCGAAGATCATGTAAAGGTTCTTCTCGACCGCCACCTTCTCGATGACCGGCCGGACCTGCTGCTCGAACTGCTGCTGCAGCTCGGCCTGGAGGTACTGGATCTCGGTCTGCGCGTCCTGCTGTGCGCGCTGCAGTTCCACCTGCTGGCGTTCTATTTCCCGTTCAAGCTTTGCGGCGGCTTCCTGGTTGATCAGGCCGCTTCCGAGCTTGGCCTGGTTGTCCTGCAGCGCCTTCTGCAGTTTCTCGAGCTCCTTGACCTTCTGCTCCTGGAGCGTCTTGACCTTCTGGCTGAACGACTGCCCGAGCTTCGATGCGTCGATGATGCCCTGGATGGACATGTACGCAATCTTCGAGTCGGTGGGGAAGGGCAGCGGCGCCAGCGTCGGCTGTTGTGCCTGGGCCGATGGGGGCGTCTGCGCCTGTGGCTTCGCAGGCGGCTGGGCCTGCTGATCTGCGCGGGCCGGTGCCGCCGTGCCGGCGAGTATCATCGTGCCCGCGGCGAGAAGCGCTACGAGGACAGCGCGCACGCTGTAACGATTGCTCACTTCTGCCTCCTTTGTCATACGAATCCGTACGTCCATATTCTCTCTTCAGACGTCTCTGACGGCGAGCCGGCCGGCCGAACGGCCTGCTCTGTGCGGGCCGCCAAGGGGGCTGTCGGGGTCGGGAAATGTTTTCAGCGAATCGAACCGTGTCCCGGCCGCCAGCAATTGCAGCGTCCCGGTTTCTCGCCTCTCGCCCGCGCAGTGGACGGAGGGGGCCTTGCCGGGGTTGAGACGTGCGGCTGCCGGGCGGGTGAGAGGCGTTTCGGCAGACCGCCCCATGTCCCGGTCGCAGGGCGCCTACGTCCCCATTTTCGCCGAAGCAGCGGGCGACAGCTCCTGCGAAAAAGGCGGGCCGCTCACCTCGGAGCGGCTGCTAAGATCAGATCTTCCTTGCTCCATGGAGGCGCGCGAATGGCTACTGAATTGCGAGGGCGGTTCGTCTGGTACGAGCTGATGACGACAGACCCGGCGGCGGCCAAGGGGTTCTACACGAAGGTTGTCGGGTGGGGGACTCAGGATTGGCCCGGATCGAACCCGCCGTACTGGATGTGGATCCGTGGCGAGGCGCCAGTGGGAGGCCTCATGCAGCTGCCCGAAGAGGCCCGGAAGGGAGGCGCTCCGCCCCACTGGCTCGCCTACGTGTCCGTGCCCGACGTAGACCAGTCGGTCGAGCAGGCCAAGGGCATGGGCGCGATGGTCCATGTGCCACCTACGGAGATACCCGAAATCGGCCGGTTTGCCGTGCTTGCCGACCCCCAGGGAGCGGCGTTCGCAGTGTTCAAGGCGCTGTCGCACGGCGGAATACCCGACAAGTCGCCACAGACTGGCGATTTCTCGTGGCACGAACTCGTGACGACCGATCTCGACGCCGCCTTCCGCTTCTACAGCGCCCTCTTCGGATGGGAGAAGACAACCGCGATGGACATGGGGCCGATGGGCGTCTACCAGATGTACGGCGTGCCCGGCCACGAGCTGGGCGGCATGTTCAACAGGCCGCCCGACATCCCCGCGCCACCGCACTGGATGCTCTATGTCAAGGTGGACGACATCGACCAGTCAACCGAGCGCGTGAAGTCAGCCGGCGGCCAGATCCTGAACGGCCCCATGGAGGTCCCCGGTGGCGACTGGATAGTACAGTGCATGGACCCGCAGGGCGCCGCCTTTTCCCTGCACGCGGCGAAGAAGGACTGAGCGAACTCGCACCCATGAGTTCGAACTCGAGACTGCCATCTCTCCGCCACTCGGTCAGTCGAGCAAAGGGATGTGGACGGCGGGGCCCTTGGCGGGTCAGTCCAGCCCCGGCGCTTGCGGGCCGACAGCTCCCCGCCGCCGCGCCCAGTACGCGTAGGCCGGCAGGCCGAGCCCGAGGAACGCCAGGCCTGCCCACGCCTGCGCCGGCTTCTGCACGAGAGTCGTCAAGACGAACCACGTGGACATCAGCACGAAGAAGAGAGGGGTGATGGGGTAGAGGGGGACGCGAAAAGGACGTTCAGCGTGAGGCTGCCTGTGCCGCAAAACGATCACAGCAGCGGCAGCAAGCCCAAAGAATATCCAATCCGTGAAGACGACGTAGGAGATCAGGCTTTCGAAGGTTCCCCAGAAGAGGATCAGAACTGCGGCCCAGAGCGACTGGAGCGCGATGGCCAGGGCCGGAGTGTGGAACCGGGGGTGCACGTCGGCGACGCGCTCGAAGAAGAGGCCGTCGCGCGCCATCGCGAAGTAGATGCGCGGCGCCGTGAGCGTGTAGATGCCGACGACGCCAAAGGTCGAGATGAAGATCGCGAGTGAGATGAGGCTGCCGCCCGCGGGCCCGAGGACGCGCTCGACCGCGTCGGCCGCGACGCGGGGCGAGCGGGCCATCTCCGCCGGCGTGAGCATGAACATGTATGCGAGGTTGACCGAGAGGTAGATGGCTGTAACAGCGAGCGTGCCCAGCACCATCGCGATGGGAAGCGTTCGGCGGACGTTCTTGATCTCCGCCGAGGCGAACGTCGAGTGCTGCCAGCCGCCGCTCGACCAGAGTACCCCCACCATTGCCAGCGTCAGCCCGCCCCAGAGGCCTGCCGGGCCGCTCGCGAGGGACGGCGTGAAGTCGGTCGTAGCGGACGAACCGAGGCCGAGGCCGACGACGACTAGCGCCGCAATGCCGGCGACCTTGAGTGCGGTGAACACGTCGGAGAAGAGCGCTCCGGCCTTGACGCCGAAGACATTGATGGTCGTGAGCGCGGCGAGGCCGGCAATCGCGACGAGCCTGGTGCCCGTCGACCCGAGCGGAACGAAGTAGCCGACGTAGGTGGCGAAGGCGACACTCAACGCGCCGAGACCTCCGCCATTGACGACGAGGAAGTAGGCCCAGCCGAAAAGGAAGCCGACGAGGCTGCCGTAGGCCTCTTTCAGGTAAACGTACATACCGCCGGCGCGCGGCATCATGGCGGCAAGCTCAGAGAAGCTGAGGGCGCCGGCGAGCGCCATCGAGCCGCCTATGGCCCAGACGAGGAGGATCAGCCAGGGCGAGGGGAGGGCCGCGGCAATCATCGACGGGGTCAGGAAGATGCCGGACCCGATCGTTCCGCCGATGGCGATCATGGTCATGTCGAAGAGCGAGAGGCTGCGGCGGAGTTCCGTCATGAGCTGGTGGCTGGATTATCCTCCTTGCCGGCCCTGGCGGCGAAGCCTTTGCTGATCTGATTCGGGCTGAAACCTCCAAGCCCTCTTTTCTCGGTCCTCAGGCCTCGTTCCTCAGTCCCTGTACCAGGCATGACACGCCAGTCCCGCCGATACCGCAGTAACCACCCGGGTTCTTCGCCAGGTACTGCTGGTGGTAGTCCTCCGCGTAGTAGAAGGCGGGGGCCTCACGGATCTCGGTCGTGATGCGGCCCCGGCCGGCTGCCGACAGCGCCTCTTGGTAAACAGCGCGCGAGGATTCGGCTGCCCGGAGCTGCCTCTCGTCGAGGACGAAGATCGCCGAGCGGTACTGCGTGCCGACGTCCGCGCCCTGGCGCATTCCCTGCGTGGGGTCGTGGTTTTCCCAGAAGATGCGGAGCAGGTCTTCGTAGGTGATTTTCGTGGGGTCGAAGACGATCCGCACCACCTCGGCGTGGCCGGTCTGGCCGCTGCAGACCTCGCGATAGGTCGGGTTCGGGGTGAACCCGCCAGCGTACCCGACGGCAGTCGTGTAGACGCCTGGCGTATTCCAGAAGATGCGTTCGGCGCCCCAGAAGCAGCCCATTGCGAAGATGGCTTCCTCGTGGCCCTCCGGGAACGGAGGTGTCAACCGCGCGCCGTTG
Organism: Vicinamibacterales bacterium; assembly: GCA_041947015.1. Taxonomy (GTDB): domain Bacteria; phylum Acidobacteriota; class Vicinamibacteria; order Vicinamibacterales; family Fen-181; genus JBHGBL01. The sequence continues at coordinate 68,427 of JBHGBL010000018.1, forward strand.
ACGAAGTGGCGCTCGGGGACCTTCATCGGTTCGGCGCGGCCCGGAAGGGCGCTCTCCGAGTCTGGCATGTTTGTCTTGTTGGTCATCTGTCCTCTTCGCAACCCGGTTTTTTCGGACCCGCAAAGCCCGTCGGTCGGTCCTTCTCTGTAAGTGTGCGCACCGCGCAAGCGTTACTTCAGAGACGGCGTATCACGAGCGGGCGCAGCTCGCCCTGCAAGATCGTCATGGGGCCGAACGTTGTCGTTCCAAGCTGACCCGCAGCGACGCCGATCGTGCCCTCCACCAGGTACGGCACGCTCTCTCCATCGAGTGTCGCACGGAGCGTGTCGGCGAGGGCAGGAAGATCCGCGAAACTGACGCTCAGGTCGAGCGGCACAACCGTCGAGATGCCCGCCCCGAGCGGCAGCCCGACAGGCAACTCCGTCGTCGCTGCGCGCGCGCCCCGGGGCCGCGCCTTGCGACATTCTTCGAGGCGGCCTGGAGGGGGGCCCGGAGGCAACCGAGCCCGCGCGTGGGGCTCGAACGGGCCCGACACCGTTGCATTCGGCTGGCAGGTGTTGCAGGCGGCCTCACGCCGTGGTTGCCGCGAGCTCGGGTATGCTGAATCGAGGCTCCCGGCCTGAGCCTGGCCCGGCGGCGCCATTTCAAGGGCCGCGAGGCACACAAAGAAGGGTGCGAGGAGACGATGAACGTGGACGAAATGGGAATGGAATCCGCGGCGCGCGCCGTTTGCGAGGCCGCCGCCATTCTCGTTTGCGCCGGCGCCGGGATGGGCGTCGATTCAGGGCTTCCCGACTTCCGCGGCGAGCGCGGCTTCTGGCGCGCCTACCCGGTGTTCGAAAGGCTCGGACTCTCGTTCGTCGACCTCGCCAACCCGTCCTGGTTCCGGCGCGACCCGTCGCTCGCCTGGGGGTTCTACGGTCATCGGCTGAACATGTACCGCCGCACCGTGCCGCACGAGGGCTTCGCGATCCTGCGCAGATGGGTGGAACGCGCCCCGCGGGGCGGGTTCGTCTTCACATCGAACGTGGACGGACAGTTCCAGGCGGCAGGCTTCCGCGAAGACAGGATCTTCGAGTGCCACGGATCGATTCACGTGTTGCAGTGCCTCGACCACTGCGGGCGCGGCCTGTTCCCGGCCGACCCGTACGAGGTCCGGGTGGACGAGGAGACGATCCGCGCGGCGGAGCCCTACCCATGGTGCCCCGGCTGCGACGGGATGGCTCGACCGAATATCCTGATGTTCTGGGACTCGGAGTGGGACGGATCGCGCTCCGAGATTCAGGAATCGCGCCTCGAAGGCTGGCTGCGCTCGATTTCCGGCCGTATCGCGATCATCGAGTGCGGAGCCGGAGCCGCGCTCGCGACCGTGCGCGGCTTCAGCGAGTCGGTGGCGGCGCGGTTCGGCGGAACGCTCGTCAGGATCAACCCTCGAGAGCCGGAGACTCCGTTCGAGCCAGGGGAAGGTTGTCGTCCCCGGGGGATATCGTTGCGGGCCGGCGCTCTGGCGGCGCTGCGGGCGATCGACGGGATGTTGGAGGAGCGGTGAAGGCGGGTGAATTCACGTCCGCATGCCGCAGGACACAGATCCGTGGAGGCGGCCCCGGCTGCAGGCGGAGTATCGGTGGTCGAACGAGAGCGGACGCACTCACCGCTCATTGCTGATAGCTGACCGCTGATCGCTGATAGCTGACCGCTGATCGCTGATAGCTGACCGCTGATCGCTGCTAACACAGGTGCGCACATGTCCGTCCACCCTCTTGCCGGCCAGCCCGTGCCCTCGTCACAGCTCGCAGACATCCCCCGGCTCGTGACGGCCTTCTTCCTGGAACGTCCCGACCCGGCGGAACCGTCTCAGCGAGTCGCCTTCGGGACATCCGGCCACAGGGGATCGGCGCTGACGCGCTCGTTCAACGAGACGCACGTCCTCGCCATCACGCACGCCATCTGCCGATATCGGGCCGAACGCCGGGTGGACGGGCCGCTCTTCCTGGGCGCGGACACACACGCGCTGTCGGAGCCGGCGAAGGCTTCAGCGCTGAGGGTCCTCGCGGCCAATAACGTTGACGTCATGCTGGACAAGGACGACGGGCCCACGCCGACGCCGGCTGTATCGCATGCGATCCTCACGTACAACCGCGGCCGGCGCGATCATCTCGCCGATGGCATCGTGATCACGCCGTCACACAATCCGCCGGAGGACGGCGGGCTCAAGTACAACCCGCCGAGCGGAGGACCGGCGAACACCTCGACGACGAAGTGGATCGAAACCGAGGCAAACCGCCTGATTGCATCGCAGATGGACGGCGTGTGGCCGATGGCGTACGCGAGGGCGCTCGATGCCGGGACCACGCACAGGTACGACTACCTCGGGGCATACGTCGGCGACCTCGCATCGGTCGTAGACATGGAGACAATAAGGTCCGCCGGTCTCCGCCTGGCGGTCGACCCGCTCGGCGGCGCAGGTGTCCGCTACTGGTCGCGCATCGCGGAGCAGTACGGCATCGACCTCGCGATCGTCAACCCGGGCCTCGATCCCACGTTCCGCCTCATGCGCCTCGACTGGGACGGACGCATCAGGATGGATTGTTCGTCGCCGCACGCGATGGCCGGCCTCATCGAGCTCAAGGATCGCTACGACGTCGCGTGGGCAGCCGACACTGACCACGACCGTCATGGCATCGTCACGCCGGCAGGCGGGCTGATGAACCCGAACCACTACCTGGCAGCCGCAATCGATTTTCTCTTCCGCAACAGGCCGTCGTGGAAGTCCGAGGCGGCAGTGGGGAAGACCGTCGTGAGCAGCAGCATCATCGACCGTGTCGCCGCGCGGCTTGGCCGGAAGCTCGTCGAGGTTCCCGTCGGGTTCAAGTGGTTCGTAGACGGGCTGCTCGACGGGTCGTTCGGCTTCGGCGGCGAGGAGAGCGCAGGCGCTTCTTTCCTCCGCCGCGACGGCACGGTGTGGACCACCGAGAAGGACGGCATCATCATGGGGCTTCTCGCGGCGGAGATGCGCGCCAAGACAGGGCGCGACCCGGCCGAGACGTACTCGGCGCTGACCGCGGACCTGGGCTCCCCCGCCTACGAGCGGATCGACATGCCGGCGGGCGAGGCAGCCCGCAGCGCGCTCGGCGGCATCGCGGCCGAGAACGTCAGAATTTCCGAACTGGGCGGCGAGAAAGTGGCGGCGGTTCTGACGACGGCACCCGGCAACGGCCAGGCCATCGGCGGCATCAAGGTGCTCACGAAGAACGCGTGGTTCGCCGCGCGGCCGTCGGGCACCGAGAATCTCCTCAAGCTCTACACCGAGAGTTTTCTCGGGCCGGACCACCTGCGGCGCGTACAGGAGGACGCGCGTGCGGCGCTCGAGGCAATGCTCGGCACGTCATAGGTTCCGGGCTCCCCGACCCAAGGTCCTCGGTCCTCTCTGGCTCAGTCTCGTCGCGTGGCCCTCCCGTTTCGGGTTATCCTCGTCTCTGGGGCAAGAGAGACCAGCCAATCGAGCGCGAGGACGAGGACGTGGAGGTGTCGCGATGGAACAGCAGTCCCCCGCTTCCGCAGCCGCCCAGAGCCAGGCGTCGGTCCAGCCGCAGCGCGCAGCTGACAACGATATCTACTACAACCCGCGGGACTTGACGGAGCTGGAACTCGAGCCGGGCCACCCAGGACTCGGCGACGAGCAGTATGTCCAGCGACGCCGCGAGCTTTTCGCTATCTGCCGCGCCAGCAGGCTCGCTGGCGAGCCTCCGCCCTGGATCGACTACAACGACGAGGAAGAGCGCATCTGGCGCGAGGTGACGCCGAGACTGGACGCGCTGCACCGGCGCCACGCCAGCCGGATCTACCTTCACGCCAAGGACGAGCTGCGTATCAGCGAGGACAGGATCCCGCAGCTCCGCGAGCTGAGCGCCCGCCTGGAAATGATGAACGGCATGCACCTCGTGCCGGCGGAGGGTCCCATTGCGTACCGGACGTTCTACAGCTACATCGCGAAACGCGGCTTTCCCGTGACGCAGTTCACGAGGCACGGCTCGAAGCCCGAATTCACACCCGAGCCCGACATGATTCACGACTGTCTCGGGCACGTGCCGCCGCTCACCAACCCTGACTACGCAGCGCTGCTCACGCTCATCGGCCGCGCCGCCGTCACCGTTCCGGACGGCGACAAGGTGCTCGCGCTGAAGCGCCTGAGCTGGTTCTCGATCGAATTCGGGTTGATCGAGGAAGACGGTGAGACGAAGGTCTTCGGGGCCGGAATCCTCTCGTCGATGGGGGAGATTCCCAACTCGCTGTCGTCGAGCGTCGAGCGCCGGCCGTTCGCAACTGAGGAGGTCATCGAAACGGACTACGACGCGTCACGCATGCAGGATCTGCTCTTCGTCATCCCGTCGTTCGCGGCGCTAAGGCACGAGGTCGAGCGCCTGGTGCAGCGCTTCGGTGTGCCTTTGCAGTAAGGCGGGTCACGCCGGGCACATCTGTCCCTGGCCTGTGGCGCCGCGCAGGCTCGGGTCAGGAGAGTTGCCGCGGACCGATGCGTGTATAGTATCCCCCGGAGGAGGTCGCGGGATGTCGGGTTCTGCGGGGTGGCCCTTCTCATCGGCGGCGCTCTTCGCCGTTTCCTGCTCGCTCGCCTTGGGCGCGTGCTCCGAGTCGTCCAGACTGAACCTCCGATGCATGTCCGGCGACCTTCAGAAATGCCGGACGCTTGCTGAAATGTACCTCAACGGCCACGGCGTCGAGAGGAACCTCGCCCGTGGCGCCGAACTCTACAGAAAGGTCTGCGATGGCGGCGACGCGGAGATCTGCAACGCTCTTGGCGAGCTCTACGACGAGGTGCCCGGCTTCGAGGTGAGTCCGAAGCAGATCGCCGAACTGTACGAGAAGGCCTGCAACGGGAACAGCATGGCCGGGTGCGTGAACCTGGGGCTGTTCTACGCGTCGGCCGGGGACCCGGAGGCCGGCGCGAGGCTCTACGATCGAGCCTGCGCGTCGGGGCTGCCGGCAGGCTGCCATTATCTGGCCGCAGCATACGAGATCGGCGAAGGAGTTACGGCCAACCTTCCCAGGGCGGTCGAGCTCTACGACGAGGCGTGCTCCACCGACTATGTGGACTCGTGCCTGGCGCTTGCGAATCTATACACCGAGGGAACGGCAGTCGTTCCCGACCCGGTGCGTGCAGCTTCCTACAACAAGAAAGCACTCGCCGTCTACGAGGCCGGCTGCGAGGCGGGCAATCTGCGCGAGTGCGCGGCGCGCGATCGCCTCAAGACGCGCCTGCAGATCATGAACGTCCGACCGCCTGGTTCCACTCCGCCCGGGCTCTGAATGTGGCTGCCCGCCGGATGCGCCACCAGCCCGGGCTCCTCGACCCGTCCCCGGTCCCAGACACGGCGCGGCCTCTGCTGGCTGTCGGTTGACAGGCGCGGCGGCAGAGGGCCCTCAGCTCTGCCGCTGCGCTGCTGGGCCGCCAGGAAGGAACAGCCGGCCTGCACCCGGCTTCCCCCTACCGCCCCGGTGCACGGGCACACGCGCGTGACTTCATGACGAACGAGTGCGCGCAGCGGCATACCACCCTGGACCTGAGATATAGTTCGGCGGCATGAACGAGCGCGACTTTGCCGCCCTGTCCTTCGAAGGCGCTCCGTCCATTCTGGTAGCGCCTCCCGGGCCCGGTTCGAGAGAGCTCCTCGAGTTCCAGCGCGAACATGAGGGTTCGGCCGTCTCGTACCCGCGAGGCCTCCCGATGGCTGTTCAGCGAGCCAGGGGCGCGACCGTAGAGGACGTGGACGGCAATCTCTACATAGATTTCTTCGGCGGTGCCGGCGTGATGGCGGTGGGCCACGGCAACCCCGAGGTGACCGAGGCCGCAATCGCGCAACTTCGGCAGCTGACGCACGCGCTGGACCTGCCGAACCCGGCGCGGCGGTCGCTGGTCGAGCGGTTGCTCTCTGTGCTGCCGTCGGAGCTCGGCCGACTCTTCTTCGGCGGTCCGACCGGGTCGGACGCGGTCGAATTGGCGATCAAGATTGCGAAGTTCAACACCCGCCGCCAGTCAGTTGTCGCGTTCGAAGGCTCTTACCACGGGATGACGGCCGGTGCCCTGTCGCTGTCGAGCGGCCGGTCGTTCAAGGCAGGTCTGGGGGCGCTCTTGCCCGACGTGCACTTCGCCCCCTATCCCTACTGTTACCGGTGCGCGTTCGGCCGAACCCGGGAAGACTGCTCGCTCGAATGTGCCGGCTACCTCGATCGGATGCTGGACGACCCGCACTCCGGCGTCAGCGAGCCCGCGGCCGTGATCGTCGAGCCAATCCAGGGCGAAGGAGGTTCGATCGTTCCCCCGCTGCAGTTCATGGCGCGTGTGCGGGAGGCCTGCGACCGGCACGGGGCGGTGCTGGTCGCAGACGAGATACAGGCTGGCTTCTGCCGCACAGGGAAGATGTTCGCCTTCGAGCACAGCGGGGTGGTGCCGGACGTCGTCACGATGAGCAAGGCGCTCGGCGGGATCGGGCTGCCGATCTCAGGCATAGCCTACCGCGAGAAGTTCAACACGATGCCGCCCGGCCTCCACATCGGCACATTCCGCGGCAACGTGGCCGCGTACGCGGCGGGTGCCGCGGCGATCGACTTCATGGTGACGCGGGATTTGGCCGGCCACGCGGCCTCCGTCGGGCGCGACATGCTGTCGGCGCTTGCTCCCGTACACGCGGAAAGCGAGATCGTCGGCGACGTCAGGGGAGCGGGCCTGATGCTTGGGGTGGAGTTCGTGACGGACCGGGCGACGAAGGAGCCGGCGCCTGGCCTGGCTTCCGCGGTGCGCACCGCGTGCCATCGCCGCGGCGTGCTCTTCGAGATCGGCGGCCACTATTCGAACGTCGCGCGCTTCCTGCCGCCGCTGGTCATCACGCGCGAGCTGGCGCTCAGGGGAGTCGATGTGTTCGCCGAGGCCGTACGCGAGGTGGAGCGCTCGCGCTAGGACCCGAGGAACCCGGCGCCGGAAGTGTTTCGGGAAACGCTGCCAGCCGCGAGCCCCTCGAGCAAGTCATCCAGGGCAGGATGCAGGTTCGAATCGGAAACGCGACCCGGCCAGGTACTCCGCCGAGAGGTCGCAGGCAATCCACCTGCGCTCGAGGTCCTCGCATACCTTGCCCGTGACGTTGGAGCCGGCGAAGCAGTCCAGCACCATGTCGCCGGGTCGAGTCAGGAAGCGGACGAAGAACTCGGGCAAACCGTAGGGAAAGCGGGCCGGGTGCACCTTCAGCCCGGCCGCGCGGCACGCGCGCTGGTAGTGCCCGTTGGACTCGGTGTTGGCAATCTGCAGCAGGTTGGGCGGGATCGCTCCTTCGTGCCGCCGCGAGAAGTTCTCGGAAATGTCCCACCCTGACGGCCGCTGCTTCGCCTTGTACCCGTTTTCGAGCAGCCTCTCCATCGACTCGCTGTAGGCGGTGAGAACCCGGCGGTTGTCCGCGTCGGGGTTCGGTGTCTTCGAGAACCACCAGACCGTGTTGACCGCGTCCTTCACGCGGATGCGGCGCACGGTCACCCATTCGGCCGGGCTCGGCAGCTTGGACGGGTTGTACCAGTAGAACTCCTGGGCGAGGTGGAAGAGCTCGCGCGTCAGCGCGAGCGCAACCTCGTAGTGGTAGAGGGATCTGGTTGGCATGCCCCTGTTCCAGGTTCCACCGAGGTCGAGGACGAACGACCCGTCGTCTCTCAGCAGCCGCCGGATTTCGGCGGCGAAAGGCATCAGCCATTCGACGTACTTCGCCGCCTCGACGTTGCCGTATTCCTTCTTCCGCTTCAGAGCGAACGGCGGCGACGTGAAAACGAGCTTCACACTCGCATCAGGGATCCCGCGCATGACGTCGAGCGCGTCACCGAGGTAGGCGGCACCGAACACAGTCCTGTAGAGGGGCTCGCGCCTGAGGGGCGAGTCGGACGCCTCCCTTGACGATCTGCCTTCGACCTTCGGCATCGACCTTCGACCTTCGATCGTTTACTTCTCGATCGGGTGCGGCGGCGAGGGCGCCAGCCGTTCCTCCGGTTGACTGGACGCAGTAGAGGTCGCCGGCACACGTGAAGACGATCTGCTCGCCGTCAGTCGCATGGAAGCAGAGGAGCCGCGCCTGCTGCCGGGCCTGCGCGAGCGTGACGGCGATTCCGGCGGACGATACGAAGAGGATGAGGGCGAGGGCCTGTCTTCGTGCATGAGGAGCATTGTAGGACGGGGCGGGCAGCCGGGCGAGAGGTTACGAGGAAGCGTGGTCGGAAAGGCTCTCGGAGACTTACCTGGACAAGGCTGACGGCTGCTTCAAAGGGAGCCCGTCTTGGCGGGACAAAGCAAAAGCGCCCGGTCCCAGGCGGGAGCCTGAGAGCCGGGCGCGGTCGAACGCGTGTATCGCACGCCGTCCGGGCGAGAGCCCGGACCTGGGTTGGTTGCTTGTCGGCGCCTTCTTGCTGACCGCGCAGCGCCCGCCGGCTAGCCGGCGACCGTTGCGCGCTCGACACCCGGTGGTTCGCTCATCGGAACCTCCTGGTCGAAGAAGCACGTTCTGCGGGTACATTTACGCCGCCTGACAGGTCTTGTCAAGCTCGTGTCGAGGCGAGCCGCAGGCACGCCGGGGGCGCGGTCGAGCGCTGCTGAACGTGCGCGCGCCTGATCACGGGGCCACGAAGGCACCAAGGTGGTCTACGGACGCGGCGCCACGGTGGAAGGCAGCGTCGGGGAAGTTCGCGTGGCAGGTACACGCGTCACCTCGACCCGAAGCGCGAGATTACCGCTTGATCGGAGCGGCGGTCTTTGTATTGTGCGCGCCCTTCGTCGTGTGCGTCCGGAAGCCGTCCTGGCCCGGGAACCAGACCTCGGAGAGGATGTAGACCGTGATGTACTCGGTGTAGGACGGCGCGAAATCGCCCACCTCGTCGAAGACGATCTTGGGCTCGGTGACTGGCGGCGAGGGCTGCGGCAGCCGGTCCGTGAACGGCACCTGGAACTCCTTGCCGGTCGCCTCCTGTTTCAGCGTAATTGCATTCGCGCCCTCGGCAGGCATTAGCACCGAATACTCGCCGGACGGAAATTTCCTGCCGCCTGCCTGGAAAGGAAACGTCACCTTGTATACCGGCTGCCCGGCCGAGGCCGCCTGCCGGGTGCCTGCGGCCGGACACCGCACCGCTTCGGGTGCCAGGTCGGCACCTGCAGCCACGAGCACGGCCGCCGAGAGGATCAGGACGGCCAGAGCGGCAACGACAGTCTTCGGATCACGCTTCATCATCGCCTCGCTCCTTGACCGAGTTTCCGCCGTCGCGCCGCGGCCCGCATCACGTTGGGCACACCCCTGCGGGCCGAGACGTGCGGACGCAGGCACAGCACAACGGCCTGAGCCCGCCCGACTTCGGCCTCTGCTGCGGATTACGGCATCCCGTGATGGCGGCGGCTTCCGGCACCATTCACACTGTGAAATCCGCGGGGTACGCCTCCACCGGCTCCGGGCCCGGTGCCTCCGGGATGCCGTTCTTCAGGGCGTCCTCCATGGCTTCGACGAAGGTGTCGATCTCTTCGAGTGTGGTGTAGACGTTCGGCGACACCCTCAGCGCCTGGTAGTCGAAAACCGAGTTCGGCGGCGCGCCGCCGACGAGCGGCACGACGATGATCCGGTATTTGTTGCGCATGAAACTGGCAAGCGCCCGGACGTCCATGCCCTCGATGGTCACCGCGGCCACGCCCCACGTCTGCGGCGGGTCGCTCAGGTCCGAGAGGATCTTGATCCTGGGATGGACCTTCAGCGCATTCGCCCAGCGAAGCGTCAGGTAGCGCAGGCGCGCGGCCTTGCGCTCCGCTCCAATCGCCTGGTGGAAGGCCAGTGACTCGCCGAGGGCCGCGCGTATCGCCCACGGATGCGTCCCTATCGCCTCGAACTTCCTGATGTCATCGTCCTGCTGCTCGGGTGCGGCCTGGAGCGGCCAGAATCTCGGGATCATCTCCTTGCGTACATAGAGGCAGCCGTTCCCGAGCGGGGCGAGCAGCCACTTGTGCAGGCTCACTCCGTAGGCGTCGCACTCGAGGTCGCGCAGCTTGAAGGGGAAGTGTCCGAGCGCGTGGGCGCCGTCGACGATCGTGACGATGCCCTTGGAACGGGCGAGGCGCGAGAGACGCTGGACCGGGAAGAGCTGCGCCGTGAGGTTCGTGATGTGGCAGAAGTGGAAGACCTTCGTTCGCGGCGTGATGGCCTTCTCGAACATGTTGTAGAGGTAGTCCTGCGTTGCGGGCACGGGGAACTGCAGGCGTGTCACCTTTATGCCCTCGCGCCGCATTCGCTGGTCCCACGTCGTGAGCATCCGCGGGTAGTCCTGCTCGGTCGTGATGACCTCGTCGCCGGCCTTCAGGTCGATGCCGTTCTGAACGATCTGCAGTGCCTCGCTCGCCCCGCGCGTGAGCGCCATCTCCTCGCGGGCGCAGCCGAATTCGTTGGCCATACGCCGGCGAAGCGTTTCCGCGTTGGCCGCCACCATGCCCTGGTAGTGGACCGGGAGCATGTTGATCATTTCCATGTAGCGGAAGACAGAATCGAGGGCCACGCGGGGCATGGGGCACGTGAAGCCGTTGTTCAGGTTTATGAGAGTGCGGTCGAGCTTGAAGGCGAGCTGGATCTCGCGCCAGTAGAACTCGTCCCTGGCGACATCCTCCGGTGATCGGCCTGCGACGGATTGCGTCGCCGCCTCGACGCGCGGCAGAAACCTCGGGTCGAACGCCGCCGGGGCAGCCCCGAGTGCGGCGCCCACGGTCCCAATGAATCGCCTGCGATCCCAGGAAATAGTCTTCATATTTCAGCCTCCTGGCTCGAATCAGTGCCGGCGCCCAGCACCCGAAGGCGAGCCGCCGTCGTGAGGCACGGGCGTTCAGAGCGCGACGGGATTGTAGTTCAATAGAGGTCGAAGGGCACGAGCTGGCACGGCAGAGGCGAGAACGGTGCCTCGTTGGCGCGTCTTGCGAGGTTGCAGGCGCGTGTGGACGGCAGCAACCGGTGTGGCCGCGGCCGCTCCTGCTCCTTCGATTGCGGCTCCAAAGCCTCCGCGGGAACCATCAGGCCTGAACATCCGTTTAACTCACCAGGTGCGTTTGCTCGAATGTTCCCGCACGTGCCTGGGAGAGCAGACCGATGGATGATCTCCTCCAGGACCTGCGCTTCGGCCTCCGCGTCCTCTGGAGGCAGAAGACGCTCTCATTGACAGCGGTGCTCACGCTTGCCGTGTGCGTCGGGGCGAACGTGGCGATCTTCTGCGTGGTCAACGGCGTGGTTCTCAGGCCGCTCCCGTTCGCGGAGCCCGACCGCCTCGTCCACATCTACAACTCCTACCCGAAGGCGGGAGTCGTATACGGCTCGACCGGAGTGCCGGACTACTACGACCGCCGGTCGGCCACCGACGTGTTCGAAGAGGTCGGCGCGTTCAACACGACGGGGCTGACTCTGGGAGGTCAGGCCGAAGCGGAGCGCATCATCGCGATGCGGGCGACGCCGTCGTTGTTCCGCGTGCTGAAGGTGGAGGCCCAGGCCGGCCGGTTGATGTCCGAGGAGGACGGGGAGGTGGGCCGCGGGCAGGTGGTAGTGCTCAGCGACGCGCTCTGGAAAAGACTTTCCGGAGGCCGGGCGGACATGATCGGCCAGGCAATTCAGCTGAGCGGAAGGCCCTACACGGTGATCGGGGTGATGCCGGAAGGCTTCCAGTTCTGGAATACCGAGGTTGCAGCCTGGGTCCCTCTCCGCTTCACGCCCGAGCAGAAGAGCGCCGACGCCCGGCACAGCAACTCGATGACGACCATTGCACGGCTGCGCCGAGACGTAACACTCGAGCGCGCTCAGCAGGTCGTGGACGCTCTGAACGTGAGGAGCCTGGACGAGACGCCCGGCATCAAGGCGGGCCTCATCGACGTCGGCTTCCACTCGGTCGTTGTCGGGCTGCACGACTTCCTGGTGCGGGATGTGAAGGGTTCGCTTTCGCTCCTGTGGGCCGCCGCGGTGTTTCTGCTGCTCATCGGCGCGGTCAACGTCGCCAATCTGGCGCTGGTCCGGGCAAGCGGGCGGCGCGTAGAGGTCGCAACGCGCCAGGCCCTTGGCGCCGGCAGGTGGCGCATCGCGCGCCAGGTGTTCACCGAGAATGCCGTCATCACCGCATTCGGCGCAGGCGCCGGCCTGCTGGCCGGCTACTGGGCGCTCCGCGCCCTGTCGGTGCTGGACCTCGAGAGGCTCACCCGCGTCGCCCCAGTGTCTCTGGACGGCGCTGCGGTCGCCTACACTCTGGGCCTCGCGCTGGCCGTGGGACTTCTGGTAGGCGCTGTGCCGCTTGCGGGACTTCGCGGGCAGGCCATCGCGCAGGCCTTACGGGATGAGAGCCGTTCGGGAACGGCAAGCAGGGGCGCGCAGCGCATTCGCCGGGCTCTGGTCGCCTCCCAGGTGATGCTCGCCCTCATCCTCGTCGCCGGTTCAGGGCTCCTTCTTCGAAGCTTTCGGAACGTTCTCGCGATCGATCCCGGCTTCAGGCTCGGAGAAGTGTGGACCGGCACCGTGAACCTGCCGTCTGCGCGATACCCTGACGCCGCCGCCCGCCGGGCGTTCGAAGAACGCCTGCTCGAGCGGGTGCGGTCGATCGCGGAGGTCATCGCCGCCGGGACCACCGACACGATCCCGCTTGGCGGATCGACGAGCGACGGTGTGATGCTGGCAGAGGGCCAGCGGGTCGAGCCGGGAAAGCCGGTCATCACGGTCTACCAGTCCACGGTGAGCCCGGGGTACTTCGAAGCGATGGGCATCCCACTGGTCCGCGGGCGGTTCTTCGAGGAGCGGGACACGGAGAAGGCACTGCCGGTGATCATCGTGGACGATCGCCTCGCGCGCCGGTTCTGGCCGGGCCAGGATCCGATAGGCAAGCGCATGTACCGTCCTGAAACCCCCGACCTCAGCCCGGGACCCGACGTCCGATGGCTCACCGTGGTCGGCGTGGTCGGTGCAGTCAGGATGCGCGGCATGACCGATGAGGAGCGGCTGGCGTCGGCCTACTTCGCGTCGGCGCAGCAGCCGTCTGGCACGCTCACGCTGGCCGTCCGCGGGCGACTCGGACCCTCCGGCCTCACCTCCGCCATACGCCGCGAGGTTGCAGCGCTCGATCCCGAGATGCCGGTCTACGGCGTGAGCACCATGGAGGAGCGCCGCGACAGGGCAGTGGCCGGACGGCGGACCCCGATGGTGCTGTCGGTCGTCTTCGGTGGGATTGCGCTGCTGTTGGCTGCAATCGGTCTCTACGGCGTCTTGGCCTACCAGATCGCGCTCAGGAGGCGTGAGATCGGCATTCGGTTGGCCCTTGGCAGCGACGGCGCCGGCGTCTTCGCGCTGATCATGCGCGAGGGATTGACCCTCCTCGCGGTCGGTGCGGTTGCGGGCCTCGCGGGCACGCTCGTCGCCGGCCGTGCGATTGCCGCCCAACTGTACGGCGTCGGGCCTTGGGACCCTGGCGTGCTCTCAATCTCCACCGCGGTCCTGGCAGCAGTCGGGTTGGCGGCATGCTTCGTCCCCGCGCGGCGTGCCTCACGGATCGATCCGGCGGAGGCGCTATCCGACCTGTGACAACCTGGACCTCGTCCAGCCTGAGGCGATGCAGGACACGCTTTCGAAGCTGCTCGCCATCGTGGATGTGCTCGAGCGAAACGCCGCCTACGTCAACACTAGCCCTTGGGGAGAGCCCACCTCGGTCGGCGCGGGCTCTACGGCGCGCAGGCGACGAGCCGGTCGACGAGAACTCGGAGCTCAATCCCCTGAGGCCATACGGAGAGTCGAAAGCGCGCGCAGAGCGGAAATCCCCGAGCTGGCGGCCGCTGACCCCACGGCCGGACACTGGAGCCAGCGCCGCCTGCTGCTTCTCGCGTATCATTCGCGAGGAGGGAAACGCATGGGCAAAATCCGTCCTCTCCTCTTCCTGCTCGCCATGGTCGGAGGTTTCGTGGTTGCCGGACCGACGCTATCAGACCGCGGATCTTCCGCCCGGGCGCCCTTGGCCCAGGCGACGACGGAGCGGGCGACGCCGTCCCAGGCGCAAGCCTCCTCGAAGATCTGGATCGGGCGGCACGCCGAGTTCGAGCAGGCTCTGCGAACGGCTCCCATCGACCGCATCGAAGACATCGGCACCGGCGTCACCCGGCCAAGGCGCGCGTTCTTCGCCGCCGGCAGCCTCGCGCAGAGCGGCATCGTCAAGGCGGTCAACGAAGGGCCGATGGCGCCGTACCTCGACAGCTACCGGGCCGAAATCGCCGCTTACGAGCTCGACAGGATTCTGGGACTGGATATGGTGCCGCCGACCGTGGAGCGGCGGATCGACAATGAACTCCGCTCGGTACAGCTCTGGGTCGAGAACACGCGGTCGCTCAAGAATGTCGAGGGGAAGCCAGTCCCGGATCAGGACGCCTGGAATCGCCAGATCTACAGGATGCGGGTTTTCGACAACCTTATCGTCAACACCGACCGAAACCCCCGCAATGTTCTCATCGACCCGGCGTGGAACATCATCCTGATAGACCATTCGCGGTCCTTCGACGGGCGGATCTCGCGGATGCGCTACGACATGACGAAGATTGACCGGGAGTTCCTCGAGCGCGTGAGGCGCCTGGACAAGAAGACGCTGAACGAGCGGATAGGCCGGTACCTCCAGTTCGGCGTCGGGCCGCTGCTCCAGCAGCGCGACCGGATCGTTTCGCACTTCGAACGGCTGGTCAGAGAGCAGGGTGAGGGGAAGGTCTTCGTCGGCGAACGACTGGCGTTCCGACCCGAGCCCGAGCAGGACTGAGCGGTGAGGCCTGGGTCGAGGCCCGAGGTACGGGCAGTTACACGGTCCTCGACGGGTGCGCGCGGTGAGTTGCGCTCCTGAAAGCTGCGGGAAGGTGCGGTCGAGGCGACAGCCGGCCCCGAGCACATCGGTCGGCGTGCTTGTCGCGGCGGGAGGCGTCGGGTGCTACGCTGTCGTCTGCATGATGCGAACCTCGGAGTGGATCGTTCTCGGATACCTCGCCTGGCTCCTGACGTGCGCGATTGCCCGGCGCCTCCCGCCCCGCCACGTGCGTACCATGCTCGTTCCGGCAATCGGCGTAGCTGCTTCCATCGGCCTCGCCGCAAGCGTGCCACAGACGGCGGTGGTGAACGGTTTCCGGGATTGGCTGCCTGGCGTCTACCTACTCACGGGCTACTGGCTGTCGGGCCTGTTCCGTCATCCGCCCTCGCGGCGGCTCGAAGAGCGGCTGGAGAGGTTCGATCGCCGGCTCGGGCTCGACGGCACACGTGATCTCGGCGCGACGGTTCCGCGTCTCGTGCTCGAGTACCTCGAAGGTGCGTACCTGTTCGTCTACGCCCTCGTCCCAGTGGCGCTTCTAGCGATCGTCGCGTTCGGCGAGGGGGGGCTGGCGGACCACTTCTGGACGGTAGTGCTCGCTGCCTGTTACGGGTCGTACTCGACGCTGGTTCTTTTCACGACAAGGCCGCCGCGAGCGAAAGGGGAGGTACGTGGCAAGCCTGCGGACGCCAGGATTCTGCTGAGGAGGGTCAACCTGTTCGTCCTCGATCGGGGCAGCATCCAGGTGAACACGCTGCCGAGCGGGCACGCTGCCGGCGCCCTGGCATCTGCACTGGTCGTTGCAGAGGTTTCACCGGTGGCCGGCGCTGTCTTCACGTGGCTCGCATTCAGCGTAGCCGCCGGCTCGGTGATCGGCCGCTACCACTACGCGATCGACTCGATCCTCGGCTTGCTGCTTGCGGTAGTTGCGTGGCTGGTTTTCCAGCGATGACGGTCAGCGCTCGCCTGCGGCGCTGGTGTCGAGATGTTGGCGGCGTCTCCACGCGGACCGAACCGCGCTGAGGATTGCACGTCCGTTTCCTCCGCCCGAGGTCGGCGCGCCATGGCCTCTGTGCGGGGAGCGTGTCGAGGGATGTGCGGAGGAACGGGGTAGAATCAAGAGCGATTCGATGCCGCAAGACACGAAGCAGAGCGAGCGCGAGTACGTGATTCGGGCCGGTTCCGAGCGTTGGGAGTGGGTCAAGCCGTTCTCCACTCCCGGGCACGATGACGTCCGGGAGGCGTCGCGTCTCGTGCAGGACTTTGCCGCGATGCTCGCCTGCCTCGAACCGCGCCCGGGCGAACGCGTGCTCGACCTCGGTGCGGGCAGCTGCTGGTGCTCTGAGTGGCTCCAGCGGCTGAACGTGGAGACCATCAGCGTCGACATCGCCATCGATATGCTGCGCATCGGTCGCGAGCGTCTGCCCGGGCCGGCTCGCCTCGTGGCCGGCGACCTCGAGCAGCTCCCGCTCGCCGGCGCGAGCGTCGACAAGGCCGTTTGTCTGAACGCGCTCCACCATGTGCCTGACAGGCGGCGGATGCTCTGCGAGGTCTGGCGCGTCCTGCGGCCCGGTGGCGCTGTGTTCTTCTCGGAGCCGGGGCGCGGCCACTCGGAGTCGGAAGCCTCTCGTGCCGCGGTGGGCGCGGCCGGCGTCCTCGAGGAGGACGTGCTCGTGCAGCCGTTCGTCGAGGAGTGCGTCCGAGCCGGCTTCTCGCAAGTACGGGTCAAGCCGCTCGCGCACATCGTGCCCTGGTTCGAAGCTGACCTTGGAAAGTGGCGGGCGTGGGAGCGTGCGGCCGCGATGAAGCGGCCCGTCCGCGCTCTCGAGAAGATGGGAAGGGCGTTTGTCGAAGCGCTCGGTTTCGGCAAGAAAGGGCCGCTCGTCTCCGAGGCCCTCGGCATGGAGCTCATCCGCATCTTCCGCGACGCCACGGACCACCACCCGATAGTCTTCGCCCGCAAGTAGCCGTCGTTCGGCGTTGCCGGCTCCGCATGGCCGGCTGAGGGCCGCGGCCTTCCGGGCCCGCACCAAGTGGGCGAGCGCGCATCGCCTCCCTCGAGGCGCCGCTTGCCGAAGACGGCAGGTTGATACTGACCAGACTGCGGTCAGCGATAGACGACCTTGACCTTCGTTCCGGGCGAGGACGAACGGGGTAGGTTGTACGAGTTCAGCGGGGCGGGAACGATCGAACCTGTAGTCGTCGGAATCTTACCCAGCAATTTGGCGTCCCCCAACGGGATTGGAGGTTTTGAGGAGCCTTCGCATCTGCACCGTAGCCGGGCGTCCGTGCCTGCGGCCTGACGGCAGGGTTGGGCGCTTCAGTCCGAACTGATTCGCAGGCCCCGTGGAGTATAGTCTCCGCGACCCTCGTGTGCGGGGCGAGCATCGTGAGGCAGGAGGCGGCCTGAAGGGCGGGGCGGAGCCACAGCCGACGGAGGCTAGTGATAAGAAAGGAGCAACGTCGCGATGGTGCCGTGACAATCCTGGGCCTAGAGGGCAAGTTCACGTTGGACGACGGTGTCGGTGAGTTTCTGGAAACGATTCAGAGCCTGCTCGCGCACGGCGACACGGGCGATTCAGTGAAGCTCGCTGAGTGCGGTGGCAGGCGCCCTCCTCGGCGTCGGGGTGTTGTAACTGAAGCACGACGGCTTCCGTGCGCTAGCGTTCATCGAGGACGGCCACTGCCGTCCATGTTTCCGCCGCGGTCACCTGTTCAAACAGTTCGGTCGCCTGGCCGCCGCCCTCGCCGATCTGCCCGTCGAGCGCGCCATCATCGACGGTGAAATCGCCTGCCTCGACAACGACGGCCACAGCCAGTTCAACGCACTGCTGTTCCGCCGTCAGGACCCGTGCTTCGTCGCTTTCGATTTGCTGTGGGTCGGAGCCCGCGGCGTGACCTCACAGCCGCTGCTCAAGCGCAAGGAGAAGCTCGCCGCGCTGGTGGCCCGCGCCGACGTGCCGCGGTTGCTCTACGACGGCTACGTCGAGAGCTAGGGCATCGCCCTGTCTAAACAGGGGTGCGCGCTCGACCTCGAAGGCGTGGTGGGGAAGTGGGTGAAGGGCACCATCTGACTGACGGCCGCCGCGCCTCCTGGGTTAAGGTGAAGAACGCGGCCTACAGCCAGGTGGAGGGCAGCCACGAACTTTTCGAGGGCCGGCGTTCCGTTGCCGGCCATGCGGCGCTCCGCAAGCCTGAACTCGTTCTCGCCTGAACGCCGCCTCCCGGCGTGGCTCTCCATCACCAAGAATGCTGAAATCGATTTGACCTCCCCTGTCATACCCCTGCCCGAAGATGCGTGGCAGAGACGATTCGGTGTGCCTTCGTCTCGTTCGCAACTTCAAGGAGGGGTTCCATGCAACGCTTCGTCATCGTCCTCGTCACGCTCGTCGCCCTGGTTTCGTTCGCGCCGTCAACATTGGCGCAGGAGGCTGGCGTCCAGACCATGCGTCAGCGTGGGTGGATTGATGTCAACCTGGGTGCCGCCGGCGCGGGCCAAGACACGCTCTCAACCGCCTACAACAAAGGAGACGGAACCGGAGAGATGGAGATCTATCGCGTCAGCTACAGCTTCCCGCGTGGTGCGTCGTTTGACTTCGGCGGCGGCGTGATGTTCACCCCGCTCTTCGGCGCAGGTGTCGCGTTCACGGGCACCGCGCATGAAGATGCCGCTGGTCTCTCCATCCGCATACCGCACCCTCTCTACTACGACTCCTTCGCCTCGGACAGCAAAGACACCGAGAACAAGCTGCTGCGGACGGAAGGCGGCGTCAACCTTTCGGTCGTAGTGATTCCTCCTATCCGCTCGAACCGACTGGTGATGAAGCTGTTCGCAGGGCCGACATACTTCCGGCTCAAGGCCGATGCGGTCAGCAACGTCAGGTATGAGCAGGTCTATGGAATCTTCACCAGGGCTAACGCCGTCGAAATCAGTGATTACGATACCGTGGAGGTAGAAGAGACCGGGTGGGGCCTGCACGCAGGCGCCGACATCGGGTTCTTCTTCTCGCGCTACGTCGGGGTCGGCGGATTCGCTCGGTTCTCACACGGCACGTTGACGGTAGAGGATAGCCGCGTGCCCGTGGACGACCCGGTAGACGTGAAGCTTGGTGGCGTCCAGGCGGGCGCCGGCCTCCGTATTCGTTTCTGATCCACCTAGGGAGGGGCTACGGTCCTTCCCTTTCTTGCGTGTGCGAGAACGACTGTAGCCACGTCGTATCGCTGCCTGGCTTCGTGTGCCAAAGTGGAACGTACCCGAAAAACAGCTTGAACCACAAGAGAAGACCCCCCACAATCCCCTGCAGAGGTGATCAATGAAGCGATTGACTGTCCTCTTCGTCGTCGCGCTTCTCCTCGTCGTTGTGCCCGTGCAGGCACAGAAGCCGGCCACTGAGGCCGAAATTCGAGCTTTGGTGCCGTATTCCTCTCTTAAGGCAAAGATACCGAACCTCAGTCTGCAAGACTACAACCGCATAGTCAGGGAACTCGCTCAGGATCAGGGACCGGCTGTCCCGACGCGGCGAACCACTACGCCATCCAGTATCGGGCGGCTGAGTACGAATCCATACCTTCCCGATTCCACATCGAACCAGTTCGGTTCGGCCAGTCGATTTGCTCCGGAGAGCCCGACGAATCCATACGGCCGCTACGGCAGTCGTTATAGCGCAAATGGTACGAGGAACCCGTACGCCACCCGAACTCCGGAGTTGTACAGCCAGGACGGCAAGTATCTCGGGAAGTTAAGCACGAATCCGTACGACCCCGAATCCGTTTCCAACCCGTACGGGAAGTACGGAAGCCGGTACTCGCCCGATAGCATCAACAATCCTTTCGGGACTTACGGAAGCCGCTTTAGCTCCCAGAGTCCCTGGAATCCGTTCGCTTCAAAGCCGCCCCTCATCGTTCCGCCGAAGAAGTGATCGGACGTTGCTGCTGTTCACTCAGTAAGAACCGAGAAGCGGAGCGCAGGCACAAGGGTGTGGTCAAAGAGCGAGCCGTACGCCTGAAGCTGCGTCTGGGCGCTGCTCTCGGAACCCGCATCGGCGATCAGGCTCCACTGAGTCGGAACGGATTCGCCGTCTAAGCGAGGGCACGAACCGGCCAGCGCCGAAGTGATCTCGCGGACGATGAGTTCGTCAAGCCGCTGGAGGACTGAACGTCGAGCGACCCCAGCTGCCCGCAACTCCGTTCCCGTCGGTTACAATGTCGGCGCCCGCGGCGGGCGTCCGCAAGGGCGAGCGACCTTGTTGAACGGCTGGGCATGCCCTTGGGAGCCGCAGCGGCACGCGATGCTGCCGGGCCGAACTCGTCCCGGCAGCAAGCAGGCCAAGGGAGCTATGTCCAACCCGTTCTTCGACCACCCGATCATCAGCTCGCCATACCTGCGGCCTTCCCGCCACTGCGAACTGGACGATGACGGCCAGCCCACCCGGAACGTCTTGGAAGAACGTCGGAAGGTGGCGCTCATCACGCCGATCCCGAAGCCCCGCAAGCGGAAGAAGGATGCCTCGCAGGATGCCTTCGTGTTCGACGAAGGGAAGGGGCTTTCGAGCAAGGAACAGGAGTACGACCCGACCTCAATCATCAACGAGGTTCGCGGCATCGTGGACTCCTGGCGCTTATTGCCCAATCCCAACCAGTGGGGCGTCACGCCGGAAACCGCCCGGCTTCTTCAGCATTGGAGACATCACCAGTTCACTGGCATCCGTCCGTTCTTCTGCCAGATCGAGGCAATCGAGACGCTGATGTGGCTCACCGAGGTTGCGCCGACTTCCAAGAACGGCAAGCGGTTACTCGATCACCTCGCCCGGGCCACAAAGGACGCGAACCCCCTGTTGTTGCGGCTTGCGGTGAAGCTCGCGACAGGGGCGGGGAAAACGACCGTGATGGCGATGATCATCGCCTGGCAGACGGTCAACGCCGTGCGGCGGCCCGGCAGCAAGCACTACACCCGTGGCTTCCTCGTCGTAACTCCTGGCATCACGATCAGGGACCGGCTGCGGGTCCTCCAGCCGAACGACCCCGACACCTACTACGCCAGCCGGGAACTGGTTCCCAGCGACATGCGGGAGGACGTGAAGAAGGCGAAGATAGTCATCACGAATTTCCACGCCTTCAAGCTGCGAGAGCGCATCGAACTTTCCGCCGGTGGCCGGGCGCCGCTCAAAGGGCGGTCCGGTGAAGAACTCCTCACCGAGGAGACAGAAGGCCAGATGAGCCAGCGGGTGATGCCTGACCTCATGGGGATGAAGAACGTCCTCGCGATCAACGACGAGGCGCACCACTGTTTGTTACCGCGAGAAGCCGGGCGAAGGCGATGAGGACCTGAAGAAGGAACAAGAACAAGAAGCGGACAAGAACAGGCAAGCTGCTCGGCTGTGGATTTCCGGCCTTGAAGCGGTTAATCGCAAGCTGGGCCTGAGCCGAGTCATCGACCTGTCGGCGACGCCGTTCTTCCTCAGCGGTTCGGGCTACGCCGAGGGGACGCTCCTCCCATGGACGATGAGCGACTTCTCGCTCATGGACGCTATAGGTGGTTCGGCACCCGCGCTGGATGAAGGTCCACCTCGGCGAACCTCGAGACCACTAGGAACAGCAGGTTCGACTCGTCCAGTTTCGCGACCTGGTCCGCGAACTTGAAGCGCTCTATGATCTCGCGCGCCTCAGCCGAGAAGCCCTGGGGTTAGGCGGTGAGGTTCGCCGCGATGTGCGCCGAGTCGCCCGTCAGGCGGGCGAAGTCGGTGTGACCCCGGGGCCGGAAGCGCCGATACGGCGTTCCGTCGTTTCCTGTAAGTCCTTTTAATTGCTTGGATTATTGGTGGCGAGGGCCAGAATCGAACTGGCGACACTACGATTTTCAGTCGTATGCTCTACCAACTGAGCTACCTCGCCACGCTCGGAGCGCTCAGGCAGCGCAACAAATATAGCACGCTCGCGGGCCACAGGCCACTACGTCACTGGCCTCCAACGCTTCGGAAGCAGGACCCGCGGCCGGCATCCTTCAGCCCATAGTTCCGTCAGACTGCCGCGCCCTCGGGTTCCTCGTCACGGATCGGTCTCTCCCACGTCGTGCCGCGAGTGACGAACCACCCCGCGAAGACCCCGACGGCCATGCCGGCGATGACGTCGAGCGGGTAGTGCACCCCCAAGTACACGCGTGAGAACGCGATGAGTATCGCCAGCACCCACGCCAGCGTGTTCGCTGCAGGCCACGCGCGCGACAATCCGATGGCTCCGGCCACCGCCACAGCCGCTTCGGACGACGGGAAAGACGAACCGGCAGGACGCTCGCCGAGGACGCGAACCCCGGTCTTCGCGACAGGCACCGTGAAGGGCCGCTCCCGGCCCACGATCGGCTTGATCACCTGGTTCGAGAGCAGGCTCGCAAGGATCATCGCGAGCACCATCTGCCATACGCCTCGGCCCCGTGACGGCCGCGCCCAGGCTCCGATGCCGCCGATGAAGAGCCAGACGAACCCCCAACTGTTGATGTAGGTAATCAGGCCCATCGCCGCGTCGAGCGGCACCCATCGTACCGACCCGATTGCCTGGCGGAGCCAGTAGTCCGTCGCGAAGATCCAGTCGAAAACGTCGAATAGAGGCTGCATCGTGACCCAGCGGCGCTAGACCTGCGCCTCGGTGTCGCGCACGAGGCCGAGTTCCTTTCGCAGCCGGTCCTCGATTGCCTTGGCGATCTCCGGGTTGTCCCTCAGGAACTGCTTCGCGTTCTCACGTCCCTGGCCGAGCCGCTCGCCACCATAGGCGAACCACGTCCCGCTCTTGTCCACTATTCGCTTTTCGACGGCGAGGTCCAGCAGGTCGCCTTCGCGCGAGATCCCCTCGCCGTAGAGAATGTCGAACTCGGCTTCGCGGAACGGCGGCGCCACCTTGTTCTTGACCACCTTCACACGCGTTCGGCCCCCGATGATCGCGTCGCCGTCCTTGATGCTCGCTATGCGCCTTATGTCCACCCGCACCGACGCGTAGAACTTGAGCGCGCGGCCGCCGGTCGTCGTTTCCGGGTTGCCGAACATGACGCCGATCTTCTCGCGCAGCTGGTTGGTGA
>JBHGBL010000019.1:0-52683 GCA_041947015.1 Vicinamibacterales bacterium
GACCAAGATCGTCCACCAGGAGTGGTTCCCGCAGATCCTCTACAACCAGCACCAGACAGGACCGTTCCCGACGCGCATCTTCGTCCCGCCGCACACTGAGCCCACCAACCCGAACGTGCACCCGCTCGTGGTCCGCTGGCAGAACCTGGTTGGGACGCAGATGGCCGCCGCCTTCGAGCGCGAGGGAAAGAAGGGCGTGATATCCGGGTTCCGCTACGACACGTGGTATCCCGGCTACGTGACCCAGGTAGTCGATTCGCACAACATCGTCTCGATCCTCACCGAGACGAACCTCTACCGCTATGCCACGCCGCGCCTCTACACCCTGGAAGACTTCCCCGAAGAGTACCGCGATCTCACGGTCGGTGCCTTCTACCCGAACCCGTGGACCGGAGGCTGGTGGCGTCTCGGGGACGCCGTGGCCTACAACCTGACAGCCTCGAAGGCCGTGCTCGACACGGCGGCGAAGTACCGCGAGCGGCTGCAACTCGACAAGTACAACATGGGCCGCGACGTCATCGCCCGGTTCGAGAAAGAGCCGCCCTACGCCTACCTGGTGCCCGAGAAGCAGTGGGACCCGCCGACAGCGGCCCATCTCCTCGGGCGCCTCCGCATGCTGGGGATCGAGGTGATGAGAGCGGAAGCGGACTTCAGCGCGGACGGCATACGCTACCCCGCCGGCACGTGGGTCATCCCCATGGCGCAGCCCTTCGCGTACTTCGTGAAGAACCTCTTCGAGGAACAGGTCTATCCTGACCTCACGAAGTACCCGCACGCGTGGCAGGGCCTCGTGAGCCCGCAGAAGTTTCCGAACGCGTACCTGCCGCCCTACGACATCGCCGGCTGGACGCTGCCGTACCAGATGGGCGTCACAGCTGTAACCGTCCGTTCGCCGCTCGACGTACGACTCGTTGCGGCAGAGCGGTTCGAGCCCTCGGGCCGGGTCGAAGGCGGCCCCGTCTATGTCTTCTCACCGAGGGTGAACAACAGCTTTACGGCTGTCAACCGCCTCCTCCAGGCCGGCCTCGAAGTGCTGCGCGCCCCAGGCGAGGTGCCCGTCAAGGGCGAGACGCTGCCGCCCGGCAGCTTCATCGTCGTACCGCGGGGCGGCCAGGCCGCGGCCGTCGAGAAGGCGACCGAGGGGCTGTCGCTCACCGTGCACTCTTCGGCGTCCACGCCGCGTGGCGCCGAGCCGCTCAAGGCCCCGCGCGTCGGGCTCTACCAGTCCTGGGTTGCCAGCATGGACGAAGGCTGGACAAGGTGGCTCCTCGAGCAATACGAGTTCCCCTTCACCAACCTGCACGATGCGGAAATCAAGGCGGGCAACCTCGCCGAGAGATGGGACGTCATCGTCATTCCGTCGATGAGCACGACGGCAATCGTCGATGGCCACAAGCCGGGGACGATGCCTCCGCAGTACGTCGGGGGCATCGGTGCGGCCGGTGTGGCGAACCTCAGACAGTTCGTCGAGCGCGGCGGCTCGCTCGTCGTCCTGAATCAGTCGGCTGCCTTTGCCATCGACCAGCTGAAGCTGCCCATCGTGGACGAACTGAAGCCGCTGGCAGCGCCTGGAAGAGGCGAGAGCCAGCAGCAGGCGAAGCCTGTCGAGTTCGCATGCCCGGGCTCCGTGCTGCGAATGAAGTTCGACACGAAGCACCCGGTTGCCTACGGCATGCCGGCGGAGGCGCCGGCGATGTTCATCCAGAGCCCGGCCTTCTCGGTCCGCCCTGCCTTCGGCAGCGAGCCTGCACCGAAGGCGATAGCGAAGTACCCGGAGGCACAGATCCTGATGAGCGGCTACCTGCTCGGCGAGCAGCACCTGCGCAATCGGCTGAGCGCGGTCGAAGTGCCCGTAGGGCAGGGGCGCGTGATCGTCCTTGGGTTCGGCGTCCAGCAGCGCGGCCAGACCTACGGGACGTTCAAGATCCTGTTCAACGCATTGTTCTACGCGGCCACGGCGCGGTCGAAGGCCACTACCGCACCGTAGCAATCCTTGGGATCGCGTCTCGATGATGATGCAAAGCGCTGGTAGGAGATGGCCTCAGCCTACTCCGTCAAGAAAAGGACATAGCAGATGACCACGGAAAAGAAACAGACACCACTGTTCGACTGGCACCGGCAGCACGGCGCCAACATGGTCCCGTTTGGCGACTACGTCATGCCCGTCTGGTACAAGAGCGCCAAGGACGAGCACCTCGCCGTCATCACCCACGCCGGGCTTTTCGACACAAGCCACATGGCAGTCGTGCGCCTTCTCGGCCCCGGCGCCTTCAACCTGCTCCAGTGGTGCTTCACACGCGATCTGAATGCCTGCGTGGGCAAGGACGCAGCGCCGATTTCACCAGGGAAGTGCGTCTACGGTGCGTTCCTGAACGAGTGCGGGCACTCGATCGACGACGGCATCGTGTACAAGGTTCAGGACGATGAATACCTCGCCGTCGTCAACGCGGGCATGGGGGGCGTGATCGCGCGGCACCTCGAGGCCAATCGGACCTGCCAGGAGGTCAGCGTCTTTGACCTGACCGACCGGCTCGGGAAGATCGACATCCAGGGCCCGGCGTCGGTCAAGATCATGCAGAAAGTGCTCGGGTCGCCTGACGCCGTCTACGCCGGGCTCGGCTACTTCAACTTCAAGGGCCATTTCGACCCTGCCTCCCCTTTTTCCGATGAGATCCGGCTGAACGATGGCACGCCGCTACTGCTCTCCCGCTCCGGGTACACGGGCGAAGTGGGCTTCGAGATCTTCGTCCAGCGCCGCGACAATGTGCGGGTATGGGAGATGATCATGGAGGCCGGCGAGGAACTCGGACTTGTCGCGTGCGGGTTGGCGGCCCGGGATTCGCTGCGAACCGGCGCCGTCCTGCCGTTGTCCCACCAGGACATCGGGCCGTGGCCGTACGTCCATCACCCGTGGCCCTTCGCGCTGCCCTTCGACAAGTCGGGCGCCACCTTCACCAAGTCGTTCCTCGGATCGAGCGCGCTCGAACAGGCGAAGGACGCGCCCTACACGCTGCCGTTCGTCGGCAACGACGTCAGGAAGGTGGATCACGACGCTGTCGTTCGTGACGCTGCCGGTAAGGAAATCGGCAAGGTCCTCACCTGCGCCACCGACATGGCTATCGGGCGGCACGGCGGCAGGATCTACAGCATCGCTTCGCCGGACAGGCCCGAAGGGCTTCAGCCTAAGGGACTGAGCTGCGGCTTCATCCGGGTGGAAGCCAACCTCGCGCTGGGTACAGTGGTCGAGCTGAAGGACGCGAAGCGGGCCATCAAGGTCACGATCGAAACAGATATCCGTCCGGCGCGGAGCGCCCGCAGGGCCCTGAAGAACTTCCTCATGAGCGTCTGATCGCCCAAACCCCCTCCCTCCCCAAGCCGTCTAAGGGGAGGGAGGCATCATGCAATCTCTGCTGTTGGAGGATTTCAGACACGATCTCCTGACCAGCGTCCGAAGCCTGATTCGCGTCCCTGCCCTGAGCCTCACCATAATCCTGACCGTAGGGGTGGGCATCGGCGCCACCGCGGCGATCGTCAGGGCGATCGACGCCGCGTTCCTGCAGCCACTGCCCTACACGCACCCCGAGCGCCTGGTGCGCGTGTACACGGATGCCCCACCATTCGAGTGGCGATTCTCAGCCGCCGACTACCTTGCGTTCCGGGAGCAACAAACCCATTTCGAGGAAAGCGCAACGTTCACCGATCGGACGGTTACCTACAGCGATGGCGTATCGTCCGAGGTGCTGCGTGCGCGAGTGGTGTCCTGGACGTTCTTCTCGCTGCTCGGCATCAGTCCGGCGCTCGGCCGCGACTTCACGGAACGGGACGGCCTGCCCGACACTCCGCCCGCGGCCATCGCGAGCCACGCTTTCTGGCGCGATCGGCTTGGAGGCCGAAGCGACGCAATCGGCGGGCCGATCCAGCTCGACGGGACAAACGTCGCGCTGGTTGGCGTCCTGCCGCCCCTTTCCGGCCCGCTCGAGCGCCGCCAAGACATCTTCCTGATACAGCAGTTCAGCCCGCCGCAGAGAAGGGGCCCGTTTCTCTATACCGTGGTTGCGCGCCTCCGTGAAGACGTGTCACGCCCAGCCGCCGAAAGCGAGCTCCGCGCCATCAACAAGCGGATCTTCCCGCTCTGGACAGCATCGTACCAGGACGACAAGGCGACGTGGAGCATGGAGGATCTGCAAACCGCAATCGTCGGTGACGCGAAGGAGATAGCCGGCGTGGCGCTGGCGTCGGTCGCGCTCCTCTGGCTCGTCGCGTGCGCCAATGCCTCGAACCTCTTGATCGCACGAGTCGCGAGCCGCCGCCAGGAACTCGCCGTTCGATCCTCGCTCGGAGCCTCCCGCGCGCGTATCGCTAGGCACCTGTTCGCCGAGAGCGCGTTGGTCGCAGCCGTCGCGGCCGCCCTCGGCGGCGGCGTCGCCTGGGCCGGCATCCGGTTCCTGCACGGCTTTGGTTCGAACTACTTTCCGCGGATGCAGGAGGCGAGATTCGACGAACGAGTGTTCCTGCTCCTTGCCGGTCTCGGTCTGTGTAGCGCGCTGATCTTCGGCCTGGTACCGGCACTGAACGGCAGCAGCCTGAGCTCGTTGCGGTCGCTTCAATCACAAGACCGGTGGGCAACGCCAGGCCTGGCCACACGGCGCGCACGCAGGCTCCTCGTGGGAGCACAGTTTGCGATCGTAACGCCGCTCCTGGTGGTCGCGGCTCTTCTGCTCACCTCGCTCTACGAGCTGAGGAGCGTTGACCTTGGCTTCGATCAACACAATCTCATCACCGGGTCCATCCGCCTTCCTGCCGCGCAGTACCGGGACGAATCGACGGCCCGCGTCTTCTGGGACGAACTCGAACGCCGGCTGGCCGCGGTCCCCGGCGTTACCGCGATAGCTTTCTCCGATGGCCTGCCGCCGGACGGCGTCTGGAACATCAACAACTTCGACCTCGAGGACTCGCCTACACCGCCCGGACAGTCTCAGCCGGCCACCCCCTGGGTCGCGGTTTCGCCAGGCTACTTCCGGGTGCTCGGACTCGAGCTGCTCGAGGGGCGCTTGCTGGAAGAGCGGGACGCCCTCCCGCGCGACCTGCTAGCCGTTGTCGTCGATCGCGCATGGGCGCGTCGCTTCTTTCCCGGGCAGAGCGCTGTTGGCAGACGATTCCGCGAAGGCGGGTGCACGAGCTGCCCGTGGACGACCGTGGTGGGTGTCGTGACCGAGGTCAAGTACGTCGGTCTCGACCAGCCCGATGACGGCACCCTCTACTGGCTGATCCCGCAGGGCGGCCTCGCCCGGTTCCTGATGGCAAGGACCGCGCCGGACGCCGCGGCGCTGGCGCCGGCACTTCAGCGGGCGGTCCGGGGCCTCGACCCGTCGGTGCCGCTCTCGAACGTCCTGACGATGGAAGAGCTGGCCTCGCGGTCGATGGAGCGCCCGCAGTCCCTTTCGTTGCTCGTGGCTGTTTTCGGGTTCGTTGCTCTTGCGCTGTCGGTCATCGGCATCTACGGGGTAATGAGTTTCTACGTCCAGCAACACCGGCGCGACATCGGGATACGCATGGCGCTCGGTGGAACGTCCTCGGATGTGCTGCGCCTGGTCATGGCGAGCGGCATGCGAGTCGTGATCGCGGGAGTGCTGGTCGGGCTGCTCGCCGCGCTCCAGTCAGCCCGCGTCGTGTCGAGCCTCCTCTTCGGCGTCGGGGCGGCCGACCTGGCAGTCTACATGGCGGTCATCGCCACGCTCACGGGGGTGGCGTTGGTCGCGTGCTACCTCCCCGCCCGGCGCGCGGCCTTCGCCGAGCCTGCAGCGGTTCTCATGGAGTGAGGAAGCGGCACGACCTCGCGCCCTGCCTGTCGAGGGCGCAGCGCGAACGGGAACCGTCGTTGTCGGCGAGGTTGCCTGGAAAGTGCACCAGGGATAGAGGACAGGCGGCAGTTCTGAGCCGTCTACCGGCGCGTCTGCGTCTTCGACCTCGATCCATCCGGCAATGACCACGACAGGCTGCGCGCCGCGGCAGTCGCGCTGCGCGATCTGCTCGAGGAACTCGGCCTGCCGAGCTGGGTGAAGACCTCCGGCTCGAGGGGATTCCACATCGTGGTGCCGCTCGATGGCAAAACAGACAGCGGTGAGGCGGCGCAGTTCGCGCACGGGGTTGGCTCCGTCCTCGTGAAGCGCTATCCCAGGGAGCTTACACGGGAGTTCTACAAGGCGGACAGGCGCGGCCGCATCCTGGTCGACACGGGCCGCAACGCCTACGGCGCAACGTTCGCGGCTGTTTACGCGGTGAGACCGAAACCGGGCGCGCCGGTCTCCGCGCCATGCACCTGGGACGAGGTCGTTCGGGGCGACGCCTATCCCCAGAGCTTCACAATCCGCAACATGCGCGAGCGCCTGGAGAAGTTCGGCGACCTCTGGGCCGACCTGCGGAAGCGCCGGCGGTCTCTTCGGGGCGCTCTCGCGCGTCTTCGGCGCCTCGGCGAGCGCGCCCGCTGACGCGGGACACGCCTGGATGGGCACCTTCGGACAACCCAGCCCGGCCTGAGTCTTCCCATCCCCGACACGGCCGAGGTCCGCCGCATTTCGGCCTGCCCGAGCGATCATACTGGCGGGCCGGTCGACGCATTGAAGTAGTAGAGTTGTGCCGTGAAACAGATGTGGTTGCCGGTCTTCGATCTACCCGACCCGATTCACGTCGTCCAGCCGCCGCAACCGGAGGTCGCTGAAGGGAGCCGGGCCCATAACGTCGCCGTTCTCCCCGGGCAGATCGCGCTGTTCGGTGAGGCAGTCCAGGTGCTGGGCGACCTCTACCTCTCAATCCAGGCTGGAGACTTCAGGCGGGCGCGAGATCTCAGGCGGACTCTCATCGGCCCGGAGGGCGAGTCCCGTGACGCAAACGCGCTGGCGTTCGTAGACGAGCTCGGCGAGCCGCTCTTCTGGCAGCGCGAACCATCCGAAATCCTCTTAGACTGGCGACGGCTGGACGAGCACCTGTCCACGCGATCTCCGCTTCGCGACTGGGTGCGGCGAGCTGTCGTGCATCGCCTGATCGGCTCGTTCGGCACTGGCGGCCTGGTCGAACGCGTGCCTGCAGCCCTGCCCCTGGTGGCGAACTGCCTGCTGGCCGACGCGAGGTCTCGACAGGCCGACGAGGTGTCGATGGAGGCGCGCGAGATCATCCAGGACGCGTTGGTTGCTGGCCGGCTTCTGGCGCCTGGCGATTTCGAGGATCCGGAGGTCTCCGAACTGCTGGCGGAAGACCTGGAGCCCGAGTGGCTCGCCTGCCTCGGCGTCCTGCGACGAGTATTACCATGCCCGCGTCCGTGCGAAGCGGAACTCCAGGCGCTAAGGGCCGGAATCGAATCGGACACCACGGAGGCAGCCCGTGCGCACCGTTTCCTGTCCTGCCTCAAGGTGGTCGCTCACGTCAGAGAAGACGAGGCGCTCCGGCTCGAAGCGCGTCGCCAGATGAAGCGGCTGAACGCCGGCATGCACGCCGTGTGTGTGCGGCAACCGTCGCTGGCCAGATAACAGCAACAAACAGACAGGACCAGGTCCCGAAGTCAAGCCAGGCGGCCTGCCACCGTCACCCTGCTCCGGCCGCCGGATTGCTTCTCCACCTGTACGCGCGTGCCGATGCTCTCGGCAAGCTCCTGGACATGCGATATGACGCCAATCTTGCGGCCCTCGGCCTGAAGGCGGTCGAGGGCGTCCATCGCCACGCCGAGAGTCTCCGCGTCGAGCGTGCCGAAGCCATCGTCGATGAAGAGCGACCCCACGCGCACGCGGGTGGACGACAGCCACGCCAGGCCGAGCTCGAGCGCCAGCGATACGAGGAACGACTCGCCGCCACAGAGCGATGCGGCCGACCGCACGTCGCCGGCCATGTCGCGATCGACGACTTCAGCGCAAGGCTGTCCCGGAGGCGCCGGAGCGAGTAGCGGCGCGCGAGCTCGGCGAGGTGGCGGTTCGCGTAGGCAGGCAGGACATCGTTAGCCCGCAGGCAGCCCGGCAGCTCGACGTCCGGTACCCCATGGCTTCCTTTGCTACCGGGTGCCCTGGATGGGGCGCTCGGAGTCGAGGGTGGCGGCCCCGCCCGCAACGTGGCAATGCCCCAACCCGATTATCGCCTGCCGTCCATCACAGCGCGGCAGGACTCGCACGATCGCCTGTTCGTAGAGGCGTGCGACGCTCA
Organism: Vicinamibacterales bacterium; assembly: GCA_041947015.1. Classification (GTDB taxonomy): domain Bacteria; phylum Acidobacteriota; class Vicinamibacteria; order Vicinamibacterales; family Fen-181; genus JBHGBL01. Next base: position 8,188 of record JBHGBL010000019.1, read on the forward strand.
GGGCATAGGGAGACGCGTTCTTCTTGCTTCGCCGAGACCGTCTATTCGTATCCGCCTTGCAACAGGGGCGAGGTCATCAAGCGGCCGCTCCAGAAGGGGCCGCAGGTGCCCGACAAGATGAAGCTGATCGGCGAGTGGAGCTACATCGCATCGGGTAAGGTATTCCGCCTGGTCGAGGCCGACGACGCCAGCGAAGTGATCAAGGCTGCATACCCGTGGAGCGACCTCGGCGCCATCGAGACGTACCCGATCATCGAGGTCGAAGAGGTGATGGGTATGGTCTCGGCAATCTGCAGCTAGCGGTTCCCCCGACGGGCGGCGGTCCTGGCCGCCGCCCCTCTCCCCTGCTTCCCTATCAACTCTGTCGCTTCGATATGGCGACAGGCCTGCTGGTGTATCGTATGCCTGCAACCAGGAGCCGAGCATGAACCCGGAGATTCTCGCTCGCAGGATCGTCATCGCCGCGATGGCCGCCGCAGTCCTGGCCGGCGCTTCCCCGACCGCTCAGCGAGGGACCGGCCTTACGCCTGAACAGGCTGCTGCGCGCTGGCAGACGGAGAACGAGCTCCAGTCGATTGCGGTAATCGAGCGCAAGGTCATGATGCCGATGAGGGACGGCGTCCGCCTTGCGACCGACATCTACCGGCCGAAGGATGCCAGGAGAGGCGTGCCCACAATCTTCGTACGCACGCCGTACAACTTCAACTGGTGGGACGTGCGGAATGCTGTGCCTCGCGACATGACGGTGGCACTCATGGCCGTCAAACGCGGCTACGCCTACGTCGTCCAGAACGAGCGCGGGCACTACTTCTCGGAAGGCAACTACGACATCCTCGGGGCGCCGACAACCGATGGCTACGACGCGCTCGCTTGGATCTCGAAGCAGCCGTGGTCCAACGGCAAGGTTGGAACGACAGGATGCTCGTCCACGGCCGAATACCAGATGGCCATAGCGGCGATGGGCCACCCGGCCTACGCGGCAATGAACGTGCAGGGGTTCGGCGCCGGCGTCGGGCGTGTGAGGCCGTACTTCGAGCAGGGAAACTGGTACCGCGGTGGCGCGGTGCAGATGCTCTTCATCACATGGATATACGGCGAGCAGAACCAGCTTCGTCCCATGTTCCCGCGGGACATGCCGCGCGAGGACCTTGTCAAGGCTTCGAAGTACTTCGATCTCGCGCCGCAAATGCCGCCCGTGGACTGGTCGAAGGCGCTCTGGCACCTGCCGATCCAGGACATCCTGAGGTCGGTTGACGGCCCGAGAGGAATCTACGCCGACGAGATGGCGGTCCCGACTGGCGGCCGCATGATACAGCGGACGCCTAACGACCCGGCGTGGTACAAGGGCGGGTTGTTCCACGACGACAAGACAATCAACGTGCCGGGACTGTGGTTCATGAGCTGGTACGACGTGTCGGTCGGGCCGAACCTGGCGCTCTACAACCACGTGAGGAAGACGGCGCGTCCCGACGTCGCATCGCAGCAGTGGGCCATCATCGCGCCCGTGACGCATTGCGCCTACACCCGCACACCAGAGGAACTGGTCGTAGGCGAGCGCCAGTTGGGTGACGCCCGCTTCGACTATCAGCAGGTCATCGACGCGTTCTTCGATCGGTTCGTCAAGGGCGACAAGGGAGAGCGGCTCGACAGGCTTGCGAAAGTGACCTACTTCACGATGGGGCTCAACAAGTGGCAGACCTCGGAGACGTGGCCGCCGGCCGGGACGCAGCCCATGACCTTCTACCTGTCCAGCCTTGGCAAGGCCAACGCGCTCTGGGGCGACGGCGTGCTCGCAACCTCGCCGCCAGCAACGGACAACCCGGACCGCTTCGTCTACGACCCGATGAAGCCGGTGATTTCGTACGGCGGCAACGTATGCTGCACCGGGAACGCCATAACCGCGGGCTCGTTCGACCAGCGCAGGATCGAGCAGCGTGACGACGTCCTGGTCTACACGTCGGAGCCGTTCCAGCAGGGCATCGAGGTAAGTGGCCCGATCGTGCCCACGCTCTATGTCTCCTCGGATGCGAAGGACACCGACTTCACCGTGAAGGTGCTGGACGTGTATCCGGACGGCCGAGCCTTCAACCTGGACGAGTCCATCCAGCGGATGCGCTACCGCGAAGGGTACGAGAAACCGCCGGTGTGGATGGAGCGCGGCAAGGTATACGAGGTAACGCTACAGCCGCTCACCACGAGCAACTACTTCGCGCCGGGACACAGGCTGCGGATCGAGGTCTCGAGCAGCAACTTCCCGCGCTTCGACCGGAACATGAACACCGGCGGCAACAACTACGACGAGACGAAGGGCGTCATCGCCAACAATGCCGTCCACCACTCAAAGGAGTACCCATCGCAGGTGACGGTCACGGTCGTGAGAAAATAGCTTGCTGGCCACGGACTGAGGTCCGGGACCGAAATCCGGGGTCGGAAAGTGTTTCGGCGACCAGCACCCTGCCCCAGCTGGCCGGAATCTCCGAACCACTTCCCGGCCCCGGGCAGCGCCTCCAGAAAGCGTGTTCAATCCGCCGGGTCGCCCTCGAGGAGCGACTCGAAGGGGTGTTCCTCGGCGCCATTCTCCGTGCACACCGCGTAGGTCTTCTCACCCGACAGGTACATCGACACGCCCGCGAACTGGCCCTTCTTGTCGAGTACGAAGAAGCGGATGTTGAAGTTCGGCAGGCCGCGCGAGTTGAGCAGCCGCTTCTCCACCGTGTTAACCTGGATCCGGCGCAGACCCTCGAGGCCAGCGTCCTTCGGATGCCGCCCGCGACGCATCTCCTCGACGATCAGGAAGGACGTCAGGTTGTAGAGATTCGCCTCGCCACGGCCGGTCGATCCCGCCGCGCCGACCTCGTTGTCCACGTATACCCCGGCCCCGATGACCGGCGAGTCCCCGGCCCGGCCCGGAATCTTCCACGCGGTGCCGCTCGTGGACGTCGCGCCGCAGATGTCGCCGTTCGGGCCTATCGCATTGCAGTTGATCGTGCCCCAGAAGGAGCTCTCCGGGATGAGGCCATCCCGCACCATCGACAGCGCAGCCTCGAGTGCAAGCTCTGATGCGCCGCGCCGTTTCGGATCGAGGTAGTGCTCTGGGTCCGAGCGCCGCTTCCACTCGAGCCAGAGGGCGCGCGACCTCGGCGTGTTGAGGTCCGCCTCGATCGGGATGCCCAGCATGCGCGCGAATTCCTGGGCACCCTTCCCGACGAGCAGATGGTGATCCGTCTGCTCCATCACGGCCTTCGCCACGAGCGACGGAGTGCGCACGCCTTCGATGGCGGCCACCGCGCCGGCGCGCTTCTTCGGCCCGTGCATGCAGCAGGAGTCGAGCTGCACGACACCGTCCGCGTTCGGCAAGCCGCCGTAACCGATGCCCGTCTCCTCCGGGTCGAGTTCGGGTATGTTGATTCCGGCGACAATCGCGTCCAGAACGTCGCTGCCGGACGTAATCATCTGAAAAGCCTTCTCAACGGCGCAGACCGGGCCGCCGTTCTTGAACTGGATGCCGCTCCGGTCCGAGATGACCACAGGCCTGACGCTTCTGGTCCTCACGGCAGGCGCAGCCTGGCGCGGCGAGGCAGATGCCGGGGTTGCCAACACCACGCCGGGCGCGAGTGCGCCCGCCGCCATGGCCGCGCCACCGACAAGGAACTGTCTCCTGTCAATCGACTCGCTCATTCCTTCTCTCCCTGTGCCGCCTACTTTACTACGGCCGCCCGCGGGTGTTGCCCGGCCCTGTCCGCAGACCAGACAGCGCCAACCTGCTCGTCGCACACATCCGCGCAGTGTTCGTACGCTAGCTACGGGGAGCCAGCCTCGGCGGAGGGCTCCCGGACTCCGCAGGGGGGCCACCGTAGGCATGCAGCGATCTGCAGAGCATGCGCGGGCAAAGCGCCAGGGCCACGGCTTCCGCAGGCCAGCCCAACAAGTCGAGGAGATGGCAGATACGAAGCGCCCTCGGGCGGACTGGTTCACGAAGCTATAATGGAACGGGCTTCGACAAACCATGGCCGATGAACAGACGCAGCCGGATTGCGCGCCGGTGGAGCCTGGGTCCCTGCTCGAACAGCTTTCGAAGCGGATCGTCGGGCAACCGTCCGCCATCGACAGAATCGTCCCCTACCTTCAGATGTACCGGGCGCATCTCAGCCCGCCGGATCGCCCGGCAGGCATCTTCCTGTTGCTCGGGCCGACCGGCACCGGGAAGACTCGGACCGTCGAGGCGCTCGCGGAAATCCTCCACGGGAGCGCGCGCCAACTCCTCAAGATCGACTGCGCCGAGTATCAGTCGGATCACGAGGTCGCAAAGCTCATAGGCGCTCCGCCGGGGTACGTAGGCCATCGCGAAACCAAGCCGCTGCTGACGCAGGAGAGGCTCGCGGCGGTAACGAGCCAGCGGTGCGGCCTAGCGCTCGTGCTCTTCGACGAGATCGAAAAGGCAGCACCCGCACTGACGGCGCTTCTCCTCGGCGTGTTCGACCGGGCGACAATGCGGCTCGGCGACAACACCCGGGTGAACTTCGAGAGGACGCTGATCTTCCTCACGAGCAACCTCGGCGCCCGCGAGATGACGAAGGTCGTGAGACCGGGAATCGGGTTCCAGGGCGTCGAGCGACGCTCGCCGGAGAGCATTGCCGACCGCATGCAGGCCATCGGCATCGAGGCAGTGAGGCGGCGGTTCTCTCCGGAATTCGTCAACCGCATCGACGCCGTCATCACCTACCGTCCGCTCGATCAAAAGGCGCTCGGCGCGATAGTCGATCACCACATCGACGAACTGCGCCAGCACGTGCGAAACCGGCTTGCCGACCGCTCGTTCGACATCGAGGTCACGCCGGCCGCGCGCCGCTTCGTGCTCGAGCGGGGTACTAGCGAGGAGTACGGCGCCCGAGAGCTGAAGCGGACAATCCACCGGGTGCTCACGCAGCCGCTCGCGGCGCTGGTTGCGGAGGGCCTGGTCGCGCCCGGCGGGCGCGTGGTCGTGGACCTGGCCGAAAGAGCCGAGGAACTGGCTTTTGGCGTCACCACGGGCGCCTTCGAAGGCGCCCGCCCGGAAAGAGAGAAACCGGTGGTGCTGGCCGTGGACGAGAACGAGCACCTCGTCAACAGGATCGCACACGCGCTAGAGGGCGCAGGGATGACGCCGTTCACGACGCGCACCGGCCGGGAGGCGCTCGAGTTGGCGACGATGCACCGCCCCGACGTGGCAATCGTCGACCTGATTCTCCCGGACGGCGACGGCCTGTCCGCCGCGCTCGTGCTGCTTCGGGTTCTGCCGCGGTTGCAGGTCATCGTCACGGCCGGCTCCGAAATGTCGCCGGACGAGGAGGCGCTCTGCGAACGCCAGGGCTTCCCCATCCTGCGCAAGCCGTTCTTGCCCGAAGAAGCAATCAAGGTGGTTCGCGATCGACTGTTCCGCTCTTCCACGGCGGGGCGCTGATCGACCGACCCGACATGCGTGCCGGGCGCACCGGTCGGCTGCCTGCCCTGAAAGGCCTTCGGATGGTGATCTGCTGGATCAGGGCGCCCACCCGGCTCATAACCGAACCCGACGGCCGGAACGTGGCTCGCCGGATTGTTCGAAGGCTACCGTTTCGAGTCGTCTCGACCCGGCGACTGCTTCGCCACCATGGATTCCCTCTTCCGGCGCTCCTTGGCTGTCTTGCCCAGCTTCTGCGACTTCTGTTTGCTGATCGCTTTCGGGTTCTTGTCACCCATTGCCCGAACCTCCCCTCGGCTGACCCCGTCCCCACCACGTTGACCCTGCCGCCGAGGGCGACGCCAGCGTTGCCTTCGGCTCTGCGGATCCCGGAACACGCCTCGAAGGCGACGAACGAATGCAAAACAGGTGCTGAGGGCTCTCAGAGCGCTTGCGAAACCTGGGCCGCCCGCTCACATGTGTGACCGGCATTCACGCCCACACGAGGTAGATCTCCTGTATCATCAATCAGTTGCCGTCTGGCCGAGCTGTTGCACCTCGTCGCGACATGAAGCACGCCATCGCCCGTTTCATCCTCGTCCTCCTGATGCTCCCGGTAGCTCCGGCCGCTGCCGGGCCTTCGCCTGCCGGCCAGCGCGCGGACCCGAACGTCAACAGGCGCTACGACGTCGAGAGCGTTTCGATTACAGGCATCTCGGAATCGCGCCTCAGCGTCGAACTCCGCGCCGACATCCAGCGGCTCGTTGGCGCAAAGTACGACCCGGAAGCCGTCCGTGCGATCTCTTCCCGTATCCGAAACGAGGTCGGGCGCTACTACGTCGCGCACAGGGTCAGGCGCGGCGAGCGGGTCGACCACGTCAAGGTGGTCTTCGATGTACGCCCGAAGCGGAGCCCGGCGTTCGACTCGCGCCTGCCGCCGCTCGTCTACCACTCATACGAGGGCTTCAGCGGAGCGCTCGTCCCGGGCTTCGAGACCCACCACAACTACTTCTCCGGCGGCATCGTCAGCAACTCGGACGAACTGCTCGAGCGCTTCGCGGGCGTCCGCTTCCGCTACGAGCACAGGCGAGTGGGGACCGAGCGTCTGCAGGTCGGGATTCAGTACGACCTGTTCCACCCCTCCTTCAAGCGCGAGATGACCACGGCTCTCGAACGGTCCACCACGCTTCCCGGCACCTACAGGACCCGCCACGCCTTTGCACCCGAGGTATCGGTCTTCCCGGTGCCGCAGGTGAAGCTGACCTTCGGCGGCAGCTTCCAGAACCTGGAGTTCCACGAACGGCCGGCTGGACAGCGCCACGCCTACGCGTGGGCGGCCGGCGCCCACGTGCGCGAGGTCGTCAGGACTCGGGGCAACCTGCGCCACGGAATCGGCCTCGACTACGGTGTACGGGTAGCGGCAACGGCGCTTCAGAGCGACTTCGCGTACACGAGGCACACGTTCGGGGCGGACTACTCCCTGTCGGCTGGACGGCACGGGTTTGCGGCCAGCGTTCTGGTGGGACGTGCGAGCGGGACCGCGCCGCTTTTCGAACGCTTCTCGCTCGGAAACAGCTCGACTCTCCGCGGCTGGAACAAGTTCGATGTTGCGCCGCTCGGCGGCAATCGCCTCGCCCACGCGTCGCTCGAGTACAAGTATCGCCCGTTCCGCGTCTTCTACGATCTCGGCAGCGTCTGGGACGCCGCGCAGACAGCGACCTTGCGCCATGCGGTTGGCCTTGGCGTCGGCTGGCGGAACGGCGCCTTCCTGACGATCGGCTTCCCGGTGCGGGTCGACCGCGTCAGGCCCGTCGTCATGTTCGGGTTCAGGGGCTAGCACCGTGGCTGGCTCCCGCTTCGTTTCCTGGCGCTCCGCTCGACAACGGCGCGGCTTGCCGTTGCTGGCCCTGGCCATCGTCGCCTTCTGTGGAGCCGCGCCTGTTGGCTCCCAACCCTTGCGCCTCTCGGTTAGACGCCAGGGTGACGAACTCAAGCTCACCGCCCCGGGTTTTCACTTCATAACCGGCCGGTCGCTCCAGAAGCTGCGTGACGGCATGTCGGTCACCTATGTCTTCTCGGTCCAAGTTGAGCGGGAGGAAACGCACCGAGGGCGGCCGCCGTATGGACCAGCGAACGCAGCGCCACGCCTCGAGAGGCGGTTCGTCGTGAGCTACGATCTTTGGGAGGAGAAATTCGAAGTTGCCGGCGGCGGCACGCCACCGAGGTCCGTCTCGCGCCTGACCGCAGAGATGGTTGAAGCCTGGTGTATCGATCAGCTCCGGCTCCCGATCGCGTCGGCGCCGCAGGACGCGGCCTTCGTGCTAAGGTTGCAGTGCTTCGTCGATGACGAAGAGGCTCCGGGCGGGGAATCGATCACGGGGCTGTCGCTCACGGCTCTCATCGACCGGCTCAGCCGGAAGGCGCGCGACGCCCCGAGCCGATGGGAGGCCGTGTCCCCCGCGCTGCGGGTTCGCGACCTCTCCGGCGTGGCCGGGCGGTGAGAGGTGTTCAATCGGCTGCGGCACAAACTCCTGTTCGCCTTCCTCGCGGCCACGCTGATACCGCTAGCGGCAATCCTCTGGGCGAGTTCGGCGCTCATGGAGCGCAGCCTCCAGTTGGTGTCGAACGGCGACGTGGAAGGGCTTGCCCGATCGTTCGAGGACGTCGCGAGGGCGTACTACCGGAAGGCGCGCGAGCAACTCTTGGCGGAAGCCGCGTCCGGCAGAGCGACCCCAGAGCGCTTCTCCACCGCCACGCTGGAGGAATGGCCCGCGTGGCTCCAGGATTTCTGGCAGAGCGGCGAAGTCGAGCGTTTCGAGCTGTCGGAGCCGGACGGAGAGCGGCTCCACCTCGCGACGAGGCGAAGCGACGGGGCCTGGGTCTACACCAAGAGCCTCGATGGCGTTCGCCTGGGAACGATTGCGAGGCAGCTCCAGCAGGCGCGATCACGCGCTGGCGAGATGCGACAGCGCAACGTTCCGCGAGGCTTCAAGCTCGCTCTCCTTCTGACGGCGGCGGCCATCTGGACATGCGCGCTCGCCACCGTCTTCTACGTGTCGGGGCGGGTCAGCCAACCGATCCAGCGGCTTACGGCCGGGTTGCTCGAACTTGCCGGCGGCAAGCTCGAAACGCGGCTCGAGTCGAACCGGCGGGACGAGACTGGCCAGGCCATCGACGCCTTCAATCGCATGGCCGGCGAGCTGGACGAGAACCGCCGCCGCCTGATCTACCTGACACAGGTGGCAAGCTGGCAACTGCTTGCCCGCAAGATGGCCCACGAGATCAAGAACTCGCTCACGCCGATCCGGCTGACCGTCGAGGAGATCGCCGCCCGGCAGGCTCGAGCGGATGCCGCGTTTCTCGAGCGCGCTGCCGCGATTGTCGTCGACGAGGTATCGAGCCTCGAACGGCGCGTCCGCGCCTTCTCGGAGTTCGCCAGCGAACCCGATCCGCGCCCGGAAGCACTGGACCTAAACGGAATACTCGCTGAACGGCTGGACCTGCTTCGGGCGGCGCATCCGAATGTCCGGTACGAGGCGTCGCTTGCCCCGGACCTGCCGCCAGCCTGGGCAGATGCCGACCAGGTACGCGGCATCCTCACGAACCTCCTCGAGAACGCTGCCGAAGCGGCAGGAGAAGGCGGCGCAGTGCTTGGCATGACGGGTGCCGACGAGAAGATGGTCCTCGTCGAGGTGCACGACTCCGGACCGGGCCTGAGCGATGAGGCGCGAAGGATGCTTTTCGAGCCCACGGTCTCCTTCAAGAAGCACGGCATGGGTCTCGGGCTCGCGATTTCCCGCAAGAATGCCCTGCTTTCGGGCGGCGACCTGCTCACCGTCGAGGGCAGACTGGGCGGTGCCGGGTTCCGGCTCGTGATCCCGAAGCACAGGGAATCGGTCGCCGAGAAGTGATGGTGCGTCAAGCAGCGGCGAAGAGCGGGCCGGTTTCCTTCATGGGGGCTGGTTGTAGCTTCGTGGCTATTTCTTTGTGGGGAATCCGGAAGGCCGGAGGAGCGACTGCGACACGGGCCGCGTGGAGCGCGGAGAGGGTCACCAGGTGAATCGCAAGAAGATCGTGATCGTTGACGACGAAGACAACGTGGTGGCATCGCTGAAGCTGGTGCTTGAGGGCGCGGGCTACCAGGTGAGCGCGTGCCGGACGGCATCCGAGTTTCGCGCGCTCCTGCCACGCTCCGGTGCGGACGCGTTCCTGCTCGACGTCCGCCTGCCGGACGGAAGCGGCCTCGACCTGCTCGAGATCGTCCGGAGCAAGTCGCCACATACGCCGGTGGTGATGATCTCGGGCCATGCCACCATTCGCGATGCCGTCGCGGCGACGCGCGCGGGGGCCTTCGATTTCCTCGAGAAACCCCTCGCCCGGGACCGCGTTCTCCTGGTTTTGCAGCACGCGCTCGAGCAGGCCTCGCTTCAGCGCGAGAACGTCAGGCTGAAGGAGATCGTCGGCGATGTGCCGCGCATGATCGGCTCGAGCCAGCCGTTCTTGCGGGTCGTCCAACAGGCAACGATGGTGGCGAGGTCGGACGCCGGCGTTCTGATCACGGGCGAGTCAGGCACCGGCAAGGAGCTGCTTGCCGCGCACATACACGCCAACAGCCCGTTTGCGTCCGGGCCGTTCGTCAAGGTGAACTGCGCGGCCATACCCGTGGACCTGCTGGAGAGCGAGCTGTTCGGCCATGAGAAGGGCGCCTTCACGGGCGCGACTTCGACCAGGCGCGGCAAGTTCGAGCTGGCCGACAGCGGGACGATCTTCCTCGACGAGGTGGGCGACCTGCACGAGGCGTCCCAGGCCAAGCTGCTGCGGGTGCTGCAGGAAGGCGAATTCCAGCGCGTCGGCGGTGAAGAGCCGCAGCACGTCGCCGTGCGCGTCGTCGCAGCCACGAACCAGGACCTTCCGGCGCTCGTCGAGCGGAAGAGGTTTCGCGAAGATCTCTATTACCGGCTGAGCGTCGTGCCGATCCGGCTGCCGGCTCTTCGGGAGAGGCCCGAGGACATCCGCGAGCTCGCCGAGTACTTCCTGGAGGAGTTCTGCCGCCGGAACAACTTCAGGCGGAAGCACATGGACGAGGGTGTATTCGAGGAATTGTGCGGCTATCGCTGGCCAGGCAACGTGCGCGAGCTTCGCAACGTCGTAGAACGCATGGCGATCCTGGCCGGCGACACGATTACTTCCGATTCGGTCCCGCTCGAGATACGTTTTCCGCGCGCCGCTGCCTCCGCCTCGTCGTTGGAGGAAAGCAGGGCGAACGCGGAACGCGAGGTGATTCGCCAGGCGCTCGAACAGGCCGGCTGGAACGTCTCGTCCGCGGCGCGCGCCCTCGGCGTAGAGCGGACCCGCCTTCACAAGCGAATCAGGGCGCTGGGCCTCCATCGCTAGCCGGCCGTTCCGTACGGCGGACGCCCGAGTCCAGCAATCCGTTCCGCCAGCCGACCGGCCGCAGTCTCACGCCCGGTCGAACTTCCTTGACCCGGTTCTCGTCACCTCTTGAAAGCCCGTCGAAGGCCGCTGCCGCAAGCGGCGGCGTCCTTCGCCCAATCGAGGAGCGACCGATGAGCCCACAGGATGTGCCACGCGACGTTCGGATCGGGTTTCGGCTCCTTTTCAGGGAACGCTTGATCTCGTTGCTGGCCATCATCGTCCTGGCCATCGGCATATCGGCCGTCACGACGCAGTTCAGCGTCATCAGCGCCTTCGTGCTCCGGGGTTTTTCGTTCCCTACGGCCGACCGCCTCGCCAACGTGGCCTTCATCGATCCGACAACCGCCACCCCGTTCGGAGTCAACCAGCGGACCTTCACGATGGATTTCGAGGAGTTCCTGGGTGAGCAGAAGTCGTTCGAGCGGATGGCCGCGTACCTGAACGGCTCGACGGTGAACGTGACCGTGGACGGCCAGCCCCGCCGTTTCACAGGTGTCTACACGACGCCCGCGTTCTTCCGCATCCTGGGCGTTCGACCGGTGCGAGGCCGCGACTTCAGGGCGGAAGACAACCGCCCGGGCGCCGAAAAAGTGGCCATCGTGAGCCACGGCCTCTGGCACCGCGAATTCGCCGGGGCGCCGGACATAATCGGCAAGGCCGTCCGCATCAACGGCAAGCCGGCGACGATCATCGGCGTCATGCCCAAGGGTTTTGTCTTCCCGGTCAACGAGGACCTCTGGATCCCGCTCTACAGCGAGTTCCCGGTCAGGCCAAGGAACGACCCGCAGGTCAACGCGGCGGCGGTCATCGGTCTGCTTCGTCCAGGCGTCGATTTCGAGAGCGCGCAGGCCGAGTTCACCGGGTTCGCGCGGCGTTTTGCCAGCGCCTACCCCGACACCAACAAGGCCTTCGACACTGCGCTCGTGGAACCGCTCCTCAAGTCTTTCACCAACCCTGCGCTCCGGGGCACGCTCTTCACCATGCTCGCCTTTTGCGCCGGCTTGCTGCTGATCTCGTGCGTCAACGTGATGAACATGCAGTTTGCGCGCGCGACGCTCCGGGCGCGCGAGCTCGCGGTGCGCTCGGCCATGGGTGCGACCAGCGGTCGCCTCGTGCGGCAGATGCTGACCGAGAGCCTCATCCTCGCAGGGCTGGGCGCCTTCGTCGGAGTCGGCCTCACCTACCTGTCGGTTGACTGGCTGGATGCGACAATCCGGAACATGGAAAACGGCCCCCCCGCGTGGATGGTGGTGAAGCTCGACCGCCAGGCGCTCGCCGTCACGGTATTGGCAGCCATCGCTGCGGCCCTGCTCTCCGGACTTCTGCCTGCCTGGATGGCCGCACGGGCGAACGTAGTGAAGGTGCTGCGCGAGGGTGGGCGGGGCACCAGCAGCCGCGCCGTCAAGATTGCTACCCGTGGGCTGGTCGTCGCGCAGGTGGTCGTCACGTGCGTGCTCCTGATCGGGTCGCTGCTGCAGGTCCGCTCGATATCGAAGCAGCAGCGCATCGACTACGGGTACGATACGGCGAGCCTCTTGACCGCGCGCCTCGGCCTCATGGAGGGCGAGTACCCGACGCCGGAGTCGCGGCGGCTCTTCTACGAGCGCCTGCTCGTCCAGCTTGGCTCCCAGCCGCAGTTCGAAGCGGTCGGACTCACCAGCCGGATGCGGATGGTCTTCTCGGGCTCGGGGCCGATCGAGATCGAGGGCCGGACGTACCAGGAGAAGCGCGACCGGCCGAACGCGAACTTCGAGCAGGTGTCGCCAGGGTTCTTCGAGACGACCGGGCAGAAACTGGTGGACGGACGCCTCTTCAGGCACGACGACCTGGACCAGAAACAGCCCGTCGCCATCATCAACCAGGCGTTCGCCGAGAAGCACGTCGGGCGTGAGAGCGCCGTCGGGCGCCGTTTCCGGACGGGTGACGGTACGAGCGGGCAGCACGGCCCCTGGCGGACGATCGTCGGCACTGTGACTACCGCGCGAATGCTTCCGCCTTTCAACATCCCGAACGTGGACGAGACGGGCTTCTACGTACCGTTCTACGGGCTGCCGCTTGGACCGACGCCGCCCGAGCCCGTGCCGAACCAGTTCGCCACCGTGGTCGTGAAGCCCCGCCCGGGCGTGGCCCCCGATTCGCTCGCCAGCCTGCTACGGCGCGAGGTCAACAGGGTGGATCCGAACCTGCCGCTGTACTTCGTCGGGACACCCAGGTCGCACATCGACGCGAGTCTTGCAGGAAACCGGATCCTGGCGTCGATGTTCACGGTGTTCGGCGCGATCGCGATGGTGCTCGCCGCCGTGGGCATCTACGGTGTCGTGGCGTTCGCCGTGAGCCAGCAGACGCAGGAATTCGGCGTGCGGATGGCGCTCGGCGCCGACACCGTGCGGATCCTACGCCTGGTCATCGCGGATGGAGGCCGGCCGCTGGCCCTGGGCCTGGTCGCTGGCATCGGGCTGTCGCTCGCTGCGGGCATCCTCGCTGGCGACGCAATCGGAACGATGCTGTTTGGCGTGTCGGCGTTGGACCCTGTGGCATACGCGACGGTCATAGCCCTGGTGTTGCTGGTGTCTGCGGCCGCCATGCTGGTCCCCGCGAACCGAGCCACGCGCGTCGACCCGATGACAGCCCTTCGCGCAGAGTGATCACTACCACCTCCACGCCATGCCGTCGGGGCCGGTTCCGGTGGCAATGCTGCGGTTGCCTCTTACCGAGCTGCCACAGGGGCGGTCCCGTGACTCGCAGCGTTGTCACTCCGCACGAAGCGCTGCCAGAGGGTCGAGCCGGCTCGCGCGGGCGGCAGGCAGCCACACCGCGACGAACGCCACGAGGCCCATGAGCGCAGGAACGATCGCGAAGGCCAGCGGGTCGAGCGTCGATACTCTGAAGAGGAGTCCCGCAACTGCACGGCCCAGAAGCATCGCCACCAGAATGCCGCCGGCGAGCCCGACGACGAGACCGGCTGCGGCCAGGGCCATGCCATGCGCAATCACCATCTTCTTGACCCGCCCTGCCGGCGCACCGAGCGCCAGACGAATCCCGATCTCCTGGCGCCGCTGCTCCACCGAATACGACATCAGGCCGTAGATCCCTATGGCGGCAAGCAGGAGTGCCGAGAATCCGAAGACGCTCATCAGCCACATGTTGAACTGCTGGCGCGAGGTCGACAGCGACACGACCTCGCTCATCGACCGCACGTCGGACACCGGGAGCCCCGTGGCTTGCCGCAGCTCCTCCTGGATGGCAGTTGCCATGGTGGCGGGGGGCACGGCAGTGCGCACGACCCAGGCGAGGGGCGTGAGCGAAACGTTCAACGCGTTGGCCGCGTCCGGAACCTGCGCCTGCGGTATGAACATCATGGGCTGCGGGTCGGCGTTCAGCCCGCCGTCCCGGGTGTCGCCGACGATTCCGATCACCTGGCGTTCCGGCTCGCCGGCAAACTCGCGCATCACCCCGCGACCGATGACGAGACGGTCGTCGAGCGGATTCCCTTCCGGCCAGAACTGCTTCGCCATCGCCTCGTTGATGATCACGACGGGCGCGCCCCGGCTGTCGTCGCGGTCGTTGAAGCTGCGGCCGCGCTTCACGGGAATCTTGAAAACCTCGAAGTAGCCGGGCGAAACCGTGACCCAGCCGCCGCCGCCATGGAACGGCCCGTCGGTCAAGGGCCGTCCGACAATCACGAATGGCAGACCGTAGCCACCCTGGAGCGGTACGCAGCACGTGGCGCTGGCTCCCACCACACCCGGCATCGCGCGCAGCCGCTCGACGCCCGTCCTGACCACCCGCTCGACCGCCTCTGACTCCCGGTACTGCGGCCCGCTCATCGACATCCTCATCGTCAGGACGTTCTTCGTGTCGAAGCCCGGATCGACGCTGGCAAGGGCGATGTTCGTACGGATGAGTAGAGTTGCGCCTACCAGCAGCACAAGCGCCATCGCGACCTCGACGACGACAAGGATGGATCGAGCAATGTTCTGCCGGAACCCCGTGCCGGACCGCCCGCCCCCTTCCTTGAGGGTCGAGGTGAGGTCGGAGCGAGCGCTCTGCAGCGCCGGGATCAGGCCGAAGACGATGCCCGTCAGCGTCGAGATGACCAGCGCAAAGAGGAGGACCCTCCAGTCGATGCCGACCAACGCGCCGGCCTCCCCTATGCGCGGCAGCCCGGCCGTGTTGACAGCAAGCAGCGCGCGGATGCCGGCCCATCCGAGAAAGAAACCGAGCACGCCCGCAGCGAGCGCCAGCACGATGCTCTCGACGAGCAACTGGCCGACAATGCGCGCCCGTGAACCGCCAAGGGCGGCGCGAAGAGCAATCTCGCGTCTGCGCACTGTCGCACGAGCAAGGAGCAGGTTTGCCACGTTGGCGCAGGCGATCAAAAGCACCAGGCCCACGGCGCCCGCAACAAGGTAGAGGGAAGACCTGACATTCCTGACGAGCACATCGCGTATGGGCTGAACGGCGAAGGAGTTGTTCGGCCCGAGAGCGTCCGGGAACTTCTCCCGGAACTCCTTCGCGGCAGCCTGCATCCGCGAGTTGGCCTGCTCCAGCGTGACGCCGTTCTTCAACCGGCCAGCCACCCGGAAGTAGTGGCCCTGATCCCTCGTGTTCGGGTCCAGCTGGAACGGGACCCAGACCTGCGGGTCCGCACCGAGTTCCCGGACATCGAACGCGCCGAGAACGCCAATCACAGTGTGCGGCTCCCCGCTGAGCGAGATTGTCTGGCCGAGGACTCCGCGGTCGCCTTTGAACCGCGTCTCCCAGAACCGTTGTGACAGGACAGCGACGCGCGGACCGTTCGGGAGGTCCTCTTCGCCCGCGAACCCCCGGCCGATCACGAACGGCGCTCCGAAGAGCTTGAAGAAATCCGCCGACACCCTGCCTGACCGCAGCTGCTCCGGGAAGCTACCGCCGGTCAAGTTGACGATGCCGTTGTTGAAGGCCGAAACGTCCTGGACGATCGACGACTGCTGCCGCCAGTGCGTGAACTTGGCCGGCGACCCGCCCGACCCGACTCCCTGAGGGGAGGTCGTCTGGAAGACGACAATCCGGTCGGCGTCAGGGAACGCGACCGGTTTCAGGAGGACGGCGTTCACCACCGAGAAGATAGCGGTCGTTGCGCCTATGCCAAGCGTCAGCGCTGCAATGGCGGCGAGGGTAAAGGAGGGGGCGTTGACGAAGACGCGGAGGGCGTGCTTCAGGTCTCTTAGCAGCACTTCGAGCATGAGTACTAGGACGTTGGCCGGGCGGGGGAGGTTCTCCGAAACTGCTGAGGTAGTCTAGGCGCCAGCTCGAGATTCAAACAACGAAAAACCGGATCCGAAAGAACGGATCACGGCTGGCCGTTAAACCCGTTTTGTGGGCATTTCTCGCCTTTCGGCGCATGCGTGAGTTGGCACCAAACCTGCCGAGGCAGACAGTAAAACAGTTCCCTGGCCCCCAAAACCCTGGATTGCCCGATGTCGGACCTTTCCGAAGCAGTCATCGGGCACGGGCCGGCGGCCGTTCCCAACCTGCCGGCCTTTTCGCGGTGCGCACCCTAACACATTCAGGGAGGTAGTTTATGAAGCCAAGATGGTTTCTCGCCCTGATGGTCCTCGCCTGGTGCGGGACCGTCGCAACCGCCGGAGCCCAGCAGCCCGGCGAGATCTTCGGCAAAGTGACCGACGCTTCGGGCGCGATCGTCCCCGGCGTCACGGTCACCCTGACCAGCCCCGTGCTCCTCCGGCCGCTCACTGCCGTCACGAGCGAGACGGGCAGCTACCGGTTCCCGGGCCTGCCTGTCGGCACCTACGACGTCAAGTTCGAGCTGGCCGGCTTCAAGACGGTCATCAACAAGGGAATCCGGATCGAGATCGGCTTCAACGCCGCCGTCAATGCCACGATGGAGGTTTCCGCGCTCGAGGAGACCGTGACCGTGACGGGCGTGTCGCCTCTCGTGGACCTGCGTGACACGAGCAAGACGGCCAGGTTCACGCAGGAGATGCTCCAGTCGATCCCGACGGCGCGCGACCCCTGGGTCATCATCGAGCAGTCGCCCGGCGTCGCCATGGACCGCCAGAACGTGGGCGGTAGCGCGTCGGGGCAGCAGTCCAACTTCGTCGCGCGCGGCGCTCAGATGTCCCAGCAGAAGTGGAACCTCGACGGTGTCGATATCACCGACATGGCGGCGACGGGAGCGTCCCCCGTCTACTTCGACTTCGATGCCCTCGAAGAGATGCAGGTGTCCACTGGAGGCGCCGACGTGTCGATGCAGTCGCCCGGCGTGGCCGTCAACCTCGTCACCAAGACAGGCACTGACAGGCTTCGCGGCTCCGGCCGTTACTACGTGACCGACGATTCCTTCGAGTGGAACAACGTGACGGACGAGCTGCGGAAGCAGGGCGTGAACACGGGGAACCCCATCCAGAACATCCTGGACTACGGCGTGGAGGCCGGCGGACCGCTCCGCCGGGGGCGCGCGTGGTTCTGGGGCAGCTACGGCAGGCAGGACATCGACGTGGGCGTCAACAACTTCTACCTGACGACCCCGCGGTGCCAGGAGATGAAGAAGAACCCGCTCGCGTACTCGCTCAAGGACATCCGGACCTGCCTCAACACGGACAACACGCTTCTCAACAACTACAACGCGAAGCTCGCGGTGCAGGGGCTCCGCGACAACCAGTTCTCGTTCCTCTTCAACGGGGCCGAGAAGGTGAGGAACGCCCGCGACGCTTCGGACCTCCGCCCGCCGGAGACCACCTGGCGCCAGATGGGCGTGACGCGCAAGGACCTCGGGTCGAGCTGGTGGAAGACCGGCATGCCGAAGACCTACAAGTGGACCGACCGGCACATATTCAGCGACCGGTTCATGCTGGAAGTCTCCTTCGCGCACGTCGGCAACAACTTCACGCTCACGTTCCAGGACGAGAGCCTCCGCTCGGTGCAGCCGACCTATGAGATCACCAACGGCATGTGGGGGCGCTCCTACTACGAGGACGTCTACGTCCGCCCGACGGACAGCCTCGACGTCATTGGCAGCTACTTCGCGCCCGGCTGGCTCGGCGGCGACCACGCCTTCAAGTTCGGCTTCAAGTACCGCGACGACGGCGCGTTCCGGGCGACGATGTACGGCGGCGACGCGATCGCGAGGCTCCGGAACGGAGTGCCGTCGGAGGCGCAGATCTACAGGCGCAACAGGACCGAGTCCACGTTGCACAACAGGAACTTCTACGTCCAGGACAGCTACACCCGTGACAGGCTGACTCTGAACCTCGGCTTCCGGGTGGACTTCCAGACCGACGAAGTCCAGCCGAACTCGGTCGCCGCTTCGCCGTTCTTCGGCCAGCCTACCTTCGCCGGCGTGTACGACGATGGCGGCGCCTACAACGGCCTGTACAACGGTACGTACTCCGGACTGGCGTTCAGCCAGCTGCCGGCGGCCTCGTTCCCCGGAGCGAAGGCGTTGGGGGACAAGGGGCTCTGGTTCAAGGACATCTCGCCCAGGCTGGGCGTGACGTACGACCTGCTTGGTGACGGCCGGAACGTCGTGAAGTTCAACTACGCCCGCTACGTCGGGCAGCTGGGCGGCAACAGCGGCCTGATGTCCACGCGGTACAACACCTTGGCTCTCACGCTCGTCCGCTACCCGTGGGTCGACCTCAACTCGGACCGTGTCGTGCAGGCCAACGAGGTCGTCCTGCTGGGAGAGAAGGGCTTCGCGCCGCTCGCCTACACGAGCGGGTACGACTACAACGATCCAGGAAAGACAACGACGACCGGCAAGGTGGATCCGAATCTCACAAACGACTACGCGGACGAGATACTCCTGGGTTTCGACAAGCAGGTCGGCGACGACATCGCGATGAGCGCGGCCTACATCTGGCGCAAGTACCAGAACTTCCGCTGGGAGGACACGCTCAACTGGGGAAGCTCGGACTACAGGGCGGTGCAGTGGACGCCGCCGGCTTCCAGTTGCCCGCCGGGCTCCGCCTGCAAGACAGTCACCTACTACGAGCCGACCAGCCAGCCACCGGTCGGGTATCTCTACACGAACAGGCCGGACTACTGGCGCGGCTACCAGGGCATCGAGCTCAGCCTCCACAAGCGGATGTCGAAGAACTGGCTGATGCACACCGGGTTGTCCTACAACACCTCGCCCGCCTACTACGACTCGCCGGCGGCCTACGAGGATCCGACGAACATACTGACGTCGCTTCACAAGGCGCAGTATGCGGAGGAATCCACTACGAGTGGGCTGAACAACGTCTTCGTGAACGCGAAGTGGATCTTCAGGCTGTCGGGGTCTTACACGCTCCCGTGGTACGGGATAGGCGTGGCCGGCTTCTACAACAGCCGCAGCGGCTACCCGTTCATCAGGAGCGTGTTGTCGCCCAACCGGCCGTTCAGCGCCGGGCAGGCCGAGGTCTACATCGACAAGCGAGGCGACGTGCGGCTGCCGACCTTCCAGCAGATCGACCTGAGGGTTGACAAGTCGTTCACCCTGGCGGACCGGTTGCGGGTGACCGCCGCCATGGACGTATTCAACCTCGCAAACGCTAACACCGCGCTGTCGACACGGGGACGGCAGAATGCTTCGAATGCCAACATGATCGCCAACGTCGTTGCGCCGCGCGTCATCCGCTTCGGCGTGCGCGTGACCTTCTGACCTTTCGGGGCTGACCCGAACAGCGGCGTCCGAACGAAACATCCTGGCACCTGCCGACACCGTCGCGCAGGTGCCAGGCTTCACAATGCCGCAAATCAGTGACCTGCCCCCCTAGGCAGGACTACCTGAGGGTGAGCGCCCAGGCGCTCAAGCCGTGCGTGGCGGCGTAGAGCTGCCGGCCGCCCGAAACGAGCGCAAGGGACGAGACCTCCACAAAGGGCATGCCTTCACCCGCAACGACCCACGAGGTGCTGCCGGCGGGGCGGCGGACGACCCCGAAGTCGTTTGCCGCATACATGTCCCCGGTGACCCGGTCGTAGACGACATCGTTGAGCGGAAGGTCGCCAAGGTTGGCATCGAGCGTCGTCCACGTCGCTGTGTGCGTGCCGTCATCGAAAACGACCTCGAAGACGTGGCCCGGCGTCGACGGTGTCGCGGAGCTGTAGCCCGTGAAGGAAACGAACGCCCTGTTCGGATTCTCCGGGTCGACCGAGATTCCGCTGACAAACCGATTCGGTTGTGCGCCCGTGTCGACGCGGGTGAAGACCACCTGATCGAACGGCTCCGCGTCGGCGTTCTTCGAGACGAAGACACGCCCAGTGCTCGTGGACACCCAAAGCGTCGAGGTGTCCGCCTCGGTGCGGCTGACCCTGGAGACGATGCCGCCCGCCTTGCTCGTTCCGTACAGAGCCCCTGATGCTGTGAGCCGCGTGGCTGCCGGTGTGCTTGGATCGTCGGTCGGCCAGACCACCGGCGGAACGTAGCCGGCGGCGCCGAGCGGCTCCCAGTCGCCGCAGTAGATCTCGAATCGCCCGTTGAACGAATTGCACTGGGCGGCGAACTCAGCCTCGCTGCGGTTGCCCACCCCGTTCGTCTTCGTTCGCCACACGTGCTCCATGCCCATCCACATCCACCCGCTCGTCGCCGGGTCCGTCATGAGCGGCACGTAGAATGCGCGCGCTTCGTCGCTGAAATACGTGCGGTCCGCGGCCCAGTTCCAGTCGCCGATTCTCCCGTTGTTGAAGTTCACCTCCGGCGTCGCATCGAAGTAGGTGTGGACGCGGAACGTCCGGCGAAGGAGGTCGAAGCCGGACTGGCCCCCATCACCCCACATGGACTGCCGCCAGATCGGCTCCGAGCCCTGCGTTCCGAACGTGCCGTTGTCCTGCGTGCCGCCCTGCAGAATCGCCGGATTGTTCGGGTCGACTGACACGCTCTGGAACTGCAGCGTGGCCAGTCCGTCGTTCAGACTCTGCAGCCTCGCCGGCACCCGCGACAGCAACTGGCGGCAGCGCGAAAGCCACGGCTCGGCAAGCCCACGGTCGTTGCAACGCGCCGACTCGTCCGAGAAGACGCCCGTGGACCTGACGACGCCCCCGTCCGAACCGCTGAAGAACAGGAAAGGGTTCCGTGGATGGACGACAAGAGCGTGATGGTCAGGGTGCAGCCCGTTCGGAAAGTACCGGCTGGTGGCATCCTTCGTCATGTCCGTCCAGCTCGCACCGCCATCGGTCGACAGCACCAATGCGCGACCGTTCGAGCTGGCGAAGGCGTTGCCGCTGTACTGATAGGAACCGCCGACGTACACGACATCGGGATGGCCTGGAGGGGTGACAACAAGATTGTCGTACCAACACTGGCCGGTGCAGTAGTTGAACGAACCGTAGCCCGCGTTCGCCGGGCTCGTGCTCGTCAGGTCCGTGAACACCGGCGAGCCTCCCGAGGCATCGTCGGTGCGGAACAGCCGCCCGTAGGTCGCCAGGTTGGCGACGCCGCCTTCGCCCACGTACATCCGGGTTCGCCCGTTCGGCAGGCGGGTCACCGCTATCTCCGGCCGCACGGCGTTGTTGCCCGGCGCGAGCGATTGCTTGATCTGGACCCAGGTCGTTCCGCCGTCAGACGACCGCCACACGCCCCGCGCGTAGGAGCCCGCGTAGACGATGTCCGGGTTCGACGGATCCAGGGCGACGCGGCGCACGCCGCGCGGCGAGCAGGGTGTCAGATTGCTGGCTTCCTCGATGCTGCCAAGGCACTCGGATGCGTTCGCAGAGCCGTTGTGCAGGAATGCGAACGTGGCGCCGCCGTCGGTCGATTTCCACAGCCCCCACCGGGCCGCGCCAGGCGCGATCGAAACGCCGCCGCCTGTGGAAGCCACGCCTCGAACTGCCCGGGTCGTGCCGGCATAGATCACGCTGGGGTTCCTTGGGTCGATGGCAATGCTTCCAATGGCCCTTGCGTTGAACTCGTCGTGGCCGAATGGGCCGTCCCAGGTCTCGCCCCCGTCGGTAGAACGATAGAGGCCGACGCCGGCCGCGGAGTCGCCCGACGCGTTGGCCTCGCCGGTTCCGATCCAGAGCGTTCTCCCCGACGAGTCGGACGGATCGATCTCCACCGAGCCGACGGCGTTGATGCCGATGCTGCTGGTGAGGAACTTCCAGGACGGCGAGCCGGCGAGCGCGTTGTCTGTTCGCCATAGGCCACCACCGGCCGCCGCCACGTAGAGCCTGCACGTATCCGGCCTGCACACAGAAGCGATGGCCAACGCCGTGACGCGGCCGGAAACAGAAACCTGCCCTGGTACGTACGCGCTCCGGTAAGGCGTCGCCTGGTATACGGCACTCGTTGGGCCGAGCGAGCGCCACGCGCCTGGAGCGTTCGTGTCGCTTCCGATACCGGCCGCCGCGATCGCCTGCGCGGCTGCGCGTGCGGCCAGCGTGCGTTCGACCGGTATGTCGTTGTCGGGATAGGCGCGGGCCAGAAAGTGCTCGTCCTCGGCCGTCCCGGGATTCTCGGACGTGCGGACGCTGCCCGGCAGCGCGTGGCGAAACCCTTCCAACCTGCGCGCGAGCGCGGGCGGCGCGTTTCCGTCGTCGCCCTCTGCTTCTGCCAGGTATGTCTCGGACGGCACCGGCGATTCGACGCCAGGTGCCAACCAGGCCAACCACGAAACGGCGAACAAGCCGAGGCCCACGGCCGCGGCCGCTGCGAAGCGCGGTGCTCTTGACGACATCTCGTTATCCTCCTTCTCCACCGTTACGCGCGCCCACACCACGACCTTGCGCGGAGGTGCGAGCACACTCTGTCGCTCGGACAGCCCAAACATTCAGTTGCGCACTCGAGGTGTCATCGAGTCAAGGTGAAGCCTGAAGGTCAAGCGCGAAGCTGTGCGGTGCGGTCGACCGCCCGCCCTACTCGTTCAGGTGGTTTTTCGTGCCGGAGGCGAGGTTTCGCCGGGCCGAAGCCCTTCTCTTCGTAGCTCTCGGCAGCTGCATGCCGCGACAGGGGCTGTCACTGTAGTGGCTACCTACAGAACCTGCCCCTGGCGCATCGCGCGAAGCGCCCGGCCTGAAGCCGGCAGTTGTTCGCGGGCCGCTTTTCTTGAGCCCGGCCCGAGTTCAGATGCCCGGCCGTTTCGTGTGGGCGTCGGTGTGCACCTGCAGCTGGTGGGCGACGCCCAGGATGATGTCATCCGCGAACAGGTTGCCCACCATCACCGCGCAAATCGGCTGTGGCTTCGCTTCGTTCGCCGGCCCAGACGAACGCCCCTGCCCTCCCCGCTGCGGCGGCACGTCGAACTTGTAAGGGAAGACGACGCACGGGTGGCCGGTTTGAGCGTTGGCGCTCACGTCGGCCTGCGGGCTCCCGATGAAGAGGTCGAGATCCTTCATGTACTCGGCCCACTTCCGAATCAAAACGTACCGCCGACGCTGGCTCTGGAGGTACTCGTACGCGCGGGTCCTGCGCCCGTTGACGAAGCGGGGGTTCCAGTCGGCCGGCGCCATCGGATTCGCCGGCGCGACACCCTGCCCTCGCCCGCCTGCTTCCCCACGGGCGGCAGCTTCGCCTCTCGCGGCTCCCTCTCCGCGCCCCGCCCCTTCCCCCCGGCCGCGTGCCGGCGACTCGGGCAGCGCAGAGAGGTCCACGCCGATCTCTCTTGCCTTTCGCTGCACGTACTCGTCGAAGGCAGCCGCGCCCTCGACGCCAAGCCCGCCGCTGCCGCTTCCGCTGACGGTCGGCCTCGGACCTACCTCGGTCAGCTTCGCTCCGAGCTTGCGCAGCGTGTCCACCACCTCTTTCGGCGCGTTCGGATCGACACCGATGCGAACGTTCGCGATCTCGATGTTGCGGTCGAATTGGAAAGGCGCCGTCACCGTGGATGGATCCTTCTCGTCAACGCCATGGATCGCGTTGAAGACCATGGCGCAGTCCTCCACCGTCCGGCAGATCGGGCCGACGCGATCCATCGACCAGGCGAGCGTCATTCCGCCTGTGCGGCTGACGCGGCCGAAAGTGGGTCGGAGCGCGCTCACGCCGCACCTGATCGAGGGTGACACGATCGATCCCTGGGTCTCCGTCCCGATGGAGAAAGCCACGCATCCGGCGGCGGTGGCCGATGCCGGGCCTGCTGACGACCCGCTCGACCCCTGCGCCACGTTCCACGGGTTGTTGGTGCGGCCGCGGAACCACTGATCGTTCTGAGCGAAAAGACCCGTCGCCAGCTTGGCGACCAGCACGGCGCCGGCGCTTCGCAGGCGGATGACGACCTCGGCATCCTCGTCGATGATGCGGCGCTCGAAATCTGCGGCGCCCCATGTCGTCGGGACGCCCCTCGTGGCGAAGAGGTCCTTGATTCCGTACGGCAGCCCGTGGAGAGGGCCGAGGTAGCGGCCGGCCTCGATCTCGGCATCCGCCCTTGCCGCCTCGGCGCGCGCCTGCTCTTCCATGATCGTCACAGCGCAGAGCAGCACCGGATTCAGCCGCTTCAGCCGTTCCAGGTAGATCTCCGTGAGGCGGGTGGCGGTTATCCTGCGCTCCTTGATGAGCGCCGCGAGACGGTGTGCCGGCAAGAACGCGATGTCTTCCGGGGAAGTCGGGACGGGCCCGCGCCACGGCTCTACGGTAAAGACGGCGCGGTCGAATGCCGCGCGGCCGCGCTCTCGCGCGAGTCGCTCCATCAGGGCGCCCGTCCCGCCGGGATACGGCTGGAACTGCAGTGCAGGGACTTCGGCGTTCCCGAGCGGAACCGGAGGAGGTGGCGCCTGTTGTTGGGCCGGCGCTGGCTGCACCGTCTGACGCTCTGCCGCCAGCGGCTGCAGAAGCTTGGCGCTGACTGGCCCGTTCCCGGCGGCGGCCAGATTGCTCGCGAGCTCGGGCCCCAAGGCTCCGGCCGCCGTGGCGGCGGCAAGCGACATGCGAACGAAAGTGCGGCGGTTCGGCTGCCGCACCACGTCATCCCGCCCTCTGTCGTTTCCCGGCTTCATGTTCCCTGCTCCCGGGGGCGCCGTTTTCGAGCACTGTCTTCAGGCCGGGTATCGTATACCAGGCTGCCAGGCCTGTTGTCCCGGCGGTCCCCGAACCGTTTCGATCGCCTCGGCTCTCGTGGGACGCCCTTTTCCAAAACACTTCCCGGCCCCAGTTGAGTTACGATGCCTCGACGCTGGCCGTCAGGTCATTGCGGCGTGAATCCACCGCGGCCGCCTCGGCAGACAAGGCGGTCCCGCCCTCGGGGCTCGTTGCACGACGGAGGTCGCTCATGGCCGTCCCGGTCGTCGCCCAGGCGCTCATCGAGCGGGGACTTCTCGACTCGGTGGCAGCGGGCATCCGCGGCGCCGCTTACAGGCTCGACGAGCTCGTCGGGCCAGGCAACTCCAAGTGGGTATTCATCGGGGCCGCCGCGCTGTTCCTCTTCTTCCTGTTCCGGCGCCCGCGGTGATCTCGGCCCTCCTCAGCTGCCCGCCGTGGCTGCCCCGCGTATGAACTTCGCCACGTCCTGCTTGAGCGCCCTGTGAGAGCCCGGGTGGATGTACATCATGTGTCCTGCCGGGTAGTAGCCGAATGAGACTCGATCGGTCACCTGGCGGTCGTACGCGAGGTGTGTGAAGTTGAACTCGGCGCCGCCCACGTAGGTCGCCATGTCGTAGTACCCGCAGGCGACAAACACCCTCAGGAACGGGTTCTTGGCCATCGTCAGGCGAAGCGTGTCGGTGTGGTCCATGTACCGGTTCTGGACGTAGGTCCACGGCCGCACGTTTCCCGAGGTCGGGTAGTGCAGGTCCGACCCCCACTTGAGTTCCTTCTGCAGGTAGTCGTGGAACATCGCCACGTAGGCGCCCTGGAGAGCCGTGTTGGAGGGGTCGAACTCCTGGCGCTCGCCGGCGGCGTCGAGGTCCAGCGCGGTGAATCGACCGTCGAGGCGGCCCACGACGAGGCGACGATCGCGCAGCAGCTCTTTCCGGAATCGGGCCGAGTCGACCCGGAGGTTCGCAGCAAGGATGAACCGTGCAGACAGCCCGGTATAGCGGGCCAGTTTCTCGGCCATCTCCTTCCGCTCCGCGTCTGTCAGCACGTTCCCCTTAGTCAGGGCCTGCATGTATTCGCCGAAGGCGAATGTCCGCGCCTCGCCAACGACCTGGTCGAGAGTCTTCTGCTGCAGGTCGGCCGGGAGCTTCTTGTGGTACCACGCCGTTGCCGCGAACGTCTGTATCTGCACAGCGTAGGCGATGTCGTTGTCGGGCGCCGGCGACAGCGTCTGGTAGGTGAGCAGTGCCGAAACCAGGACGATGCCGTTGAGCTCGATACCGTGGCGCGACTGGAGTTCCTGCGAGAGCCCGGCGGAGCGTATCGTGCCGTAGCTCTCGCCGATGAGGAACTTCGGCGAGGCCCACCGCCCGTACGCTTTCAGGTACTCCCGTACGAACTCACCGAAGGCGCGAACGTCGCCGTCCTGGTCATGGAATTGGCTGTTGTCCACGCCTGGCATGACGCGGCTGTAGCCGGTGTCGATGGCGTCCACGAAGACGAGGTCGCTGACGTCGATGAGAGTGTTCGGGTTCTCTACGAGCCTGAACGGGGGTGCGGGCTGGAAGCCCTCGTCTGCCATCTGGACGTGCTTCGGGGCGAACGAACCCATGTGCAGCCAGACGGTCGCGGAACCGGGGCCGCCGTTGTAGAGGAACGAAAGCGGGCGGGTCCTGGCGTCCTCACCGTCCTTCGTATAGGCCACGAAGAACATCCGCGCCGACACCCTGCCGTCGTCCAGGCGGATGGGCAACGTCCCCACCGTGGCCGTGTACTTGATGTCGCGGCCGTCGAGGCGAATTGTGTGGGACGTCTCGGACACTTTCTCTTCGGCCGCGGTGGCAACCTCGTAGCGCGCGGGCTGCTGGGCCGCGCGCGCGTCGCGGGCGGGAGCCTGCTCGGCGGGCGGCGCGGAGCCGGGCCGCTGGGCGCCGGGCGCCTGCGCAAGGATCGGGGTGATTGTCAAGACAACCAATGCTGCCAGAATCGAGAACTTCTTGAGCACTTCGAGCCTCCTTCGCCGGAGAACAGCACCACCTGGTTCGCGACAGTCTAACAGCCTGTCGCGGAAGTCTGAACAGCTTCCGACCGGAACGCGAGACGGTCGTCACGAGGCCCGTCGGGCAGGCTCGCCCGGCCGATGCCAGACCGCCCGGCAACTTGACTGACAGGTGCGGCGGTGTCATTGTCCTGTAGGCGTCAACTCGGGTACGCGCTCTTCCTCCACGAGGTTCGCCATGAAGGCCGCCGCCACGCGATCCGCTCCACTGTGGTTTCTGATGCTGCTGCCAGCGTCAGCCATGATGGTGCAGGCTGTCGCCGCTCCTGCACAGGAAAGCAAGACCTCGGCGACCGGGGCCAAGACATGGATCGGGCACTACGAGGAGGTCGAGAGATTCATGGCGACCGCGAAGGTGCTCGAAATGGAGGAAGTCCCGATCGGCGTGACGCGCCCCAAGAAGATCCGGCTGGAGCCGGGCGGGCCGGTCGACTACATCGCCTTCAAGGCGCTGACGCCCGGCATTCAGAAAGGTTTCTACGAGAGCTACAAGTGCGAGATCGCGGCCTATCTGATGGACAGGCTGATAGGTCTGGACATGGTGCCGCCCAAGGTGGAGAGGCGCGTCCAGGGGAACATCGGGGCAGCGGTGATGTGGGTGAAGAACACGAAGAGCTGGAAGGAACTCGGGGGCGCACCCAAACCGCCGCCGGACCAACAGGCGCGCTGGACCCGCCAGCTCTCGCGCGCGAAGATGTTCGACAACCTGATCGGCAACCCGGATCCGAACCTCGGCAACTGGCTCGTCGACACAGAGTGGAACCTGATCCTGATAGATCACTCTCGCGCTTTTCGGACAGAGAACGAGCTGTTCCACAAGATGATCACGGTGGATCAGCAGCTTTGGGAGCAAATCAAGGCGCTCGACGAGGCGAGATTGAAGCTGGCTCTCGGCAAGTGGCTCGGCAGCAGCGAGCTGCGCGCGGTGTTGAGGCGGAGGGACCGCATGCAGCAGGAGATCGACAAGATGGTGGCGGATCGCGGTGACATCATCTGGATACGATGAACGGAGGTGCTTCGTGGCCAAGCGCGTGTTTCTGCTCTCGTTCGTGGCCCTGGTCCTGCTGGCCGGATGCCTGCCCGCATGGGCGCAGGAACAGAAACCAGCCGTGCCGGAGGTGAACCTGACCGGCACATGGGTGATGAGCGTCGTCACTCAGAACGGCGAGATCGTCAGCGAGTCCACCTTCACCCAGGAGAAGGAGACGCTGAAGGTCGTGATGACCGGGCCGGACGGGACGACGGTCGAGGGGCCGGGCACCGTCAAGGAAGGCGCGATCCAGTGGAGCATCACCTTCGAAACGTCGAACGGCGCGTTCACGGTGGTTTTCACGGGCAGGGCGTCGGACGCCGATACGATGGCGGGCGAGATGAGCATGGGCGACTTCGGAACGGCGGCCTGGTCCGCGAAGAGGAAGAAGCAGTAGCCGAGGAGAGCTTCCGTGATCCATCCGGCGTGGCTGGTTCTCCTGCCCGTCGCGGCGGCGGCAGGTGTCGTGTCGTATGCGGAAGCCATGGCCCCAGACGGGCAGCCCGCGCGGCGGTTGAAGGTGAGCCTCGTGCGCAACCGCTCCGAGGGTCCGGCGGTCATGGAGCGCGAGGGCCTCGAGAGCCGCCTCGCGGCGCGCGGCTGCGACATCATCCGCAGCACCGTCGTCGAGCTCACGCCGGAAGAAGACCGGCAGTATGGAGCGTGGAACAAGACGGCGCTCGAGAACCGGTCCCTTGGCAGGCTTGCGGCAACCGCCGCATCCGACAGCGACCTCGTCATCGGGCTGCTGACGAACTGCTCGGACCTGCTCGGGATGCTCGCCGGGCTGCAGCGGCCAGCCGGTGCGGCAACGGCTGCGGCGCCGACAGGGCTCGCCGGCGTGAAGCCCCGGCGCGTCGGGCTCGTGTGGGTCGACGCGCACGCGGACTTCAACACACCTGAAACAACCCTCAGCGGCATGCTGGGAGGGATGCCAGTTGCCATCGCCGCAGGCATGTGCCTCACAAGGCACCGGCAGATCACCGGCCTGGATCCGGCGCTCCCGACTCGGTACATCGTCATGGCGGGGCTTCGCGACGTCGATCCGCTCGAACAGGAACTCCTCGACCGGTCCGACTGCCAGATGCTCAGCGTCGCGGACATCCGCGGCAACGCTGCGAGCATCGCTCGGCAGATGGAGCGCCTCGCTGCGCTCACCGACGTCATCTACGTCCACATCGACATGGACGTCCTCGATCCGTCCGAGGTGGCCGGGCACCCGCTCACGGCGCCTGAAGGACCTACGAGCCGCGAGCTGGCGGCAGCGCTCCAGACCATGTTCGAGCACCCCAAGGCGGCTGCCATCGGAATCGCATCGCTTCCCTTCGGAGAGCGCGACAAGGGCCGCGTGTCACTCGAGGCGGCATACAGGCTCATCGAAGGCGCGGTCGATGGGGTGAGGCGCCGGCGCGAGTAGGCTGCTACGCTGCTGAGCCGATCCCCGCCGTTTCTGCGCATACCGGGCAAAGGCGAGCCAGAGACTCGCCGGAGCCTGGAGGCGCAGCATGCGACCGACATCGACAAGTGGGGCGGCCGAAGCCGCGCAGCCCGCCGGGGTGGCGGCACGGTGGTACGAGCACGTCCCCGCCTGGCAGTTCATCTACTCGCTGCTCGACTGGAACCCGCACTTCCAGAGCGTCTCGAAAGAGCTGGCGAGGTTGGAGCAATTCCTGGAGGCGAACGGCGTGGCTGTTTCTTCCGCCATCGACGTGGACTGCGGCGATGGCCAATCACCGAGCGGCTGCGGAAGATGCTCGGGTTGCAGCGCATTTCGGGCGTGGACCTGAACCATGAGCTGGCCGAACGCTCCCGCGGCCGCGGCGTGGAAGTGATCGAAACGGACATGGAAACGCTCCTGACGCCCTCGAAGTACGACCTTGTCGTGTCCTATGGATCGCTGCACCACGCGGCCGACACGCGACAGTTCGTCCGCACGTTGGGCCGGTTGTCGAACGAGTACGTGCTCATCGTGGACAATACGGTGAGGCGGAACATCTTCCACAAGGTGACGGGCTCGCGCCACTTCCCCCTCGAGCTCTCACCCTACCGGATCCGATCGCGCGAAGAGATCGTTTCGGCCTTCGACGGTGAGTTCGACGTGGTGAGCAGCGTGACGTTCAGGAACGCCAACCTGTTCCACGACCGGAGCTTCGTCCTGGCGCGGAGACTCGGCGGAGACGCACCCCGGAAAGGGCCAACAACGAAGATCTGATGTCAGCCGGCGCCTGGTCTTCACCAAAGCCCGAGCAGATGCCACCAGGCGCCGCCGGCGAAGAGCCACACAGGGACAGTGACGAGCGACGCGATGAAGCCGGCGCGCCACCACGAAGGCTGGCTGACGTAGCCGGCGCCGAAGTAGATCGGCGCCGGGATGGTTCCGTAGTGCGTCAGGCCGGCGTCGAGGTTGGAGAGCGCGGCAAACGCGAACGCGGCGAGGAACGGCGGCGCTCCGGCGGCAAGACCCACCGCCACGAATGGCGCGAACATGGCCGACGCGTGGGCCGTTATGCTTGCGAAGGCATAGTGCGCGTAGAAGTAGAGGAGCAGGAGCGTACCCAGCACCCACCACCAGGACCAGCCCTGGAGCGTAGCCGAGGCCGACCCTGCGAAGAGCGTTGTCAGGCCGTACTCGTTGAGCGCCTCAGCCATCCGTATGAGGCCGCCGTACCAGATGAAGACATCCCAGGCGCCTCGCTCTCCCATGAGATCTCGCCAACCGAGGACGCCGGTAACGAGCAGGACCGATATACCGAGAAGTCCGATCGCGGTCGTGTGCAGGCCGAGCCACGATGCGCTCGTCCACAGCAGAGCCACCAAGAGGAAGACGGCCATCATGATGCGCTCGTCGCGCGACATGGGGCCAAGTCGACGCAGCTCCGCCGCTGCGGCGCGCGCGGCGTCGCCCGTTTCGCTGGTTTCGGGCGGGATCAGGCGGTGGACGAGCCGCGGCACCAGAGCCAGCGACAACATGCCTGGAAGCAGACCCGCGAGCAGCCACCCGCCGTAGGTGAGATCCACGTTGGCCACCTTGCGTGCCAGATCCGCTATGAGCGGGTTCGAGGCCTGCCCTGTCAAGAACATCGCGCAGATGATGACGTCCGCGTGAAAGACAGCCGCCATGAGGAAGGCTCCGAGTCTCCGCGCGGTCGGTCCGGGTCTCGACCCCTGGGCCTCCGCCATGCTGACCGCAATCGGGAAGACGATGCCCCCGCAGCGCGCACCGTTCGACGGGATGACGGACGCGAGCACGAGGTCGGTCGAGATGAGCGCGTATGCGAGTCCGAGCGGGCTGTGACCGATCGCGCGGACGAAGTGAAGCGCGATCCGGCGCCCGAGGCCGGTTTGAAGCATGCCGCGCGCCATGAAAAACGCTGTGAGGACGAGCCACACAATGGGATTGGCGTAGCCGCCGAGCGCCTTTTCGATCGTCAGCGAGCCGGCGAAGACGGCCCCGGTCAGGCCGAGGATGACCATCGCTCCCATGGGGAGCGGCTGGAGGATGATGCCGGCAATCGTGGACGAGAAGACGGCGAGCATCCGCCAGGCGGCGGGCGAGACGCCCTCGGGCGCCGGAATGGCGAGCATCGCCAGCAGCGTGAAGACTGTGAAACCCCAGGCGATGCTAATACGGCGGTTCGACGAGGCCCGACGCGGCGAGCCGGCGCCCGCGCCTCGTGACTGCACCTGGTCGCCGGTCGTCGCCGCGACGCCGGGCGTCTCGGGTTCCGGCCCGGTCATTCGTGCTTCCCGCCCTGCTCCGCTGACAGCCCGATGAGATCGACCACGACGGGGAAGTGATCGCTGGGCAACTGGCCGCCTCGGGACCAGGTCACTATTTCTGCCCTGGTGACCGTTGCGCGGCCGCGAACAAGTATCCAGTCGATGCGGACGCCTTCCATGGCCGGCGGCTTGAAGCCGTTGAACGTGTTGACGCCCTCGTTCACGCGTCTCACCGCCAGGTCCCACGTGTCGGCCAGCCCACCTTCGGTCACGAGCGTCTCGAACGCACGGCTCTTGCCGGCCGCGCAGTTGAAATCACCTGTGAGCACCAGCGGAAGATCGCGCGGGATGGCTGCAATGCGGTCTCGCAGGAGCACCGCGCTCTTGCGGCGGGCCTCCTCGATTTCGTGATCGAAGTGCGTGTTCCAGAGGTAGAACTCAGCTCCGGTGGCCCTTTCCCGCAGGCGGACCCAGGTGACCATGCGTCGGTTGACGTTTCCCCACGTTGTCGAGCCGATCAGGTTCGGCGTGTCCGACAGCCAGAAGTGATCGAACTCCATCGGTTCGAAGCGCCCGCGCCGGTAGAAGATCGCCATGAACTCGCCGCGGCTGCCGCCTTCCCGCCCCAGGCCTATCCACTCGTAGCCTGGCAGATCGCCGGCAAGATCCTTGAGCTGCGCGTACAGCCCCTCCTGCGTGCCAAAGACGTCCGGCGCCTGCTCGCGAATCAATGCCGCCATGACGGCCCGGCGCTCCGCCCACGAGTTCGGCGGCCGTGCGCTCGCGTAGCGGAGGTTGTAGGTCATCACGCGGAGATCGAGGCTGCCAGCGGTCGTCGCCGCCGGTAAACGCCAGCCCGCAAGGACGAGGAAGGCAGCCAGGCACGCCTTCGGCGCCATCCTTCGGGCGCTACGGCCGGAACGCTCGTTCATGGGGGCACATCGTAGCAGATCGCCATCCTCCGCCAACTTCCCCTGACTTTCCCAGGCCTTGCAGTCTGCCGGCGCCCCACGGGGGTTATACTCTCTTCTTTCACCGGTCGCTTCCGACCACCACAGGAGACACCATGGGCGGCTTCTTCGGCGTGGCCTCCAAGGACGACTGCGTCGACGATCTCTTCTACGGGACCGACTACCATTCGCACCTGGGAACGAGGCGCGGCGGACTCGTCACGACCTGGAACGGCGGTTTCAAGCGCAACATACACGACATCTCGAACGCTCCGTTCCGGACCAAGTTCGAGGAAGAGATCCCGAAGCACAGGGGCAACCTCGGCATTGGGATCATCAGCGACTACGAGGACCAACCCCTCCTCATCGGCTCCCACCACGGCAGGTACGCACTGGCGACGGTCGGCCGCCTGAACAACCTCGAGGCGCTGGTCGGCCAGATCCTGTCGCTCCGCGGCGCGCACCTCAGCGAGCTCAAGGGCAACGAGTACAACCCGACGGAGGTGGTTGCATCGCTCATCAACCAGGAAGACAGCATCGCGAGCGGCATCAGGCGCGTGCAGGCCGAAGTAGACGGCTCGTGCTCGCTCGTGCTGCTGACAAGGGACGCGATCTACGCCGCCCGCGACCGACTCGGCCGCACGCCTGTCGTCGTTGGCCGCAGGGACTCCGGCTACGCTGTGACGCTCGAGAGCAGCGCTCTTCCCAACCTGGGATATCGGGCCGTGCGCGAGCTCGGCCCCGGCGAGATAGTCCGGCTGTCGCCCGAGGGGATCGAAACGGTTGCGCCTCCGGGCGACCGTTTGCAGATCTGCTCGTTCCTCTGGATCTACTACGGCTACCCTGCCTCCACCTACGAGGGCGTGAACGCCGAGGCCGCTCGCAACCGCTGCGGCCAGATGCTCGCAAGGCGCGACAACGTGGAGGCGGACTGCGTGGCGGGCATACCGGACTCGGGAATCGGCCACGCAATCGGCTACGCTGCCGAGAGGGGCATCCCGTACCGCCGACCGTTCGTCAAGTACACGCCGACCTGGCCGCGGAGCTTCATGCCGCAGGACCAGCGAGTGCGCGACCTGGTCGCTCGCATGAAGCTGATCCCCATCCGGGATCTCATCGAGGGCAAGCGGATACTCTTCTGCGAGGACTCGATCGTGAGAGGCACGCAGCTCGGCGACATCATCCGGCGCGTGTTCGACCACGGAGCGAAAGAGGTGCACATGCGTCCCGCGTGCCCGCCTCTGGTCTACGGCTGCCCGTACCTCAACTTCTCGCGTTCGAAATCGGAGATGGATCTCGCGGCGAGACGCGCCGTGAGAGAGCTCGAAGGCAACGCAGACAGCCACCTGCCCGAGTACGCCGACCCCTCCACCGAGCGCTACGCGGCGATGGTGGACTGGATTCGCGGGCGCCTCGGCCTCACAACTCTCAAGTACCAGACGCTGCCCGACATGATCGAAGCGATCGGCCTGCCGCGCGAGAACCTGTGCACCTTCTGCTGGGACGGCGCCGGCAGCAGGTGAACAACCCAGCTATCTGCGACTGCGCCGAAGGCCGGCCGTCGAGCCTGCTCGTGCCTTCTCGGCCCGCCACCTGCCTGCCCCCAGTCGCTCCCGTCCCGTCACGGCGCCTGCCGCCGCGACGCCTTCCGGGCGGCCGCCTCGTCGCGCCGCTTCATCTCGGCGGCAAACGCGTCCCGCGCCGCCCTCGCGCCCAGAATCCAACCAATCACGATCCCCAGCAGCAGGACCGCGGGTATGTAGAGGAAATGCCCTGCGCCCACGTCGCGAAGCTCCCTGCCTCTAGCGCCTGCCGGCCCCGCCTGCGACCCGCCGCTCGAGCGAAGATAGCTCTTCCCGCACGCGGTTCAGGCGTCTCCATATCGTCCACAAGTAACCCAGGATCGCCACCCAGACGAAGCCGTAGGCGTAGAGAACGAACGGCGTGGCAGGCAGTTGTTCGACGGGCGCGCTGCCCGGGGTCACCCGCTGCCACTCTCCCTGCGGGTCCGGTTGCACCTGCAGCGGGATGGCGTGCGCGGGCGAAACCAGGTCGACGAGGAGAAGGACAATCGCCGCGGCGATCGCCGCGCGCTGCACGAAAGAGGTCATCGTCATATGCAAGTCCATCGAGCGCAGTGGGGCGTGCCCCTCGACCCGCGAGACAGTCAGCAGCCAGACTCGCGTCCAATCGGGCGTGCGACCAGCCCCATCATGTGTCATCGGCCTCCCGGTACACCTGCTCCAATTGTTCGCGCGCACGCTCGAGCGAGACGCGGGCGGCGAGCAGTCCGGCGAACAACAGCAGGAACGCAACCGCCGAAAAGAGGAACGGCCCCATCATCGGTGCGGGGAGATCCGGGACGACCGAGGTTTTCGGGTGGAGCGTCCGCCAGATGTTCACCGACACGTAGACGAACGGTACGTTCGCCATCCCGAACAGGGCCATTGCCGCCGCCAGTTTCTCCGAGCCTGGACCGCCGTATCTCCTGACCAGGAGATAGGCGACGAAGATCATCCAGAGCAGGAGCGACGAGGTCAGCCGCGCGTCCCACTGCCACCACACGCCCCACGCCTTCCTCGCCCAGAGAGGCCCGGTCACCAGCACGATCATGCCGAAGACGACCGTGAGCTCCCCCGCCCCGCCGGCCAGGCGATCGGCGCCCTGCCTCCTGCCGAGCAGGTAGAACGCGCTGGCAATGCCGCACGTGAAGGCGGCCAGGAACATCATCATCGCCGAGGGCACGTGGAAGTAGAAGATTTTCTGGACGAGCCCCATCGTCGACTCGTACGGGGCGTTGTGAATCAGGAACGGCGCCACCGCGAACATCGCCATGGCGGGAAGGACAAGGGCGCCATAATAGCGGCTCATCGTGCTGCCTCTACTCGGTCATCAGCGGCTCGAACGTCCAGAGCGAGAGCGTGACGAACACCACATCGAAGAAGGCCAGCAGCGCGATCCACATGCGGGCCATCTCGACGTCCGGGCTGGCCTGGAACAGCGCCGCGGTGCCGCGCACGCCGGCTATGACGACGGGAATGGTGATCGGGTAGAGCAGGATCGGGAGCATCACGTCGCGGCTCCGAGCACGGACGAGCATGGCGGCGAAGAGCGTGCCCACGGCTGCGAACCCCAAAGTCCCCGTCGCGAGGAGCGCCAGCAGGTAGAGTGGCCGCGCCATGATCGGGGCGTCGAAGAACAGCCCTACGAGCAGCAGCAGGACAGCCTCGACCGCCGCCATGAGCAGCAGAATGCCCCCGAGCTTCCCGACATAGATAGCCGGCCGGCTGGCTGGCGCGAGCAGGAGCGCCCGAAGCGTTTCGGTATGCCTTTCGCGCTCGAAGGTGCGGCCCAGGGCAAGAGTGCCCGCGAAGGCCATCGAAATCCACAGAATGCCGGCCGCCGCGTCCTCGAGTGGCCTGCCCTCCCGAACCAGCGCGAAGGCGAAAACGAGCACGCACGAGATGGCGAAAAAAGCCGTCGTGTAGACGAGTTCCCGGCTGCGGACCTCGACGGTAAGGTCCTTCTGCACGATAATCCACGCCACCCGCAGGAACACGAACGCTCTCTTTCTCGTCAGTCCCCTACCGCCTTCGACACTTGCGCGCGATATCTCTTGCGCAGCCCTTCCCTGGCGTCGTCTACGGCGATCAACCGGCCCTCGCGCAGCACCGCTACCCTGTCGAGCACCGCTTCTGCGACATCGAGGTCGTGCGTCGCCAGCACCACTATGGTCCCGCGGGCCGAGAGGCCCTTCAACCTCGCGACGAGCGCTACCGCGGACTCGTCGTCGAGTCCGGTGAAAGGCTCGTCCAGCAGGAGCAGCCGTGGCTCGTGCAGCAGCGCCCGTTCGAGGGCGAGACGCTGTCGCATGCCTCGCGAGAAGGCCGCGACAGGGTCGTCCGCCCGCTCGCTGAGCGCCGCACTCTCCAGGCCGGCTTCGACCCGCCCCTCGACATCGCGCACACCGTGCAGGCGCGCGAAGAAGCGCAGGTTCTCCCGTGCGGTCAGCTCCGGGTAGAGGTGCAGATCGTGGGCGAGCAGCCCCAGCCGGCCCCGCAGTCGCGGGCCGGCATCCGATGGAGTGGCCGTACCGTACCGCACGCTCCCGGAAGAGGGTGCAACGAGTGTCGCGAGAATGGAGATGAGCGTGGACTTGCCGGCCCCGTTCGGCCCCAGCAGACCCATCACCTCGCCGCTTCGGCAGTCGAACGTCACCCGGTTCAGCGCTCGACGCCTACCGTAGTAGCGACAGACTTCGCGGACCTCGACGCGGTCGAAGTCGAACGTCACACTCCTCGTCCTTCGTCGGCCTGTCCCACATTGTCGTCCAGCTCGCCGTAAACGCGTTCGAGCTGTGACACGAGCTCAGCCCGCCTGGACTCGTAACGTTCCCGGGAAAGGCGGCCGGCCCGGTAATCTCGCTCCAGCGCCACGAGGCCCTCGAAGGCCCGCTCGCGCCGCGCTTCGAGCGCCCGTCGCACCGCCGCGGCGCCCGCCGCGCCGCCCGTCCTCACCGACGCCCACGCGCCCGTGCCAAGGACCAGAAGGGCGAGGGCGAGCGCCACGTTGCGCGGCCATGTTGGCTGGTGAGGAACGCCGGACAGGCTGATTGACAACGGCTGCCCCGCGGGCAGCGAAGGCCCGATGCCGGTCACGAACGCCTGAGCCTGACCCGCATCCGCAGGCATCTCGCGCACGGCGGTCGCCTGCGGGGAGGACACTTCGAGGCCCGGCACCTTCTGCACCATGAAGGCGACCTGTTGCACTGGCACGGGGAAGACCTGCTCGATCGCCAGGTCGCGGCCTGACGCCTCCATGCGGTAAGCTGCCTGAACGACCGTCGTGCCGGGAGCGAACGGGCCGCCCACCCTTATTCGACGGCCATCGACCGTGGCCTGCGGCGACGACCCCTCCAGAACTGTCGCCGACTGTGCGCCAGCAGGAAGCTCGACCACGAACGGGGAAGCAACCGTGAGGGTTGTCCCGGTCCCGTTGACGAAGTCCATGAGGTAGTAGACCTCGACGACATCATCGTCGAATTCGACAATCACGCGCGACTGGCCACCGAGCACGATTGCGCCGGGGACTGCCGGGCGCGCTCCGCCGCCGCCCGAAGGCGCGGCCCCTCCAGGCGCTGCCGCACCGCTTGGCGGCGGCGTCGAGCCGGCTTCTCCCGCAGGTGCGCCGCCGACGAGAAGCATCCTTACTCCCCCGGTTGCAGGAACGACGAAAGGCTGCGACTCGACGGCCACGCCGTCCAAAACCGTGCTCGCCTTGGCGCTTGCACCCGGCGCCAACCCGGCGAACTCGGCGCGGCCCTCGGCGTCCGTTTTCGCGGTCCTCGGCTGGCCGGAAACTTCGAGCGTCACCGGGTGCCCCGCAACCACGTTGCTCAACTCACCCCGGACGACGCGGACGATGACCGTTCCGCTGGCGATGTCCCCCGTTTCGAGCGGGATGCCGGACATCGCGCGTGCGTCCATGCCCATCTGCGCGCGAAGCGACGAGGGCGCAAAGAGGACAGCCGCGGCTGCCAGGGCCAGGACGGACGCCGGACCGAGGCGAGCCGTCAGGTGGAGGCGGGAAGTCGATTTCCACATTGCTAGCAGAACCTGGCGTCGATGTCGTTGACGGCAGAGCAATCCGGGCACACCGGTCCGCCGGCAGCTTCCGGTGCCTCGGCGCCCGCCGCTGTGAACGCCGGCGTGTCGTCGGCGTCGACAGAGGTAGTCGGACCGACGGGCAGCCCGGCAGCAGCCGCCGGTGCCTGCCCGGACCGACTCTGGACGGTACGCCGCGAACCTCCCGCCTTTCCCACGCGCGCGGCCAGCTCCCGCTCGATCAGCTCGCGGTAGCCTTCGGTGCCGTGATCCAGCTGACGTATCAGCCGGATCGCTCGGGACCGCAGGCGCCCGCTCATCTCGCGGAAGTCCGACTCCGACACCTTCCCCATCGCGCGGTCGAACTCGAGATCCTTGATCGCTCGAAGCGCGAGCATCTTCTCACGCTCGAGCGCAGCCCGTGTACGGCCGCCCAGTATCTCTGGTCCAGGCTCCTCGTCTTCGGCGACGAGCGGCATCAACGTCCGGAACAATGCGAAGCCAGCCACGCCAGCCGCAAAGACGGTCAGGCTGATCAGGATCACGTTGGTCGGGCCCGTTCCTCGAACCGCTATGGCGCCCGCGCTGGCGGCGGCGAGAGCACCAAGAACGAAGAGGTGCACCGGCCTGATGACATTGTCCGCTCGCACTGGCGCAGCCGAGCCGGAAGCTTCGACTGGCGCGTCGCGCCGGCCGGTACCGGAGGACTTCGACGGCATCGACGTTGCGGCTCGCCGGGTCACTGCGGTGCACCCGGGGTGGCGGCCGCGGCCCCTTCGGGCAGCTTCGCCACGGCAAAGCCAAACGCGCGCTCCGGCAGAAGCGCGATGCCAGCTCCGAGCGCGAGCACGCCGAAGCCGATCCAGATCCAGTTGACCAGCGGGTTGACCACGAGCTGGAAGCTCGCCGACTGGTCCTCGAGGTCGAACGCCGCCATCACGACGTACAGGTCCTCGCGAGGGGAACGCCGGATGGCGACTTTCGTCGTCGGCTCCTCTTCGTGCTTTCTGTAGAACCAGCGCGCCGGGTGGAGCGTATCCACCTGCTCCCCATCCACACGTACCGAGACATGCCCTGTCACCATCTGTTTCTGGCCATCGTCGGTCACCTGTACGGATTCGTGCTTCAGGGTATAGCGGCCGATTGTCGCCTCCTGGCCTGGCATGAGGTGAACTTGCTGATCCAGCTTGAAGCCCTCTCCGGCGAAGCCAAAGAACATGAAGACGATCCCGAGGTGGACAACGTAGCCCCCGTAGCGGCGTTTCGACCGCGCGAACAACCCGACCAGGGCAGTGAAGAAGTCGGTCCCGGTCGACTCTTTCCGCACGCGCGCGCCCCGGATGAACTCCTGCGCAATGGTCCCGAGGACGAACGCCGACAGTCCGACGGCCAGCGCCGACGACCACACTCGGAAGCCGAGCGCCAGGAAGGCCGCCCCTCCGATCACGCCCGAGACCACCGGCCACAAGAACTGCTCGCGGATGTTGGCAGCACTCGACTTCCTCCATGCCAGGAGCGGGCCGACACCGGTCAGGAACAGGAGCCCGAGGCCGATCGGCAGCATCCACTTGTTGAAGAACGGGGGCCCGACTGTCAGTCGCTCGCCGGTTATCGCCTGCGTGATTGTCGGGAACATCGTGGCGAAGAGCACGAAGAAGGCGGCGAAGAGCAGCAGCCAGTTGTTGGCGAGGAACGCCGCCTCGCGCGAGAGCCACGAGTCGAACTCGTTCCTGCCCCGAAGCAGCGGCAGCCGCGCAATCAGGTACCCGAAGCTCACGGTCAGGATCAGCAGCATGAACCCGGTGAACATCAGGGCGAGCTCCCGGTCCTCGCCGAAGGCGTGAACCGACTGCACGATGCCCGACCTCGTCATGAACGTCCCGAAAATCGTCAGGAAGAAGGTGACGATGACGAGCGTCATGTTCCAGACACGGAGCATCCCGCGGCGCTCCTGCACCATCGCGGAATGGAGGAACGCCGTGGCCGTGAGCCATGGCAGGAGCCCGGCGTTCTCCACCGGGTCCCAGCCCCAGTAGCCGCCCCAGCCGAGTACCTCGTACGCCCAGATCATCCCGAGCGTCAGGCCGAAGGACAGGAACAGCCAGCTCACCATTGTCCAGCGCCGAACGGCGCGAAGCCACGCATCGTCCAGGTGCCCGCTGATGAGCGCGGCGAGACCGAAGGCGAATGGGATGGTCATCCCGACGAACCCGGTATAGAGCGACGGGGGGTGAATCGCCATGTACGGGTTCTGGAGGAGAGGGTTGAGGCCTTCACCGTCGGCGGGCGCCCCGGCAACGAAAGTCGCGAACGGGTTCCTGTGCAGAACCATCAGGAACAGGAAGAACATCTGCACGACGGCAACTATTGCAACGACGTATGGGATCAGCTCGCGGTGCCGTTCGCGGTTGATCCGGACTGCGGCGGCGCCGAAGACCGACAGCAGGAACACCCAGAACATGATCGAACCGTCGAGGCCGCCCCAGTACGAGGTGAGCTTGTAGAAGATGGGCTGGACGGCGTCCGAGTAGCGCTGGACGTACTTGATGCTGTAGTCGTTCGTGACGAAGGCGTGCACGATGACGGCAGAGGCCACCGTCATCAGGGCGGCGACGAGGTAGAAAGCGCCGATCCCGCTCTCTATGAGCCGCCGCGACGCGCGGCGCGCGCCGGCAACCGAGGCGGCTGCCGCGTAGGCACAGACGACGAAAGCCGAAAGCAGGACGAAGGTCCCGAGAGATGCCATCTTATCTCCTCGACCCGGACGCCCGCGGTTGCGGCGAGGCCTCCCGGCCACGCCCGGTGGGGACTTGAGGATCTGTTCGTTCTTCTTGTGTTTTCTATGACCCGGGAGTCGATCTCGCGTTCTTTCCGGGCTCGTACTTCGATGGGCACTTGGCCATGACACCATTCGGGTCGACCACGAATCCCTCGGGTCCCAGCCGGCCCTTGAGCACCACTTCGGCATCGTCCTTGAACGTGTCGGGGACAATCCCGGTGTAGGTGCAGGAGACCGACTTCCCGTTCGTCGCCACCCTGAAACGGTACTGCAGGGTATCCTGCCTGCGCAGGATCGAGTCCTTGACCACGAACCCGTGGAGCTGCAGGCGCTTGCCATGCCACGCCTCGGGATTGACCATCACCTCGTCAACGTGCTTGTAGTACTCGGTGCCCTCGCTCAACGACGTCCAGAGCAACCCTCCGAGGGCGAAGGCGAGCACCAAAGCGGTGACGCCGATCTTCATGACCTTTTGAGCCATAGGTCCTTTCAAGGGATTTCCATCAAGAGTATCGCCTAAACCGGGCGTGGTCAACGAGCAAGACAGACGCGGGAGAGAGCCCGTGCGTGGAGCGTAGGCGCCCCCGAACTGCCGGGTTCACGCGCATCCGAACCGGCCCAGCAGCCGACACACCTCGGCCACCGGCAATCCCACAACGTTCGAGCACGAACCGTCGACGCGCTCGACGAAGCGGGACGCGAGGCCCTGGATACCGTAGGCCCCGGCCTTGTCGAAGGGCTCGCCCGACGAGACGTACCAGTCGATCTCGTCTCGACTCAGTCGAGCGAAACGGACCCGCGTCCTGGCGACCACGTCCACCAGTGCGCGATTGCGCGCCACAGCGACGCCGGTCAGAACCTCGTGCCAACGGCCGGAAAGGAGGGTGAGTATCCGTGCGGCATCGGCGGCGTCCTCCGGTTTCCCGAGGATCTTCTCGCCCAGGACCACAGCCGTGTCAGCACCAACAACGACAGCACCGGGGTGGCGGATGGCAGCAGCCCTCGCCTTCGATCTGGCGAGCCTCCTCACGTATGCGGCGGGGCGCTCCGAGCCACGGACGCGTTCGTCCACGTCCACCGGGTCGCACTTGAACGCAAAGCCGGCCTTCGACAGCAATTCACGCCGCCGAGGCGAGGCGGAAGCCAGAACGAGTTCCACGGAATGAATGATACACTCCCACTCCGTGCAACCGCTCAAGGACGTGGTCTCCCCCGCCCTCGCCAAGCTGCTCGCCGCCGCGCCGTTGAGCCCCGGCAAGGTGCGCTTCGCGTGGAGGCTGGCGGTCGGCCCTGCTATCGATCGAATCACCACCGTGACACTGTCGGATGGAAAACGGGTCGAGGTGTCGGTGGCGGACGAGCGCTGGCGCACAGAGGTACGACGCACGATACCGCTCATACGCCGCCGGATGGAAGCCCTGCTCGGGGCAGGCACGATCGAGAACGTCGTCCTGCAGAGGCCGGAGCGGCCAGGTGGTACCCGGCCTGAAAGGGCGGGCCGTTTCGAGGACCGAGCGCGGGGCGGAGACGTCGGGCCAGGATCCGACAACGGCAGGACGAAGAATCGCGGCGAAATCAAACGGCGCCTGGTCACAGGGACAGCGAAGAAGCGGCCCTTCGGCCCGGGGAAAGCAAGGTGACGAAAGGAGCGCGTGTCCATGTCAGAGAACGAGGAAGGAGGGTGGCCGCCCGTGCCTCCAAGCGAACCTGCGGCCGGGGCACCCGGTCGACCGCCTGACCCGCCCCCTGGCGAGACGTCCGGTCCGCCTCCGCTCGACGTGCGGACGGGCCCACCCTGGGAGGCGCCAGGACCCTGGTTCAGCCGGCTCGTCGACACGGTCCGGCTGATCCTCTTCAAGCCGTCCGAATTCTTCCGCACCCTCAACCTTGACCGCGGGTTGGGCGCACCGCTCGTCTTCTACCTGATCACCGGGGCCATCGGGTCCATCTTCACAGCAGGTTACCAGTTGATGTTGCAGACGGTGAACCCGCCGGAGCAAGGCGTGCCGGCGATCCTCACGTTCACGATCACCCTGGTCGTGCTGCCGGCGCTGCTGGTCATCGCCGTCTTCGCGGGGTCCGGCATCTACCACCTGATGCTGATGCTCCTCGGCGGTCGGAACCGCCCCTACGAAGCCACATTCCGCGTTATCGCCTACAGCGCCGGGGCCACTTCGCTCGTGGCGGTGCTGCCGTTCTGTGGAGGCTTCATAGGTGCCCTCTGGCAGGTGGTGCTCGCGATCATGGGCCTCGCCGAAACGCACCGGATATCGGTCGGCAAGGCGGCGGCAGCGGTGTTGCTGCCGGCCCTGGCGTGCTGCCTGGTGCTCGTGTTCTTCTTCTTCACTGCCTTGACGGCATTCATGGCGCTTGCCGGACTGGACGCGATGAGGTAGCGATGCGGGTGCGCCTGATCCGGCTCTCTGGCGGCGAACTGGATCACGAGATGCTGTGGGCATCGGTTGCGACGCTCGCGGCCGCGGTTGCATGGATCTGGCTCTCGCGGCTCGGGCCGCCGCCGCTCGTCTGCCCTTTTCACGCGTTGACGGGAGGTATTCCCTGCCCGTCCTGCGGGACCACGCGCGCGCTCATGTTGCTGCTCGAGGGAGATTTCTCCGCGAGCATTCGTAACCACCCCGCCGTCGGCCCGGGCGTCGTAATCGGTGCGGCGATGTGGGTGTACGCGTGGGCGGTGGTCGTGTTTCGCCTGCCACGAATCCGCGTGAGCGCTTCTGCCCGCGCCGCCACCGCGGTCAGGTGGGGAGTGGTCGCATTCGTAGCCGGCATCTGGGCCGTCCAGGTTGCCAACGGGGCTTGACCCCATCGCCGGCGCAGCTAGGCCGGCGCTACCGAGGAGACATCACGATGGCAGACATCGAGACCGTCGGCGTGGTAGGTGCCGGGACAATGGGCAACGGCATCGCGCAGGTGTTCGCGCAATCCCGCTTCAGGGTGCTGCTCCAGGACGTGGCGCCGCAGGCGCTCGAGCGCGCGAAGGCGACGATCTCGAAGAGCCTCGGAAAGTTCGTCGAGAAGGGGAAGCTGACCGCCGAGGACCGCGATGCGGCTCTCGCCCGACTGTCTGCCTCGACAGATCTGGGGACCATCGCTGCGGCGGATTACGTCGTGGAAGCCGCGGTCGAGGACCCGAGCGTGAAGCGGAAGCTCTTCGCCGAGCTCGACCGCCTGGTACGGCCCGAGGTGATCATCGCATCCAACACGTCGTCCATATCGATAACGCTCCTCGGCGCGGCGACCGGCCGGCCGGATCGCGTGCTCGGCATGCACTTCATGAACCCGGTGCCGCTCATGGCGCTCGTCGAACTGATCCGCGGCCAGACAACCTCGGCCGAATCGATGGGAGTGGCCTTCGAACTGTGCAAGGCGCTGGGAAAGACGCCGGTCGAGGCCGCGGACTTTCCCGGGTTCATAGCCAACCGGATCCTGATGCCGATGATCAACGAGGCGGTCTACGCGGTGATGGAAGGCGTAGGTTCGCCCGAAGCCGTCGACACGGTGATGAAGCTCGGCATGAACCATCCCATGGGCCCCTTG
>JBHGBL010000002.1:0-461911 GCA_041947015.1 Vicinamibacterales bacterium
ATGCTGCAGGTCGCGATTGAAGCGGAAGCGACGGCCTTCCTTGGCCGGGAGCATTACCGCCGCGACGCTGCGGCAGCTCGCTCAGCTGCGAGCAGAGATCACGCCGATGACGAAGGAGGAAACCGTCGCGTAGCCCGAAGCGGAGGATACCAACGTCTTCAGGTTCTTACAGGAAGAAAAGGACTTGACCTCCGGCAGGATGCGGATCCGATCCTCACCGATCTCAAAGCGCCATGGTTGGGTGTTGTGGCTTGAGGCAGCCATTGTTGCATCAGCCACCAGCGACTCGAACAGGGCATGGTTTCCTCTGGATGTGGTCATCTGCTGCCTCCGTTGTCCGGCACGATCTCGGTGCTGACCTCGTTCACCGCCATCTCGATGTAGGCGTACTCGCCCTCCGGCGCGGCGT
The DNA here is from genome assembly GCA_041947015.1 of Vicinamibacterales bacterium. GTDB lineage: Bacteria > Acidobacteriota > Vicinamibacteria > Vicinamibacterales > Fen-181 > JBHGBL01. The sequence goes on from JBHGBL010000002.1 coordinate 410, forward strand.
AGCGGCCCTCGCCGCGCGTGGCGAGCCTGTAGGGTCCCATTGCCCGGTAGTCCCGAATCGGTGTGGACCAGCGCTGGGGAAGCATGGTCCTGCCATCCTCGGCGAGGGCCGGGCGGTCGTCGGACCAGAAGTCGACCAGCGCGCCAGCGTCGTCGAAGACGAGGATGGCACGCACAGTGTGAGGGCCATTGGTGTACGTCGCTTCCACGCTATCCGCGTCGATCTCCCGCCAGCGGATCGCCGGGTCGATGAGCCGGCCCGGGGCGAAGAGGCATATATCGTTGAGGATGGTGACCGTCTCGGTGCGCATCATCTCCGGTCCGCCGCGGTCGACGACGGGAAACATCGAAAGAAGCCGGACGCGCATGCTCGCGTCCGCTTCACCGTAAGCGTGCAGGCCGTCGACCGGCAGCCCGCCGCGGGTCGCCTCCATCCAGAAGTAGCGGCGCGGCGGGTCGTAGAAATTCACCTGCTCGGCGGAAAAGGGCATCCACGGCGCTGTAGCCGATCCCCGGATCGGCGCACAGGCCGAACGGGCCCCAGGCGAAGGCCCCGTACCAGGGTCCCGCCCGATGAGGGCGGCCCCGGGGCTCGCGCCGCGCGGAGGGGCCCATGGGCCTGCAGGACGTGCGGCGCGCACTCAAGACGGAGCTGCGCGCGGAAGCGAGCATGACGTTGTTCGACGAGTCGAAGAAGCGATACCCGGCGCTGGTCGAGCACGAGACGCCGCTCTCGGTGCTGGCGGTGCTCGGCGACGAATCCGAGCGGCGATGGGCCGAGCGCGAGGCGCTCACCCGGACACTGATCACCGAGGAGCAGCAGCGGCCGCATCCGCTCTGGGCCGCCCTTCTCCTCGCCGCCTACTACCCGATGCTGAGCCGGCTGCGGCACCGGATCTACGGCGACGACCTCGATCCCGAGGACTTCGACCAGCTTGTGGTGTCGACCTTCCTCGAGGCGGTGCGCGCGTTCCCGCTCGGCGAGCGGCGAGACGGCACCTGTATGCACTTGCGCCAGATGACGCAGCGGCGGGTGTTCCGGCACATCCGGGAGGAGCACGCGGCGCGCGTGCTCATCGCCCCGGACGACATCAGCGACATGCCGCCGTTCGCGCCCCAGGCGTGGCCCGGTGTTCCGAAGCCGAAGCGCCGCCGCAAGGCGAGGACCGAGCCGGTGGACGACTGCGACGCCGTCGAGCTGCTCACCTCCAGGGCGGCGTGCCTGGGCCAGGACCAGATCGACCTCGTGGTCACGACCATCGTCCGGGGCGAGCGGCTGCGCGTGTACGTCAACCGCACCTACTCCGACCGCGACCCGGACGAGCGCGACCGGATCCACCAGCGCCTGAAGCGCCAGCGCTCCCGGACGCTCGCCCGGCTGCGCGGGCTGCTCGCCGACCTCCGGTGTCCCCGTTCGGCCGCCGGCGGCCTTTGCCCCACCGGACCCGAGAAGGAGGAAGCGAGCGATGGCCACTGACGAAACGCGCCGCGCGCTCAGCCGCGCCTTCCACGAGCTGACGCTCAACCTGATCGGCCTCTTCGAGCTGTACGAGGCCGACCCGGAGCTGGTGGAGGGCGCCGCCGAGGCGCTCGGCAAGGTGTACCGCGCCCACCTGCAGCAACGCCCGTCCGCCCCGCGTGGGCGCGGGCGCTAGGCGATGGACGCGCTGCTCGACGAGACGGAGGCGGCGGGCAGCGCCGCGTGAACCGTAGGACCAACCCGAGAAAGGAGCCGAGCAGTGGGTAACTCATGGGACAAGGCCAGGACGCTGGCCGACAAGCACGCCAGCCAGGGAGGCATCTTCGTCAGGCTGGTGAACGACGGCGACGAGATCGTCGGCGTCTTCTGCGGGCGAGCCGTTCGCCCGCGAGGTCGTCTGGACCGGCGAGCGCTACGAGACCTACGACGCCGCCAACAAGGCGCACGCCGACAAGCGGCCGAGCCTGCGCGTGATGCTGAACTTCTACGTGCCCGCCGAGAACGCGATGAAGGTCATCGAGGGCGGCACGGTGTGGTTCAAGGACGTGCTCAAGATCCGCGACAAGTACGGGCTCGACAAGTGGCTGTTCGAGATCGAGCGCCACGGCGAGGCCGGCAGCCCGAAGACGACCTACAGCCTGCGGAGAAGCTCACCGACGAGCTGAAGGCAAAAATCGCCGCGTGCGAGCTGCACGACCTCGAGCGCCTGGCGAGCAGCTAGGGCGACGCCGACGAGGCCAGGCCCGCGGCGACCGCAGCCACGGCCCGCAAAGACGGGCCCATCGACCCGCGGGTGGCCGGGGACATCGTCGCACGGCTCAAGTCCCTGCCGCGCGCCGACGTCGACGCGTTCATCGCCAAGATGGGCGTGCAACGCGTCCGCGACCTCAAGGCCAGCGACGAGACCGCGGCTCGCGCGCTGTTGGAACAGCTCGAGGCCAAGGCGGCGCCGGCCCAGGCCGCCGAGGTGGACCCGTTCGCCTGAGCGCAGGAGGCAGAGGATGCGCGCCGTCGTCTACAGCGTCATCCGCCTGCCCGGGCTCCAGCCTAAGGCGCACGAGCTCCTTCGGCGTGGCCTCACCTTCCCGAACCCGGAGTACCTGAGCCGGGTCCGCTTCAATCGGTGGGTGGCGCCACGCCGGAGGAGATCTCGCTCCTCGAGCAGGGTCCGGACGGCGAGATGCTCGTTCCGCGAGGTGCGGTGGCCCTAGTCCGCCAGGTCTGCGCCGCCACCCGCGAGCCGGTGTTCTTCGAGGACCGGCGGGTGTCGCTGCCGAGCGAGCCGCTCGCCCTGAAGCTCGGCCTCCGGGACTACCAGGAGGAGGCGGTCACGGCGCTCGTCCGCAACGTCCAGGGCTGCGCCGTCGTCCCGTGCGGCGGCGGCAAGACCGTGATCGGCACGGCGGCCGCTGCGCGCATCGGGCAACCGACGCTGGTGGTCGTCCACACCCACGACCTCGTTGAGCAGTGGCGTTGCGACTTCCGCGACATCCTCGCCGTCGAGGCCGGCGACCTCGACGGCGACTCTCGGATGGTCGTGGCCACGGTGCAGTCGCTGGCCGCCATGCCAGCAGAGCGCCTTGCCCAGGTCGGCCTTCGCTTCGGGACGGTCATCGTCGACGAGGTCCACCATGCGCCAGCGGTCAGGTTCCGCGAGGTGCTCGGGGCCATGCCCGGCAAGTATCGAGTGGGCCTGACCGCGACCCCGACCCGCGCCGACGGGCTCACCCCGCTCGTGGAGCTGTGCATCGGGCCGATCGTGTTTCGTTCTGCTGCTGGTTGACAGGGTGAGACGAGGGTGACATGATGCGACGCAACGAGACGTGAGTGACATGAGTTACGCTGTGCAACATGAACAAGAGAGCAGGCCGATGCCCCTAGAAGTGGAGGGGGTGACCTACTTCACCTCTGCCGAGGTGGCGCGCGTCGTTGGCGTGTCTCGCCAAACCCTCTGGCGATGGCGGCAAGAGGGGAAGATCCCTGCCGGGCGGCGCTACCGCGACCGGCAAGTCCTCTTCACCGAGAAGGAGATGGAGGCGATCCGACAGTACGCACACCGGATCGAACCGCTCTCGAACGGTTCGGCTTCCAGCGGGCAGTTGGGCCTCTTCCCGAAAGGAACTGGGCGCAATGGCTAAGCCCAAGGCGGTGGTGTTGTTGAGCGGTGGGCTCGATTCGACGACCACGCTGGCCATCGCGGGGCGGGAGGGATTTGCCCTGCATGCCCTGACCTTCCGGTACGGTCAGCGCCACAACGCCGAGATCGAGGCCGCGCGACGTGTGGCGGCCAGGTTCGGCGTCGCTGAGCACCTGATTGCGGACATCGACCTCCGGATGTTCGGGGGGTCGGCGCTGACGAGCGACGTCCCGGTGCCCAAGGGGCGGCACACCGACGAGATGGGCCAGGGCATTCCGGTGACGTACGTTCCGGCGCGCAACACCATCTTCCTCTCGTTCGCCCTGGCTTGGGCTGAGGTCCTCGAGTCTTCGGACATCTTCATCGGCGTCAACGCCCTGGACTACAGCGGTTATCCGGACTGCCGCCCCGAGTTCATCCAGGCCTATGAGCGGATGGCAAACCTGGCCACGAAAGCCGGCGTGGAGGGGCGGGTCAAGACCCGCATCCACACTCCCCTGCTGCGCCTCACCAAGGCCCAGATCATCACGCGGGGCCTCGAGCTCGGCGTTGACTACGGATTGACGGTCACCTGCTATGACCCGGACGCGCAGGGGCGCGCGTGCGGAAGATGCGATGCCTGCCTGCTTCGGCTCAAGGGGTTCGCCGAGGCAGGCCACAAGGACCCGGTGGAGTACCAGTGAAGGATACGCTGCGCATCAACGAGATCTTCCTCAGCATCCAGGGAGAGTCCACCTTCGCCGGCTGGCCGTGCGTGATTGTCCGGACGACGGGCTGCCCGCTTCGCTGTTCCTGGTGCGACACCAAGTACGCGTATGACGAGGGCACGGACATGCCGCTCGCCGAGGTGGTCGAGCGGGCCGTCTCTTTCGGGGTGCGGCACGTGGAGGTGACCGGGGGCGAGCCTCTTGCGCAACCGTTGGTACCAGCCCTTCTGCGAGCGCTCTGCGACAAGGGGAAGACTGTCCTGCTGGAGACGAGCGGCGCGATCGACATCAGCAGCGTCGACGAGCGCGTGCACGTGATCATGGACATCAAGTGCCCGGACTCCGGCATGACGGACCGGATGCGGCTCGAGAACATCTCTCTGCTCAAGGCCAAGGACGAGGTCAAGTTCGTCCTGGCGAGCCGAGGCGACTACGAGTTCGCCCGGCGGATCGTTCGCGAGTACGGTCTGCCCGAGCGCTGCACGGTCCTCTTCTCCACGTCCTTCGACCTGATGGACCGCAAGTCCGTCGTCGAGTGGATGCTCGAGGACCGGCTCCCCGTCAGGTTCCGACTCCAGATGCACAAGTTCATCTGGGCTCCTGATCAGCGAGGCGTGTGATGATGACAAGCCTGGTCAAGTCGTTTCAGTTCGAGGCTGCTCACCGCCTTCCCAAGGTTCCGGCGGGCCACAAGTGCGGACGCCTCCATGGACACAGCTTCCGCGTCGAGGTCGAGGTGACCGGCAAGGTCGACCCGGAGACGGGTTGGCTCCTCGACTACGCAGACATCAAGGCGGCCTTCGCGCCGCTCGAGGAGCAACTCGACCACAACTACCTCAACGAGATCGAGGGGCTTGCAAACCCGACGAGCGAAGTTCTGGCCCATTGGATTTGGGGACGTCTCAAGAAGGCGCTGCCTCAACTCTCGCGCGTCACGGTCTTCGAGACCTGCACCTCACGCTGCGACTATCGAGGGGAATGACATGATCGACGTGCAAAACAGCCGCGACGACCGGGAGATCCCCATCGATCTCGTGGGCGTGAAGGACCTCACCTATCCGATCTTCATACTGGACCGCAACCACGAGAGGCAGCAGACCACGGCCCGGGTCAGCATGTCCGTGAACCTCCCCCAGGAGTTCAAGGGCACGCACATGAGCCGCTTCATCGAGGTGCTGAACGAGCACCGCGGCGAGATCACGATGCGCACGCTGCCGGCCCTGCTCCGCGATCTCAAGGAGAGGCTGCAGGCACAGAGCGCGCACGTGGAGTTGGCGTTTCCGTACTTTGTCGAAAAAACGGCCCCCGTGTCCGGGGCTCGGGCGATGATGGACTACCAGTGCGCCTTCATCGCCGAGGCGAACGGGGGCGAGATGGACTTCGTCCTCCGGGTGACCGTCCCCGTGACAACGCTCTGCCCCTGCAGCAAGGCCATCAGCGACTACGGTGCGCACAACCAGCGAGGGTACGTGGACATCCGCGTCCGGTCGGTCCCGAGCCCAGAGGGTCAGCCGGCCTTCGTCTGGATCGAGGAGTTGATTGAGGTGGCCGAGGCCTCCGGTTCCGCGCCGGTTTTCCCGCTCCTCAAGCGAGAGGACGAGCGGCACGTGACCATGCAGGCCTTCGACAACCCGGTATTCGTAGAGGACCTCGTTCGGAACGTGGCCGTGCGCCTGCGGGCCGATGAGCGCATCGCATGGTACTGCGTCGAGGCAGCCAACATGGAGAGCATCCACAACCACGCCGCCTTCGCCAGGACCGAATGGAAGCGCCCGACCGCGGGAGGTCGGCCGTGACGCTCGATGAGCTTCAGACAACCGTCGACGAGTGGATTCGCCGAACCGGTGGCGGCTACTGGGGGAAGTTCGAGATCCTGGCTCGGCTGACCGAAGAACTCGGTGAGGTCGCAGCCGCCCTCCAGCGTTCTGAAGGATTTCGCCCGCGCAAGGTGGACGTCGACCTTCCGGGAGAGCTTGGAGATCTGCTCTTCACGTTGGCGGCCTTCGCGAACGTCACCAACACACGCCTGGATGACGCCGTCGCCAAGACCATGCGCAAGTACGACGACCGTGATGGTGACGCATGGCAGGCGAAGGAGGCTTCACCGTGAGGTTGCTCGTCATCACCTCCTGCACTGGAGAGAAGTCCGTCGAGCACGAGAGTCCCTTGACGCTGGCCGACTTCCGCCGCGGAGCCGAGCACGTTCGCTCCCGCGAAGAGGAGCTGTCGGAGGTCATGTGCCCGGCCGAAGAGCTGTACACCGGACAACAGCACGTCCGCCTCATGCGGGGAGTGGCCGCCTTCCGGGCTGCTCATCCGACCAACGGCAAGGGGCCGTCGCTCGATCTGCGCATCCTATCGGCTGGCTATGGGCTGGTGCCGAGCTCGCGTAAGCTCGCTCCGTACGAAGCCACCTTCCAGGGCATGCGGAAGCCGGAGCTGCGCAAGTGGGCTGACGACCTCGGCGTCCCCGAGGCGTTCCGCGCCGCCGTTGCCGAGCCGTACGAGCTCGGGCTCATCCTGCTGGGCGATGACTACCTGGAGGCCTGTGCGCTCGACGACACCGTCAAGCTCGGCGGCCCCACGCTTCTCTTCTGCGGCAGGAACACGCTCCGGAGGCTGCCCAAGCTCGGCAACCTGCGCGTGGTCACGCTCTCGAACGCCGAGGCCAAGCGGTTTTCGTGCGGTCTCGTGGTGCTCAAGGGTGAGCTCGCCGCGCGCATCCTGGCTCGGATGGCAACCGACTCGGGATTCGCCGCGACCCTCGTAGCCGCAGCGGACGTCCTCGATTACCTCGCGGAACCGGCCAAGGGCCGGAACGGACGTCAATCAGCGGCTCGGGCCAAGCCCGACGTCGACTACGTGATCACCTTGCCACCGAGCTGGTACAACAAGCCGCACCGGGTAAAGCTCAGCTACTTCATCCCTGAGTGGGATGATCTCGTCGATAGGGACTACGACTTCGAGAATGACATTCACTCTGGCGGGTCAGGCGACTGGTCGAACGACGTTTATGCCCATCAGCTGTACCCCGAGCCCAACTACGACGGCATCCTGATCTCGAAGGTCGTTGCCGAGAAGAGCAAGAAGAAGAAGGAACGAATCAATCGCCTGGGCGTGCATCGGTTCCTTCGCGTTCCGCCCGAGTTTCCGATCATGGGGGACTGCGGCGCCTTCGGGTACATCAAGGAGAAGGTGCCGCCCTACACGACCGACGAGATTCTTGACTACTACACGCGCCTCGGCTTCGACTTCGGCGTCTCGATCGACCACCTCATCGTCACCGCCACAGAGTCGGAGAAGAAGGAGCGGTACGAGCTCACCATCGAGAATGCCGCCGAGTTCCTCAAGAAGCACCGCAACGCGAAGCTGCCGTGGACCCCGATCGGTGCTGTCCAGGGGTGGGATGCCAGGAGCTACGCTGCGGCGGCGAAGAAGTACGTTGCGATGGGGTACGAGTACATTGGGCTCGGCGGGCTCGTCCGGACGTCCACTCCGGAGATCCTGGAGGTCCTGCGGCAAGTCCACGACGTCGTACCAGAGCGAGTAAGAGTCCACCTGTTCGGCCTTGCGAGAATTGCGTCCATGCGCGCCTTTGCTGACCTCGGCGTGCGGTCCGTTGATAGCGCATCGTTGTTGCGGCGCGCTTGGATGGGAACCGGACAGAACTACCTGTCGATGGACGGCAAGTTCTACACCGCCATCCGGATCCCTGAGGCGGGCAAGAGCTTCAGGGCCAAGCGCATGGTATCCGATGGCCGTGCCTCTGGTGGGAAGGTCGAAAGACTCGAAGCCAAGTGCATGGAGGCCATGTCTTGGTTTGACGCAGGCAGGATCAGTGTTGAGGAAGCTCTGGATATTCTCGAGGAATACGATCGGCTCATCACGCCAGATCGGCCACCCACGCGCGATCTGCTGAAAGAGACGCTTGAGGCCCGTCCCTGGAAGTCCTGTCCCTGCGACATATGTCGGCGAGACGGTATCCAGGTCATCATCTTTCGTGGAAACAACCGGAATCGAAGACGAGGGTTTCACAATACCTATGTATTCTATCGTCTCCTTCAGCGGGCCCTGGCAGGTGAGACCGTGACCTTTGCCAGTCGAAGTGGACGGCAACTCGCCCTGTTCGAGGAGAATGGATGTAACTCTGAGGCGGCCGATGCACTTTGACATCCACATCCGCCACTCGATGAAGGAGCGCCTGGCGGACGTCGCGTCGCGCATGGCTGCCTGGGATCGGAAGGCCACGCCAACTGGAGATGTTCACGATCGCCTCGTGAAGGCGATTCAACCATTCCGGCACACCACCGGTGGGATCGATGTGCTGGTGGGCGGGGTTGACGGCAGCGGGGAGTTCCCGATCGTCGCGTACGCTGACTCGTTCGTCTACGCCACCATCGCCGCAGCCACGGCGTACCAGGCGGATGCAGTGCATGGTCTACGCGAAGCAGATCTCGGTCTTGCTCCGCTGGTCGAGTTCACCTGGCTGACGACGAGCGAGGAGCAGCGCCGTCGATCGCTGCTCGAGTCCTTCGAGCGACTTGTCGGGCGGAGTATCGACGATGTTCTTGCCGGTTCGGACTATGCCGAGATAAACCGAGCAGGAAGGGCCCAGGCCGTTGCCCTCAAGGAAGGACTGATAGTTCCTCCCGCCCACGACGCCGGCAATCTCGGCATTCAGCTTCGGACGACCGCGGAGCTCGCGGCAGCCCTGCGGCTCATCGAGGTGGCCCCGAAGGGTTCGCTGGTGCTCACCGATGGCACGATGTCGTTGCCGTTCGTCCACAGAGAAAGGCAGAGCCTGTTCTTCGAGCACCTGCGCCGATTCTGCTGTGTCCGTGCGCGCGAGCGAGGTGTGGTCTTTGCGGCGCTCTCGAAGTCCCATGGGCTGCCATCCGGCATTCGACTCGAGGATGCCGCTCGCGAAAGGCTGGGGGGCGCGGACGCCGAGCATTGGTACATTCGCGTTCCTGATGCAGCCCACGATGGCTGGTCGATGTTTCCCGAGGATGGTCCCCGGGTGCCGCCGCCTGGCGCCGTGACCTATCTGGTTCGATTTCACCGCTCGACGCCGATTATGCGTATCGACCTCGATGCGAGGTTGTCCAAGGGTGCACCAGCCGATCCTGCTGAAGAAGACCGTCTCTTTGAGGTGCTCGACTACGCCGGTCACGACCAGCGTTGCTTTGGCTATCCGTATCCGGTGAAAGCAGCTCACGACAGGACCTCGCTGTCGCAGCACGAAAAGGTCGCGCTCAAGAAACAGGTCATCGACGCGGCTCTGCGAGCGGGATTGAAGCGCTCGCTCTTCCGGGACGCCTCCCAGGCCACCGGGCACGCATAGAAAGGGGGGATGAGGTCTTGCCGACACTCGAAGCACTGGTCCGAGCACTGGGAACGCGGTTCGGCGTTCTGGCCGAGAGCAGCACGTCGCAGCTCACGGTCGTTGCCCGCAATGGTGACGTGGCCATCGGCGACCTGTTCCTCCTCCCGTGTCGCAGGGGCCCGGACAGGTTCTACGTCTTCCGTGCGACCGAGTACGCCAACATCCTCAACCGCACGCTCGAGATGGGTGACGTGGCCCGCAACAAGCTGACCATGCCTGACTCCTACTTTGCGGAGGACCTGGCCGAGGAGCAGCTCGTCGAGCTGCGGGGCATGGTGCTCGGCTACGCCGAGTACGTGCCGGGCACGGACAGCTGGTCCTTCAACCGCCCGCGGCGTCTGCCCCAGCACCTTACCGATGTGTTTCGGGTAGACCCGGACCGGGCCGAGTCTGGCGAGGTGGTAGCCGAGCTGCTGAGGACCCAACTCGGCGACACAGGGCTCGTGGTCGGCCATCTGCTGGCAGGTGAGCGACCGCTCTTGGCGGTCCCGGTCCGCCTCCCGGTGGCTGCGCTGTCGCACCACATCGGCGTGTTCGGCCGCACGGGCTGCGGCAAGAGCAACCTCATTATGGTTCTGCTCGACGGCGTGCTCCAGCACAACCGGGCGGTCCGGTCAGGAACAGCTCCAGGACCGCGGGCCTCGGTCTTCGCCATCGACCCGCACGACGAGTTCCGCACCTGGCATTCGGCGACGGGCGGTGCAGACGGCATCCGCGGCATCGTCCGCTCCTACTCGGAAGAGGAGCGCCGGGATCTTGTCGCTCCGTTCTACTACCTGACTGCGAGAGACGTCCTCGAGGGGCCGCACGAGGCCCGGGTGAGAATCTCGCGGGCCGAGATCACGCCCGACGACCTGGCGAGCATCCTCGACTTCTCTGAGCAGCAGATCGCGTTCGCGCGGCAGGTGTACGCCGAGCACGGAGAGCGGTGGATCGGGCGGGTGTTTGCCGGCGACGTCGGGGTCGAAGGAGAGGCCGGCGCAGAGTACCTGCCCGGTACGATCGCGGCGGTGGAGCGCCGGCTCGGGTTCCTGGCGCACGGGAACACCCGGCTCGTGACCCGCTTCGATGCAGAGATGGGGCTCGAGTACGAGTCCTTGTTGCCGGACATCTTGTGCGCCCTGGAAAACGGGCGGGTCTTGGTCGTGGACACGACGCTCCTGGGCGAGTTGGAGCAGTTCCTGCTCAACACGGTCGTCGCGCGGGCGCTCTTCGCTCTGCGCCGTGCCCTCAGGCTCGCCGACTCACCAGACCGGCTCCGCGCCGAGATCCTGGCGACGTTCGGTGTGGACGAGGCGAACGGCCGAGTTGGGCAGCGGAGCCTCTCGCAGGCGATCCTGGACCGCCTAGCCCAAGGCGTGCTCCCCTATCTCGACGGGGATCGCGTTCGCCAGCCCGACGAGCTGCCGCTGGTCCACATCCTGGTCGAGGAGGCCCCCAGCGTCCTCAACCCGGCCCGGATGCGCTTCGGTAGCGTCTTTCGCGACATCAGCCGGCAAGGGCGCAAGTTCGGCATCGGCCTCGGGGTCGTCAGCCAGCAGGTATCTGAAATCGACACCGGCGTTCTGACGCAACTCAACAGCCAGATTACGATGGCACTCGGGAACGCGGACGAGCGACGAGAGGCGGTGCGAGCCGCCTCGTCGGATATCGGTGGCTTTGCCCAGGAGCTTCAGGTGCTCGCGCGAGGGCAGCTTCTGTTGTCGTCGAGCCTCCGAGACATCGCGCTTCCGGTTCAGGTCCCCGACTTCGACCTTGTGGGGGGACGTCATGGCAGGCGAGCGCAAGGGCATCACCTACGAGGCGATCGTGAAGATCGCCCTCGATGAGCTCGTCCGCAAAGGCAAGCTGAAGGGCCAGGTCTTCTGGAATGAGAAGCCCAACGCGATGACAATCGAGCCGGACTTCACCGTGGGACCCGAAAAAGACAACCCGACACACGTCTTCTTGGTTACGCATAGTGGAGCCGCGGGGAACTCCCACATGAAGTTCTGGCGGAACATCGGAGAGCTCGGCGAAGCGAAGATCCGACTCAAGAAGCCAGCACGCGTTTACTCGGTCGCATTCGACTCAGTCATCAAAGAGGACCTCAAGGCGCTGCAGTCGGCCGCCTTCGATGGGCAACTTGTGGTGGGTGACGAAGACTACGGTAGATACCTGCAGTGGTGGGTGGATGCGAACTCTCCCGGGCTGCCGAAGGACCGTGACGAGAAGGCTGATGCGATCCGGGAGGCGATGAGGGACAAGGCCCGCACCGACAATCCCAAGCCGTTTATTGACCAACTCATTCGCGACATTGAGAAGCTGGTCACGACGACACGCACCGAGCTGGATGCGTTGTGGGCGATGGAACGGAAGCGCCCCGCCGGGAAGGCACCCACAGCCCGCGAGACTTTTCTTCGGCGTGGCGGCGGCAAGCTTCTGCTCCTTGATCAGCCAGACGACATTGACTCTTCGGGACGGTTCAAGAAGTCGGTTTCCAGTGAGGTCATCTCTGCTCTGAAGACAATGGGGCTCGCTGGCGACTCGATTAGTGGTCCGCGCGTGACCGATCCCGAACTGCTGTGGGTCGTTCGTGGTCTCCCGAAAGATGCACTGCTGGAGCTGCACCAGGCGCGCAGCATCGACCGGCTCGCCGAGTGGATCGCCAGTCTCCGTACACTCGCCGGTGTGCGTGACCAACTCGCGTATCTTGCAATAAACTGGACCGAGGTCACCACGGGTTCGGGTCTGTACCGACACCTAGCACGCTGCCACGCTGGTCCCCATGCACTCTGCCCCAGAGCGGTGCCGGCTGGTTCGAAGCGAGTTTGGCTGTTTCACATCATCGTTGAGTGGATCAAGCTGGCCGAGGGCACCCGAACCGCATTCGGGCTCGCGGTCCTTGTCGACGATCTTGACCGATTGGCATCTGACCGGGCCCACCGCTCCAGCGTGAAGGCGATCTTGGGACGTGAACCCCGGTGGCTTGCGAAACACACGCTGGGGCTTGGTCTCACTGACTGGCATAGCGCCCCATCGAAGCAACATTTTGCGTTCAGTGATGACGACCTGGCGCGCGTCGCCGACGCCCTCGCGCGCAGGCTCAGGCAAACCAAAGCACCCGATCCTGCGAGTGACGCCAGTCGCATGACAGAAGCCCTTGTTCAGACGGTGCTCGAGGCGAAGCTTCTCACCTACCGCAACTTCAAGCCGTTCGAGGTTCTACTAAACCGCGCGCTGGCAAACGCGGGGCTGAAGGGGACGCTTGATGTGGCGGTTCGCGCTTGCTTCGCGGAAGCCGCATCTGCGGTTGCTGCCGAACTCGACCCCAGGTCGTCTGGAACGACAGTCATGCGTGTCAAGAACACGATCATCAACTGGCAGTCCGTTTCTGATCAGGGCCGCGACCATAAGAAGAAGGAGCTTTGCGGCCGCGCTCCGGCGCTGCGCTACAGCTGGGATGCCAAGGCGGGGAAGTTTGTGAAACGTCCTGGCGTCGAGAAGCTCATCCTCCTTGTGGATGGAACTTGGCGCCAGGAAGACCTCGACGCCCTCGCGCGAGCCGGCTGGGACGAGATTTTCTACCCCGACGAGATGGACAAGCTCGTCAAGGCGATCGTTTAGCCATGCTGAAGGTCAACGACATCGAGCGTGCGCTCAAGACGTTCCGTCCGGCGCCTGACCCGCAGCAGCAGCAGGCCATCAACGCTCCGGCATCGGTCGCGCTGTTCATCGTCGCGGGCCCAGGGACCGGCAAGACAGCGAGCCTCACGCTGCGCATTCTCAAGTTGGTGCTCGTCGACGGCGTGCCTCCTCGTGGCATCCTCGCCACGACGTTCACGAAGAAGGCTGCCGAGGAGCTTCGGTCACGCATCCTGGGTTGGGGCTTCAAGATCATCGACTACCTGAAGACCGATCCGAAGCTGAACGCCAAACAGAAGGCGTTCGTCGACTCCGTGGATATCAACCAGGTCCGCACGGGCACGGTCGACAGCCTCTGCGAGCAACTGCTCCGGGAGTTCCGCGCCCCCGGTACCCAGCCGCCCGTGCTCATCGACGAGTACGTGAGCGGGACCCTCATGCTTCGCGAGGGTATGTTCGGCAATCGCCGCGACCAGGACCCCGGCCTCGACGCATTCCTGCTCGACCTCCACTCGGAGAACGGGAGCCGGTACAACTACCACGCCGGCACCAAGGCCAACATCGTCAAGCAGCTCTGGGAGCGCCGCTTCCAGGACCAGATCCCGTGGGCGCAGTTCCAGACGAGCGGGCCCAAGAGCTCGCACGCGGCCCGCAAGCTGGTGGCAGACGCGCATCAGGCCTACGAGACCGCCCTCCAGACCGCCGGGCTCGTGGACTTCTCTCTGCTCGAGGACGAGGTGCTCAAGCGGGTTCGGGCTGGCCAGCTCAAGGAGTTCACCGACGAGCTAAAGGTGATCCTGGTCGACGAGTACCAGGACACCAACCTCCTCCAAGAGCAGCTCTACTTCGAGCTGGCCGCCGCCTGCTCCGGGGCGCTCAACGTCGTTGGCGACGACGACCAGAGCCTCTACCGCTTTCGCGGCGCGACCGTGGACCTCTTCCGCGACTTCCCTGTCCGCTACAAGAAGTGCTTCAATAAATCACCCACGACAGTCTTTCTCACGAACAACTACCGCTCGAGCCAGAAGATCATCTCGTTCGTCAACAGGTACGCGACCCTCGACGCGAGCTACCAGTCCGTGCGCGTGGCCAAGAAGCCGGTCCTTGTCGCCGGGCCCAAGAACGCGGCCGGTCTGCCCGTGCTCGGCATGTTCCGAGACACGATCGACGAGCTGGCTCGGGACCTGGCGACGCTGATCCACCGGACCTTCAGGGGCAAGGGCTACACCGTGCCGGGCGGCAAGCTCGTCCGCGATGCGAATGGCGGGGACGTCGGCGACTGCGCCCTGCTTTGCAGCAGCCCGGCCGAGCTGTCCGCGAGCGGCCGCCCGCGCCTTCCGCTGCTCCTTCGCCAGGAGCTGGCCGGTCGCAACCCGGCCATTCCAGTTTTCAATCCGCGCGGGGAGGAGATCGCCACCATCGACGTGGTCGAGCGGTTCGACGGACTCCTGCTCGAGTGCCTCGATCCGGGCGGCGTTCTCGAAGGGCAGACGAGCGGCATCTCGCGCGACGCGCAAGGGGTGTTCGCTCGCTGGCGGCGGCAGGCCATCAACTTCGCGCAGGGACCATCGGCCCCGAAAGGGCTTCTCACCTACGCGAAAGGCTGGGCCAACCGCGATCCGCAGCGCAAGGGCTTCGCCTGGCCCATCAACACGACGGCCATCGAGCTCATCTACGGGCTCGTCCACTACATGCCCGAGCTCCACGACGATCCCGAGGGACAGGTCTACCTCGAGGTGTTCACGCGCCAGCTCGGTGCCTGCGAGCAGATCGGCAAGTTCGGGGGGCGCATCATCACGGACCCGTCGAATCAGGGGCTTTCCAACGCTTCGGTGAAGGAGCTCCTCCGCGATTTCCTGGCGCCCATTGCCGAGGGCGTGGTCAGCGTCAACGAGGAGCTGATGGAGACCTTCCCACGGGACCGGCTCTCCATCCTCTCCATCCACCAGTCCAAAGGGCTAGAGTTCCCGCTCACCATCGTCGACGTCGGGTCCGACTTCAAGGATCTGCGCGCACGCAAGTTCAAGCGCATGCCTGACACCGGAGGGCCGCCACATCGCATGGAGGATCTCCTTCGACCCCTACAGCCCCACCTCGCGGCGACCCTGACCCGCAGCCCCGTCGACCGCGCCTTCGACGACCTGTACCGCCAGTTCTTCGTGGCCTTCAGTCGTCCGCAGGACGTGCTTCTTTTGGTCGGCGTCACGCCCACGCTTCCCGGTGGGCGGGTGCCCAACGTGGCCACCGGTTGGGACCGCGACGGCACCTGCGTCTGGGCCCCCAACCTCCCATTCGAAAGGATCTAGGGGCCATGACGCTATCCATCCGACCAAAGGTCTATTCGCTGCCGTCGTACAGCCTCACGGGCGACCTGCTCGGCTTCCTGCGTTGCGGCCTCCAGTACCGCTACACCCGCATCGGCCGGCTCCCTTCGGCAAGGCCCGTCCAGCTCTGGTTCGGCGAGTTCATCCACGGTGTGCTGGAGGAGGCCTTTCGGCGGTACCGGGACTCGGCGCAGAAGGGCAAGCCATCCTTGCCTCCGTGGCCCCCGGCCGAGCTCGACGACATCCGGAAGCTCATCAAGGCCCGTCTCGGAGCCCGCGGGCTCTACGCCTGGAGTCCCGACCTCGAGCAGCTCGGCGACGAGCGCGCGAACGCCGCCATACAGGAGCTCGGTCCGCACCTGTTCCCACTCATCCATCGCGCCGAGGTCCGGCTGACCGGCGCCCGACTGCTGCCGGCCATCCAGTCGTCCCTGCAGTTCCGCGTGGCCGATCGGTACGAGATGGTCGGCGTGGTCGACGTCGTGACGCACGTCGAGTTGTCCGATCCGGTGCTGGCGAAGAACCCGATCGTGGCCGCGCTCAAATCCGGCTTGGGCTCGTCTCTTCCGCCCAAGTTCGAGGTGATCATCGACTACAAGGGCATGCGACGGCCGCCCAAGCCGACGACCGGTGGCGTCGGCAGCCTCTGGACGCAGTACGAGTGGCAGCTCCAGACCTACGGTGAGTTGCGACGAACGCAGCCCGATGCGCTCAACGTCGTGGCGGGAGTCCTCCTCTACGTGAACGAGCTCCACCCGACGCGCAGCGACCTCGAGCTCCTCAAGCAGGAGATCGCATCGGGGTCTACCGACGTCGCGCCGCCCGCCGGATCGACCGCGGAGACCCTCCTCAACAAATGGAAGGTCCGCGACAAGAACTTGCCCCAGCTTCCATTCGACTACCGCCTCGCTCGGGCGCTGCGGATCGTGCCCATCTCGGCCACGTCCATCGCGAACGCCCTGCAGGCGTTCGACGGCGTGGTGAAGGACATCGAGACTTGCCGAGGGCGGGAGGTCCACGGCACGCCCGTCCTCCAGGCCTGGACGAAGAACTCGGCCCAAGAGGACACATGCGTCGTCTGCGACTCCCGCACGTTCTGCCCGGACTACCAGAAGAAATACGCCAAGAAGCACGGCGAAACCGAGCCGCGGCTGCCGGGAGTGAAGCCATAGGATGTCGAAGGTTTCCGAGATCTCGCGCCAGTACCACGCGGCCCTGTCGTGCAGCCAGGACCAGTTCGAGCGCATGTACCACGACAGGGCTGAGGCGACCTCGAGGTTCTACGGGGCGTTCTTTCACAACCTCGTCTGCGGCTTTGCCGAGCGCTTCAAGAGCGAGCGGTTCCGCGAGCGGCTCCAGGAGCGCATCGAGCGAGAGACCGGCACGCGCGCTCTCCAGTTCATCGCCATCGACGGCACCTGCCGACGCGAGGTCTTCTCAGACCTGGTGACCTTCTTCGGCGGCGCGTACGGTGCGCGCGGCGAGCTGATCCTCGACGGCGGCAAGCATAAGCTCAAATACAAGCGATGGTCTCTCGATCACGACGTCTCCATGGTGGCCTGGGTGCCGGTGCCCTTCGCCCGTCTGGAGGAGGTCACGCCTGGCCAAGGGGAGCAGTTCCTGGTCACCGAGGAGGAACGCGTCAACCTGTCGTCGGTGCACGTCCAGGTCATGCAGCTCGCGGAGGTCTTCCTGGCCTACAACGCGATCCGCTCCTCCCGCCTCGACGCACCGCACGTTCTGCTGATGGACCTCTCGCCGTCCTCTGTCCTGGCCTCGGTGGCGCGCGCTCAGGACAATCTGGGGCTGGTCGGCTACCCGTACGATCGCCGTTCGCTGACGAACGCGGACGTGACCGTCGCCCTGGCGCATCCGTTCTCCCAACACCTTGGCATCCCCTCCGCGAAGAAGATGGACCTCTATCGGGTGCTCGTCGCCGAGCTGGCGGCAAAGCCAGATGCACCCCTGGACCTTGCGACCATCGCCTCGCGCCACGACATCACCGAGGATCAGCTACGCGGCGCCGCCGAGTACCTGGTGAAGCGCGGAGTGCTCAGGCGACCTCGCATAGACCAGCCGCGATTCTCGCCGGCCGTTCGCGTCGACGAGTCGTGGGCCTACACGCGGGACTTCTTCCAGAACATTTGCTCCAAGCTGTTTCTGGCCAAGGACCCGATGGCCCTACAGTACGACGCTCCCGACGAGCACGGTGTCATCCGACGGCGCTGGATGGCGCCGGACGACCTCGGCTTCCTCATCGCCGTCGGCATGAGGTTGCTCATCGAGGAGTGCTGGGAGCGGAAGATCCTCTACTTCGGGCTCGTCAAGGACTCGTCCTCGAGCTACCTCACGCGCAACTTCCTCGGCGTCAGCCTGGAGACCGGCTTCCACCCCGATCTCGCCAAGATCGACGTCGGCCTCCTGCCGTGGACCGATCGGATCTTCTGCGAGACCCTTCCGCTCGTGGACGAGGCGCTGGCCGCCCCGTGGTGCACGATCGAGTTCGACTCGGCCTTCATGACGCTCCATCGAGAACGCCTCCCCGACTCCGACCACACCAGGGTCGCGGGCGTGATGGGTCGAATCGTCAACCAGGAGAGGCTGTTTGCGAAGAGCCTCGGCCAGTTCTTCCTCTCGCGGAACAAGAGCACACCGCTCATGGGTCACGTCGTGTTCCTCGAGCGGCTCCTCTCACCCGCCTGGGACTGGCCTGGCAAGGAGCAAGGACCAGCAGAGATCGTCATCGATACGCCGGACCTCGGACGCTTCTCCGTCTACGCCTGGCGCGACAAGGAGCACGTCAACCCTGGGCAGTGGGTGATGATGTACCTCTTGTCGGTGCTGACCAGGAACCACTTCGCCGAAGCGATCGGCTACCCGGATCCGCTGCACAAGGCCGACTGCGGCGCCAAGACCATCGGCCGCTCGGTGGGCGACACGATCCGGTCATCCACCCGGCTGCTGGCCTCTCGGCCGCTCAGCCGCACGTTCCGGGATGTGCGAGACGCGAGGAGGCGCTGATGTTCGTCAAGGACATGGAAGGAACCCTGATGGAGCTGGCCGAGGCTCCCGAGACCCGCTACCGCTACGTGATCTGGTTCGACTACACCCGCCAGGCCATCAACGAGATCCAAGAAGGCACGCTGGTGGCCGTGCCGAACTTCGCTAGCGACGCACGCGTCCGCAGGCACAGCGTGCTCGAGGTCGCCACGATCCTTCCGACCCATTACGCCATGCAGGGCGGAGTCGGCGGCTACCCGGGTTTCGTGGTCGAGGCCGCGCGCAGCGCTGCCGAGGACTGGGAGTCCCAAGACTCGGAGTCGACCGAAGACACGACCAAGATCCGCGTCGTGGCGATCCCGACCAACCTGGAGATCGTCGAGGAGCTCGACGGAGAACCGACGATCAGCACTGAGAGCAACATCGCCATGGTGGGGGCCAAGGTACGCATCCTCGACACCCACTATTCGAACCTGGTCGCGAACAACGGCATCGACAAGAAGGAGAAGAACCTCACCGTCATCGGAACCATGGTCCGGGACAAGGACGTGGAGATCCTGCTTCGCATCGAGGAGCTCTACCGGACCCACTTCGCCATCTTCGGTTTCACCGGGGTCGGCAAGTCCAACCTGCTTTCGACCATCGTGTCCAAGGTGATGAACGACGCGACCGAGCCGCTGAAACTCGTGTTTTTCGACCTTATGAGCGAGTACACGGCGCTCCTGCTGGACCAGTTGCTGAGCGACAAGGTCCATGGCCGGATCTTGACGCTGGGACGCCACACTTTGCCCGAAGGGCTCTTCCGGCACATCAACCAGCTGCCCCGCGCTCCATCCCTCGAGCAGGCTACCCAGCAACTCCTTCAATACACCTTGCTGCCGAAGGCTCTTGTCTCGAAGCGAGACCTCTTCCGCCGAGGGCTGCAGGATCTCGTCAGCAGCAACCGGATCCGCTGCTTCGAGGACGCGCAGAGCCTGACCGTCTATGACCTGTTCTTCACCGACCAGACCCCGTGGGCCAAGGAGCGGCGCGGGCCCAACCTCGGGAAGCGGGCTGAGGTGATCAAGGGCGTCTTGCGGGCGACGATGCGCGGCGGAAACTACAAGGAGACGACTTTCACGCCCGAACTCGCGAAGTCGATCCGCGAGAAGCTCGAGGAGTCCCTCAATGCCGACAGCACGTTTGCGGACGACTACCAGATGATCCTCGGTCGTCTCCGGGATCTCGAAACAGCGACCGCCGAGAGACTCGCCGCCGGTGTGACGCTGCAGCAGATTATCGAGGACCTCAACGACAGCAGCCATCCCTCACTGTGGGTGATCCAGTCTCACGATCCCCACGAGCTGCGGTCGTTCAGCAAGAAGCTCGGCGAGGACCTCTACGAACAGCGCCGCCAGGGAGGGATCATCGACCCGCTGGTCTCCTTCATCTTCGACGAGGCTGATGAATTCATTCGGCGCGAGGCAACCGGCTCCTACGCCGAATCCGCCGAGATTGCCCAGACCCTGGCGCGGCGTGGTCGCAAGTTCGGGCTCGGCGTCGGCATTGCGACCCAGCGCATTCGCTACCTCGACACGAACATCATGGCGCAGCCCCACACCTACTTCATCTCCAAGCTCCCACGGCTCTCGGACCGTCAGGCCGTGGCCGAGGCCTTCGGGGTAAGCGAGGAGCTGCTCAATCAGACCTTCAAGTTCAAGAAGGGGCACTGGCTGCTCATCAGTCACGACGCGACGGGACTCGAAGCCGTCCCGGTTCCGATTGCTGCGCCGAACGCAAACGACCGCCTGGCCGACTGGCTCACGAAGCGGTATTCGAAGTCGAAGTAGGCTCGCTGTTCGGCTCCCAGAGCCTCGAGCTGAACAGGAGATGGGAGGCCGAGAGCGGCAGCGCCCGCTGGGCCGCCATGGCCAGGTTGCAGAGTGCCAGGTGCAACCTTTCGCTAGGGGATGCGTCGCGCAGGTGGAGTGCGGGCTGGCCCCAGAGCTTGCCGTCGGCCGCCAGCTTCACGTAGGAGCTGGAGTCGACCGACTGCACCCCATGCTCGAACAAGATCTCGACGATGCCGGGCTTGCCGAGCCCGAAGACGTGGAGCGGCTTGTCGGGGACGACATTCCGCACGGCATCGACGATGCGCACCACGTTGGAGAGGTTGCTCACCCGCGGCACGAGACCGCCGATGGTGATGCCGTCGAAACCCAGGTCGGCGTAGGCGCTTGCGCAGTCCTTGTAGCTCTCCACGCTCCAGCCCTGCACGCACGCGAAGAGGTGCATGTCCTTGCGCCGACGGTTCTCAATGGCCCAGCGGGCGTTGGCGACCGTGAGCGCCAGCCTCCGACCCGCTTCGCGGTTGTCCATTGAGGGCGGTATCGGGAAGTCGAGCGTGAACGCCACGTCCGCGTACTTCTCCTGAAACGCCAGCACGTCGCTCGGGTGAAGCGTCTGCACGCCGTCGTCGGTCTTCGTGTCGAGCACGCCGAGACCTCGCTGCCTTCGGACGACGGCGTTCTCGAACAAGGAGGCGAAACCCCCTGAGTCAATGAAGAGCGGAAACGAGGGGCGCTCTTTCATTTGCTTCGCATAGTAGAAGCTGACCATCGCGGCCGAGGCTAGGCGCGGCAGGTAGGGTCGCACCAAGTCATCGAGCGGGTATTTCTCGCCGAACGTGGTCACCGGGACGAAGGCCGGCAGTCGAACTGTCCCGTGAGCGGTGTTGAGCTGCCGAGGCAGCGTAGATGTGGTCATCGTGGTCATCGTCTTCCTCCCTCAAACCAGAGCTGGAACAGGTCGAGTTGTCCGGCGACACCATCTGCCGCCAGACGCTCGACCAGCCGAGCGAGGTCGTGGTCTTTACGAAAGAGGCGCACCGCGAGCAGGTGCTTGCAGGTCTGCCCCTTGTCGAAGTCGGCGCAGTCGCAGACGAGCGTGTCGCCCACGAGGCGCACCCGATGCGGCTCGAGCCCCCCGTCCACGGCAAAGCCCTCGGGCTTCTTGCGGACTCTCAGGTCGAGCGCACGCCGTAGCCGGTACGGGTCGATTTCGCAGGGCCAGTCGGCGTGGCTCGCGGTGACTGTGCGCCCTGTCTCGCGCAGGGAGAAGGCAGAGCGGGTCCGGATCAGCTCGGTCGCCTCGTTGACCCACCGCTCGGCCCGCACTTTCGATACGCCACGCGCCTTGGCGACATCTTCCGGATCGGCCAGCGCCAGCTCCTCTACGTCTGAGATCCCGGCCGCGCGGAGCCGGCGGGCAAGGGTGCCTCCGATCCCCGAGAGGAACGTGAGCGTCACGACCTGTTCGTCAACCCCATGCGCCACCATGGCGGCAAGTGCCTTCACGCGCTCTTGAAGCGGTGGCTCGTCGTCCAGTAAGCCTGGTGGGGGACCCGGCGCCGGCGCGTCTCCCTCTTCCTTGGGTGGGGTGATAACGGCGATGGCCGCGGTCAGGATGCGCTCGAGGCTCTCGCTCAGACGACGAACCTCGAAAGCGTAGCAACCGAAGACGTCAGCCACCTCGTCGGCGTTGCCACGGCGCGTCCACTCCCGCGCGATGAGCGCCGTCTTGATGACCGCGAGCAGTCGACGCCCCCGGGCCTCGAAGCGAGCGAGAATGTCAGACTGCGACCCTGAGAGCAGGAAGGACCGTTCGCGAGCGAGGCGGGCGCCTATCTCATCGATCTCATCGAAGTCGAGGGGGATGAGCGGCTCGCAGTCATCGGTCTGGGCACAGACCAAGAGGAGGTCCAGGAAGGTCAGCCGCTCCGTCGACTCACCTTGCAGCGCACGAGCGAGTCGAAGCACGGTCGACGGTGCCAGCATCTGGCGAACCGCGATCCGCCCTAGCCTGGTCGGCTTGAGCACCACCCCTTGCGCGTTGTCGTCGCTGACCTCGGCCAGCATCCCAGCGTCGAGCATTTCGCCGACCACGAGATCGACCTGGGACAAACGCCTTTGGTGCCACGCCAGGGACTGCTGGAGGTTGCGCCCGAGCTGGGCTCGCGTTCGCGCGAGGCCGCTCGAGACTTCCGCCAGAATCTGCTCAGCAAGAGCGGGCCCCTCCGACAGGCCCGAGAGCACTCGTTCGAACTGACCGGCCGGGTACTTGTCGGCGACCCTGTCCCACGCTGGCGCCATCAGGACGACCTCTCCCCGGGTGTCGAGCCCGCGCCGTCCGGCGCGGCCGGCCCTCTGCCACACCGTGTTGGTCGACAGCGGGACGAAGTCGATGCCGTTGAAACACTGGAGGTCGTAGAGGACCACCTGGCGGGCGGGGAGGTTGAGCCCCATCTCGAGCGTGCCCGTCGACACCAGGACCCGGAGGGCGCCGTTCCGAAAGTCGTTCTCCAGGCGTCTGCGGTCTTGCGAATCGAGACCTGCGTGGTGGTGACCCGCTGCGATGCCTGCCTCGAAAAGCTCGCTGGAGAGCTGTTCCGCACGTCTTCGGGACTGGACGAAGACCAGGCTCTGCCCGCCCTCGGCCACGCACGCGGCGACCTGCTCCCGTAGGATTCGAGGCTTGTCCGTTGCGCGCTGGTAGCGGACACACCGCCACTCGATGGGGATGGGGCGCCAGTCGCTCCCGAAGTCGACGCCAGACAGCCACTCGGCCAGCTCGCTGCGGTTACCCAGGGTCGCGGACAGACCGATGAGCTGGAGGAACGGGTTCAAGCGGCGAGCCCGCATGATGGCCCCTTCCAGTCGTGGGCCGCGCCCTCGTTCGCCAAGAAGATGCAGCTCGTCCACGACCAGCAGGCCGACTTTCGGGAACCATCCCCAGTGGCTGCGCCAGTGGCGAGTGCACGCATCGAGTCTTTCCGGTGTCATCACGAGCAGTTGCGCCCGTTCAAACGGGACCGGATAGGCCTGCTTCTGACCGTACTCCCCGGTGAAAACGCCGACCTCGTAGCCCTGGAACCGTGCTCGCCAGCGTTCGACGAGCTCGTTTGCCAGAGCTCGGAGGGGGGTGAGGTAGATGGCGCGCGCACCGCTCTCCAAGGTCGCGGCAATGGCCTGCTCGGCGAGCCAGGTCTTCCCAGCGCCCGTCGGCATCTGCAACACCGAGCTGAAGCCGGTCGTCAGGAGGCCGCGGTCCACGACCTCCTTCTGGGCGGGGTTCAGCTCGATGTAGGGCGAAGTGGGCACGACCTTACTCCTCCGTGACGAATCATGCTGGAAACGCCGAGCAAGTTCCAGTATAATCTGCGTTAGAATAGTTTTGCGCATAGCAATTGTCTATCGGATATGCGCAACGCAGAGGCGTGGATGAGCAGTCAGGTCTCCCAGAACGTGCGCTACCTCCTCTGGAGGAAGAAGGTGCCCCGCGAGCAGTGGCAGTCCTGGCTCGTCGGGCACACGTCGCTCGATCAAACGGTCGCTCGGACTCTGATCGGTGGCACGCTGGCGGACGACCGGATCACCCCGGACCAACTCCGAGACTTGGCCAGAGCATTCGAGCTGGAGGATGAGGGCGAGACCCTTCGTTTCGGTGATCTCGTTCGAAACGGTACGAACACCCTCCAGGAGAACCTGAGGTTTCTCTTCGACTCGCTGGGGTTTGGGGGGAAGAAGGTTCTGGCCGCGGACCTCGGCATCGACCCGACCACGGTGTCCCGCTGGCTCAACGGCACCTACGAGCCCCAGTCACCGACCCTCCACCAGCTCGTGTCTCGCTTCGGTCTTCCGCCGGAGACGGACCTTCGAGAAGATCCGATCTTCCTTTCGGCCGAGCCCATCTCCTACGTCGAGCGCCGCCGCTGGCTGCAGAAACGCATTGAGGCGCTGACGCCCGCCGAGTTCCGCGACCTCTATCCAGCGCTGCGCCGCATGTTGGGGGAGCGATGAGGAGGCTGGATGCCGGCGTGTCGGGCTCTCCCGCCGACATGGACGGCGGGGCGCCTGTCGTAGGAAACGGGCGATGGGCAACGGTCGTTCGCGCGCTCTCGCGCGGTCGCCCTCTGCGACCCGTCCAGCGGCTCGCGCTCGAGGAAGCGCGTGTCCACGAGTCGCGTCAGCACCTCGTTGTCGCCGCACCCACCAACAGCGGAAAGAGCCTGATCGGCCACCTCGTTCTGGTCGATGCGCTGCTCCAAGGTAAGCGTGCGGTTCTGGTCGAGCCCCTGCGAGCCCTCGCGCAAGAGCAGGCCGACGAGCTGTCTGAGCTACTGCCTGGCCTTGCGCCTGCGGTTGTCCCGCGTACGCCAAAGGTCCGCATTTCCACCGGGGACTATCGGCTCGACGGAGAACTCCCCGCTTCTGCTCCTCCAGAAGAAGGAGAGGTCATCGTCGCGACTCCCGAGCGGCTCGACGCGATTCTCAGGAACCCGGCGCACGTCCCATGGGCAGCGTCCATCGGCGCGCTGGTCATCGATGAAGTTCACCTTCTCGGCGACGGCAGGCGCGGGCCAACGCTCGAGTTGCTCGTTGCCTCGATGTTGTCAATGTCGTCGCCGCCGCGCCTTGCCCTTCTATCGGCCACGGTCGGGGAACCCGAGCGGCTGCGAGAATGGCTCACGCCCTGCCAGCTCGTAACGTCGACCGCGCGCACGCCACTCACTAAGGAGGTCTGGAAACTCGACGACGGCGAGAACGCAGATGACCTGCTCGTCGACGAGCTGCGTTCGGTGCTAGCTGATGCGACAGCCGCTGCGCTCGTGTTTGTCTATCGGCGAGACGCGGCCGAGTCTTTCGCCGGTCGGCTCACGAGCTCGCACGGCACGCTTGCGCTTCCATACCACTCAGGTCAGTCCGCCGCCGAGCGGCTTCGGATTCGAGAGAGCTTCCGAGCCGGGACATGCCGCTGCCTGGTCGCCACCACGGCCCTCGCGATGGGAGTGAACCTGCCGGCAACCCACGTGTACGTGCGAGACACCACGTTCCACGGCTTCGGGAAGCTCCGTACCGACGAGCTGCTTCAGATCCTCGGCCGGGCAGGCCGCGGGGACCGAGCCGGGCTCGGTGTCGTGATGGTGCGTCCGCACGACGAGTGGAACCCGGAAGAGCTCGCCCGCTCTCTGCGCGAAGAGAGCCTGCCGACCCTGAAGTCGTCCTTCGAGGTAGTTGCCAACGGGGACCGTCGGCAACGCTCGGACGTCCGAAGCGAGGTCGACCTCGCTGCAGCCGGGTTGGTGGCAACCGTCCTCGGCCGCGCCTCGGAGGAAGGGCTCACGTCGCAGCACGTCTCCTCGCTCTTGGGGCACACGCTCGCAGGGCAGGCCCTGGCCTCGCGCGTCGACGGCGCCGTTCGTTGGCTCACCGACCCATCTCGGGTCATCGCCTATCGCGACGAGCAACAGCGTCTCCACTTGACCGTCCTCGGGCTTGCCGGCGTCAGGTCGATGCTGCCCCTTGGCTACGTTGCAGGGCTCGGTCAGCTCGTTCGCGACCTCATCTCGCTCGACCCGACGGCCAAGCTCCTCGGCAGGTGGTCGCCTCTCGACCACCTCTTCGTGGTGTCCTTGCTCTCGGACCGAGCGCCGAAGCTCAGGCGCTTCAGCGAAGACCTCGCCGGAAGAGTCGACGGCTGGCTCGAATCCCGCGCCAGCGAGGAGAAGTCGCTCCTCTTCGCCGAGTGGGTGATGGGTTCAGCGGACGCATCCAAGGCCGACGAGGTCTTCGGCTCCCTCGGAATCTCCGATGCCAAGCAGGGCGGTGGGGGAGCCCGCAAGCGGGCCTACGTCGCCATGCTCGCGGCGATCGTGCTCGACGAGCGCTCGCGCGGCATCTCCGTCGCCGACATCGAGAGTCGCTGGTCCGTCTCTGGCCTCGAGGGCATCGAGGAAGCATGGCGTGACTCGGCCCTCTGGTTGCTCGCAGGGCACACGTCCATCTTCGAAATCCGGGCCTTCTACCACCATCTCCTGGAGCACTGCTCCGCGACCCCCGACCAGGTCCGAGAAACCAAGCGCGCCCTTGGACGCGTCCGGAGTCAGGCCTACGACCTGCTGGAGAGGCTGAAGTACTGCTCGCCCCTCGGACCGTTGATGCGGGGCGTCCGTGATGTCATGCGAGCGAGCAAGGAGCCCACCCTCGGAGTTGGGACGATCCGTAAGCTCGAGGGAGCGGGGGTCACGAGCCTGAAGCAGCTCGCTCAGATGGACCTCGACGCCATCGTGGCGGCCGGCGTCCAGAAGCGTTTCGCCAAGCAGATCAAGACCTACATTCGCCGCCGTCTGCGCTGAGCCCTGGCTCTCGCCGGGTCTTCCTGCCTGCCGCTGTGTAGCGGTCGTAACATCCCACCCCGCCGCGCAGCCCAGTTCACACGAACCCAGCCGCAACTCCGCAACCCGTCGATCTTTCAGGGCTTCTCGCCCCGCCTCTCGCCAGCCCAGCCGGCCACTCTACGCGACAACGCCTCATCCGGGGAGCCAGAAATCCATCCGCTGATTTCAGCGGTTCTTGTCTGACGCAAGACCCCGTGGGGCGATCCCCTCTGGGTCTCGTCGTTTCAGGCGTGTTCACGCCGACTTACGCTCGCCCGCACATTCTCTCCTCTTCTCCGATTCCCGCACAGCCTTCGGGCTTCGCGGATGAACGCTGACGTATTCGCCCGGAGCTCTCTGATGTGCCCTCCCGATTCTCCGATTCTCCATTCCTTTTCCGCGTGCTGTTAACGCAACTGTCCGGGCTGACGGGTACGCTCGGCCCCGGAAGGAACTCCGTCGTTCAGGCGATGACTCCGGGCCTGCTGCGCGCCGTGGACCTCGGCCTGCTGCTGGTCCCCTCTGGTACGGAACCGCCCGAGGGGCTGCCGCCGGTCGTGTTCGACCACCGCTACGCGCGCGTCTTGCCTCTAACCGGTCCGGGTGCAGCGGATCGCCAATCCCGACCACCGTGCGGGTCACCGGAACACGGGGTATCGCCCCTGAACGCGGCGGGTCGACCGCCGGATTGCAGACCGCTCAACGTCGGTGCCGACGTCGGCACCGACCTGATCGACTTCGGGCGCAGGCGGATGTGGAGCCACCTTGCCTCTTACCGTCCTCCGTGTAGTAGTATCCGCCTCGCGCGTCAGACGAGCTGCAAGACGGCGCGGTAGGCCGTGGTGGCAGCGGCACGGTTCGCGCGACCAATCGACGCCGGGGGAGGGGACAATGGAGTATCCGGCCAGAGCGTTCAAGCACCGGGCCTTCGTGGCCATGGTGATGGCCTTCAGCGGCCTCGCGCTGCCGGTGACCGGCATCGCCAACCACTTCTACGGGTTCGCACCGCCGTCGCTGGAGCGCCACGCGTGGATGTCCGCCCACAATGCCCTGGGGCTCCTTTTCGTCGTGTTCTCGATCTGGCACGCCGTGCTCAACCGCAAAGCTCTCTGGAGTCATGTGAGGAACGCCGCGGCGTGCGTCCCGGGAGTCAGCCGGGAGGCAATGGTCGCGGGTTCGCTCGTCGCCGTCGTGCTCGCGCTGTTCGTCGGCCATGCTCTCCACGCGGGGCACTGAAGTGGCCAGCATCGAGTCGGGACGGAGTTGCCCGCCTGGCACAACGGATTCCCACAATCCGCAGGAGCAGGAGCCGATCATGAACGAGAAGACGAGCCGCAGGGAATTCCTGGTCAAGCCGCTTCAGCTCGTGACAGCCGCCGGTCTGGCGAGCGCGGTCGGGCCTTCGCTCCTCGGACAGTCGCGCGGCGCTCGGCAGAAGCTCGTTACGCGCACGCTGGGCAAGACGGGGATCCCGCTCCCGGTTGTCAGCCTGGGCTTCATGAATGCCGACGCTCCCGACCTGATCCAGCGCGCCTACGAGATCGGGATGCGGCACATAGACACGGCCGCCTTCTACCAGGGCGGACGCAACGAGGAGATCGTCGGAGCGACCATCAAGAAGATGGGTGTCCGCGACTCGGTCGTCATCGGGACGAAGGTGTTCCTGCGGGGCATCGGTGTGTCGGCCAGGGACCCTGAAGCCCGGGACGCGTTCCGGCAGGTGGCCGAGGCAAGCCTGAAGCGACTGCAGACGGATCGCGTGGACATCCTGTACTACCACTCCGTCGATTCGGCGGAGGACCTTCGGGCCGAAGGGCCGCTGCAGGCGCTCGCCGAGCTGAAGAAAGAGGGGAAGACCCGATTCATCGGCTTGTCCACACACCAGGGAACCGTCGTGCTGCCCGAGGCTGTTCGCCTCGGCCTCTTCGACGTCGGCCTCGTTCCCATCAACTACACCATGGCGTCCAACAAGGCGCTGCTCGACACCATCGACCAGGCGGCCAAGGCCGGGATGGGCATCATCGCGATGAAGACGCAGGCAGGAGGGCTGTCGCGGCCCGACCGTGCGCTGCCCAAAGAGCTTCCGCCTCACAGCCAGACCGCGCTGTTGAAGTGGGTCCTCCACAACCCGTCGATCACGACGGCGATTCCTGGCGTGACGGCGCACTCCCAGCTCGAGCAGAACATCACGGTCGCGTTCGACCTCGAGTACACAGCCGCCGAGAGAGAGTTCCTCGGCGACAAGACTCTCGTGGCGCAGGCGCAGTTCTGTCAGCAGTGCGGCCAATGCCAGAAGGATTGCCCGCACGGCGTCGAGATCCCGACTTTGATGCGGTCGCACATGTACGCCGTGCAATACGCGAACCTGGACCTGGCCCGATCGACCCTGGCATGCCTCGAGTCCGGGAAGGGCCTTTCGCGGTGCGCTTCGTGCGGGACGTGCAGGGCTGTGTGCCGCAACGACGTGAGCATCGGTGCGAACATCGGACGACTCGTTTCCGTCCGACGCCAGCTCGCCATCTGACCCGCCAATCCGCCGCGGGTCGAGGGGGCGCTCGAGAAGCCTCTCAACAGCTCTCCGGGGTGAGCCACGGGGTTGACGCCTTTCATCGCCCTGGTCGTTCTTGGCCAGGCGGCAGTGATCAATCAGGGAACAACCTGGCCCGATTGCCCCGCAACAGGCTGGTCCGGACCTGAGCGACAACGCACTCAGGATCGGCGAGGGAAGAGCCAGTTGACTGCCGGATGGGAAACGGTTAAGAAAGAGGGCCAAACGGGGAGCCCGGCCGGCTCCCTGACCCTGGCGACATGCCATGACCCACTGGGGCCGAATCAACATCCTGACACGCAGCGGGCCAGGGCGCTTCTTCCGGCCAGTCTCGTTGGATGACGCTGCAACAGTGGCCCGTGGGGGCGCGCGCGCCGACCCGGCCCCCAGCTCTCAGCCCAAAAGGGGTGATCGATGAACTGTAACGACCGCAAGAGCATGGAGCTCGCCAAGGCTCCCTGGGGTATTCGAGGTCTGGACGAAGTCCTGGAGGGTGGCCTCCCGCGGGGCCGGACGACCATCCTCAAGGGCGATGCCGGCTCGGGCAAGACGGTGCTCGGGCTCGAGTTCCTCTACCGTGGGGCTCTGGCCGGCGAACCCGGGGTCATGGTGGGCTTCGAGGAAAGCGCAGCACACCTGCGAGAGTACGCGGCCAGCCTCGGCTGGGACCTGGCGGCGCTCGAGGCGGACGGGCGTCTGGCGCTGGTCGAGTCCCAGCTCGAAACGGAAATGGTGCTCGACGGGCAGTTCAGCTTGAGGGGGTTGCTGGCGGTGCTCGCCGGAAAGAGCCGGGAAACGGGCGCGAAGCGGGTTTTCATCGATGCCCTCGAGGTGGCCCTGAGGCTGTTCGACGATCCGCGGCAGGTGCGCGCGGAGCTTCATGCGCTCAACAGATGGCTGCACGAAAACGCCCTCACGGTCATTCTTTCGGTGCGCCCCTCGCGCCGCGCCGAGGCCCAGTACTTCGAGGACTTTTTCGAGTCCATGGGCGACTGCGTCATCACCCTCGACACGCGCATGCAAGCCAACGTCAGCACGAGGCGCCTGCGTGTCGTCAAGTACCGCGGATCCGGCTTCGGCCGCAACGAGTACCCTTACATCATCAGTGACCGCGGCGTCTTTCTCTCCCCGATCTCCAGCGTCGGTCTGAGGCACAAGCCGCTGGGCGAAACATTCAGCACGGGCATCACCGGATTGGATGCGATGCTGGGCGGCGGCTGCCGCCGGGGCTCCTGCACCCTGATCGCCGGACAGCCCGGCACGGGAAAGACCATCCTGGCCTGCACTTACGTGGACGCGGCTTGCCGGCGGGACGAGCGGCTGCTGTACATCAGCTTCGAGGAATCCCCCGATGCCATCATGGGCAACATGGCGACCGTCGGCATCCGCCTCCACCAGCACGTGGAGTCCGGACGGCTCGCGTTTCTCACTGCTTTTCCCGAGGCGGCCGGGGTAGAGGAACACCTCTTGAGCGCGATCGACGCAATCGAGCGGCTCGCACCCGCACACGTCGTCATCGACGGCATTTCGGCTTGCGAGCGCATAGGCAGCAAGCAGGCGGGCTTCGACTACCTGATGCGCCTGCTCAACTACTGCAAGGAGCGCGGCGTCACTGTGCTCCTCGTCAATCAGCTGGCCGTTGGTAACCGCACGGAGTTCTCCGGCAACGGCGTCTCGTCGATGGTCGACACGGGACTGCTGCTCGTGTTCGAGGAGGAATCCGGCGAGACCAACCGCGTGATGCAGGTGCTCAAGACTCGGGGGACGGCGCACTCGAACCTCAGGCGCGAGTACCGCATCACCGAGCACGGGATCGAACTGGCTGACGTGTACCTGGGTCCGGGCAAGGTCCTGACCGGCACCGCGCGAATGGTGCAGGAGGAGCTCGACCGCGTCGAGTCCCAGCGCCTGAACGCGGAAATCGCTGCCAAAGAGCTCGAACTCGCACAACTGCGCCTCGCCGCGCGGCAGTTGACAGCCAGGAGAATGGCCCTCGCCGGCGAACGCCACAGTGACACGCCCCAAGGGCACGTCTCAGGGGAGATGCGACAATGAGCGAGCTGGCCAATGGACAGCCCGCCTTTTGCCTGACGCTCTTCGTCGCCGGAAACGAGCTCAACTCCCGGCATGCTCGGGAGGTTGTCGAGCAAGCGGCCAGGGAGCTGGGAGGGCCCTGCCAGCTGAAAGTGGTGGACGTCTTCGACGACTACCAGGCAGCCATCCGCGAGCACATCCTGGCTGTTCCAGCGCTGGTGATCGAGGGCCCGACATTTCGACGGGTCATTGTCGGGTCGCTCGCCGACGCCGGCAAGCTCCGGATCATGCTCGACCTCGGAACACGGGGGCGGCCATGAGCGGCAAGCTGTCCTACGAGGAGGTCGCAGCGCGGCTCGAGCAGGCCGAGGCCCTGCTCGACGCCCTGCGGTCCGGCGCCGTCGATGGCCTGGTCGGTCGTTCGGAGCCGCTGATCATCACGGCCAAGTCCGTCCTGGACGACCGCGCGCAGCTCCACGAGCAGATCGAGGCGGAGCGCGCGAGCCTGCAGGCGCTCGTGGACGCGACGCCCGCTGCAGTGTTGCTCCTCGACGCACATGAGTGCGTGGCTCGGGCGAACCCGGAGGCGCAAAGGCTGTTCGGCTCGGCGCCGTCGTCGAGCGGGCCGTCGCGTTGCGGGGATCTCGGCCGGTGCGTCCACCGGCACGACGATCCCCGGGGCTGCGGTCACGGTCCAGCGTGCCAGGCGTGCGCGATCGACTTCGCCATCAAGCAGGCGCTCGCCGGGGCGATCACCCGAAACGCGGAAGTGCGCATGACCGCGGAGCTCGACGGAGCCACGGCCACATATCAGTACGTCCTCGGCGCGGCTCCAGTCTCCCTCGAGGACGGGCCGGGCGTCGCCCTGGTCCTGCAGGATATCACCCAGCTGAAGGCGGCTCTCGCCGAACGCGAGAAGCTCCATGCTGCGCTGGCGCAATCCGATCGGCTTGCCAGCATGGGCGTACTGGCCGCCGGCGTGGCCCATGAGATCAACAACCCTCTGTCGTACGTGCTCTACAACATCGAGAGCGCGGTCGAGGACCTTCCACGCGTTGCGGGCGACCTGAAACGTTGCCGCGACGCGCTGTCCAGCCGTTTCGGAGACGAAGAGGTGGGGGGGGTGCTGGATCAGGCTCTTGTGGGGCGCGAGCTCGCCGACCTCGACGACATCGTGAGCCGGCTGCGGGAGGCGGTGAGTGGCGCGCGGCGCATCAAGGAGATCTCGCGTGGGCTCGGTACATTCACGCGGGTCGAGCAGAAGGCCGGGCCGGTCCACATCCACGCCGCGATCGAGCATGCGCTCGCCATGGCGTTCAACCAGATCAAGTACCGAGCCCGGGTGGTCAAGGACTACGGATCGGTCCCGCCGGTGCTGGCCGTCGACGGCGCCCTTGCGCAGGTGTTCCTGAACCTGTTGATGAATGCGGCCCACGCAATCGACGAGGGGCACGTGGAGGAGAACGAGATCCGCTTGCGCACCTGGGCCGACGGCGAATGGGTCTTCGCCGAGGTCAGCGACACGGGTACAGGGATCGCCCCCGAGCACCGCGACCGTATCTTCGAGCCCTTCTTCACCACCAAGGGCATCGGGACAGGCACGGGCCTCGGACTCTCCATTTCCAGGAACATCGTCACGGGCTTCGGCGGCGAAATCACCTTCGAGACCGAGGTCGGACGCGGAACTCGGTTCCGCGTCAAGCTCCCGCGGCTCCCCCGCGACTGGGTAGCGGAGAGCCCGATCTCTCACCGCGTGGAAACGGCTCGAGATATCCGCGGCAGAGTGCTCGTGATCGACGACGAAGAGGCGATCCGGGCGATTGTGACGAGGATGCTCCGGCGAGACCACGAGGTCGTCGCCGCCGCCTCGGGAGAGGAAGCTCGCGCCATCCTGTCGCGCGACAGTAGTTTCGACGTCATCTTCTGCGACATGATGATGCCGCGCGTGTCGGGCATGGAACTGCACGCCTGGCTGGCCGAGAACGACCCTGAGTCCGCCGGGAGAGTGGTATTCATGACCGGCGGCGCCTTCACCCCGCGCGCCGCAGAGTACCTGAGCAAGACCGGCAACCTGCGGCTCGAAAAGCCATTCGACGCCCTATCGTTCAGGAAGCTGGTCGGGGAGCTGATCGTGGCTGCCAGATCCAGATCGGGGTCCAGAAAAGAGAGTTGACGAGCCGAGGAATCGCCGATGACCGAGCACCGCATCTTCACCATGAAGTTCTCGTCCGTGTACCCGGCGTACGTGAACAAGGCGACTCGGAAGCAGCGCAAGCAGCAGGAGGTCGACCAGATCATCTGCTGGCTGACCGGCTACACCGCCGCCGGCCTTCAGCGGCAGCTCGCGCGTGAAGTCGACATCCGCACCTTCTTCGCCGAGGCGCCGGCGATGCACCCGAACGCCGCGCTGATCACGGGCGTGGTTTGCGGAGTGCGCGTAGAGAATGTAGAAGACCCGCTCATGCGGAAGATCCGCTGCCTCGACAAGCTCATCGACGAGCTGGCCAGGGGAAAGCCGATGGAGAAGATACTGCGGCAGTAGCGAATCAGGCAGCCGCGGCCGGGGCCGGACGGCAGATGCTGTCACGCTGAGGTGCCTCGGCTGATCTCGCCGCAGGCCGCCGCCGTGACATCAGACCGTGGGAGGACTCGGTAAGTGGACCAGCCTGAAGAAAGGACGAGCACGATGGCGAAGAACACGGTCTGCCTGTGGTACGACAAGGATGCGGAGGGCGCGGCTCGGTTCTACACCCGGACCTTTCCGGACAGCAAGATGGGCGCCGTTTACCGCGCGCCCGGCGATTACCCCGGTGGCAAGCAGGGAGATGTGCTGGCGGTCGAGTTCACCGTTGCGGGCGTGCCCTGCCTCGGCATCAACGGCGGTCCCGAGTTCGAACACAGCGAAGCGTTCTCGTTCCAGATCGCCACCGATGATCAGGAAGAAACCGACCGCTACTGGAACGCGATCGTCGGCAATGGGGGGCAGGAAAGCCAGTGCGGCTGGTGCAAGGACAAGTGGGGGCTCTCCTGGCAGATCACGCCTCGGGTCTTGATGGAGGCGCTCGCGGCGGGCGGCGATGAAGCGAGGCGAGCATTCGAAGCGATGATGCCCATGAAGAAGATCGACGTCGCCGCGATCGAGGCGGCGAGGCGGGGCTGACCCTCCGGCGGCAACGAAGCTCGATCTTCGGGCGCGTTCGCAGGGAACGATGGCCGCCCGGCCGCCCGCGGCTCGGCTCACCTCTCGCTCTCGGATCGTTCGAGCCCGGCGATCGCCGCCCGCACCCGCTGCTCCAGGCGATTGCCGGGTTTCACGGCCGGCAGGGCGAGCACGCTTTCCAGCGCGTGCGTGTACCAGGCCACCCAAGCGTTGCGAAGAACCTGTTCCCCAGCCTCGGCCGCCGCCCTGTCGGCCGCTTCGGCGATGAAGGCCTTCGACTGCCGCGCTTCGAGCTCCAGGCGCCTTCGAGCCGCCTCGGCGAGCAGGCCGGCGATCCCTTCCGCCTCGCTTTCCCCCGCCGACGCCAGGAGCATCGCGGTCGTTCCCACGAAGATGCCGGCGTTGGCCATCACCGCCGGGCTCGTCTTGTCGGGCCGGTCGAGGTTGGTGTGGTAGTAGCGATCGGTGAAGTGCGTGGCGAGCGCCGCCGGAATGCCCGCCTGAAGGAAGACGCTGTGGTCACTGCCGCCCTCGTACGGGCTCGTCTGGACCACCCAACCAGTGTCGCGGGCCCGCCGCAGCGCAACGGCCAGCAGCAGGTCGTTCAGCGGGCTGCCTTTCAGCGCCTCTGCCTTGTAGGTGCTCCCGCTGCCGCCGAGCCACTCGGTGTGCGGATCGGACGGGCGTGGCCAGACCGCTGAAGGATCGGGCTCCTTCTCGATCAGGAACGTTCCGCCGGTCTTCACCGGATCCTCGCCCACCATGTCGAGCGAGACCATGTAGCGGGTTCCCGCCTGCCTGCCGCCATCGCGTCGCAGCCACTCGCGGCTGGCTCGCATCTCGTCGCCCCAGATGAAGGTCAGCGTGCGATCGGGGGGCGGGATTGCCCCCGCGGAAATCGCCACCCGCAGCGCCCGGGCCATCTCGAGCAACGTTCCGCACCCGCTCGCATCGTCGTTCGCTCCGGGCTCCTGGACGTGGGCGACCATTACAATGCGCTCTTCCGGCCTGACCCGGCCCGGGATTTCCGCAACGAGCATGCGGCCGGGACCCGAGTTGAAGCGCGTCTCGATCTCCACCTTCACCTGGACCGGGCCGGCTTTCAACCGTTCCTCGAGGCGCCTGGCCACCTTGGGGCTGGCCTTGAAGCCGAAAGCGCGCGCCTTCTCGTCGTACGGGACGCTCCCCCATTGAAACACCTCAGGCGATTCGGTGGGCCGTGTGTAGGCTGGCGGCGGCGCGGCGCTGACGATGCCGATGGCGCCACGGGCAATCGCCTCGCGCCAGAGCTGGCCGGTGCGGCCATCGCCCAGCACGATTGCGCCTTTCACGTCCACCGAGGCGTAGCTCGCCGCGTCGGTGCCGCTTCCCACGTAAATGAGCGGCGCAGTGATGCCGCCAACCGGCGTGGGGAAGGAATTCATGCACAGCGCGATGTAATCGACAACCGGATCGAAGACAGGCTCGGGAACGGTGCCGGCAGCCGATTCGACAATCGTCATCTCCGCCCGCACCGGTTCCCACCCGTTGCCGCCGTTGGGGTACTCCTCGTACGTGAAGACTGGTCCCGCCGCCTCCGCGAGCGGTCCTAGCCTGAATCCGGCCTCGACCAGGCCATTCTCGATGTGGCGCAAAGAGGCATTGAACCCCGAGTTCATGGGGACCCGCCAGAAGCGGTCCATGAAGGTCACGACCTCCATCGCCCCGGCGGGCTGGAACCGCGCGGCGAGGGCCCGGTAGATCGTCTCGGCCTTCCCGGGCAGGAGCTTGTCGAGGCCCGCGGCGGCCCTGACGGATGGAGCATCTATGGCCGCCGCCCGCGTGAAGCGGGTGGCGGGCTGGACGGAATGCGCCTGGGCTGCCGGCGCCTGGACCGCCTTCGGCCGTGGCGACGCGCCCGGCTCCTGTCGGGCCTGGGGCGACGGCGCTGCCGCGCCGAGCGCAGCGAAGAGGACAAGGGTGGCGAGCCACGCGCGAGCGCACGAAACCTGCTTCATGCGGAGTCCCTCGAATCCGGATTGGCCAACGCACCTATCGCCTGCCCGCCGGAGGCGCACGACGAGCCCACGCGATGCCATTCTCTCACTTCTCGAAGTCGGGCACGCGACGTTTCAGTGCCACCCGAGCCCGCTCGATCGGGCGCCACAGCAGCGGGCAAAGAAGTCGCGACCAGGCCATGCGGCGCGCCGGCGACCGCATAATCGATACTTCGGCCATCCTGCTCGCCGCCGACCACGCCGCCTGTCACGTCGGCCGGCTGGCCGCCGCCCGGCGAGCGCTGAACATCTGGAAGTGGACCCGTCACCTCGTCATCGTGAACGGGAACGAGCGGTTCCACCCGAGCGCAGACGTGCGCTGAGACCCGGTGATCGACCGATCGCCGTCCACCGAGCACTCGAGGTACAGGATCGCATCGCCGAAGTTCACGGCCAGAGTGAAGCGGCCGGGAGAGTAATCGGGCAGAGGGTCAGGCGGATCCAGAAGCAGCTCCACCGGCCCCTCGTCCAGCCCGTCGATGTACGTGCCGCGGATGGTGGATGCGCCGTGCACCAGAGCCAGCTTGAACGGGGCGTTCGGATACGTCCCCGCACCTGTCCAGTAGCCCGTGAGGTTCGATGTCGACAGCGGGCTGGGAACGTCGAGCGACATGCTCACGAGCAGCCTCGTCTCCGCGGACAATTGCACCGTGGTGACCGTCGTCAGATAGGCGCTCTTCGAGAAGCTCACGGTGTAGGTGCCCGGCAGGAGGCCGGTGATCGTGTATTCGCCGCGAAAGTCGGTCGATGTCGACGCCGGGCTCGGGCCTCCCGTAAGGACAATCTGCACATCCGCGATCCCAAGGTAGCCTCGCGGTGCGGTTCCCAGGAATGCGTCGGTCACCTTGCCCGACAGAGTGAACCTCGGCGCATCCTGTGTAACTGTCACCGTCTGACCGCCCACGCTGATGGTCCCGGTCCGCGGCGTCGCGCCGTTCGCCCCGGCACTGAAGGCCACCGTGCCGTTCCCCGTGCCGCCAGACGGCGGGGTAATGGTCAGCCACGCGGCGTTCGACGTGGCCGTCCAGGAGCACGAAGGGGCTGTAGTGATCGTGACCGCGTCGGCGCCGCCGATCGCCGGAAGGGTGACCGCCGTCCGGTTGAGCGAGTAGGCACACGACGGACTGCTGGGGGAGTCTTCGCAGCTCATCGATGCAGCAGCAGCGAGGGCGAGCCCCAGGCCGAGAACGACGGTGTGTCGGGTGCCTCGAACCATCGCAGCTCACCTCTCGACAATACAGCGGAGAACGGCAGCCGTTGGAGCTGGGCGAGAAGGTATTGTTCAGCCGTTGAGGAATGGCGTCAAGCGACTGTGGCGAACAAAAAGCGAATATGATACGCTGCACGCGGACCGGCCTCGGCCGGGAAGCGAGGCATGGGTTCGAGCAGTAACGATATACCCCTGCGGGAAACGGAAGTGCTCGTGGTGGACTGCCAGGCCACCGCAGCCGCGCCCCACGGCCTGACCGGTCGTCACCCCCAGAGGCGAGGATCAGGCGGCTCCATCCAGCCGTCTCGGACGGCCATCGGTGGTTCGCGGTCGAGGACCTGCAGCAGCGGGCCGTCGAGGTCCACGTACTCGCACTGCTGCGCGAGCAGGAAAGCGGGCGCCATGGCCAGCGAGGTGCCGCACATGTTCCCGACCATCAGCCGAAGGCCGAGTGCCCTGGCTTCCCGCGCCATCGCCAGGGCCTCGGTAAGGCCGCCGCACTTGTCGAGCTTGATGTTGACGTACTGGTAGCGGCCGGCCAGGCGGCCGAGCGAGCGGCGGTCCGTGCAGGATTCGTCTGCAGCGAGCGGAACCACGGCCGGCATGTCGTCGAGCCTATCGTCCTGACCGCGCGGAAGCGGCTGCTCGATGAGTTCGACGCCGAGCGCGTGCAGCTCGGGCAGGAGGCTTCCGAGCAGGTCCAGATCCCACCCCTCATTGGCATCTACGATCACGCGGGCCCGGGGATGCTCCTGCCTGACGATGCGAACAACCTCGAGGTGGCGCGCGGCATCGACCTTCAACTTGAGAAGCGGGTAGCGCCGCGCCTCGCCCGCCTTGCGGCGCGTCGTCGCCTCATCGGCAAGTCCCAGGGTGTAGGCGGTGAGCACGGGCCGAAGCCCCGGCAGGCCGGCCGCGCGCCAGGCGGGACGGCCAGTCTGCTTGGCGCGCAGATCCCACAGAGCGCAGTCGAGCGCGTTGCGCGCGCCACCGGCCGGCAGCAGCCGCAGGAGGTCCTCGCCGCCGAGGTCGTCCTCGAGTTCCGACCGGACTGCCTCGATCTGGCGCGCCATGCTTTCCGGAGTCTCGCCGTCGTAGTCGACGCCCGCCGCCTCCGCCACGCCCTTGTTGCCGCGGGCGTCCGCCAGTTCGACATGGAGGACCGGCATGTGAGTGATGACGCTGCGGGAGATCTCGAATGGCTCCCTCATCTCCCACTCTTCGACGCGCGTCGTGCAGTTCAACATCTCAGGAGCTCCAGGGCGATCGAGTTCACCCCGCCACGCATGGGATCCGCCACGGGAAGACCCAGGTCCCGGCTCACATTGCCGGCGTAAGCGGCCCATTTTGCGGCATCGAGGCTGGAGCTGTTCACGCTCACGCCGGCGCAGCGCACGTTCGGGTTGGTCAGGCGCGCGGCTTCGACGTAACGTCTCATTGCTTCTTCGAGGCTCGGCACCGGGAAGCCCGGGTAGCCGTCTATCTCGAGCCTGGTCGGATCGTGGCACAGCACGAGTGCATCCGGCTGCGAGCCGTGCAGCAGGCCAAGCGTCACACCCGCGTAGGCCGGGTGGAACAGGGAGCCCTGGCCCTCGATCACATCCCAGTGGCCGGGTTCGTTGTCGGGGGAAAGTTCTTCCGCGGCTCCGGCAATGAAGTCCGCCACGACGGCATCGATGACGATCCCGCTGCCGGAGATCATGAGGCCTGTCTGCCCGGTCGCGCGGAAAGTGGCCTTGCAGCCCAGGCTTTTCAGCTCCTTCGTCAGCGCGAGCGCCGCGTACTTCTTGCCCAGCGCGCAGTCTGTGCCGACCGTCAGGACGCGCCTGCCGCTACGCTTCCGGCCGCTGGCCGTCGGGAAGCTCCGAGTGGGGTGCCGAACGTCGATCAACCTGGCGCCGCTCCGGGCCGAGGCCTCCACCAGCCGCGCGACGCTCGTGAGCCGCGTGTGCAGGCCGCTGACGACATCGAGGCCCGCGCCGAGGGCAGCCTCGAGCTCGCCGAACCAGGACTCGGGCAGGATGCCACCGAACGACGCGACGCCAATGACCAGCGACCCGGCGCCTCGCGTTGCGGCTTCGGCAGGGGAGAGCCGAGGCAGGCCGAGCGTCACCTTCGCCGACGGCAGGCCCCATTCGCCGACAACGTCGTCCGGGCACCAGTCGCGCAGGCCGAAGGCGGTCTTGGCATCGATGCTCGTTTGCACGTCGCCCAGGAACAGCAGGTACGGCTTCCGCAGCTTCAGCACGGTTTTCCTCGTTCTCGGAGTCTTGTCCCCAGGCTTCCAAGCCCTCACCAGCCTCGATACCGCCAGCCTGCCGCGGTAACAGTTCTATGCCGGCGCAGGCGCAGAGGTCAACCAGGCGGCCTCGTGCTGACGCGGCGGTCAGGCCTTGGCGCGAAGAGGCCAGGGCTCATTCATGGCCGGCGCGCCGAACCGGCCATGGGTCGGCTCGGGGCGAGTGCGCCGGCGAACGACCAGGCAGCGGCGGGCATCGGAGCACTCTGGGAACAGCGGTATCTTCGCGTCCGTCCAAGCCATCATAGGTCCGGCCACTCTGGCCTGTAAGGGCATGCCATGCAGCCACTCGACGTTGCGCGTGTTCTCTCGCTGACAACCTTCATCGTGGCCTGTCCGGCCGGTGGAGCGGCGATGCGGCCCCTCGACGATGTGCAGGAAGTCCTTCCGCGGGCGCCGCAGAGCGACCGCGAAACGGATTCGCTTCCTCTCCTGGTGGTTCTGACCGAGACAGGCCGGGCTCGGCAAGGTTACCCGGTCTTCGAGCACCACCCGAACGGCGAGGACATCGCTCGCCAGCTTCGCCGCGGTTTCCCGGGGCGCTGGCTGCGCCTCTACCGATGGGAGCAGAATCTCCTGGCTGCCGAACGTGCCGAGCAGAGGGAGCCCGCCTACCTCCTGCTGTCGTCGAACCAGGGCGGGTTCGCTCGAAAGGGGTTCTGGCTGGGCGATGAGGACAAGCGCAACGCCAGCTACGTGGACATATACCGCTCTCACCCGCTGTCCGGGCGCTTCGGCGCCGTCGATCAGATCCTGCCCCACGAACTGGCGCACGTCGTCATCGAGCAACTGCTCGACGGCCTCCCGCACGGGCGATCGAACCAGGTTCACGCGCTCGGCGTGAAGACGGATCCAGTCACCGCCTTCAACGAGGGTCTTGCCGAGAGCTTGCAGGTTCTCGCAATCGACGACCCGGACGCGGACCCGGGTACTCGCGCTCTCGGGTTCGACCTCCGTCAAAAGGAGCTGGCCGAACGGCAAATGAGCGAGTACGGAAGGGAACTGAACGCGGTCCTGACGGTGTGCGGCAGGCGGCGGATCACCTTCCCGTTCTGGTTCAGCGGAAGCGAACAGGTTCACCGGTACCACGCGGTCAAGGAGAACCTCTTCGCTTTCGAGCCCGTCGTTCCCGATCGCCTTCTGTCGCCTTCGAGAATCTACGAGGCGTACCTGTTCGAGTCGACACAGCCCGGCAGGCGTGGCGCAAAGCCAAAGCCGCCGGCCGTCATGCTCTCGACCGAGGCGGTCGTGAGCCACCTGATGTATCGCTGGGCCAGCGATGGGGAGATCGGAGAGAGGTATCTACCTGAGGACTTCTACCGGCGTTTCGGGGCGCGGCGCGAGGACGTGGGACGGATCGAGAACGCGTACCTGAAGATCTTCCACGCTGTCTCGGCGGGCCGCCCAGCCGACACGGCCTCGCTCGTCGAGGTGTACCGGCGCGAGTTCCCGGAGGAAGCCGGGGCAGTCGACCGCATCGTGAGGGAGGCGCTTCTAGGTCGGTCAGTCCCGGCGCAGCCGCAGATCTGGCTGGCGAACGCGGCGATGGAGACCGGGACCAGCCTCTTCGATCAGTACCGGCGCGTGCCCCGCGTCCACACCTTCGACTTGAACGCCGCGACGCTCGTCGATCTGATCGGTGTTCCGGGAGTCGAGCGGGGACTGGCGGAAGCCATCCTCAGGCACGCTCCTTACGAGTCCGTGGATGGTCTCCGCAGCGTTCCCGGGATCACCGAAACAGTCGTCGACACCTTCGCGGAAATGGAAAAGGACATGGATGTGATGGAGGAACCAGAAGGAGTCTTTACTTCGGGACTCCTCTGGCTGCTCGCTCCGTACGCCATCCGGGCGTTCGCAGTGTTCGTGCTCGCCACGATTGCCGGCTCTCTGTCGTACCGCGCGGTCAGAAGGAGAAGCGCGACGCGCGCGATGCTGAACGCTGCGGCGGCCGCGTTCCTCGTCCTTTTCTTCGGCTGGCTGGTCGAAGGGGTGCCGGCCCCTGCGCTTCCGCTGCTGCCGGTTGCCTTCCTCGGCATTCCGGGAG
The DNA here is from genome assembly GCA_041947015.1 of Vicinamibacterales bacterium. GTDB lineage: Bacteria > Acidobacteriota > Vicinamibacteria > Vicinamibacterales > Fen-181 > JBHGBL01. Next base: position 42,592 of record JBHGBL010000002.1, read on the forward strand.
CGCTGTGGCGCTTCACCGGCAGAGGTCAGGCTCGCGAAGCCGCGGGAGTACTCGCGGCGTGGGCTGCAGCTGCGTTGCCAGCTTCCGCTCTCGCCCGCTCGTGGTTCTGACCGCCAGCCGAGTGAACGCGGCTCCGGGCAAGGATCGTATCCGTGGCGAGGGCCCTCGCCTACCCGGCCCTGTAGACGTCAGTGCTCAGGTATTTCAGGCCGGAATCGACCATCAACGTCACGACCTTTCGGCCCGGCCCCAACCGACGTGCCACCTCCATTGCTGCGAGGACGTTCGCGCCCGACGACGTGCCGGCGAAGAGGGCCTCTTCCTTCGCCAGGCGCCGCGCCATGTCCTTCGCCTCGTCCGTGCCGACCGGCAGAATGGCGTCGACAATGCCTGGGTCCCACAGCGGCGGAATGTACCCGATTCCGACTCCCTCGATCTTGTGAGGCCCGGGCTGACCGCCGGCCAGCACGGGCGACTCCGCAGGCTCGACGGCGATGACCTCGACCTGCGGGTTTCGTCGCTTCAGGACCTCGCCGACGCCGCGCAGGGAGGCCGCGGTGCCGACACAGTGAACGAAGGCATCGACGGCGCCGTCGGTCTGGCTCCAGATCTCCTCGCCCAGCTGGTGGTAGCCGGTAATGCTGTCCCTGTTGTTCAGCTGGTCCGTCCAGAAGGTGCGCGGTTCGCGGCTCATGGCTCGCGCTGTCTCGATCATGTCGAGGATGAGCTTCTTCGTGGTGCGGCCGCCTTCACTCGGAACCAGGGTCAGCTCGGCGCCGAGGGCCGACATGTGGTCGCGCTTCTCCGAGCTGAAGGCGTCCGAGGAGACGATCCGCAGACGGTAGCCGCGCGCTGCGCAAACCAGCGCGAGCGAGGTACCCGTGCTGCCGCCCGTGTATTCGAGCACCGTGTCGCCCGGCCGGAGCCGTCCATCCTCTTCTGCGCTCGTGATGACCGCGAGGGCCATCCGGTCCTTGAGGCTTCCAGTCGGGTTCTCCCACTCGAGTTTGACGAACACGTCCGCACAGCCCGGCGGAACCACGTTGTGCAGCCGCACCAGCGACGTCTTTCCGATCGCGTCCAGTATGTCCATGATCTGCCTTCCGTTCCTTCGCCAGGTCATCGCCCGGCGGCTCGCCTCGCCCTGCCCCGGTCGTTGTTCCAACCAGAGCATACCTTGCCGCGCGCCAGCATGAAACGAACGCGCAGACATGCCCGGCCTTCGCTCTGACGACGCCAGGGCTCTGACGATGCCCGAGGCTGCTGCCGATAAGAGGCTAAGGGGTCGGCCGCCGAGACGTCTGGCGACCTGCGGGGCAGGGGGAGCACGTGAGGCCCGGTCGCTTGTGAGAACAGGGGCTGTCAGCCGCGTACGGTCATGAAAAGGGTTCCGGGAACAGTGCTCGTGGTGGACGACCTGGAGGCGAACGTGAGCCTCCTGACACGCCTGCTTTCCCGGGAAGGCTATCGGGTCGTAGCGGCCACCAGCGGGGTCGACGCCCTCGCAGCCGTCGCACGAGACAAACCGGACCTCGTGCTTTTGGATGTCATGATGCCGGGTATGACCGGCTTCGAGGTCTGCGCCCGCCTGAAGGCCGACAGGGCTACCCGCTTGCTCCCGGTTGTCCTCGTCACGGGCCTGCAGGGCCGTGACGACAGAGTTCGCGGGATCGAGGTAGGCGCCGACGATTTCCTCAGCAAGCCGGTCGATCCATCCGAACTGACGGCGCGGGTGCGCTCGTTGGTCCGTCTGAAGCGGTACACCGACGAATTGGAGTCGGCTGAGTCATTGGTTGTGGGCCTCGCGCTCACCATAGAAGCGCGTGACGCCTATACTCAAGGCCACTGCGGACGCCTGGCGGAATACGCGGTCAGGATTGGCCGAAGGTGCGGGCTGGATGATCAGGAGCTGCACGCGCTCGAGCGGGGCGGCTACCTGCACGACGTCGGCAAGATTGCCATCCCCGACGCCATTCTGCTGAAGCCGGGGCCGCTGACCGAGGACGAGTTCGATGTGATGAGGCGGCACGCCGCCGTCGGCGATGCCTTGTGCGCGGGCTTCCGGTCGTTGGGGCCGGTCAGGCCGATTGTCCGCCACCACCACGAACGTCTCGATGGCAGCGGCTACCCGGATTCCCTGCGCGGCGACGAGATCCCGCTCGTTGCCCAGATCATCGGCATCGTCGACGTCTACGACGCGCTGACGACACGCCGGTCGTACCGTGAGGCTCTTCCCCGTGGTGCGGCTCTGGAGGAAATCGCGCGGGAGGTCGAGCGTGGCTGGCGGCAGCGTGACCTGTTGACCTTGCTGGAACAGGAGACCCGCCCCGAGTCCTCCTGAAGGAGATTCCAACGGTCCCGCCGTTTCCCTTCCGCTTGGGCCAAGAGACCCGCGTGGGGCACGCCCACCGCCGAGCCCTGCGGCGGTGCCTGCATGGAACACCGTGAAGCCGGGCCGCGCGCCCGAATTCTGCGTAGTTTTTTCGGTGGCGCGCGAACCGCCGCCCGCGCTAAGTTGGGCGCATGCGTGAGACATCTGCCACGAACGACAGGGTCAAGGCCCCCGCGCAGTCGGAGCTCTTCGCTCATCCGCTCCCGCCCAGGCACGAGATGGAGCGGGCATTCCTCAGCAGCGACCCGAGCTACGACGGGCTGTTCTTCACGGGCGTCCGCACGACGGGCATTTTCTGCCGGCCGTCGTGCCCGGCGCGCAAGCCGCATCCGTCGAACGTGGAGTTCTTTCCGAGCGTTCGCGAGGCGCTGTTCGCCGGCTACCGCCCGTGCCTCCGGTGCCAGCCTGCGAGTCCGCCCGGCTCGGCGCCGAAGTGGGTGGCTCGCCTGCTGGAATCGGTCGAGAGGGAACCGAATCGGAGGCTGCAAGACAACGACCTCAGGCGTGCCGGTCTCGACCCGGCCCGCGTCCGGAGGTACTTCCTCGCCAACTACGGAATGACGTTCCATGCCTACTGTCGGGGTCGCCGGCTGTCTGGCGCCTTGCGCCAGCTCGGCGGCGGGCAGCCGCTGGACGATGTTGCGCTCGGAACCGGGTGGGAGTCGCACAGCGGCTTTCGCGCGGCGTTCGCCAGGACTTTTGGCAAGCCGCCGGGGACCTTCATCGCGAGCCCCGAAGCTGCCGGTGCCTGCGTGGTGACGGCGGCCATCGACACACCTCTCGGGAGGCTCATCGCCGGGGCCACAGACGAGGGGCTGTGCCTCCTGGAGTTCCCCGACCGTCGGATGCTCGAGGCGGAGCTGGTCCGGTTGGGGAAGCTCCTCGGGCGCCCCCTGGTTCCCGGCGACCACCCGCATCTTTCGAAGGCGCGCGAGGAACTCGGCCGCTACTTCGAGGGCCGGCTGACCGAATTCACCGTGCCGCTCGTTTTTCGAGGCACGCCGTTCGAGGAGCGAGTGTGGCGCGAGCTCATGCGGATTCCATACGGTGAGACCGTCTCCTACGCTGGACTCGCGGAGCGGCTGGGTGCGCCGGGCGCCCAGCGCGCGGTCGGCCGCGCCAACGGCATGAACAGGATCTCGATCATCATCCCGTGCCACCGTGTGGTCAACGCCGGCGGCGAGCTCGGCGGCTACGGCGGCGGCCTGTGGCGCAAGCACTGGCTGCTCGCCCTCGAGGCGCGCGTCCGGCGGTCCACCTGACCGGCAGTCGCCTTCGCGCGCCCGGCGTTTCCTGGCCCGTTCAGGAGACCTGCCCTTGGCGTGCAGCCTGCGGTCAGCGGGGCCTGTTGCCCGGCTCCCCGGTTTCCTGTACAAGTGGCCTATGGGCGCTTCGATGGAGCCGACTGCCGTTGCCTCACGCTGGTACGAACTCTTCTCGCGCTACGCCGAGGACCTCTACCCGGGTCGCTACACATACGAGCGGTGCCGGGCGCTGGCCGAGCAGGCGATCGAGATACGGCGGCTGGCCGCCGAGAAGCAGTCCACCATCGTCGCCCACAACTACCTGTACCCCGAGTTTCACGAGGTTGCCGACATGGTCGGCGACTCGCTCGGCCTGAGCTTCTATGTGCGCGACCGGAAGGCGGCGCGCGTGGACTTCGAGAGCGTCTACTTCATGGGCGCGACCGCGAAGATCATCACGGGCGACCAGACAAGGGTCTTCGTGCCAGACCGCGCTCACGTGCTCGGATGCTCTCTCGTCTTCGGCACCGATCACGGGTGGCTGGAGAACTGGAAAGCAGCGAACCCGGGCGGCATCCTGGTCACCTACGTCAATAGCGACGCGTACACCAAGTCCATCAGTGACTTCGTCTGCACTTCGCGGAACGCGGACAGGATCATCGCCCACGCAGTCAAGTGCTATCCAGGTCGGCCAGTACTCGTGCTCCCCGACAAGTTCCTCGGGTTCGTGATGAAGCAAAGAGCCCTCGCGATGCTCGCCGTCGAGGGCATCGCCGCGGACCCGGCGCTCATCGAGGTCTACACGCAGAAGAAAGACGAGTGGAGCGCGTGCTGCTACGTACACGAAGCGATCGGAGACAGCGCGGTGGACGGGATGCTCGAAGAGCATTCCGACGCCGAACTCATGATCCACCCCGAATGCGGCTGCGCTTCCTCGTGCCTCTTCAAGCTCAACGCCGGCACGATCCCGCGCGAGCGTGCGTACTTCCTTTCGACGGAGGGCATGCTCGGGCACGCCCGGCAGTCGCCGGCTCGCAAATTCATCGTCGCCACAGAGAAGGGCATGGTTTACCGGCTGCGCAAGGAGTGCCCAGAGAAGACGTTCCTGCCGGTTTCCGAGACTGCCGAGTGCCGGTACATGAAGGCGAACTCGTTCGAGAAGCTAATCGCCTCGCTTCGCGGCGATCGCATCGAGATCGTGCTCTGCGACGACTGCTGCGATCCCCGGCAGCCGTACGAGGACGACCGCGTCAGCCACATTCCGCGGTCTGTCGCCGCGCCGGCCCGCACCGGCATAGAGCGCATGCTCAGCGTGGGGTAGAGGCGGCGGCCGCCCGGAGCGCTCCCTCCAGGTCTTCGCGCAGGTCGTCGACGTCCTCGAGTCCCACCGAGAGCCGGATTGTGCCCTCCGCGATTCCGCGTTTCTCCCGGTCTGCGGCCGGAATCGAAGCATGCGTCATGGCGGCCGGATCGCGGCGCTCCCCGTTCTCGACGAGGCGAAGGGCTATGCGGCCCTTCACGCTGCCGCCGAATCACCTACATGGCGTCCACGACCGAAACCATTTCGCAAATTGACCGGCCCGCGGTATCTTGGCCCTTCGTCGAGGTGGCCGTGCTGTGGTCCCCGACGGAGGGAACCCTGTCGTCACCCGCCAGAACACCGATGGCTTCACGGGTCGTCTACGTGAACGTGGGTTCCCGCCTGGACTCGGGGAATCTGCAGGAGGCGTCTCTTACATCGACAACGACACCATTCCCCTGTCGGGCGGTTTCGCCGGACTTCTGCGTCGATACGGCGTTCGGCGCCTCCGCAGAACGCGGCGCGAGCGTGCGGCGGCATGGGGCGCGCAGCCGGCCACTACAAGCAGGACGGGCACAAGGACTCCCGGCTCGGCGGTCCGCCCAGGCGGTTTGAGGACTGGAGCGCCTCGTTCGGCGTTGAGGATTTCGGTAATGTGGGAGAAGACTTCGCCCCGGCGGCCGGCTCACAGCCTCATCAGGTTGGGTCTGGCGCTCGCCTGCGCCGCGGCCTCGTGGTACTGCGCAGCGCAGCCGGTTCTTCGCCTCGCCACTACGACGAGCACCGAGGATTCAGGGCTTTTGGAGGCGATACTGCCTGACTTCGAAAAGAGGTGCGGCTGCCGCGTCGATGTCATCGCGGTCGGGACCGGTCAGGCACTCGCGATAGGGCGTCGCGGCGACGCGGACGTCGTCCTTGTCCACTCGAGGGGGGCCGAGGAAGAGTTCGTGAGGGAGCGGCACGCGCGCGAGCGCCACGACGTGATGTACAACGACTTCGTCCTCGTCGGGCCGGCCGGCGACCCGGCGCGGATCTCGTCGATGAGGCTGGCTCGCGATGCCTTTGCTTCCATCGCCGATGCCCGCGCTCTTTTCGCCAGCCGCGGCGACAAGTCGGGGACGGACGTCGCGGAGAAGGCGATCTGGGCGGCGGCTGGCGTCTCTCCGGCCGGGGAGAAGTGGTACCTCTCGATGGGTCAGGGCATGGGAGACACGCTGCTCGCGGCAAACGAGCAGGGCGCCTACACGTTGAGCGACCGCGGGACATGGCTCTCGATGAGGCACAAGCTCGCTTCGCTGCGGCTTCTCCTTGGAGGCGACGACATCGCTGCCAATGCCGATCCAGCCCTCCGCAACCGTTACGGTGTGATGGCAGTGAACCCGGACATCCACCCCGGCGTGAACTTCGACCTCGCGCGGCGCTTTGTCGAATGGCTCGTTTCGCCCGGGGCGCAGCGTGCGATAGGCGATTTCGGGCGAGAAGAGTTCGGACAGCCCCTCTTCTATCCGTTCCACCGGGACCAGTCGAACCGTGACAGGTGACCTCTTCAGCGCTCTGGCCGGCCCCGAGCTGGCGGGCATCGTCGCGCTCACGCTGGTCGTTACCGGGGCGGCCTTGGTTCTGGCGTCCATCGTCGGGGTTCCGCTCGGCGCGGTGCTTGGCCTCGTGCGCTTCCGCGGCCAGCGCATCGTCACGCTGGTTCTCTACACGGGGATGGGGCTGCCACCGGTCGTGGTCGGCCTGTTCGTCTACATGCTCCTGTCGAGGAGCGGGCCTTTCGGGTCGACCGGCTGGCTCTTCACGCCGGCGGGCATGATCGTCGCCCAGACAGTCATTGCGTTTCCGCTCGTGACCGCCTTGACGATGAGCGCGGTTGCGGGCGTGGATCGCGCCGTCCACGCGCAGGTGTTCGCGCTCGGCGCATCGCGCCTGCAGAACGCGTGGACGGTAGTCCGCGAGGCGCGCGTCGGGGTCACCGCAGCGATCGTGGCGGCCTTCGGCGCAGTCATTTCGGAAGTGGGCGCCGTGATGCTGGTCGGCGGCAACATCGAAGGGCAGACGCGGGTGCTCACGACGGCCATCGTGCTCTACACGCGGCAGGGCGACTTCGCGATGGCGATGGCGCTCGGCGTCGTCCTGATCGCCGTGGCCTTCGCGGCGAACATATTGCTCCTGAGGCTCCAGGGGCGGCTGGGCGAGCGATGAGCGCCGGCGAAGCAGTCTACCGCCTGGAATCCGTGCGGCACCGCTACGGGGAACGCGTGGTGCTGCAGATCGACAGACTCGACGTGTTCCGGGGCGAGACCCTGTCGGTCGTCGGGCCGAGCGGTGCGGGAAAGAGCACCCTCCTGAGGCTGCTGCAGTTCCTCGAGCGGCCGACCGAGGGCACGCTGCTCTTCGAAGGCCAGGCGGCAGGGCCGGACGTGCCACTCGACGTGCGCCGGAAGGTCACGACCGTCTTCCAGCGCCCGGTGATGCTGAACCGGTCCGTGCGCGCGAATGTCGCCTACGGCTTGCGCGTGCGCGGCGCTCACGACAATCGCGCGAGGGTTGACCGCCTGCTCGAGTCGCTGGGCCTGACGAGCCTGGCGTCGGCTCCGGCGCGAACCCTCTCGGGCGGCGAGGTCCAGCGGGTCGCCTTCGGCCGCGCGCTCGCCTTCGAGCCGCCAGTGCTGTTGCTGGACGAGCCCACCGCGAACCTCGACCCGCGGAACGTCCGGCTCGTAGAGGGGTTGATCCATGAACAGAAGCAGCGGGGAGTGACGATCGTCCTCGCGACGCACCAGACTTTCCAGGCCCGGCGCCTGGGCGACAGGACGGCGTTCCTCCTCGAAGGGCGGATCGTCGAGGCCCGGCCCACACACGAGTTCTTCGAGGCGCCCCTTGACGCCCGTACCCGTGCCTTCCTCTCGGGCGACATGATCTACTGAGAAGGAGGTGACACTTTCCCTTTCGCAACGGCCTGCCTTCCCGCGGCAGGCCCGCGCAGACCCCCACGAGCCACGGCGGCGGCGGCAATTCCCGCCCGGCGCACGAGTAACGTGGATGTAACGGCAAGTGTCGAGAGGAGCTGCGGCTCGACTCCTCGAGCGGGTTGTGACAGGATTGCCGCGTGCGGCGGATGTGTCGCGGTTCGAAGCCCGAGATGACCGGAAGCCTCCCGCCGCCGCTCAAGTGGGCGGGCGGCAAGCGCTGGCAGGTCCCGTTGCTGGCCCCGCTGTGGCGGCAGAACGCATGGCGCAGGCTGGTGGAGCCGTTTTGCGGCGGTCTGGCTGTGACGCTGGGGCTCCTTCCGGAAAGGGCGCTGCTGAACGACGCGAACCGCCACCTCATTGCTTTCTACCGGCAGCTCAAACGCGGCCTCAAAATCTCGGTCCGGATGGCGAACGACGAGCAGTTCTATTACAAGCAGCGCGAACGCTTCAACCGGCTCCTCGAGCAGGGCAGGGAGGAAACGCCGCTTGCCGCGAGCCTCTTCTACTATCTCAACCGCACCTGCTACAACGGGCTCTGCAGGTTCAACGGCTCGGGCCGGTTCAACGTGCCATTCGGCTCGTACAAGAGGATCCGGTACGTCCGCGACTTCTCTGCTTATCGCGCCGCCTTCAGGAACTGGGAGTTCAGCGACGGTGACTTCAGCCAGGTCCCGCTCGCTCCAGACGATTTCGTCTACGCCGATCCTCCCTACGACGTGGAGTTCCGTCAGTACTCCCAAGGCGGTTTCGATTGGGAAGACCAGGTGAGGACGGCCGAATGGCTCGTTCACCATCCGGGTCCCGTTGTCCTCGTCAACCAGGCGACAGAACGCATCGTCGAGCTGTACAGCGGCCTGGGTTACTCGATCGAGTACGTCGCCGGTCCGCGCCGAATCAGCTGCACGGGCGACCGTGGTTTCGCGCTCGAGGTGGTCGCCACGAGAAACACCGGCCGCGCTCCCTTCCGCCGGGCGTGCGCCGGCGCCGAGACAGAGCCTGTAAGGTGTTAGAATCGGCTCTCTGTCCGCGCAGAACGGGCCCCCTTTTCGAACCGGAACGTCTCTGGCTCCCTCGGAGACGTCGAAAACGAGGCAATCAATCATGAGAAGAACCGTTCTTTTCCTGCTCGCCGTCGCCTTCCTGTCCTGTTCGCAGCAGCCTGCGGTGGACCCGGAGGTTGCGCGATGGGAGCAGCAGGCGCAGAGGGTCACCATCGTTCGCGACGACTGGGGCATTCCACACGTACAAGCGAAGACCGACGCTGACGCGGTCTTCGGGGTCCTCTATGCGCAGGCCGAAGACGACTTCAACAGGGTCGAGACCAACTACCTGAACGCGATGGGCATGCTGGCGGAGGCCGAGGGCGAGTCCGCCCTATACCGGGACCTTCGCATGAAGCTCTTCATCGCGCCAGAGAAGCTGAAGGCGCAGTACGAGGCGAGCCCGGCCTGGCTGAAGGCCTTGATGAACGCGTTCGCCGACGGCCTGAACTACTACCTGTACAAGCATCCGCAGGTGAAGCCGCGGGCGATCGAAAGGTTCGAGCCGTGGATGGCGCTGAGCTTCACCGAGGGCAGCATCGGCGGGGACATCGAGAGCATCAGCCTCGCCGGGCTCGAAGCTTTCTACGGCAAGGGCCAGGGTGGCACCACGACGACCGGGGCCGCGGACCAGCCGGCGGGGGAAGGGGAGCCGGGCGGCTCCAACGGCATCGCGATAGCGCCGTCGAACACGGTGGACAAACATGCTCTCCTCCTCATAAACCCGCACACCTCCTTCTTCTTCCGCGCCGAGGCGCAGATGACGAGCGAAGAAGGCCTGAACGCCTACGGCGCCATCACCTGGGGCCAGTTCTTCATCTACCAGGGCTTCAACGAGAGGGCCGGCTGGATGCACACGTCGAGCGGCGTGGACAACATAGACGAGTTCCTCGAAACGGTAGTGAACAGGGATGGGCGCTACTACTACCGCTACGGGGCCGAGGAGCGCCCAGTCGAGACTTCCACGGTCACGGTTCCTTACAAGACAGGAACCGGCATGGCGCAGAAGACGTTCACCGTCTACCGCACCCATCGCGGCCCCATCGTGCGCGAGGAGGGCGGCAAGTGGGTGAGCGTGAGCCTGATGCACAAACCGATCGACGCGCTGATACAGTCCTATAGCCGCACGAAGGCGACCGGGTACGAGTCGTTCCGCAAGACCATGGAGCTGCACACCAACTCGTCGAACAACACGATCTACGCCGACGCGGACGGCACGATTGCCTACTTCCATTCGAACTTCATCCCGAAGCGCGACACGAGGTTCGACTGGAGGCGCCCGGTCGATGGGAGCGACCCGGCAACCGAGTGGGGGCCGGTGTTGTCGGTGGATGAAACGCCGCTGGTCGTGAACCCGGCGAGCGGCTGGCTCTACAACACGAACAACTGGCCCTGGTCGGCGGCCGGGCCGAGCAGCCCGAGGCAGGCGGACTACCCGCCCTACGTCGAGAACGGGACCGAGAACGCTCGCGGGCTTCACGCGATCCGGCTTCTCAAGGACAAGAAGGACTTCACGCTGGAGTCGCTGCGGGCGGCGGCGTACGACAGCTACCTGCCCTGGTTCGAGAAGACGGTGCCGGCGCTCGTCCGCGCGTGGGACAGAGCGGGAGCGGGCAGCCCGCTGAAGGCGAGCCTTGCAGAGCAGGTTGCCCTGCTGCGGAAGTGGGATCTCCGGTGGTCGGTCGATTCGGTCCCGACATCGCTGGCCCACTTCTGGGGAGAGGAGATCATGCGGCAGGCTGGCGGCCCGGCCAGATCGGCCGGGATGGCGGTCGAGGACTACGTCGCCGCGAAGGCCGCCCCGGAGATGCTCCTGAAGGCACTCGCGGCGGCATCAGGCAAACTCGAGGCTGACTTCGGCACCTGGAAGACCGCTTGGGGTGAGATCAACCGCTTCCAGCGGCTGACGGGAGATATCGTGCACCCGTTCAGGGACGACGGCCCGAGCATCCCGGTCGGCTTCACTTCGGCTCGGTGGGGGTCGCTGGCGTCGTTTGCCGCGAGGCCCTACAAGAATTCGAAGAAGATTTACGGTACGAGCGGGAACAGCTTCGTAGCGGTGGTGGAGTTCGGCGACCGCGTGCGAGCGCGAGCGATAACGGCGGGCGGGCAGAGCGGCGACCCGGCGTCGCCGCACTTCAACGACCAGGCGCTGCGCTACAGCACCGGCGATCTGCGGGAGGTCTACTTCTACCCCGATCAGCTGAAAGCGCACACGGAGCGGACCTACCGCCCGGGTTCGTGAGGCAATGCCATGCCGGCCGGCGCTTCGCGCGCTGAAGGGGCCAGGCCCTCAACGCGAATCCGCCCGGACTTTCTACGCGCTGAGAAGCTATCCTGCACGTCGAGTCGACGCCCGTTTCTGGCGTGTGCGCCGCTACAGACGGCAGGTCGGTGCCCTTCTGTCACAGACGAATCGCGCGTGGCGTGCCCGGCACGCCTCGGAGCCGGTGCCGAGGACCGGGACCACCTATGACGCCGAGTCCTGAGCCTGCCGGCGGCGCGCGGTCCGTGGCGCCCTCCAGGTCGCACCGTTGCAGCGAAAAGCAGCGAGCCCGCCCCGAGCCGGGCTCGAGAACCTCCGGGGCAGCCGACGCCAGCCTCCGGTGAGCGAGAATACGAGAGTGAGCACTCGCGACGACCTCTCACGGTATCGGGCGAACCTCCAGGACGAAATCGACAGCGCAGCTCTCTATCTGCAACTCGCCGGGCGCGAGCCCGATCCGCAGATCGCCGAAGTCTTCCGACGCATGGCGGCGATGGAGGAAAAGCACGCGCGCTTCTGGGAGGAAAAGCTGCGCGCGGCGGGGGTGAAGCCTGGCCCGTGGAAGCCCAGCTGGAGATCCAGGACGCTGGCCTGGCTGGGCGCTCGGTTCGGAACCGGGTTCGTGTCGCCCACCATCGAAGCTATGGAGAACGCGGCGAAGGGCCGCTACGACGCGCAGGCCGAAGCGCAGAAGACTGCGATGCCTTTCGAGGAACGCTCGCACGCGCGCGTCCTGCGCGCGATTGCCGGCGGGTCGGGCATCCATGGTGGAACGCTGGCGAGGCTGGAAGGGCGTCATCGGGGGATCGCCGGCAACGCGCTTCGAGCAGCGGTCCTCGGCGTGAACGACGGTCTCGTCTCGAACCTGAGCCTCGTCATGGGCGTGGCTGGTGCGCAGTTGTCCTCCGAGGCGATCCTCATAACGGGCTTCGCCGGGCTCCTTGCCGGCGCCGGTTCCATGGCGATGGGCGAGTGGCTGTCGGTGCAGAGTTCACGTGAGCTGTACGAGCGGCAGATCGAGGTCGAGCGCGACGAGATAGAGGAGCGCCCCGAGGAGGAAGCAGAGGAGCTGTCGCTCATCTACCAGGCCAAGGGCCTCGACGAGAGCGAGGCGAGGCAGCTCGCCGAGCGGCTCCTCTCAGACAAGAACACGGCGCTCGACACGCTGGCACGAGAGGAACTGGGCGTAGATCCCGAGGAGCTCGGAGGATCGGCGTGGGAGGCGGCGGTGAGCTCGTTCGTGTTGTTCATCCTAGGGGCGATAGTGCCGGTGCTGCCGTTCGTCTTCCTCGCGCACACGACGGCCGTCATGGCGAGCGTGGCCTTCAGCGCGGTAGCCCTGTTCGGCATAGGGGCGGGCATAACCCTGCTGACGGGCAGGGGCGTTGCCTATTCGGGCACGAGGCAGTTGCTGGTAGGGCTGGGCGCCGCAGCCCTGACGTTCGGTGTCGGGCGGTTGCTCGGCGTCAGCCTGGCGGGTTAGAGAGCACAAGCTACCACGGCCGGGCTTCGAAACCACCGCGCTCTGCAATCGTGACGACGTAGAGCTCGTGAAAGCCCTCATCGCGCGCGGGCAACTCGAGGCGCTCACGGGCGCCTTGCGTTCCATTGCGGCGCGCGGCTCGGCGCGGAAGAAGCAGCCGCTGCCGCCCCCTCGAGGCTGCCTTCAAGAGAAGCTGCTCCCGGTGCCTGGTCCGCAGCACGCCCGGGTCGATCCTGACGTGGGTTTCGAAGAAACGTTCGCGGAAGAAGGTCGTCTTGCCGGACGCCTGGATGCCACAGAACACAACGGCTTGCGCCTGCCTCGGTGCGCCCATCGATTCAGCCTCTGACGGACAACACAGGTGATGCGGTTCCGGCTGGCGCCGCAGCCCGGTTGATCAAGGCTCCTGCCTTCGCTCACCGTACCAGCCGAAGGTGTCGGCAGCCTCGGCAAGCATCGAGACGTTCTCCGGCCGAGCTGCCGGCGGGACCGCGCAAGCGGTACTCAGTATGTAGCCTCCGCCCGCCGCGGCCGCTTCAACCCGCTCGCGGGCGGCCTGGAACACTTCTTCGGGCGTTCCAAGCAGGACCGTGTTGACGGGATCGACGTTGCCCTTGAGGAACAGCCGCCCTGCCGTGCGCCGCTTGGCGTCGGCGATGTCCACCGTCCCGAGCGGCGGCGGGTCGAGGGTGTCGATACCGTTCGTGCCGGTTTCAGCGATCAGCTCGAGACGATCGCCGATTGCGCCGCAGGTGTGAGTGTAGACTGGCACGCCGGACACCGCCCGGACAGCGTCGATGACTCTCTTCTCGTACGGGAGCACGAACTCGCGATAATGGGCAGGCGAGATGAAGCCCGCGCCGGCGAACGCCGACGAGATCAGAATGGCGTCGACGCCGCACTGCGCCTGTCCGCTGGCCAGCGTGGCGGCACCCTCCGCAAGGCGTTCGAGGCAGGCGTGCACCTTCGCGGGGTCCGTCAGAAGCGCCATCAGGACCGAGGCGTGCTCCGCGAGTTCCATCAGCTGGGAAAACGGCGAAAAAACCTCCGAGTGCACGGACACGCCGCTTACATGCCGGACGACGTAGCCGATCGTGTCGAACTGGTACGGCGGGAACTCGTTCGACGGCTCCCCGCCGAAACCGGCCGTGTACGGGCAGGCGACCCCGGCGATGCCGTGCGGCTCGACGTAGAAGAGAAGTTCGGGTTCGACAGCGTCGAAAGGCGGTCGGAAACGGGAGCCATCCTCGCGCGCAACCCACGGCAGATCGTCTGGTGGGAAGATGGTGGACCAGCCGTTTGGCCACTTGATGACAATCGCGCCCCGAGCTTGCTCGATGGACCTCGCGTGTCGGCGCCAGTCCGGGTCGCGCCCCGGCAGGTTCACCAGGATTCCGTCGAAACGGTAGCGCTTCTGCAGCGCGATGAGTGCATCGCCGAAGCCTTCGCTGGAGAACCAGATGTCGAGAGGCGGCACTCCGCTCTGCAGGAAGTAGTGGCCGATTGCCAGCTGGCACATCACCGGAACGCGATCTGGCTGGCCCAGACGCATCGCGATGCTCATCCGGTCGCGGCTCGTCATGGCATGCCGGTTTCTACCGTGCCGCCCTTTCCGGCGCCCGCCGGGTGGCTGCTTCGAGGCAGGTACGACGCGAGCAGGACGCCTGAGGCTGCCGACCCGGCGAGCAGCAACGCCCCCAGGCCCGGCCTGCCGAGCAGCAGCTTCCCGGTTCCGAACAGCGCCAGGTAGACCATCGCGCAACCGAGCAGCCACGCCATGACGTTTCGCCCGAGATCTCGTGTCGGTGGAACATCTCCAGCCGCGAGCGCCACCTTCTTCCACCCGCGGGCATCTGGCCGCACCTTCCTGTAGAACCGCAGCAGCACGTCCTCGTCTTCGGGCCGCGTCAGGAAGGTCACGGCGACCCACGACACAGTCGTGATGATCGCTGTCGTGAGCGCCGTCTTCGCGAAGACGACGGCGTCGCCGCCGGCAAAGACCTGTTCGCGGCCGAACAGGTTCTTCCACAGCCAGTGCCAGTTGAGTGCGAGGCTGACGACCAGGGAGGTGGCCATGGCCGAAATCTCGCTCCACGCGTTGACCCGCCACCAGTACCAGCGCAGCAGGTACACGGCGCCGGTGCCAGCGCCTATCTCGAGCACGACCTGCCATCCGCCGGCAATCGACCCGAGCGAGACGGAGATCCAGGCAGCCACGGCAACGAGCAGGACCGTAGTCAGCCGCGACGCGAGGACGTAGTGGCCCTCGCTCGCATCTCTCTTCACGAAACGCCTGTAGAAGTCCGAGACGAGGTACGACGCACCCCAGTTCAGCTGCGTCGCTACAGTGGACATGAAGGCGGCGAGGAACCCCGCTATGGCAAGGCCGCGAAGCGCCCCGGGGAGGTGCTGGTTGAGAACGATCAGGTAGCCCGTTTCGGGTTTTTCGAGTCCGGGGTAGAGCACGATGACCGCGAGGCCGGTGATGATCCACGGCCAGGGTCGGATGGCGTAGTGAGCGACGTTGAACCACAGCACCGAGAGCACGCCATGCCTCTCGTCGCGCGTGCTGAAGATCCGCTGCGCGACGTAGCCGCCGCCGCCCGGTTCGGCGCCCGGGTACCAGGATGCCCACCACTGGAGGCCCAGGTAGACCATGAACGTCAAGACGGGCAGCGTCCAGACGACCTCCGCAGTCAGCCCGCGCGAGAAATCCGGAAAGAAATCCGTCGGCGAAACGCCTGCACCTCCGGCGCTGGCTGCCGCGAGTTTCGCCAGGAGCGCGTCCATGCCGCCAACCGCGGCCACTGCGTACCAGGCGATGCCAACGACGACAGCCATCATCAAGACGAACTGGACGAGGTCCGTCCAGAGGACGCCCCACAGCCCGCCCATTGCGACGTAGACGCCGGTAAACGGGATCAGGAACAGCACGCACAGCGCCAGGGCCGCGCCCTCGTCGCCAGCGAACATGGTGCCCAGCGGCGCCAGCACGCTGCTCACGCCCGCGAGCAGAGGCGTGCCGGCCAGGCTGGTCGCGATGATGCTCGTCATGGCCTTGGTGACCCAGCCGAGGATCACGCAGTTCATCAGCAGGCCGAGGTAGATTGCCCGGAAGCCACGGAGGAATGCGGCGGGCCGCCCGCGGTAGCGCAATTCGGCGAACTCCACGTCGGTCAGGAAACCTGCCCGGTGCCAGAGCCTGGCGAAGAGGAAAACAGTCATCATGCCGGACAGAAGGAAGCTCCACCAGAGCCAGTTGCCGGCAATCCCCTGCCTGTAGACGATGCCTGCCACCACGAGCGGCGTGTCGGCCGCGAACGTCGTCGCAACCATCGAGGTTCCGGCGAGCCACCAGGGCACACTGCGTCCCGACACGAAATAGTCCTCGGTGCTGCGCGCCGAGCGCCGGCGGAAGTAGAGGCCGAGGAGGAGCGTGCCAGCCAGGTAGCCGGCGATGACGAGCCAGTCGAGTGGCGTCAGTCCCATAAGACCTCGTACGATCCCTCAATCCTCTTCTTCTGTCCTTGGCACGTCACTCCTTGCGTCCGACGATGAACTCGTAGGAGTAGGTGCCGCCGAAACGGTCGAACATCTCGATCTCGTCTTCCATCTGCGCGATGACACTCAGCCCAACCGGGTCGTCGGCCCAGCGCCGGGCCATCAGCGCGAGGCGCGTGCGCATCGGCGCGTAGAAGTGGCGCCATGCCGAGACTGGCAGCGTGAAGTGTGCCTGGATTTCGAACCCGGCAGCCCTGGTATCGGACAGCTTCGATTCGACGGGAGCGATGTCTGGGTACACGGACTCCCACCACAGCCGCACCTCGTCCGGAGGCTCTGGGACAGTCCAGACGGCCTCGGTTGCCGCGAGGTAGCCTCCTTTCCTCAAGAGCGAAGCCGCCACCGCGAGGCCCTTCCTGAAGCCGATGCTGTAGAGAGCGCCCTCGCTCCAGACGAGATCGAAAGCTCCTGCGACGAAGGGCGCGGCCGCCATGTCGCCGCACACGCCCGACACGGTACCGCCCGAGGCTCCGGAGGTGCGCGCGGAAACAAGCTGCCGGGCGACGAACGGCAGGTGAATGTCGAACGCAACCACGCGGCGCGCGCCCGTCATGGCGGCGACGGTGGTGCTCCCGTTGCCCGGCCCGCAGCCGAGGTCCACGGCCAGCGCCCGCCGGGGAAGCGCTGTCATCAGGGCGACGACACGTCGGCACGACTCCGCGTCGCTGGGGCCTCCTCGCGGAAGCTCCCGAAACACTTCGAAGATACGGTCAAGGACCTGGGGGTCGACGGCTGCTGCCTCGCCGTCCACCGTCATCGTTCCCTCCTGCGGCTTGCGGTTACCGCCTTGCGCCAGCGCGAGCGGTTTCGACCCGTTCTATGAACGTCTCGGGCGGCGTCGCAGCAATCACCTGCGCAATCGCCTCGAGCGGCAAGTCATCCAGTTTTCGAAACCGCAGGCACGACCTGCCCATGTCGAGCTTCTTCCCGGCTTTCCCGAATTCCTTCTTCAGCCATGCCGTCTGTTCGGGGTCCGAGTAGACGCTCATCAGGTAGAGGGCGCAGTAGTTCTTCTGCGAGGCGAGCGCCGCGTAGCAGAGCGGCCGGCCGTTGTAGGTGTCGGGATAGCGCGACAGGGGAATGACGTAGCTGATCATTCCCCAGCTCATCGATTCCCGGTAGCCCTTGGGGAGGTGACGGCGTATCAGCTTCCGCACGGCAGATATGACGGCGCGGCGTTCGGAGTCCAGGCCGGCGAGGTACTCCTTGACCGTGGCGGGCGGACCTGTTGCCATCGACCCCTCCTGTTCGAGAGCCAATGATAGCAGCGCTTCGCTGTAGAATCTCGGTGGTCGATGCCTTTCTCCTTCCGGAGGTCGAAACTGGATGTGCCAGCTGGCCCACTCGCGTGCGGCCACCCGCGGGTGGGGCTGCCGCGCGCGCTGCTCGCTTACCGCTATTACCCCCTCTGGCACCGTTTCCTGACCGCCCTCGGCTGCACGGTCGTCACCTCGCCGCCGACCAACAAAGACATCCTCGCGGCCGGGATCAGGGCCACGATAGACGACGTGTGCATTCCGCTGAAGGCGTTCGTCGGGCACCTGCTGTACCTGAAGGCGCTAGGCGTGGACCGCATGATGGTGCCGAGAGTCTTCGCAATCGAGAACTCGCCGAAGCGCCGCTTCACATGCCCGAAATTCATGGGTCTGCCGGATCTGGCGCGAGCCGTGTTGGAAGGCTCGCCCCTGCTCCTCGATGCCGACCTCGACGTGAGGGAGCGGCCGGCAGAAGAGACCTTCGTCGAAACTGGGCGGATGCTGGGATGCGCGAAGAAGGCGGCCCTGGCGTCCTACCGGGCCGCGATCGACGTGCAGGTGCGCTTCGATGGGTTGAGGGCCGAAGGCTGCGGGTTCTCGCGGGCCCTCGGGCTGGCGCTGGCAGGTGATGCGAGCGACGCCCGCGCGGACCGACAACCGGAGCCATCGCCTTGCCGTCCCTCCGCATGCCGGGACGGCGAGCCCGCTGAAGCCGGGGCGGTCATGACCGATTGTCGCTCGCCCGCACCCGCGCGTTGCCGGGCCGCAACGAACAGCGGTTTTCGACCTGGCGATCGGTCCGGGCCGTCGGTAGCCGTTGTCGGCCACCCGTACCTGCTGTGCGACCGGTTCCTGTCCTTCTCGTTGTACGAGCGGCTCGAGCGCCTGGGGGTGCGGGTCGTGGACCTCTTCACGGTTCCGCGCGCGGCGATCGAAAACGAGCTGGCGAACTACGCCGAGCTCTCGTGGAGCTACGAGCGCGAGCTCCTCGGAGCCGTGAGCCACTTCATGACGCGCCGGCACGTAGACGGTATAGTCTTCCTGACGAGCTTCGCGTGTGGCACCTTCCCGGTCGTCAGCGAAGTCATAGAGCGAGAGGTGCGACGCAGGGCGACCAGGCCAGTCCCGGTCCTCTACCTGATGGTGGATGAGTTGACGGGCGAAGCTGGCGTGCAGACGCGGCTCGAGTCGTTCTGCGACATGATCGGCTGAGTGCAGTGGTTCCATGAAGGCACGAACCACGAGGCGGCGTGAGAAGCGGAACACTGATGGCTGACTCGCACCGATGAAAGCCGCGTTCCCTCACATGGGATACGTCTACGTCAACCTCGGGGCTCTGGCGAGGCACCTGGGCGCGGAACTCTGCCTTGCCCCGCGCCCCTCCAGGCAGAGCGTGGCGAACGGGGTGCGGCATTCCCCCGAGCAGTTCTGTTTCCCGTTCAAGGCGAACCTCGGCGACCTGATGGCAAGCCTCGATGCCGGGGCCGAGGTGCTCATCTCGGTGCAGGGCGCGTGGAGCTGCCGCTTCGGATACTACGGCCGCCTCCATCACGCGATCCTGAAGGACCTCGGCTACCGCTTCGAGAGCTTGATCATCGACGGGTCGCGCGAGAGCATCGAGGAGGTTGCCGGGTGGGTCAAGCGGGTCAACGGGTGCTCGACCGCCGCCGCCGTGAGGCGGTTCGTCCACGGTTTCCGGGTGGCCTGCAAGAAGGGGAAGCTCGTTCAGAGGGTGCAGCAGCGGGCCCGTGTGCTCCGGGCCGTCGAGGTGCAGCGTGGGTCGGCGGACCGGACGCGAGACAGGCTGATCGAACGGATAGATGCCGCTGACGAGATTCGCGCGCTCGACGGCCTGGATGGGGAAATCGAGAACGCCTTCCGGGCGCTGCCTGTCGAAATGGAAGGTGCCCGCCCGCGCATCATGATGGTGGGCGAGGTCTACATCGTGCTCGAGCCGCTGGTGAACATGGACGCCGAGCGGCGCCTCGGAGAGATGGGCTCGCTCGTGGACGTCTACATCGACGAGCACAAGTGGTTCATTCACGCCTTCAGGATGGGGAAGGGCGGCAAGTACGGCGAGCGGAAGGCCCACAAACTGGCGACGCCCTACCTCAAGTACAATCTCGGGGGCGAGGACAAGAACACCATCGGCTACACCGTCATCGCATCGCAGCGAGGTTTCGACGGCGTGGCGCACTTCAAGCCGTTCACGTGCATGCCGGAGGGCATGGCGAAGCACATCCTCTACAACGTATCGCGGGATCACGACATTCCGTTCGTGAGCTTCACCGTCGACGAGCACAGCGGGGAAGCAGGGTTCGAAACCAGGCTCGAGGCCTTCGTCGAAATGCTGCGCCAGCGCGCCGGGAGAGAGGCGTCACGGCGTGGCGGGGTCGCATCGGCGCGCGGCAGCGGAGTTCCGGTTTGAAAGGAGCGCTTTGGGTGTCTTCCTGGGGATAGACGTCGGCTCGGTATCGACGAACCTGGCGGTGCTGCGCGAGGACGGGGAGATCGTCTTCACCAAGTACCTGCGCACGCGTGGCGACCCGCGCAGGGCCGTCCTCGACGGGCTCGAGGCAACCTCGGCGAGCCTCGACGGCGAGCGGCCCGTTCTCGGTGTCGCGACGACGGGTTCGGCCCGGCGCCTCGCTGGCGTGCTCGTCGGTGCGGACCTGGTGAAGAACGAGATCGTCGCGCACGCGACGGCGGCGATACACATGTATCCCGACGTGTCCACCGTGCTCGAAATCGGGGGACAGGACTCGAAGCTGATAGTGATCCGCGACGGCGTCATCGTCGACTTCGCGATGAACACCGTCTGTGCCGCCGGAACCGGCTCGTTCCTGGACCAGCAGGCGTTCCGGCTCGGGATCTCGGTCGAAGAGTTCGGCGAATACGCGGCGAGGTCGCGAAACAGGGTGACCATAGCGTCGAAGTGCACGGTCTTCGCCGAGAGCGACATGATTCACAAGGCTCAGCTCGGTGCTCCTACCGAGGATCTGATCGCCGGTCTTTGCGACGGGATCGTGCGGAACTACCTGAACAATGTCGGAAAAGGGAAGAGGATCGAGAAGCGGGTGGTCTTCCAGGGCGGCGTGGCGCACAACACCGGCGTGGTAGAGGCTTTCCGCCGGAACCTCGGCATGGAAATAACGATTCCCGACCATCGCGCCGAGATGGGCGCGGTGGGCGCCGCGCTCCTGGTGCGCCGGCACCTGATGAGCCACCCGGCGCCGACCTCGTTCCTCGGTTTCGACCTTGGACGGATCGACTTCGAGACGCGCGCCTTCGAGTGCGACAACTGCCCGAACAGCTGCGAGGTGGTGGAGCTGCGCCGCGCCGGAGCGGTGGTGGACCGCTACGGCCACCGCTGCAATCGCTGGGACATCCTCTAGGGGCACACGGTGCTGTGCCCCTGCCTTGCCCGGGACCCGGCCGCTGCGATCTTCACTCGCCGCCGATCTGCATCTCCTTGATCCTGAACGTCGGCGCCGTCGTCGAGCGGTTGAGGTCCAGGTTCGACGCCACCATGTCGATGCCGTCGAGCATGTCGGTCGCCCTCGCCGCTATCGTCAGCCCCTTGACCGGGAAGGCAATCCGGCCGTTCTCGATCCAGTGCCCCGACGCCCCGCCGCTGAAGTCGCCGCTGACCGGGTTGATCCCGTAGCCCGTCACGTTCTTGAGGAGGAGCCCGAGCCTGGTGGCCTCGATGATGTCCTCCGGCGCCGCCGTCCCCGCCTCCATGTAGAAGCCGTGCGGGCCGATGCCCGGAAGGCTCGAGAACCCGCCGCGCGACGCGTTGCCGGTCGATTCCACGCCGGCGCGCTTCGCGACGATCACGTTGTACATGAATCCCTTCAAAACGCCCTTGTCCACGATCACACGCCGAGCGGTGGGGACGCCTTCCCCATCGAAAGGCCTGCTCGACAGTCCCTTCGGCCTCGTTCCATCGTCGATGAGCGTCACGAGGTCCGAGGCGATCTTCTGGTTCAGGCGCGTGCCGAGGAAGCTCGCGCCCTGGAGCACTCGCTCGCCGTCGATTGCCGCAAGGATGCCGCCGAGTACGGCGCTCGCGACGTCCGGGTCGAAGATCACAGCGGCGCGCTGGGTCTTGACCATCCTCGGGTCGAGCATGTCTATGGCCCTGGCGGCAGCCTTCGCCGCAATCTCCTCCGCCGAAGCGAGGTCGGCGAAGAAGCGGCGCCGGCACGACTCGCCGCCGGACGACTTCTGATCGCCCTTTTCGGCGACAACGGAAACACCCAGAGAGCAGGACGACGACTTGTAACTCTTCGATATACCGTTGGAGTTCGAGATGAAGATTTCGCCCTCCGACTCGCTGTAGCCGGCGCCCGCGCTCTTGGTGATGCGCGGGTCCTTCATGGCGAGCTTCTCGAGCTCGCGCGCCATCTCGATCTTCCGATCCATGGGGACCTTCGCGATCGATTCGTCGTACAGACCCTCTACCGTGGTCACGGCCTTGTCGGCGGGCAGCACGTTGCTTTCGTCGGCCGTCGTGATGCCGGCGAACTCGATGGCACGCGCCATGGCGCTGTCGAGCGACGCCTGCCTCAGGTCGTTGCTGTTCGAGAAGGCCATCCGGCCCTTGACGAAGACACGGAAGCCGACGCCCTGGCTGGCGGCCTCCTCGACGGTTTCGAGGTTTCCGTTGCGCACCTCGATGCTCAGGTTGCGCGCGATCTGCAGGTAGACTTCGGCGGCGTCCGCGCCTTTCCTCACGCACGACCTCACCAGGTCGTCTGCAAGCTGCTTGTAATCCATCGTTCTCCCCTGATGTCGCGCTGCCCGGATTGATCGTGAACTTCGCGCCTACGTCGTGGCCCGCGCCCGTGTTCCGCCGACGTTGATGCCGCGAATCCTCACGGTAGGCTGGCCGCAGGTCACCTCTGCGGACTGGCCCTTGCCGCAGATGCCCGGCCCGAACGCGAGGTCGTCGCCGACCGCGTCGATGTTCTGGATGATCTCGAGACAGTTCCCGATGAGCGTGGCGCCCTTGACCGGCGCGGTCTTCCTGCCGTTCTCGATGAGGTACGCTTCGCGGCAGGTGAAGTTGAAGACACCCGTCGTAGGGTTCACGCTGCCGCCGCTCAAGCTCTGGACGTAGAGCCCGCTCTTCGTCGAAGAGACGATGTCGGCCGGTCGATCCTTGCCCGCCTGGATGTAGGTGTTCGTCATCCGCGGAATGGGGAAGTACCTGAAACTCTCGCGGCGGCCATTGCCGGTCCGTTCCATCTCGAGCTGGCGTGCCGAGAGGACGTCGGTCATGAACCTCACGAGGACGCCGTCCTGTATCAGGACGTTCCGCTTCATCGGTGTCCCCTCGTCGTCGAAGTCGGTGGTTCCCCGCGCGTTCGCGATGGTCCCGTCGTCGATCATCGTGAAGACCGGGCTGGCGACCTTCTGGCCGAGTTTCCCGGTGAAGGCGCCGATCTGTCGGGCGATGTTGTCGGCCTCGAGCGGGTGGCCGACGGCCTCGTGGACCAGGACGCCCCCCCAGCCATTCTCCATCACGACGTCCATCTTGCCGGCCGGCGCGTCCTGCGCCTCCAGCATCGCGACCGATTCACGGGCGCAGTTGCGGGCGACCTGCTCCGGCGTGACCTCGTCGAACATCTCGAAGCCGGAGTGGCGGCTCAGCCGCTCGCGCCCCATGTGCCGGGCCTTGTCCCCGACGGCGAGGGCCTGGACGATGAAGAAGAGGAGCGGAAGCTTGTCTTCGAGGTAAAGGCCTTCGCTCGTGGCGATCGTCCGCCCCCGCACTTCGTCGTAGTAGCTGACCGAGGCCATGCGGATGCGCTTGTCGTAGTCGAGCGCGGCCTGGTGCGCCCTGCGCATGACGTCGAGGCGCTTGTCGTCGGCAACCTGATCGAGGGGCAGCTTCACCGTCACGTAAGAGGGGTGCGGGCTCTCGTGCACGTTCACGGGTCTGACCGTCTCGCCGCCCTTGGCGATGTAGGCGGCGACCTCCGCGGCCCGCAGCAGCTTCTCCTCCGTGACCTCGTCCGTGTAGGCATAGCCGGTCTTGTCGCCGAGGATCACTCGAACGCCCGCGCCCCGAGTGATCGCGAACTCCGCCGTCTTGAACCGCCCCTCCTCCATCAAGATGTTGCGCGCAGTGCGGTTCTCGACGTAGACATCCGCGAAATGGCCGCCCTGTTCGAGCGCCTTGCGTATGACCTTGTCCAGGAGCGCTCGGTCCACCGGCTCTGCCGCCGGCTGCGGGTCCGTGGAGCGCGAGCACGCGAGGAACTGCTCGAGGATGAGCGGCGTGGCGGCCGCCGCCACCGCGCCTCTCAGCCCCACCTGGAGGAAGCGCCTCCGCGGGATGTCGCTGACGAACAATTTTGTCTGCTTCATGTCGAACCCCGGCAAGAGTGAGCGACCGAAGACCGCAAAAGAACAGGGGCGCTGTCCGGAACCCGGGGGGCCTGACAGGGGGCGGCGGAATGGCTGGGGCAATCATACCGCGGAATACCGAAGACCAGCGCCCCTCGGGTTCGGGTCCCTTTCGTGGTTGTCGCCTTCCTCGGTACTCAGCCCCGTGGCGGTTCTGTCAGGGTTGGATGTAGAAATTGAAGCCGACCTTGCGGGGGATGGTGTTGAAGAAGGCGCCGAAATCGGGCGCGGCGACGTTCGTCCGAACGTCGCGCGGCGAAAACGTGTTGAGCAGGTGGTAGAAGCGCAAGCCCACCCAGGTGTTCCTCTTGCGGAAGACGATCAGCCGGTTTATCCCGAGGTCCACGGTGTAAAGGTTCGGCATGCGGCCGACCGCGTTCCTCGGCCCGACGAAGTGCTGGTCTTCGTCCACGGCGGAGTAAGGGAAGCCGCTGCGCAGCTCGACGAGCGGCGCGACGGACCACTTCGGGCCGATGGGCAACTCCCCGCGCAACAGCACCCTGTTTGGAACGTCGACCGCCGTAAGGCCGTATTCGTTCGGGTGGATCAGCGGATTCCGTATGTTGCCGAAGTAGCCGTCGAAGCCGTTCAGGTCGCTCTCGGACCGCGAGCGAACGTAGCTGACGTCGAGCTCGAAGCCCGTGCGCGGCCGGTACTGGACGGTGACCTCCGTCTCACGGTAGCGCGAGCGGCCCCTGCTCCGGAGCGCGAGCACAGGGCCGGAAGACTCCGCGGCAGGAACGACGTCGAGTATGTACTCGTTGCGCCCCGACCGCCGCAGGTGATTCACCCGGAGCGAAAGCCGCTGCGTCACGCGCTGGTCGAGCTCGACGTTCCAGATGACGCCCCATGGTGTGCGAAGTGAATCGTCCGACCGGTAGTCGTAATGGACGGTCGTTCCACCGGCTGATTCGTTGCCTGCCGGGAAGTGCGTCACGCTGGGCCTCTCGTACGACTCGAAGACTCCCACGTTCATGGGCGTCCGGCCCACGAAGACTCCCGCGCCGCCCCGCAGCACCGACGCCCCGCTTGGGACGAGCGATATCGAAGTCCCGGCCCTCGGGGCGAAGTCCCACCGCTGGAGCACGCCGTCGCGGTCCGCCCGCGCCCCGAACTCGACGAGCAGCCGATCGTTCGTGCGCCACTTGTCCTGGGCGTAGAGCGCGACATCCGCGCTGCTCAGGAGTTGCTTCGATTCCGGCGAGAAGGCGATCAACCGGCTGATGGAGCCGTCGGTCCTCGTTACAACGACCTCGCGGCTCGAACTGCGACCTTTGAAGCTCGAGTGCAGGACATCGGCTCCGAACTTCATGAGGTGCTCGCCGGGTCCGCCGCTGCCGGCGATTGTCAAGGCGGCGCTGATCTGCGAAGTGACAGTGTCCCGCCGCTGCTCGTTGAAGAAGTTGCCCCGGTTTTCCGAGACACCTATCCGCATCGGCGCGCTCCCCTGGCCCGACACCTCGGAGCGATAGCTCCTGAGGGCATAGGATGTCTCGAAGAGCGCGTTGGCCCCGAGCACGCTGCGTTCCGACAGCGCGAGAGTGAAGCCCTGCTGCCGGACCGTCGGCGTCACCTCCCGCGGGTTGAACGTGTTGAGCGTCACGTAATCCATGCGCCATGGAGCGACGGTCGCGACGCTCGCAGTCACGGTGTGGCCAGCCTGCGGGACCCAGTCGGCCCGAGTGAACGATTCGAACTCGCGGAGGAGGATGTCATCGTTCGGCTCCGGCTGGCTCGGGACGCGCGTCTTCAGGAACTGGTAGCGAAGGCTCTGGTGCAGGTACAAGCGATCCCTCAACGGGGCGCCCGAAATCGACAGCCGCGGCCCGAAACTCCCGATGCCTTTCACGCGATTCCGGCGGACCCTGGGCACCGGCACGAAGCCGTTGACGGCAAAGCGCCACTCGTTGCTCCCGCTCCTTGTTTCGATTGTCGCGACCCCGGAAGCGAAGCGGCCGAACTCCGCGGTATACGGGTTGGGTTGGAGGTCCACAGAGACCACCGCCTCCGGCGGCAGTGCGAACCCCCACTCGCCGGTTACCGGGTCGGTGACCACGGCTCCTCCAACCTGGAGGGCGCTCTCGTTCGAGCGGCCTCCCTTGACGTTGATCCGGCCGTCGGAGGCGCGCACAACGCCGGGAAGGACCGGCAGCATCGCCTGGAAGGTGTCTCCCGCGAGGGGGGCGAGGTCGGTCAGGCTGCCGGACAGGACTTCTTTCGTGGTTGCTGTCTCGGCGGCTTCTGTCTTGACGCTTCCGGATACATCGACGCTTTCCGAGATGCCCTCGAGCAGGAGGTCGAGGGCGACCTCTATGTCCTGCCCCGGGACAACGGTAACAGGCCCGGTCTCGCGCGGGATGAAGCCGGAGAGGAACGCCTTGAGCCTGTAGACGCCGGGTGCGATGTCAGGGAAGCTGAACCGACCCTTGTCGTCCGACGTCGCTTCCCCCACCGCCTTCCCCGACTGCTGATCGCTGAGCGTCACCAGCACCCCGGGCAGGAGCACCGAACCTTCCTGGGTGGTTGCCTTGCCGTGGATGCGGCCCGGAGCGGTATCCGAAGCGAGCGCCGGCACCCGCGCAGCGAGGAGCATGACCGGGGCGAATACCAGCGCCGTGGTTGCCACGGCGCGTCGGAGTCTCGCCCTTGCCATCACGTCCCTGCCTGCCAGACTTGTAGACCCTTGAACTCGAAGTTGAACGGGACGACGCGTGCGCCCTGGCGCTCGAGCGCGGCCGCGACAGCTGGCTTCCGGCCGAACGGGCAGTAGAAGAACATGTAGCCGCCCCCGCCGGCGCCCGACACCTTGCCTCCGAGCGCACCCGCTCGGCGCGCAGCTTCGTACAGCCCGTCTATCCGGCCGTTGGTGATCGACGGAGCCATCCCCTTCTTGGCTCGCCACGCCGCATCGAGAAGTCGCCCGAACTCGTCGAGCCGCCCGGAGGACAGCGCGCCGGTCAGCGAGGATGTGACTGCCTTCAGGTCGTCCATCGCCCGTACGACTGCCGGATCCCCTTCCATGTAGCCCTTCACCTGTGCCTCGATGATGGGGTCGGACCGCCGGGTTTCACCGGTATAGCAGAGGAGCAGGTTGTACTGCAGCTCGTACAAGGTATCGGCACCTATGGCGACGGGATTGACCCTCGTTCGACCGCGGGAGAATTCGATCAGGTTGATGCCGCCGAAGGCCGATGCGAACTGGTCCTGCCGCCCTCCCTTGAGGCCGAGGTCCACGCGCTCGACCTCGAAGGCGAGTTCCGCGATGTCGTGCGGCGACAGCGAAAGCTTCCTCCACTGCTGGAATGCGCCGACGAGCGCGACGACGAGCGCCGATGATCCTCCGAGGCCGGACCCTGGTGGCGCGTCGTTGTGCACGTAGACCTCCAGGCCGCGACGCCCGCCGGCCGGGTCGCCGTTCAGGCGCCTGATCACCGCCTTCACGAGATCCAGGCGGCCATCGAAGGCGAGAGGTTCCTCGAGGACGTACTTGGCCACGAAGTCGTAGTCGAGCGAGGAGACGATGATCGCGTCTTCGTCGGATGGGCGGAGCGACGCGTAAGCGTACTTGTCCACCGTGGCGCTGAGGACGAGGCCGCCGTGATCGTCCACGTACGGCGAGACGTCTGTTCCTCCACCGCCGAAACTTATGCGGAGCGGCGACCGGGCACGAATAGCGAGCACGGGCGAGGATGCGGACTGCGGGCGCGGAAACGCCGGGAGTTGATAGAATCACCGGCCAGGATCTCGTGCCTCGGCTGTCTGGTCGATCCTAACCGCATTGCCCGCGGCACTCAAGCAAGCCAGAACCGATGGTTCCAGTTGCCCTTGTTCGTGTAGCCGTTTTCGTCCGCCGGCTGCTCCCGGATGCCGCGGCGCGCGCGCTCGCCTTCGGCCTGGCCGATGCCTGCTGGCTGGTGCTTCGCGGGCGGCGCAGGACGATCCGCGAGAACCTGGCGCGGATCGCGCCATCGAGGACTCCAGCTGAACGGCGGCGCCTGGTGCGAAGCACGTTTCGAAACCTGGCGGCGTGCGCCTCCGACTTCCTCGCCTTCCCATCGACCCCGCCGGAGCGGATGCTCGAGATGATCGACAAATCGGGCCTCGAACACCTCGACGCCGCTCTTGCGCGCGGCCGCGGCGCGATTGTGATCACAGGCCACTTGGGCAACTTCGAGTTGGCAGGACTCGCTCTCGCCGCTCTGGGCTATCGCTGCCACACCGTCGCCGAGAGCATCGCCCCCGGCCTCGATCGCCTCTATACGAGGTTCCGCTCGGCAACCGGGGCCGTCGTGGCGCCACTCGAGCGCGGTGCTGCCGCAAGCCTCCGAGCGCTCGCGCGCAGGGAAGTGCTGATGCTGGTTGCCGACCGCGCCATACGGTCCGCATCCATGCCCCTTCGATTCGCCGGCGGCGTCCGCGCGCTGCCAACCGGGCCTGCCGCGATCGCCATCTCGAGAGGTGCGCCCATCATGGTCGCTCACGTTGTCCTCGACCCCTCGGGAAACGGGCGACGATACCTGGGCGTCGTCGGTCCCGAGATATCGACTGAAGGCCTGACGAAGGACGACGTTCCGCGCCTTGCCCAGGAATTGGCAGACAGGCTCTCCGAGATCGTGACTCGCTATCCCGATCAATGGTTCGTGTTTCAGCCCGATTGGCTCGAGGATGAAAGCTGATTCCCTTGGCGGGGTCGCCCGAGTACCGCGGTTCCTGGCGTTCGCGTGCGGACAGACCGTGTCGCAGTTCGGCGACAAGCTGGATCAGATGGCGCTCGTTGCCATCCTGGGCGCGCTCGGCACCGGGCCGCGCTCGGCATGGTCCCTCGCCGAGCTGGCGGTCGTCGTGGCCCTTCCCGTGATCGTCTTCGGTCCCGTCGCTGGCGTGCTGGTGGACCGCTGGGATCGCCGCACGACGCTGGTTTCGGGCGACATCATCCGCGGTGTGCTCGTGGCGTCGATCCCGGCGGCCCACCGCGCCGCGGGTGTCTGGCCCGTCTACCTAATCGTCTTCCTGGTCTTCCTTGTCACGCTGGTCTCGAATGCCGCGAAGATGGCGGTCGTTCCCGACCTGGTCGATCGCAGCCAGTTGCTCGCCGCCAACGCTCTCACGACGTCTCTCGGACGCGTGGCGACGGTTGCCGGCATCGTGCTGGGCGGGCTGGTAATCGACTGGAGCGGGTGGGCCAGGTTCGGGGCGACGGGCTACGAAGCGGCCTTCTACCTCGATGCCGTCTCGTTCGGCTTTTCGGCCCTGATGCTTGCGGTGGCGGTCCCGCGTGCATCCACGGCAATGGAAACCGGCCAGCCGGCGGGCGCCCTGGCGGCCAAACGGGACCGGCTCGGCGACGCTGCGCCAGGCATCGTGCAAGACTTCAGGGAGGCTGTTCGTCTGGTTGGGAGCGATTGTGACCTGGCCTGGGTCTTCGCCACCATCGCCCTGGTTGCCGCAAGCGCCGGTGCCGGGTTCGTTGTCGTCGTGATCCTGTTCCAGACCATCCTCGGTTTCGGTGCGAGCGGGCTCGGGTTGATCGGCGGGGCAGGGGCTGGCGGAATGGCGCTCGGGTCTCTCGTGGCTGGGACCCTGGCTGGCCGGCTGGAAAGACGCACCGCCATCGCTGCCGGGGTGCTGGCCTTGGGCCTCCTCGTAATCGCGTTCGCCGACGTCACGACTTTCATCAGTGCCGCCCTGGCTGCGTTCCTCGTGGGGGCTTTCATGGCGCCGATCGTCATTGCCCAGGACACGTGGCTGCAGGACGCCCTTCCGGAAGGCGCGCGCGGGCGCGGGTTCGCCATACGCGAGCTGCTGAACAACGTCCTTGGCGCGGGCGGTTCGCTCCTCGCTGCTGCCGCCGTGGCGGTCTTTGCCGCATCCGGCCTCGCCGACCCGTACCGCACAACGCTACTGGCGACAGGCCTGGCAATCGTGACAGCAACGGTCGTGCTGCTGGCGGTCTCGGGCCAGCTCACGGCCGGGAACGCGAAAGGTGCGAGATGAGAGGGAAGAGGCTTGGGGGCGAGCCGAAAGCTGATTCCCGGCTGAGGTCTTGTAGAATGGCGAGCCGATGAGGATCCTTCAGGCTTGTCCTTACAGTTGGGACTCGCACGGTGGGGTGCAGGCGCACGTGCGCAACCTGGCGGACCATCTCGAACGGCGCGGCCACGAGGTGATGATCCTGGCGCCAGGCCGCCCGCGGCCGGTCAACGGCCCGCTGCGCATCGTGGGCAGGCCGTTTCACGTGAGGTTCAATGGGTCACGGACCTCGGTGTGCGTCAGCACCCGCTCGTTGCTTCGCATCCGCCGCATCGTCCAGGCTTTCAAGCCGGACGTCGTCCATGCGCACGAGCCGCTGTGCCCGGGTGTTTCGATGGCCGCTACCATGCTGGCCCGTGTCCCCGTCGTCGGAACCTATCACGCGCATTACGATCCGTCGATTTGCTCCGCGCTCTACACCGCGGAAGCGTGGCTGATGTCGCGGGTGTGGCGACGGGTCGACCTGGGCCTTGCCGTGTCGAAGGCGGCCGCGGAGTGTATCGAGTCGAGGATCGAGACCACGGTGCGCGTGATCCCGAACGGCATCGACACCTCGAGATTCAGCAAGGTGCCGCCGAACGGCAAGCCGGCATCCCGCCGCGTTCTTTTCGTCGGGCGCCTCGACAAGCGCAAGGGGTTCCCGGTTGTCGTGCAGGCTTTCGCCGCGCTGGCGGAGCGGTTTCCCGACCTTCTTCTCGTCGTTGTCGGCGACGGCCCGGACCGCGCCTTCGTCGAGCGCCTTCGGCCGGACCTGCGCGCACGAGTCGTGATGCGTGGGAAGTGCCGCGACGCGGACCTCGTGGCCGACTACGCCAGCGCGGCGGTGTTCATCGCGCCGGCGCTGGGCAGTGAGAGTTTCGGGGTCGTTCTGCTCGAGGCCATGTCGGCCGGCCTGCCTGTCGTGGCGAGCGACATCGCGGGCTACAGGGAAGTCGCACGCGACGGCACGGAAGCGATCCTCGTGCCGCCGGGTGACGTTCGAGCGCTTTCAGAAGCGGTTGGACGGATCCTGGTCGACCCCGATCTCGCTCACTCGCTCGGAGAGCGCGGCCGGAGTCGCGCCCGGCAGTTCTCATGGGAAACCGTGGCGGCCAGCATAGAGGGAGTCTACGAGGAAGGCTTGAGCATCAAGGGCGCCGAGCCCGTGAGACTCCTCGTCTGACGCTCGTGGCCCTCGACGCGCCACGGCCCGCCCGGGCTTGCGGTTCAGGCTCTGACGGCTTGTGCCCGGCGCCCGCACTCGTCCAGCATCGCTTGCAGGCGTGACGACACGAGGTCCCAGGTGAGCTCCCGCCTGACCCACGCTGCTCCCTCTTCTCCCATTCGATCGGCCAGGTTCCGGTCACCGAGCAGCTCGGCGATGGCGTCGCTCACGGCGCCGACGTCCCTTCCATCAACCAGCAGCCCGGTCTTGCCGTGCTGCACCGCGTCGGCGACTCCACCCGTGTCGCCTGCCACGTTCGGGCGGCCGACTGCCGACGCCTGAAGGTAGACCGCGCCAAGCGCCTCGACATCGAGGCCCATGAGCCGAGTGCGGCATGGCATCGCGAACACGTCACCGGCGCGGAAGTACGCGGGGAGGTCGGCGTACGGAGCGGCTCCCGTCATGACGACGCGGCCGGAAACGCCATGCCGTTTCGCCAGTCGGCGGAGTCTTCGCCCATCGGGTCCCGCTCCTACGATGAGCAGCCGTACGCCCGGGAACTGCCGCGATATGCGGGGAAGGGCGCGGACGAGCTGGTCCTGGCCCTTGCGCTTCACCAGGCGGGAAACACAGCAGACGGTCGGTCCGGTTCCCAGGCCATGGCGTTCCCGAATGGCGGAGGATGCCGTCGCGGGGTGGAACCGTTCGACGTCGACGCCCGCCGGGAGCCTCTCCATCCGCGCCGGCCTCATGACCGGCCGAAGCAGTGACCCGGTCCAGGCAGAGACGACCGTTACAAGAGCCGCGCGCTCGCCGATCCACCGTAGAGCGGCGCGCCCGAGCGGGATGCGCGCCATGCCTGTCTCGAGGCCGTGGGTGCACGTGGCGTAAGGCACGCCCAGCCTGCGCAGCACGGCAGGACCCATGAGAGCCAGCGGCACGGTTGCGCCGAACAGGACGACCGTCGGCCGTTCCGCTCGCACGAGGTCGAGCACCTTCGACAGAGCGGAGCGGGTCGGGAGCAGCACGCTGTGCGGCCAGCGGATCACCGGGTGTGGAAAACGCTCATCGTAGCCGGCCGCGCCGGGATAACTCGAGGTGAAAACGACCGCCTGGCCCGGCGGGAACCGCCGGACGATCTGCCCGACGTAGTCGTTGATGCCTCCGATCCTCGGTGGAAAGTCGTTGGTGACGACGAGCGCCTTCAAGGTCAGTTTCTCCGGCGCACGCAACGAAACCGGCAGCCAGGCTCCTTTGCCTGTTGCCCCGAGTCCGAAGGAATCGAGAGGAAACGATGGCTCCGGTGGGTGGGGACGGACATCACCGGGCCGAATCCAACACGAGCAGGCTGGTGTTCGGCGGCAGAGCTCGGTAGAGCGATTCCGCGTCGGCCGGGTTCAGCACGACGCGAAGCCGGACCGCATCGTGGTCCGCCGCCCACGTTGCCGCAGCGGCGTCCCGCCACTTCGTATCCCACCAGGTCCTGAAGCGTCGCCAGAGGCCGACCGTCAGGTCGGCTTCGTGCGGGCGGATCTCGATCGACAGGCCCCCTTCGAACCTGATGTGGTACCGGGGCGGGACTTTGTACATCTCTTCCGCCGTTGGCGGGATGGGGGGAGGCTTCTGCTCCTCCGCCTCCGGCTCTCCTTTTTGTCCAGGCTCGGCCGCCTGAATGACGATGCGATCGCTTTCGCGCGGAGGATCGAGCGCTCCGCCAGTCCAGGTGCGCCCTTGCCATCGAAGGCCGGAGGCGCGCTTCACCCACCCGACGCGGGGCCGGCCGACCTGCAGGCCCAGGAGCTTGAAGCGCTGGAGCTCCGCGCCGCCGAGCATGAGGGCGAGATCGGGCGTCGAAGGATCGAGGATCAGGTAGAACTTGTCGCCTCGAGCGAGTTCCAGCTGGCGCTCGAGGAGGGCGGCTGACCTGCGAAGCGCGGCCAGCTCCCGCTCGAGAGCCGCACGGTCCTCGGGCGCAGCCGGCTGCGTACCCGCCGGTTTCGCGGAGCCCCTCGGTGTTGGCTGCCCGCGTACTGCAGTCACCCTTGCCGGACGCCCGGCCTCCACTCGTGCCTCTTGCGGCTGCCCGCCGGTTGCTTTCTGCGGTCGCGAATCCTGGTTGGCGGACCACAGGTCGCGTGCTGCCGAGGAGGAGCCAACGGCTGCTGCCGCCAGAAAAGCGACGAAGGCGAAGGGTATCGCGCGGCTCATGGTGTCGGCGCCGGGTTTCAATAGATGAAGATCGGCATGCCCAGCCTGGCGTTCGCCCAGACCTTGCGGAGGTCGTCGCGACCCACGCGGATGCACCCGTGCGAGACTGCGCGGCCGAGAAGGCGCTCGTAGAGGGTCCCGTGGATCATGTAGCCATTGCCGAAGTAGAGTGCGTACTCGCCGAGAGTTCCGTACTCGAGTCGATCGCCAGGGTTCTTCGGAATCGGCTCTCCCTCTTCCACGAACGCCCAGTCCGGCTTCCGCCAGACCGGTTTCTGCGCCATCGAGAGCACCTCGAAGCGGCCGCGCGGGGTGTCGAAGATCCACTCGCGCTTCTTGCCGCCGCCCTCCTTGAGAATCATCCCGGATCCGGCCGAACAGACCGCCTGGAGCATCACCTCCTGGCCCTTTTTGAGGTAGAGGCGGTTGTGGGTCTGGTCGATGACAATGTAGACGCCCCGAGGCGCTGCGGCATCGAGGCGGGCACGAAGCTGGCGCGCGCGGGCGCGTTCGCGTGAGATCGCGGACATGAGCGCGCGGTTCCCATCGGGCGGCGCAACAACCGCTTCGGCCGGCTGATCTACGAGCGGCTCGTAGACGTAGCCGGTTCCAGCCCAGGCGACGAGGAGCGCGGTCAACGCTATTGATGCCGCAGCCAGCGCAGCTCTGCGGTCGAGCGGAAGCGGGCCAAGACGAGCCGGCAGGCGGGCAAGCAGCCTCGAGAACCGTCCGTTGCGGCCGAGACCGGGTGCAGCCTCAGCGGCCGGTCGGGCTGTCGCGGTGCCTGGTTGCGAATCCTGCGATGGATCCAAAGTCGTCATTGCCGACAATCGTCACGGGCGTGCCCACGGGCACGCTCTTGAAAAGCTCGTCCATGTCGCGATTGCTGACCGCGACACAGCCGCGCGTCCAGTCGCGGCCGCGGCCGCCCTCGCCATGGATCTCTATCAATCCACCGATGGCGGCGGTCGAGGGGACCTCGCCAGCCTTGCGGGCGCGGGAGAACTCGGCCCGGTCCTCGGCGTTGGGGTAGTCGAGGAGGAGCGCCTTGTAGTAGATCGACTGACCGTTCGCCTTGCGCGAGACGACCCTGTAGCGGCCCTCGGGAGTGGCGCCGTCGCCTGCGTGCTGCTTGTCGGCGATCCAGTTGAAGCCCATGTCGGCGCTGTAGGTCTTGACCGGACGTCCGGCCACGAACAGGGTGAGCGTGTGCGCTTCCTTCGACACCACTATGGCGGCCCGCCCGGTTCGCCTCGACCAGTCGACGGTCTCCTGCTTCCATCGCTGCCACCGAGAGACGGTCTCGGCGTCGGCGTACCTGGCCGCGACGGCCGCGGCGTGGCTGCGAACCTGTGCCGCCAGGTTCTCGGCGCGGCGCGCGGCTGACGCTGCGTTCCCGAAGTCAAGGTGTTCGCGGTACACGACCGCTTCGTTCAGCGCGAGGCGGGCCTTCGCCAGGATCGCCCGGCGCCCGGGCTCGAGATGGATGGAGCGCGCGAGGTCGCCGCTTGCCGACACGGCTGCCTTCGCGGACTCGAGCGCAGAGTCGGCGCTCCTTTCGGCGGCCGCCTTCCGGTCCTCCGCCAGCGAACGGGCTCGACGGGCTCTCTGCGACGCTTCGTCCAGGGGCGCCGAGACGCGGCCGACGTCAGGCAGCGGCCACCAGCGCGCTTCTTCGGCCCGCCTTGCGGCGAGGCCCGCTCTCAGCGCGGTTTCCGCGGAATGGAGTTCGCCCGGTGCCCAGGCCATTGCACCGGCAGCGCGCGCCGCGCCCACCTCGCTGGCTGCGGCCGTCGCAACCAAGTCGAGCGTACGGAAACGCCTGGCTCCGGCGCGATCGAGGGCGAGCCAGGCGACCAGGATCAGCGCCAGCGCGACCAGCACCACGATACGCCGGCGCCACCCGCGTCTGGCCGAAACTGGATCTGCCTTCACCAAGTCGAGATGATTCTACGCCGGAATCGGTCCACGTGGCTCGAGGGCCCCGGGGCAGGTGTTCCCGCGCCGCCCCGGAGCCATGGGTCGGCGAGAGACTACTTGCCCTTTGCTGCCATCGCCGTCTCGACCGCAGTCTTGACGGTGGTTGCGGCGGTCTTGGCTGCTTCGGCCTTGGCCTTCGCGTCGAGGAAACGAGCGCTTCCGAGCGAAGTTTCAGCCTCGGCGATTGTCGTCCCGGCGTTGGCCAGATCGGTCTTCATGGCCTCGATGTCGGCAGCCGTGCCCTTGCCCTTGGGCGCCTTGTCGAGCAGTGCCTGTGCCTCGGCAAGGAGGGTCTTTGCCTCCTCGATCGCCGCGGTCGCATCAGCCTTGGCCTTCTCCTTCCCGGCAGCCGCGTCGGAGGCGGCCTTCTCGCCGGCGGCCTTGGCAGCGGCGGCCAGTTCGGTGGCCTTGGTGTAGGACGGGAACCACTTGCCTTCCTGGGCCTTGAGCTCGGCGTCAAGGGCCGCCTGCGCGTCCTCAGCAGCCTTCAGTGCTTCCGGTGCGTACTCGCTCGCCCCCGCCGTCGTGGCCGCATCGAGAGCCGCCTTGGCAGCGTCGATTTCGACCTTGGGCGGCGCCGCGCACGCCGTCAGCATGAACGTCGCGGCCACGGCCAGCCCCATCACTACCCACGAGTTCTTGCGCATACCTTCTGATTCTCCTCTCGGCACGGCACTCTTTTGAAACGCCTCAGCCCGGCCGCGCCAACCGAACATTATACGCTTCTCGTTTCCGCTCAGACCGGGAATTTTTCGGGTGTAGAAGTTACGCTCCTACACGAAAAACAACGTGCCAGACCTCTCCGGTTCGCATCTTGTAACTGATTCTTCTTCAGCAAGATAGCGTCCTGGCAAGGCCCTTGAGCAAGGAACGACCGCGGCGCAGCCGGCGCCGAGGCAGAAAGGGGTGGGAACGCTACGTTTCGTTCCGCGGGAGCGCCGTCATGTCGTCATCATCGACCTCCTCCCTGCAGCGGGCATCGATCGGCAGCGGCTCTACGGTTACGCGCTCGAAGCAGGATGCCCGCGCACCGTGGCCTGATGGTCGAACCTGTTCGGCCATCACCCTCTCCGTTCGGGCTGCCACCGGAGTCCCAGTGCCATGATCCTCTCGAGCAGCGCCTCGTACGAGATCCCGACGCGTTCGGCCGACTCGGCGAAATCCTCCCCATAGGCGAGCTGCGGGTTCGGGTTGGCCTCCAGGACGTACGGCCGCCCTTCACCGTCCAGCCGCATGTCGATCCGCGCATACCCGCTCAGGTCGAGTGCGCGGTAGACCCGCTTGGCCAGATGCCGGATGCGTCGCGCCATATCGTCGGCGAGGTCGGCCTGATCGGTCCGAATCCCGTGCTTCTCCTGGTACTTCGTGCTCCACTTCACGCGTTCGGTCGCGATCAGGCGGCCGTGCTCCGGCATTCTCGTGAAGAACATCTCCCAGACCGGGAAGACACGCAGGCGCTCGTTGCCGATGACGCCGACGTATAGTTCCCGGCCATCGATGAACTCCTCGATGATCGCTGCGGTGCCGATGCTGTCGTGAACGAACTGGACGCGCTTGGAGAGCTGCGCCTCGTTCTCGACGACCGAAGCCTGCGAGATCCCGAACGAGGCCTCGTAGAGTAGGGACTTGACGATCAGAGGATAGCGCAGCCGCTTGGGCACGATTGGCTTGCGCCCCCGTTTTATGACGACGAAGTCCGGTGCGGGGATGCGGTGATATGCGAGCAGCTGCTTCGAGAGCGACTTGTCGCGGGCGAGCGTTAGGCCGCGCGGGTTGCAGCCCGTATACGGGAGCCGCAGCAGCTCGATGTGGCTCACGACGTTCTGGTCGAACGTCTCGACGTTGTCGAATGCCTCGAGCAGGTTGAAAAGGATGTGGGGCTTGAACTCGTCGGCCGACTGGCGGATCGCCCTGAGGTCGTCGTGGATCCCGACGGCGTGGACCTCGTGCCCGCGCTCGCGGAGCGTGGACATCACGTCGAATTCCATCTTCCACTCGGCGTTTATGACGTCCACACCGGTCGTGTCCTCCGGCGGCACGAGGTGCTTGTGGACGAGCGCGAGAACCCTCAGACTCTTCATTGCGACCGGTCAGGTTTCCCTTCGAGGTTCACGTGCTCAAAGCGCGAGGCGGTGCCCGCCGCTGTGAAGGTAGTTCATTGTCTGCACGGTCAGAAGGACGGTGAATTCCTGGCGAGCCTGTTCCTCGGGGACCGCGAGTCGCAGCTTGAGCTCGCGGCAGCGCCGGACGATGTCCTCCAGAACCTGGTCGATGGTGTACTGGTAGATGCCGGTCCAGCTGGAAACCAGCCTGCGAACCGGGCGCCGGATCCGGCCGACGAACTGCGCGGCCGTGGGGTTGCTCGCGAACTGCGGTGAATCCGAGAACAGCCGCCGCAGGTCGCGGTCGTAGAAGGCAGGGCGCTCGAGGCCGTAGTAGCGGCGCTTGCGCCGGTAGTGCTGCCGGAGCGTGCGCCGCGACCGGCGGAGCGGTTCCACCTCCTCGAACCGGTTCACGCGAGGCGGCTTCCCGGCGATCGACCGCATGACCTCGTCCACGTACCGGAGCTTCTTCACGGCGGGCCAGCCCGCGTAGCGCTGCTGCCAGTTCCCGTTGGGCGTCAGCCACACCGCGAACGTCTCGGCGAAGTCCTCGTCCGGGTGGCTCTGCGCGTACCACATGTCAAGGTGCAGAACGAAGCTCTTGCTGTAGGGCTTCGGCGAGTAGAACTCGGGGTACGGCAGCGACGGCTTGCCGAAGATCTCACGGCGCCGGCGCTTCGCCCTCAGCGCGTACGCGTTGTCGACGGCGTGGCCGGCCTCGTGGCGCAGGATCCTCATGCACCACTGGTGGTCGCCGCCCTCGACCTCGAGCATCTGCGACTCCTCGAGCTTCTCCAGGCGCGGGTGCGCGAGATAGAAGGGTATGGCGATTGCGGGCACGCCGTCCGGCGTGAACCATTCCTCGGCCAGATAGAAGTGGATCTGCACGGCGAGGTTCCGCGCAGCCAGCTCCTCGCGCAGCTGCTCGATCCTGGCTTCCACGGCGCTTCCTTCGAGAGTTATCGGCAGGTCCGCCATCCGCACGTCGAGGAGCTCTTCATCGCTCATCGACGCCCAATCAGACGGAAGCTGGCGGGGCTGCTGCCCGCCCTCGATCATCTCGGTTGCGCCGCTGGTGTCAGGCTCGCCCCAGGCACTCGCGAGTCTCCGTGTTGACGGCAACCTTCTCGCCCTCCCTTATGAAGAGCGGCACGCGGAGCTCGAGCCCGGTTTCGAGCCGCGCCATCTTGCCCACGTTTCCACGCGCCGTGTCACCGCGCACGCCTGGTTCCGTGTGGGCGACCCTCAAGGCAACCTGCTGAGGCAGCTGCAGGCCGATGGGCGCGCCGTTGAAGAGCAGCACCTGCACGACCTCGCCGTCAGCGAGGAAGTCGAGCGCGTCGCCGAGCATCTCCTGCCCGAGGGTCAGCGTCTCGAAGGTTTCCTGGTTCATGAAGTGGGAGCCGCTGCCGTCAGTGTAGAGGTAGCTCGCGGACACCTTGTCGATGTCCGGCTCCCTGAACTTCTCGCCGGCCTTGAAGACCTTGTCGAAGACGGCCCTCGTCTTCAGGTTCCGCATCTTGACCCGGACGAGCGTCTGTCCGCCTCTCGCGGTCGGGGTCGAAACCTCGACTTCGAGGCAGACATAGGGCGCCCCGTCGAGCTCCAGGTAGGTCTTTCGCTTTACGTCGATTGCTTCTATCAGGCCGGCCATGAGCCGAATTCTAACCGGTTATCGCCGCCGGAACGTCCCCAGCCGATCGACATCGCGCGTGGGGGTGAGGCCGGTCTCGCCCGTTTCAAGACCGCTGCCCGCGTCTCGCTGAGCGTGTCCGCGATGCTTCCGCGAGCGACTTCCTTGACGATCTTGGCAACGAGCCAGCTCACCGGAGGCGGCGTCCAAGGTATGCGCCTGCTGAGCCCGATGTTCCTCAATTCGAAATAGACGCCGCCGTCCTGCTCCAGGAACGTCGAGTACATGTGGGCGGCCCACAGGTAGCCGGAATCCTGTCCCGGCGGGAGGTGCCGTTCCTCGGCCTCTCCCGCGTTCTGCACTTCCGCGATCTTCTCCACCTCGGTCCGGCCGAGCGTCACTCCCGGGCCCGGGCTCCGATACGATGCGACCGCCCACGTGTCGAGCGTTGCGGTGACGATGCTCGTTCCCTTCCGTATGCGGAGGAACACTGTGAAGGTGTCCTCCTCCCTTGCGATTGCTTTCGATCGCAGGACCACCTGATGGAACCTCGCGTAGTCGTCGTACGCCTGGTTGACAGCCAGGACGTCCTTCAATCTCGCGCCCGGGATGAATACCGTTCCGCGCCAGTCGTGGATCAGGCCTCCCGGGACAGCGATCATCCCTTCCTTGCCGCCCTCGACTATCGGGATCTCGCCGGCGTGCAGGCTGCGCCTGTCGCGCGCTATCGCGCTCAGCCAGTCCGCGGTCGGGCCCTTCGTCGCCCTTTCGGCGAATTCCCGATCGAGCATCTCGATGTACTTCTTGTAGGCTTCGAGGGTCTCTGGTCTGAGCTCGGCGGCTGCTGCCACGGCGCCGGCGGCAGCAGCCAGGAGGACAGCGAGTGCGGAAACCGAGAGCGAGAGCGCCAGGCCTCGGCCGCTGGGCCCCGCGGGCGCCGCAGGCGGTTCGCGCCTTGGCGCCGCCTTCGTGGGAATGAGCACCGTGGCAC
Organism: Vicinamibacterales bacterium; assembly: GCA_041947015.1. Lineage (GTDB taxonomy): Bacteria > Acidobacteriota > Vicinamibacteria > Vicinamibacterales > Fen-181 > JBHGBL01. The sequence goes on from JBHGBL010000002.1 coordinate 82,614, forward strand.
CCCGTCTGGAAGCGAACAGCAGCAGCGTGAGTGTCAGCTGGACGGCGTCCCGACCCTCCTGAACCTCATGTCCCAGACACGATCGAGACCGACGCTCATCTCCGTCACCCGGCCGCCGGATCTCCGGAAGCGGACGATGCCGAACTGTGCGTCGAAGCCGTCCCTGTAGACAGGCCGCAGCACGAACGCGGTGTTCGGGCGCCGCAGCACCCGCAGTTCACCCTCCTGAACGACCACCTGGAGAGCCGTTTCAGCCTCGTCGCTGAAATACGTGCCCGCATACTCGGCGAGCTCCTCGGCCGTCGGTTTCGTCTCGACTACGCGCGTGCACGTTTCGACCACTCCGTTCGATGCCGTGAGCCTTGCGCGGCCGTCGTCATCGAAGTCGATCGTGCCTCGGCCCGGCACGAGGAACCTCGTCGGGGAGACGGGCACGAGCGGCGGCGCATCCGCCCTGCCGGCGCGGAGCGCCTCTTTCTCGAAGATGAGGACGAGCGGTTCCCCGGTCGAATCCAACGCGTAGACGCCGGCCTTCGCGCGAAGCAGCTCCGGCGGCATGTCGAACGGCTTCACTTGCGGCTCCGCGCGAACGGCCTCACCGAGATAGATATCGGAGACCTCATGGGCGTAGCGTCCGGCAGCGGCGCTGGAGACGTTGCACAAGACGGCCACCGACAGGTGCTGTTCCGGGTAGCGAGCCAGGTACGCCTGGTAACCCGCCGTGGAGCCGCTGTGCCCGACCTCCGGCACTCCCTTGTAAGGCCTGACGAACAACCCGAACGCGTAGTCATGGGGTGTCCCGTCGCTGTAGGTGCCCGGCTGCTGCTGCTGCTTCACGAAGGCGGCATCGCCCACCCTGGGACTGAAGAAATTCTCGTTCCACCTCAGAAGGTCCCCGACAGTCGTCAGCAGTCCGCCGTTGCCGTGCACATTCTCGAACGGCATGTTGATGTGGAAGCCGTCCTTGCCCTCGCGATAGGCGATCGCCCGGCCCTTGACGATGCGGGTGTGGTCGTCGCGCCAGGATGTGCTCTTCATGCCGAGAGGTTCGAAAATGCGCTCGCGGCAGAACTCTGCGAAGGGTTTGCCGCTCACGCGGTCGATGATGATGGCGGCGAGGTTGTATCCGGTATTGGAGTACGACCAGCTGGTGCCCGGCGTGAAGTTGAGAGATCGCTGGCGACTCACGATGTCGAGGACGTGTGCGTGCGTGTATGCGCGCGAGGTCCGCGGCCAGCCGGAGAGACCGGCGACGCTGCCCCAGTCGCGAAGCCCGCTGGTGTGCGTGAGCATGTGCCGGATCGTCAGCGGCACGCCGTAGTCCGGCAGCTCCGGCACGTAATTGCGCACCGGGTCGTCGATCGAGAGCTTCCCGTCGCGAGCGAGAAGCAGGATCGCGGCCGCGGTGAACTGCTTGGAGACCGACCCCGCCTCGAAGATGGTGCCGGCGAGGTTCTTCGCGTCGTGCTCGAGGTCTGCCATGCCGTAGGCCTTCTCGAGGACGACCTCGCCGTGCTCGGAAACCGCGACCGCACAGCCCGGCGTCTTGTCGTTCCACCTCGAAAACACCTTGTCCACCGCCGCCTCGCGGCCCTCCTGCCGGGCCACGCCCGCGGGCAGGGCGACACCAGGGCAGAAGGCAATGGCGAAGGCGAGAATCAGGAGCGGAAAGTACCTCGTCGACTTCATCGTTCGGTTCATGTCACCTCGCCGGCAAATGATACCCGTCCCCGAGCCGGCGGGCCAGCAGGCGTATCGCCGAGTTCGAGCGTGACATCTTTCATGGCTTGACTGGGCCGTTTCATGACTCGACTGGGCCGGCCGCCAGCATCGGGCGGTTCTCGGTCAGGTGGCGGTCTGTTCGGCCACCTCGAGCGCAAGGGTCGGCAGCGCCTTTGCACCTCGCGACCGCGTCCAAGACAATCTGGCAGGGCGGCGCATGGCGCCCGTGCCCTCGAGCCGCGGCCATGCTCGAAAAGGTTTGCCGGGTGGGGCTCGGCTTTCGGCCCCGGGAGGGAAGGCGTGCCAGCCCTCGCCCGCCTTTGCACGAGGCTGCGACAATGACGTGCGGCCCTGCGGTAGTCGACCTTCGAATGGCACAGACGGGTTAGGATGTGCACGTTGAAGAGGGAGTCGTGCGAATGGAGTGGAAGACGTCCGCCCTTCGAGCCGCCTTCGGGCGTGGTACCGTTGTCGGCGTCGCCCTCGGCGCAGTCGCCTTGGGCATCGCCGCCACCCCGCCACAACCAACTTCCGTGGCGCAATCCGTCCCGGCAGGGTGGGCCAAGGTGGTCGCCTTCTATCGGGACGGCGTCGAGAAGGCTGGCATCGTCGGGAGCAGCCTGCTCCTCATCCGCGACGGCGCCGTCGTCGCCCGCGAAACGGCAGGCTACGCAGATCTGGAAGCGCGGCGGCCGGTGGATGCGGACACGATCTTCCACTGGGCCTCGATCACGAAAACCTTCACCGGCATCGCGATCATGCAGCTTCGCGACCGCGGACTGCTGAAGCTGGACGACCCGATCCTGAAGTACGTCCCCGAGCTGCGCGCCGTGCACAACCCGTTCGGCGACATGTCGCAGATCACGCTGAAGCACCTCATGTCCCACTCGGCGGGCTTCAGAGCAGGCACGTGGCCCTGGGGCGGCGACAAGCCCTGGCACCCGTTCGAACCGCCTGGCTGGGCGCAGGTCGCCGCAATGCTGCCGTACACCGAAATCCTGTTTCAGCCCGGCTCACGCTACAGCTATTCGAACCCTGGCGTGATCTTCCTGGGGCGCGTCATCGAGGCGCTCTCCGGCGACGACTACGAGATGTACGTGACGAAGAACATCCTGATGCCGCTCGGCATGCACCGCTCGTTCTTCGACAGGGCGCCGTACCATCTCGCTGGCGATCGCTCGCACAGCTACTTCAGGAACGACCAGGGCCTGAGGGAAGCACGCTTCGACTTCGATACGGGCATCACGGTTTCCAACGGCGGCCTGAACGCGCCGCTGGACGACATGGCGAAGTACCTCCGGTTCCTGTTGGGAGGTGCCCACGAGCGAGGCGCCTACGACGGGGTGCTGAAGCGCTCGTCGCTCGAGGAGATGTGGGTGCCCCTCGTCAGGGCCGAGGACGGCGAAGGCGGAAGCGGGAGCGACGTGCACGCGGCGCTTTCCTTCTTCGTCGAACGGCACCAGGGCCTGGAGTTCGTCGCGCACAGCGGCAACCAGAACGGCTTCATCTCGCACTTCTACCTGCACCTGCCGACCCGCACCGCCTACATCGTCTCGTTCAACACGGACGTCGTGTCGAAGGAGAAAGGCGGAACGAACCTGACGCGGGCGTTGGACAACGACCTGCGCGACGTGCTGATCGAGGAGATCATCTCGGTGGGCCGCACGAACATGGACGCGGCACGGCCCGGAACCGATTCCGGTCTCAACCTTTCGGACCTGCTGCCTGCGCCGGTCAGGACGCCGGCCGGGACGTCGAGCCTCGAACAGTGAACGCAGCAGGTGTTCGAGACGCCGCGCCACGTGTGGCAGGAATCGCCAGGGCGTTTCCGCCGCACTTCTACGATCAGGAAGCGCTCCTGAGCCGCTTCAGGCAGGTCTGGGGGCGGAGGCACTTCAACCTGGACCGGCTCGAGGGGCTGCACCGCAACGTGATGGTCGGCGGGCGCCACCTCGCACTGCCTCTGGACGAGTACGAACGGCTCGACACGTGGGGCAAGGCAAACGACGCGTGGATCCGCGTCGCGAGCGATGTCGGCGAGGAAGCGGTCAGGCGGGCGCTGGAGACATCGGGCTACACAGTGTCGGACGTGGACGCGTTCTTCTTCGTCACCGTGACAGGCATCTCGACGCCCTCGCTGGACGCGCTGCTGATGAATCGGCTGCGCCTGCCTGCCCGCGTGAAACGCACGCCGATCTTCGGCCTTGGATGCGTGGCCGGCGCCGCCGGGCTGGCGCGCGCAGCCGATTACGTCCGCGCCTACCCGGACCAGGTCGCCATCGTGCTGTCGGTGGAGCTCTGCTCGCTGACGATCCAGCAGAACGACCTGTCGATCCCGAACCTGATTGCCACAGGGCTCTTCGGTGATGGCGGTGCTGCGGTCGTGGTCGCAGGCCGGGAGCGCCCAGAGCCCGGTGCGGGACCGCTCGTTGTGTCGAGCCGCGCGGTCTTCTACCCGGACTCCGAAAGGGTGATGGGTTGGGACATCTCCCAATCCGGGTTCAGGGTCGTTCTTTCGGCGGACGTGCCAGCCGTGGTTCTCGAACACGCGGGCGCGGACGTGGATGGTTTCCTCGGAGATCATGAGCTTCGCCGCGAAGATATCGCCGCGTGGATTTCCCACCCGGGGGGACCCAAAGTGCTCCAGGCGATGCAGGAGGCACTCGGGTTGCCGGAAACGGCGTTCGCGGCGAGCTGGCGCGAGCTGCGCGAAGTGGGAAATCTGTCTTCCGCCTCTGTACTCATGGTTCTGGAGGACGTGATGGCGCAGCCGCCGCCGCAGGGGAGCCACGGCCTTCTCATCGCAATGGGTCCGGGCTTCTGCTCCGAGATGGTTCTGCTGCGATGGGACCGAGATCGCGTGTCGCAGGTCGCATGTCGTGTATCGGCGGGTCCGGCTGCGGGCCAGGCCGGCGTAGCCTCCACACGATGAGCCTGGTGCCTGACACCTTGTACTACGCGACGGTCGCGGCTGTGGCGGCCGAGCGGGTTCTCGAACTTGCAGTCGCACGGCGAAACGTCCGGAGCCTGATGGCGAGGGGTGGGCTCGAGTTCGACCGGGCGGGATACCGCGCCATGGTGGCAGTCCATGCGCTCTTCCTGGCGGCATGCGCGGCCGAGGTCCGCTTCCTGGGGCGGCCCTGGCACAAGGGGCTCGCAGTTCTGATGGCGGCAGTCCTGGCCGGGGCGATGGCATTGCGATACTGGGTCGTCTTCACCCTGGGCGTTCGCTGGAGTACGAGGATCGTTGTCGTTCCTGGCGACCGGTTGATTCGGCGGGGACCGTATCGCATCATGCGCCATCCGAACTACCTCGCCGTGGTGCTGGAGTTCTTCGCGCTGCCGATGGTACACACGGCGTACTTGACGGCGCTCGTCTTCAGCGCCATCAACCTGGCAGTTCTCCGGCGCAGGATCGCGAACGAAGAGAGCGCGATGCGGGCGCACTGCCTCCCGCCGGCTCGCGAGGAGGACGGGTCGTGACAGGCTTTTCCCGCGATCAGGTCGAAAAGGACATCCTGGCGGAACTCACAGCCGTTGCGCGGGAACACCTTGGCAGGGCTGCGCCAATCACCCGGGAAACACGCCTCGTCGAGGAGCTCTCGCTCGATTCCATCCGCCTGCTCACCCTCATCGTCGAGGTCGAGAACCGCTTCCGGCTTCGCCTCGACGATGAGGACACAGGGGCGCTGGAGACGGCCGGCGACCTGGTGGATGTCATCAGGAACAGGCGCGATTCGATGGTATCCTAGGCAGCCTCGGCAGCGACGCAGCGGTCCTGACGGCGTGCTGCCGCGCCGCATGAACATCACAAACACGGCCTGGGGAATAATCGGTTCGCGGATCCTCGGCAGACCTTTCTATGGTCGCGTTCATGTCACCTACCGCTGCAACTACCGCTGCGGCATGTGTGGCGTTTCGCGGAATCGCGGGCAGTTCGATGAACTGCCTGCCTCGCGCCTGGCCTTGGTGTCGCACCGGCTTTGGGCGCTGGGCGCCCGCCATCTGGTCCTGACGGGCGGCGAGCCGTTTCTGCGCCGCGATCTGGCCGAGGTCGTCCGAGTGTTCGCCCGGCGCGGCTTTTCGATCAGGATCCAGACGAACGGGGGGCCACAGGTTACCCGCGAGAGGCTGCGCGAGGTCGTCGAGGCGGGGGTGTGCGACCTCAGCGTGTCGGTGGACACTCTGGATCCGCGGCTACAGGATCGGATTTGCGGCGCCAGCGGAGTGCTCGAGAACGCCCTCCGCACGCTGGAACTGTCGCAGGAGCTCCTGCCGCGCGGCATGTCGCTCGCCAACATCGTCGGCTCGCCGATGAACTTTCTGGAGCTGCCCGCTCTGGTTCGCTATTTCGGCCGGCGAGGCATCTACAGCTACATCACCCCGGTCGTCGTCTGCCAGCCAGGCGGAGTGTCGGGCGGCGAATATCTCTTCAGGAGCGACGACTCGAGGTTCGACTTCGGCGGGCTGGCGCCCGCGGAGCGCGACCGGGTCATCGACGAGCTCGTGGCGCTCAGGCGCGGAGGCGCCGGCCTGACCAACTCGACGCGCTTCCTCGAGGACTTCCGCCGCTTCCTCGAAACGGGCAGGAACGACTGGACCTGCTCGGCGGGGAAGATGGCGCTCGACGTCCGCCCGGACGGCAGCGTCTCGGCGTGCAAGGAGAAGCCACCGCTGGGGAACATCCTGGACGAATCGTTCGCCTCCTACTATCGGAGCCCTGGCTTCGCTCGTTCCGCTCGCGCCCAGGCAGATTCGTGCTCCGGCTGCTTCTACGCCGAATACCGGGAGCCGGACTACGCCGTTCGAGACATCACGGTCCTCCGCGAGTGGACCGTCGACTGGCTGCGCACTTTTCGCAAGGGAATGGACTGGAGAGGCGGCAGGGCGCCTGGTCCGGTGGAATGAAGGAAGAGCGGTGCGGCTGGATCTGCTCGCGGCAGGCTCGGTGCTGGCACTGCAGGGCTGGGCGTACTACTCGCTCCTGCCGCTCTCGCTCGGGCCGCGCGTGATCATGCAGCCCTGGCTGCTCACCCTGCCGGGCTACAGCCTGTACGAGCAGGTAGCGGACCAACACCCGCCCTTGATGCCGCTCCTCGTCTCCTGGTTCGTGCCGCTTGCGGAGGAGGGCTGGTGCCTCGCTGCTGGTTTCCTCGCCGCGCTGCTGTCGCTTTCCGCTGTCCTGACGTGGTGGGCAGCGAGGCGATCGGGAGGCGCCGGCGCAGGGCTTCTGGCCCTGTGCCTCTTCGCTTGCTGGACAGGGCAGTTCGGGTTCGAGAAGTTGTGGCACGAGTCGTTCCTGGCGCCGCTCTACGCGCTGCTGCTCGTCATGTTCCGGACGTCGGCGAAAAGGTCGCATGCCTGGCTCGTGTCAGCCGGCCTCGTATGCGGACTCGCGCTCCTCGTCAAGCAGCAGGCGGCCCCGGTTGCTGTCGCTTTCGTTCTCTGGAACGCGTTCACAGAGTGGCGGGCGCGCCGCACGACAGCAGCCGCCTTGTCCGCCGCCGGGCAGATCGCAGCACCTGCCATCGCAGTTCCGGCCTTCTACGCCGCCGTCCACTACATGCGCACAGGGACGCTGGAGAATCTGTGGTTCTGGACGGTGCAGGTCAACATCGAGGGCCGTTTCGCTTCGCTGGCGGCGATGCCGCCGTCGCTCGAGGATATAGCCAGGCTTGCGCCGGCCTTCATCCTCGTCCCAATCGCTCTCGCACAGACGGTGCGAGCCGCCAGGCAGGGCGACGCGAGCTGGGAGACGAACGGTTGGGCGCTAGCACTCTTGTCGAGCAGCGGTCTCGCGCTCTACCCACGCTTTGCCGCGTTCCACCTCCAGGCTTCGCTGCCAGCCCTTTCATGGCTTTCAGCGACGGCGCTCCATAGCGCTGCGCGGGGCAACGAAAACCAGCGGTTGCCTTTTCCCCGGACACTTCGAAGAAGCACCCTAGTTGCGGCCTGCGCACTGGTCCTGGCGGTCTTCTCGGTGGCGGCCCTGGCGCACACCTTCCGCGCCGTGGCAGGCAACGTCGAGCCGCGCGAAATACAGGAATACTCGGATCTCGATACACTCGCTCTGAACGTGAAGACAGTGACCCGAGACTCCGGCCCGATCTACGTTTTCCCGGACGATGAAGCCACTGCGAACCTCTACTATCTGCTGCGGAAGCCGCCACCGCGGTTCTGGGTCTTCACGTACCCGTGGTACATGGTTCCTCGAGTCCGGCAGCAGATCGTGAGGGCGCTGGAGGACGCTCCCCCGCGATGGATCGTTCATCGGCCCAACGCATGGGAAATCGATCGTTTCGCACCGGACGTTGTCAGCTACATCAGAGCGAGGTACGTCGTCCGGGCGCAAATCCCGTGGCGCGGGGAACAGGTGCAGATACTGGAGCGGCGTGCCTCCGGCGCCCGTGGTACACTTTCGACCGGATGGCGCAACCAACGCTGGCTGACAGCCTGGTCCGTGCCGAGAAGAGCCAGGACAGCGGTCTCCGCCTGCTGGATCGCACCGGGGGCGAGACGTGGCTTGGCTGGCCGGAGGTGGCAGGGCGCGCGCGGGCTGTAGCCGGAAGCCTCCGCGCATTCGGCATCCGCAAGGGCGACCGGGTGCCCCTCGTCTTCCCCACGTCGGTCGAATTCATCGACGCCTTCTTCGGCGTCCTGCTGGCCGGTGCCGTGCCTGCCCCTCTCTACCCGCCCGTCCATCTCGGAAGGCTTGCCGAGTACCGGGAACGAACGGTCGTGATGGTGCGAGCGGTGGACGCGCGTCTCGTGCTGGCCGACCGCCGCGTGCAGAGCGTGCTCGGGGAAGTCATCAACCGTGCCCGCCCGCCGCTCGGCTGTATCTCTGTGAGCGAGCTGCCTATGTCGGCACCTGCCGACCCGGCATTCATTTCAGCCTCGGACCTCGCACTCGTCCAGTTCTCGTCCGGGACCACACGAGAGCCGCGTCCGGTGGCGCTCTCACACCGTGCGCTCGTCGCGCAAGTCTCGCTCCTCAACAGGTACTGGCCCGATTCCGAGCGGGTCCGTCACAGCGGAGTCAGCTGGCTTCCGCTCTATCACGACATGGGCCTGATAGGGTCGCTTCTCGTAGCGCTCGATCGGCCGGGCACGCTCACGCTGATACCACCGGAGCTGTTCGTCAAGAGGCCGGCCATCTGGCTGCAGGCGATCTCGAAGTACAGGGCGACCATCTCCCCTGCGCCCAGCTTCGCCTATGGCTTCGCAGCGTCACGCATCCAGGACCAGGAGATGGATGGTGTCGACCTGTCGTCGTGGAGAGTCGCGCTCGTCGGCGCCGAGGTCGTCGTCCCGGACGTGATGCGCCGCTTCGCCCGGCGTTTCGAATCGTGGGGGTTCCGGCCCGAGGCGCTTACGCCGGGCTACGGCCTTGCGGAGGCTTCACTGGCCGTGACGCTGTCCGACCCGACGAGGTTGTTCGTCTCGCGTCACTTCGATTCAGCGTCGCTTTCGGAGCGAGCTACGGCTGTCGAGGTGGACGGCGGCGCCGTGAGAGAAGCGGGTGCCTGCCAGGCACGCGAGCTAGCCTCGAGCGGTTCGCCGCTTCCGGGCTTCGAGGTCAGGGTCGTGGACGAGGACGGCCGGGAACTGCCGGAGGGTGGGCTCGGGCTAATCGAGTGTCGCGGGCCTTCTCTGATGGAAGGCTACCTGGGGCAGCCGGAGGCAACCGCGTCGTGCCTGAGGCACGGCTGGCTCAGTACCGGAGACCTTGGCTTCTTCTGGAAGGGCGAGCTGTTTCTCGCGGGGCGGGCAAAGGACGTGCTCATAATCCGCGGCCGCAATTACGCGCCGGAGGAGGTCGAGCAGGCGCTCGATGCCGTTGCGGGCGCACGGCCCGGGTGCGCTGTCGCTGTAGGCTGGCTTCCGGAAGGCGAGGGCAGTGAGTGCCTCCTCGTCATTGTGGAAGCGCGGCGCGAAGTTGCTGCAGGGGCGTTTGCCGACCTGTCCAAGGCCTGCTCCGAACGCGTGCTGACTGTGACAGGTCTGCGGGCGGAACGGGTCGTGGTTGTGGCGCCGGGGACGCTTCCACGGACGTCTTCCGGGAAGCTCCGCCGCCAGGAAGCGCTTCGGCGCTACATCGCAGGAGAGCTGCGCCCACCCCGCGCCGTCACGCCGGTGAACATCGCCAGCGCCGTCGTTCGCTCCTCGCTCGCCCGACTGCGCTCCAGGTGGTGGCGGCTCCGGCCGTGATCGCCACGCCTTCGACGGACGTGGTCGTTGCTGGTGGTGGGCCGGCCGGTCTGGCCGTTGCCATTCGCGCCCGCCAATGCGGCTTGACGGCCCGCGTGATAGACCGCCGGGAACCGCCCATCGACAAGGCGTGCGGCGAGGGCATCATGCCGGACGGCGTCGACCTGTTGCGCGAGATGGGCGTGGAACTGGTGCCCGGCATCTCCGCCCCGTTCTACGGCGTACGCTACATCGATGGCGATTCGGTTGCCGAGGGACGGTTCCCAGGTGCCTCCGGCCTCGGGATCCGCCGGACCGCGCTCCACGCCGCCATGGCCCGCAGGGCTGCCGATGCGGGAGTGCTTTTTTCCTGGCGGACAGAGACGAGGTCTTTGCTGCCGGAGGGGATCGAGACGTCGGAGGGTCCGTTCACGGGAGGCTGGATCGTGGGTGCGGACGGGTTGCACTCCGCAATCCGCGAGCAGGCTGGCCTTGCGGGCAGGCCTGTTCTCCCGCGCCGTTACGGCATCGTGCGGCACTTCGACGTCGAGCCTTGGACCGACTGCGTGGAGGTGTACTGGTCGGATCGGGCCGAAGCCTACGTGACGCCGCTCGGGCCTCGCGCGATCGGCGTCGCGATCCTCTGGCGAGGCACGAACCTGCCCTTCGCGGCGCGGCTGGCGCAGTTCCCGGCGCTCGCGCCGCGCCTGGATGCAGCCGTGCTTTCGGGCGCAGCGCGTGGCGCCGGTCCGTTCGAGCAGCGCACGACGGGCGTCGTGCAGGGCAACATAGCGCTCGTGGGTGATGCCGCCGGCTATCTCGACGCCCTGACCGGTGAAGGGCTGGCGCTTGCGTTCCGCCAGGCGTTCGCCTTGGTGGAAGCAATCGGTCGGGCACGCCTCGAGGAATACGCGCGGGCCTGGCGTCGGATCGCCCGCCGCCCCTGGACGATGACGCGCCTTCTTCTGTATGTGGAGAAGCGACCCGACCTGCGCACATCGATGGTCGATGCTCTCGCCGCCGACCAGGCATTGTTCTCGAGAATAGTTGGAGTCCACGCGGGACAACTGCCCGTGAGGGCCGTCCTGGGAGTACCGGCCCTGCGGTTGGCTGCGCGGCTTGTTCTTCGTTGACCCTGCTTTCGACCACGAGCTTCGAGAATCGACGAACGAAAGCCGGCTCCCAGCCGGAACACGCGCGTGAAGATGCCGTGCAAGCGGGAATGGTCTTCCCGCTCTCCGGCCCGGCGTGGGCCAGTCATGGTTCAGCTCGAATCGGAGGCGCCGCGGCCCGGCTGGTGAGCAAGTGGCGGCACTGCGGGCAAGTCATCGTCGCAGCCCTGCTTGCCGCGCTCGCGGGGCGTCAAGGGGGTGAATTCAGCACGGTCTACCCGCGCGGTGGGAATCCCGGGTAGGATGTCATCCTCTCAGCCGCCCCCTGTGGAGGAGCACATGAAGATACCGGCCTCCAGGCTCCGCGCCGCCGTCGCTCTGCTGGCCTTTGCCGTCGCGGCGACCGCCGTCCTCAGCGCACATCCGTCAGCGCAAGGTGTGGTGACCTCGCCCGAGTCGTTCTTCGGGTTCCGGATGGGCGCCGACAGGAAGATCGCGCGGTGGGACAAGATCGTGGAGTACTTCCGGCTGCTGGAGAAGCAGAGCGGAAAGATGAAGGTCATCGACATGGGCCCGACGACCGAGGGGAACCCGTTCCTACAGGTCATCGTCACGGCGCCCACGAATCTGGCCAGGCTCGACAGGCTGCGCGAGGTGAATGCTCGGCTGAGCGACCCGCGCGGGGTACCTGAGGCGGAGATCAGGAAGCTCGTCGCCGAGGGCAAGGCCGTCATCTGTCAGTCGATGAGCCTGCACGCCACGGAGATTGGCGGCACCCAGATGGCGCCGGAACTGGCCTATGAGCTCGCGACGCGGACCGACGAGGAGACGAAGCGGATCCTGGACAACGTCATCTTCTTCATGATCCCGTCGTTCAACCCGGACGGGCAGATCATGGTGACGGATTGGTACAACAAGTGGCTCGGGACAGAGTACGAGGCGGCGGGGCTGCCTTGGCTGTACCACAAGTACGCCGGCCACGACAACAACCGCGACGCGTTCATGACGAATCTTGTCGAATCGCAGTACCTGGCAAAGCTCATGTTCCGCGAGTGGGTGCCGCAGGCCTACATAGATCATCACCACATGGGCAGCTACGGCGCCCGGATCTACGTTCCGCCGTACGCGGAGCCGATCCGCCCGTACGCCGACCCACTGCTGTGGCGCGAGCACAGCTGGTACGGCGCGCACATAGCGTACAAAGAGGAAGAGGCAGGCCTGTCTGGGGTCGTCAATGCTGCCCAGTATTCGGGTTGGGGCCATTTCGGGTTCCATTGGATCACGCCGTTCCACAACATTGCGGGCATGCTGACGGAGTCGGCGAGCGCCAGGCTGGCTACGCCGCTCTTCATCCACCCGGACCAGCTCCGCGGAGGTGCACGAGGCCTTCCCGAGTACGAGGCCCAGACCACGTTCCCCAACCCCTGGCCTGGCGGCTGGTGGCGCCTGCGCGACATCGTCGAACGGCAGAAGGTGTCCGCGTGGGCGACGCTGGACCTGGCCGCGCGGAACAAGGAGACGGTCCTCTGGAACGCGTACCTCAAGGCGAAGCGGCAGACCGAGCGCGGGGCCGCCCACAAACCCGCGGCCTTCGTCATACCGGCGGCGCAGCACGACCTGTTGACGGCGATCAAGATGGTCAACAAGCTGATCGCACAGGGCGTAGAGATCCACCAGGCGAAGGCGCAGTTCTCACACAACGGAGTGATGTACCCGGCAGGCTCTTTCGTCGTTTCCATGGCTCAGCCGAAGATGGGGTTGATCCGGTACCTGCTCTGGCGGACCTTCTACCCCGACAACAGCTACACGCGCGACGCGCAGGGAAACCCGATCCGGCCCTACGACATGGCCACGGACACGATGTTCGAGTTCATGGGGGTCAGGGTCGATCCCGTTGACGATATGGTGAAGGCCGACCTGGTCGAGCTGACCGGCGAGGTGCCTGCAGCGGGGAAGGTCACGCGCGCCGCGGCAGGGTACCAATTGGATGCGCAATTGAACGACGCCTTCCGCGCCGTGAACCTGCTCATCGACAAGGGCATCCAGGTCAGGCGCGTCGAAAGCGGTCCCCACGCAGGGGACTTCATCGTTCCTTCCGGGCAGGAGACTGTGCTGGAGGCAGTCGCGAAAGCGACAGGCGTGGATTTTGCGCCTGTCTCCGTGCCGCCCGGCGAGCGGGTGCACGACGTCAGGCGCGCCCGCGTCGCGATGTACCAGCGCTACGGCGGCGGCAACATGGACGAAGGTTGGACGCGCCTGGTGCTGGAGCAGTTCGGCTTCCCCTACGCTTCCATCAAGGACGCGGAGCTCAAGCAGGGGAACCTCGACGCGAAGTACGACGTGGTCATCCTCCCCTCCGACTCCGTTGCAGCGATGACAGGCGAGCGCGCGGCTGCAGGCGGGCGTGGCGCGGGCGAAGGGCAGACCTCCACTCCTCCCGAGTACAGGAGCGGCTTCGGCAACGAGGGCGTTCAGGCGCTCCAGGCTTTCGTGCAAAAGGGCGGGACGCTCGTGACGTTCGCGGAGGCCGGCACGCTGCCCATCGAACGGTTCGCTCTTCCCGTGCGGAACGTCCTCACCGGCTTGGAGCCGAAGAGGTTCTTCTGCCCGGGGTCGACTCTCAGGACACGCGTGGACAACACGCACCCGCTCGCCTACGGGATGCCGGAGCGCGCGCTCGCGACCTTCCTGTCGGGGAGCCAGGCCTACGAGTTCATCGCGACCGAACGGAACGAGCGAATCGAGCCGATCGTGACGTTCGTCGAGCGTGACCTGCTCGAGAGCGGCTGGCTCGTGGGAGAGGAAGTGATCCGGAAGAAGGCCACGATGGTGGCGGTGCGCCACGGCGAGGGCAAGGTGGTGCTGATCGGCTTCAGGGCGCAGCACCGCGCGCAGACGCACGGCACCTACAAGCTGCTCTTCAACGCGCTGATGGGGGAAGGGAGGACCGCGAAGACCAACTGACAGATCGGACCCGAGCAGGGCTGAGGAAGAGGCCCGAGAACTTCACGCGCCGAGGAGGCGGGCCGGAAGCAGTACGACTGCCCTGACGAACTGGAAGACGCCTTCGACGGCAATCCCAACGAGGCGGAACGGCAAGAGCAACAGCCAGACCAGCGGGTAGAGCAGGATCGCGAGGATTGCAAGGGGCCAGCAGCACACGAGGAGCAGGAGCCACAAAAGGAACTTGAGCATCGGCTTTCTCCGGGACGGCCCGCGCGGCCGCGTACCCATAAAGACGAGATCCGGCGCTGCAGGGTTTCACCGAGGGTCCGCGCGGGCCATGCAGTTGCTCGTTCCCCTGCTCCGCGCACGGAGACTCGGCGCCAGGAGCGGAGGCATGTGTGCCTGGCCAGTCGGCAGGAAGGAGAGACCTGGTGTTTCGGAAGATACTCTGCCCGCTCGATTTGTCGGATTTCTCGAAGCGAGCGTTCGAGCACGGCCTGGTGCTCGCCAGATGGTATGGTGCCGAGGTCGTCGCCTTGCACGTCTTCTCGTCCTGGGTTCCGCCGGGAAACCTGAGCACCTACCCGGGGTGGATGCGCCACGTGCCGCAGGCTCGCGACCAGATCGACATGGAGCTCCGCGAGCAGCTTCAACCTGCGGTCGACGCTGGCATGAACGTTCCGCTCGCGACCAGGGAGGGCGACCCCGTCGCTGAGATCCTGGCGCAGGCAAAGGAAATGGGAGCCAACCTGATCGTGCTGAGCACGCACGGGCGAAGCGGCTTCGACCGGCTGACGATCGGGTCCGTGACCGAGAAGGTGCTCCGGAAGGCGCGCTGCCCCGTCCTGGTCGTGCCGGTGGCGCCGGCGGAGGAAGGGGCCGCGCCCGCTCCTTTCGCCGGCTACAGGCGCATCGTGTGCGCGATAGACTTCTCGCCCCATTCGCTCGAGGCGCTGAAGTTCGCCGTCTCGGTGGCCCGGCACGGCAACGGCAGCGTCACGCTCGTTCACGTCGTAGAGGTCGCGGATGAACCGGATGTGAAACCGGATAGCGGGTCGCCGCTGGCTGCGCTGCGCGGTGCCCGAATGGACAGCGCCGCGGCCTCCCTCCGGAGGCTCGGCGCGGAGCATCGGTGCGAGGGCTGCGCCATCGACGAAAGCGTCAGGCTGGGGATCGCCCACAACGAGATCCTTGCCGTGGCCGTCGAGAAAGAGGCCGATCTGGTGGTGATGGGAGTGCGGGGCCGGAACGCAATCGACCTGACGATTTTCGGATCGACGGCCAACCAGGTGGTGCGCCGGGCGCGGTGCGCGGTGTTGACGGTCAGGACATAGGAGGCTCTCCGCCACGTTCGAAAACGGCCCCCGAGGCCCCCGCCCCGGCCTGCCACCCGGCCCTTGGTCCCCGGGATCAGTCCGCGGGGGATGCGAATTCGGCTGGTTCGGCCCCTGATCCTCAGTTCGTGGATTCGAGGCGTGCGGCCCCGGCCATGTGAGCCTGCATGCGTGCGACCGATGTGGATTCGCCCCGCAGCCTCGAGGCGTCGGGAAAGCGTGATGACTCTCCAGGAGATTCGCGCGCTCGTGCCGGTGCCCGACGAAGAGATGCTTCCTCCGCCGGGGCTGTTCCTGCACGAGAGCACTCTGCACGGCCAGGCCCACGTCGGGCGGGTGATGGTGCACGGGCTGCGCCTGATCGAGGCGACGGGCGCGGTCGAGGAGACGATCCGCCTGTGGGCAGCCGTCTACCTTCACGATATCGCCCGTCGTCACGACGGTGTTGCGCCACGACACGGCGCCCATGCCTGCCTGAGATTGCGTGAGCTGCCGAACACACTCGGACTCTTCGCCAGAGCCGGCTTGCGCGAAGCCGACCTTCCTGCTGTGTGCACGGCGGTTACGCGCCACTCGAGCGGCGAAGGGAAGCGAGGGGAGCCCCATCTCCTTCTCATCGAACTGCTCAAGGATGCAGACGGCCTCGACCGGGTCCGGCTCGGAGACCTCGATCCACGCTACCTGCGCATCCGGCAGGCCAGGTGCATGGTGCAATTCGCCACGCGGCTGTTCGAGGAAACCGACGGCAAGCACGTTCCCGGACCGCACTACTTCGGCTGGCTCTGGCGCTCAGCGCTCGCCCTTTCGAGGAAGACTAGAGCGCGCGAGACGGAGTAGCGCGAGCCCTGGACGAGTGTTTCATCGGGTTCGTGTCCTTTTCGTGGCGACATACGGCCGCAGGAGCGTACAGCCTCGACGGTCTGCTGCGCCGGTAGGTGCGCCGGAGCCGCGAGATTCGAGCCTGCGCAGGTGAAGCCCTGCGCTCCGGCCCTCGCCGGAGCGCAGGCTCTCCGTGGATGCCTCGGGTACTCGGTGCTCGTCTCCGCGAGCGCCGGGAAGCGGATCTTGTGCTCTCAATCCCGGTAGAGGAAGTACTTGCGCCTGGCCGCGTCGAACGGTTTGACCTCCGCTTCCCAGGCCGACAGGATTTCTTCGACCCGGACGCCGCGAGCCATCGAGGTCCGAAGTGCATCGGAGCCGGTCAACCGATCGATCGAGCTCTCGCGCCACTGAAAATCCCTCGGGTGGTTTCTCCTGATGACAGAGATGATGTTCAGCGCCACCTTCACCGGCCGGAAGCTCTGGCGGTCGACCACGTGAACGTGGATTCCCTGGCACGCTTGCCCTTGGTACTTGGAGGAGGAAGGCGTGAAGGAGACCGGGCGGAAGGCGACGCCGTCGAGCTTCAGATCCCTCAAGTCATCGACGAGCCGATACGCGTCGAGCCACGGCGCACCGATGTTCTCGAAGGGGAACATCGTACCCCGGCCCTCCGAGAGATTCGTTCCCTCGAACAGGCACATGCCTGGGTAGACCATCGCGCTGTTCGTCGTCGGGAGGTTCGGCGACGGCGCGAGCCACGGCAGCCCCGTTTCGTCGTACCACATGGTCCTCCGGTAGTTCTTCATCGGCACGACGGTCAGGTCGACCTTCTTTCCGAGCGTGTCGCGGACGAAGCTGGCAAGCTCTCCAATCGTCAGGCCGTAGCGGATCGGGACAGGGTAGGCGCCAACGAAGGACTTGAAGCGCGCGAGATCGATCATTCCACCCTCCAGGGCGATATCGGCCAGCGCGTTGGGCCTGTCGAGCACGACGTATGGTATCCCCTTGTCCGCCGCCGCTTCCATGCATTCCCCCATCGTCGAGATGTACGTGTAGAAGCGAACGCCGGCGTCCTGGATGTCGAAGACCAGGACATCGACTTCCTTGAGCATCTCCGCCGTCGGGCGGTTCGAACCACCGTAGATGCTGTACACGCGGACGCCCGTGCGTTCGTCGACGGTGTCGACGACGCGGTCGCCCGCCTGCGCTATGCCGCGAAATCCGTGCTCTGGGGCGAAGATCGCGGTCAGTCTGACCCCTGACGCCCTTTTGAGAAGGTCAGCCGCGTGGCGCAGCTGTCGGTCTACCCCCGTGTGGTTCGTTACCAGCCCGACCCTCTTCCCTTGGATGAGCGACAGCCTCTCTTCGAGCAGGACCTCGAGGCCCGGTACGACTCCTGCCGCTGAAGGTGCGGACTGTCGCGACGGAGGCACTGCTGCCTGCAGGGCGACCACGACCAACGCGGAAACGGACCAGACCACCTGCCGTATGCCCGTACCCATGCGTGCGCCTCCCCTGAAGGGCGCCCAAATGCTACAGCAGAATACGGAATATTGATGCGTCGCACCTCATGTGTCGGAGCTGGCCTGTCCGTGGAGCCTCTGAGATGGCCGGCGAAACGACAAGATACGGAATCGATGACCTGGCGCAGTTGGGTGGCGTGTCCCGCCGCACGGTGCGTTATTACGTCCAACAGGGGCTCCTGCAGCCGCCGCTCGGCGTCGGTCGCGGCCGGCACTACGCCGGAGAGCACCTGGAGAGGCTTCTGCAGGTCAAGTCGTTGCAGGAGCAGGGACGTTCACTCGATGAAATCAGGCGGATCATCGCCGGTGGCGAGCATGCCGCCCAGCCGTTTCCGGCGGTCGTCTCCCGGTCCCTCTGGCGGAGGCTGGTAGTTCAGCCGGGGATTGAGATCCACGTCAACAGCGAGGTCAGGCTGCCGCCACCCGGCCGGCTGCAGGAGCTCGCGGATTGGTGCCGCGCCAATTTCGGCGCCGGGGAGAGCGAGGAAGAGCATGAATAGTGGTCCTCGACGGCACGAAGGCGAGGGTTGCACTCGGCCGCGAGGATGCACCTCTCGATCGCGATTTCGTCCTCCTCGTGGCTCATCGGGCGCCTGAGAGCCTGCCGTCATAAGCCGAACGCGACGACCGAGGGCGGTCGTGCTTCCATCTCCCGGCTGTGCCCGGGAGATGGACGCACTACCCCTGTGCCTGGTTTTCGGCCTCGTTCTAGTTCCCGCTCCCGTCGCTACGTGACGAGCTCCGACTTCACCCTCACCGGGTTGGCAATCGTGTCCCAGACTGGAGAGTGAGCGTTCACGTAGTCGTGGAGCTCTTTGATCTGCTGCGGTGTCGCGTCCGCCTTCACGTAGGCCTTGACCGAGATCTCGGAGAACCGCGGCGCGACCCCGTTGAGGTTGAGGAAACCCTGGAGGTCGCCTTCAGCGGTGAGCTCAAGTCGGAGTTCCTTCAGGTCGATTCCATTGGCTGCCGCGTTGGCTGCGTAGCCTACGGTCAGGCACGACGCGAGCGCGCCAAGCACGAGTTCTGAGGGACTGATGCCGGCGTCGTTGCCGAGGATCTCCACCGGCTCGTCGCTCGTGACCGTGTGCTGGGTCCTGTGCGTCGCGGGCTGGTTGCCCACCACATACTGCGAAACCTTGTGCCGGGCTCGAAACCCTCCTTTCCACTCGGAGTCCATCTTGAAGAGAAGCCGCCCCTTCCATGGTTCGCGCTTGACCTCTTCGACCAGGCCGGTCAGCTTCTGCACGTCAACCCCGTTCTTCAGAGTCGAAACCAACGTCATGGAAGTTCCTCCAATGCTTTACTGCTCTTTGTCGCTCACCCGAAGACAACCGAACACTGCTCTTTCTTGCGGTGGGCGGTGCGTTCCCGACGCCCGGGTGGCGAAGAGCGAACACGCCTTGCAACCTTCGGTCCGGCAGTGCGCGGGAAAGCAGGCACGAGCGAAGCCTCAGGTTCGGCCCCGCGCGATCTTGCGCGCTTCTTTGCGTCTCCGCGTTTCTGTTGGCGCGGATCTCGCATGTTTCACCCCGCGCTGGCCGCACAAGTTACCCGGGCTGCCCAACCTGGGCACGGGAGTGCCCTACGGATTCCGACCTGATGCCCAGACGTCCCCATGCCGGACCGGCCATTTCCATTGCCATGGCCGGCGCCGGTGCGGTCATCGCCCAGTTCGTCGCCGGCAAGGCAGCACGCGACGCGCTGTTCCTGTCGCGGTTCGACATCACCGCGCTGCCGCTCATGATCATGGCCGGGTCGGTCGTTTCGATCGGCCTGGCCGTTGGTGTGTCGCGTGCCATGGGCAGCTTCGGCCCCGGGCGCCTGGTGCCGTACCTGTTCATCTCGAGCGCCGGCCTGCTCGTTGCCGAGTGGTCTGTCGGGATGGCCGCCCCGCGCCTGATGGCTGTCCTCTTCTACCTCCACATGCTCGGCCTGGGCCCTGCTCTTGTTTCAGGTTTCTGGTCGGTCCTAAACGAGCAGCTGGACCCGCGGACCGCGAAACGCCGGCTGGGCCAGGTGGCGGGGGCGGCTACGGCTGGGGGGCTGGCTGGCAGCTTCCTGGCCGAGCGCGCTGCCGCGGCATGGTCGCTCGGCGCTCTCCTTCCCGTTCTCGCGGTCGTAAACGTCATCTGTGCAGGTCTCGTGCACCTCGTTGCTTCCCAAACCGACTCATCAGTTCGCCGGGCCGCAGCGATCGCGGCGGCTTCGGACCGCCCGGCGGCGCCGCGCATCGAGGCAGTGCGCTCGCCGTACCTCCGCAACATCGCCGCCTTGGTGCTGCTGACCACGGTGGGGGGCACGCTGCTCGATTACGTCTTCAAGGCGACGGCGGTCCAGGCGCTGGGAAGCGGCGAACACCTCGTCCGGTTCTTCGCGCTCTATTACGGGCTGACGAGCTTGCTGACGTTCACCTCTCAGCTCTCGTTGAGCCGTTTCGTTCTCGACCGCCTCGGGCTCGGGGCCGCGGCCGGGCTCCCGTCGGTGTCGATTGCAGCCGGAAGCTTGCTGTCGCTCCTGCTTCCAGGGCTGCCGTCGGTGACCTTCTCGCGCGGCTCCGAGTATGTGTCGCGGATGTCTCTGTTTCGCTCGGCCTACGAGCTCCTCTACACGCCCGTTTCCGCTGGCCACAAGCGCGCTGCCAAGCCGATTATCGACATCGGCGTGGACCGCGCGGGCGATCTTGCCGGGGGAGCGATGACACGGCTTGCGGTGCTCCTAGCGCCTGCGGCCGCGCTTCACGGCGTCATCCTCGGGGCCGCAATCGCCGTCTCCGTCGCGGGAGTCGTCGTCGCTCGGCGGCTCACGCGCGGCTACGTCCAGTCTCTGGAGCGGAGCTTGCTCAGCCAAGCGATCCGGCTCGACTTCTCCGAGATCGAAGACCTTACCACCCGGGTGACGATGGTACGGACGCTGGGGCCGGGAATGGCTCCCGCCGGCCAACCGCCGGCACCTGGCGCCACGGCTGGCAGGCCTGCGGCGCAGGAAGACCCGATCCTCGACCATGTCGCCGCGCTGCGTTCCCGCGACCGAGAGCGGATAGTGACGGTCCTGCGGCAGGACGATCCAATCGACGCCGCGCTCGTGCCCCACGCCATCAACCTGCTCGCCTGGGACGCCGTGGCGGCCGACGCGACATTCGCACTGAAGCGAGTTGCCGAGCAGTCGGTGGGCCAGCTGGTGGACGCGCTCCTCGATCCCGCGCAGGATTTCGCAATCAGGCGCCGCGTGGCTCGGGTGATGTCGGTCTGCGTTTCCCAGAGGGCGGTCGACGGCCTCCTTGCCGCGTTCGGCGATCGCTTCGAAGTGCGCTTCCGCTGCGGAGAATCGCTGGCGGCGATAGTGGATCGAAACCCCCTCGTCCGCATCGATCGCGATCGCATCCTGGAGGTGGTCGGCCGCGAGGTGAGCGTGAGTCGGTCGGTGTGGGAGAGCCACAGGCTGCTCGACGGTGTCGAGGTCGGTGAGACCGGGTTCCTGATGGACGAGTTCATAAGAAACAGGGCGGGGCAGAGCCTGGCCCACGTGTTCACGCTGCTCTCGCTCGCCATCGCCAGGGAGCCGCTGCAGATTGCCTACCGGGGCCTGCAGGTGGATGACCCGTTTCTCCGGGGCACCGCACTCGAGTACCTCGAGACCGTTCTTCCTCCGGCGATCCGCGAGAAGCTCTGGCCTTTCCTGGAGGACCGGCGGCCGGCACCCAGGTCGAGGCGGTCGAGGGAGGAGATCCTCGCGGACCTGGTCCGGTCGAACGAATCGATCACTCTGAACCTGGCGGAGCTGCGCATGAGCTTTCGCCACGCGGTGGGCGACGGGCTCTCCTCGGAAGCCGGGGGCTCGCAGGTGCCGCGAGCGCGGGGGGTAGCATGAGTGAAACCGGGGGCCACAGGAAGCGGCGGATGGAGCCGGCTCGCAGCGCCTGGCGGACGGACACGAGTGCGCCCACGGGTTACTTCCCTGAGGACGTGCTGCACGACACGTCCAGGCGGCTGTCGCTTCTCTGCGTTGTGGCGGCCTCGCTCTGGACCGTGGCGCTGCTCATCGCCAACCTGCTGCCGCCCGACTTCCAGGGCACCCTCGACAACCATCCGTACCCCTGGCCGGGCAACCTCGTTGGCGGCCTCGCCATTGCCACGGCGGTGGCGATGTTCGCCTACGTGAGGCTGGCGCCGGACCGACAGCGCAAGCTCGACCTGGGCGTCGGCTTCCTCATCGTCAACGCGTTTGCAGTCGGGCTCCTCGACGAATGGGCTGCTCCGCCAGACCGAATCAGGTCCGTCTCCTGGATCGCCGTGATCATACTGACCTACGCGATGATCGCGCCTACGACGCCGGGGAAGACGCTGGCGGGCTGCCTCGTCGCCGCGTCGATGGATCCCCTCGGCGCGCTCATCACCTTTCTTCGCGGAGCCCCGTCGATCGACTTGAGGGAGGCGCTGCCTCTCTACTGGCCCAACTACGCCGCCGCGATACTGGCGGTCGTGCCGTCGCAGGTGATCCAGCGCCTCGGCAGACAGATCCGGAGGGCCCGCGAGGCCGGCAGCTACGAGCTGGTCGAAGCGCTGGGCAAGGGCGGAATGGGCGAGGTGTGGCGAGCCGAGCACCGCCTGCTCGCGCGCCCGGCGGCCGTCAAGATCGTCCGGCCAGAGGTACTCGGCGCCGCGAGCGACCGCGATGTGGAGGCTATCCTGCGCCGCTTCAAGCGCGAGGCCCAGGCGACGGCCGTTCTCTCGTCGCCACACACGATCGACATCTACGACTTCGGCGTCAACAAGGATGGGGACTTCTATTACGTAATGGAACTCCTGCACGGCCGTGACCTCGAGTCGCTCGTGCTCGAGTTCGGGCCGCTCCAGGCCGACCGCGCGGTGTACCTGCTGCGGCAGGTGTGCCACTCCCTTGCCGAAGCGCACACGCGCGGGCTGGTGCACCGCGACATCAAGCCCGCCAACGTCTACGTGTGCCGGATGGGACTCGACTACGACTTCGTGAAGGTCCTCGATTTCGGCCTGGTCAAGTTCAGCAGTCCTCATGCGGCTGGCGCGAGCCTGCTCAAGACCGATCGGATCACGACCGGAACGCCTGCCTACATGGCCCCGGAGGTGATCTTGGGCGAAGCCGAAGTCGACCGGAGGGCTGACGTCTATTCGCTCGGCTGCGTCGCCTACTGGATGCTGACCGGCGAGCTCGTCTTCCAGGCGGATACGGCGATGAAGATGCTCGTCGAGCACATCCAGAGCCGGCCGGACCCGCCATCTGCGCGGACCGAGCTGGCGATCCCGCGAGAGTTGGACGAGTTGATACTGAGTTGCCTCGAGAAGGACCCGGCCCGGAGGCCTCAAGATGCCGAGGCGCTGTTCGAAATGGCCTGCGGCTGCCGGACGTGCAACGGCTGGACGCGCGAGGATGCCAGGCTGTGGTGGGAAAGAAACCTGCCGGAGCTGACCGCTCCGCCGGTCCTGGCGATGCCGGCAGCCTCGGGATCGCCAGCCACCGCCGATTCGCTCATGACTCAGTGAGGCACATCGAATGGAGCTTGCAGCCGCGCCCGCGACCGGCCGCCTGCGACTGACGGCGCGGCGGAAGAACATCCTCGATCGGGCGCTCTCGCTCGTAACCGATGTGAAGCCGGGCGAGGGGCTGACGGCCATCCTTCTCGCCTCGAACGTCTTCTGCCTCCTCGCCTCCTACTACGTGCTCAAGACCGTCCGCGAGTCGTTGATCCTTTCGGAGGGCGGCGCGGAGGTGAAGAGCTATGCCGCGGCCGGGCAGGCGCTGCTGCTGCTCCTTCTCGTCCCCGCTTACGGCGCTTTCGCTTCGCGGGTCAACAGGATGGCTCTGGTGAGCGGGGTGACCCTGTTCTTCGCGTCCCACCTCCTCGTCTTCTACCTGCTGGTCGCGGGCGGCGTCCGCATCGGTGTCGCCTTCTTCCTCTGGCTCGGTATCTTCAACTTGGTCGTTGTCGCGCAGTTCTGGGCCTTCGCAAACGACGTCTACTCCCAGGAACGCGGCAAGCGCCTGTTCCCGGTGGTGGGCCTGGGCAGTTCCGCCGGCGCCCTCGTCGGCGCGCAGTTCGCCGGGGCGTTCTTTGCGGGGGCCGGTCCCGGCATGCTGCTGCTTCTGGCCTCGGCGGGGCTCGTCTTGTGCGTCGCAATCAGCCTGTGGGTGCATCGCCGCGAGTGCGACCGCTGTGATTCGGCGACCCGTGAACAGGTCGAGCGGCCGCTCGGGAAGGCCGGCGGCTTCCGCCTCGTGCTCGGCGACCGGTATCTGCTGTTCATCGCACTTCTGGTCACGACGGTGAACGTGGTCAACACGGTTGGGGAGTTCCTGCTAGGCAAGCTGGTGGTAGCGGAGGCTGGACGTGTGGCCGCAGCAGGCGGGCTCAGCGCGGCCACCTACATCGGGCAGTTCTACGGCGGCTTCTATGCCTGGGTCAACCTGCTCGGCCTCGTTCTCCAGGCGTTCGTCGTCTCGCGCGTGTTCAAACGAGTGGGCATCCGAGGTTCCCTCTTCGTCCTGCCTGCAGTAGCTTCGTTGAGCTACGGCCTGATGGCGTTCGTTCCCGTGCTCGCTGCCGTAGCCTTCGCGAAGACCTTCGAGAACGCGACGGACTACTCGGTCCAGAACACGGCCCGCCATGCTCTGTTCCTCCCCACGAGCCGCGAAGCGAAGTACAAGGCGAAGCAGGCGATCGACTCGTTCTTCTGGAGAGCGGGCGACCTGCTCCAGGCGGCAGTGGTCCTCGCGGGAGTGTACCTGGCCTTCGGCACCAGGGAGTACGCAATGCTCAACCTCGTCTTCGTCGTCGCCTGGTTCGCACTCGTGATCGCCATCGGGCGTGAGTATCGAAGGCGCTTTCCGGCCGAGGCCGGTAAGCGGGAGGCGGCCTGATGCCCGAAGCCATGCTGCTCGCCCAGCTCGTCTTCTCGGCCTGGCTCTCCGCGGGAGCGACGCCGGCCGCGAACGTCGTCCAGGCCCCTGCCCCGCCGGAAACGCGCGCGGACGACTCGGCTCGACGGCGCGCAACGAATACGAGAGCGGACGCTCCGCGGAGTCGCGGGGAGGAGTCGTTCCTGCTGCGGGCGGAGAAGGCCGAGCGTTTGAAGCCCTACGTGCCTGGCAAGGTCGAGCGCGCCCTGCTGATCTTCGAGCGCGAAAGGGTAATCGAACGGCTGCTCAGCCCGACGCGAGGCTTCTTCCCGAAGGTCGGCCACGTGACGCCCGGCAGTTCGCTTTCGTTCGGCGCAGGCTACCGCGACCAGCTGCCGCTCGGCCGCAAAGTCGAAGTCTCCGCGTTCATCCTCGGCTCGCCGAAGGGCTACTGGAGGATGGATGCGCAACTGGCGCTGCGCGAGCTGGCCGGCGGCCTCGCCTCCCTCGACCTCTACGGACAGCGCTACGAATGGTCGCAAGAGTCGTTCTATGGGGTCGGGCCGGGGTCGGCGAAGAGCGCACACTCGAACTATCGGCTCCACAACACCATTGCGGGCGCGAAGCTCGGGCTCCGCGTGTCACCGACCCTCACGTTCGGCGGCCGTGTGGAGCGGATGCTCCCCAGGGTGGGGAGGGGCGGATCGAACCGGCTGCCCACTGTCCGGACGCTCTTCGAGCCGGCGGTCCTCCCCGAGCTCGAAAGCCGCCTCGACTTCAATCGGTACGAGGTGGGGGCGGACCTCGACTACAGGGAACCGCGCGGCAACCCGAAAAGCGGCGGCCGGTACCGCGTCGGGTACTCTTTCTTCCATTCCGGCGGCGAGAGCATGTTCGACTTCCGTCGCCTCCACATGGACCTACAGCAGTACTTGCCGTTCCTGCAGGGCAAGAGGGTGATCGCGCTGCGAGCCTTGGTGTCGCTTTCGGATCCCGGCACGGGCGGAGACGTTCCCTTCTACCTGATGCCAACGCTCGGCGGACCCGACGACCTTCGCGGCTACCGGCGGCATCGCTTCCGAGATCGCAACCTGGCGCTGCTCCAGGCGGAGTACCGGTGGGAGATTCTCGCTGCGCTCGATGCCGCGCTGTTCGTCGAGGCTGGCCAGGTTGCGTCGCGCGCCCGCGACTTCCGGGTGGACCGCTTCGAGACCGACTACGGGATCGGGCTGAGGTTCGGCACGGTGCAGGGCGTGTTCCTGCGGATAGAAGGGGCATTCGGCAGCAGCGACGGCAGCCGGCTGATCGTGAGCCTCGGCAACGTGTTCTGAAAACGCAGAGGCCCGAGAAAGGGCCCACAGCGTTCACGCGAGCGCGAGGTACTCGTGCACCAGACGCACCACCGTCGACCCCTCCCCGACGGCTGCCGCAACGCGGTTCATGGCGCCGAAGCGCACGTCGCCTGCCGCGAAGACTCCCGGCACACTGGTTTCGAGCACCATGGGCTGACGGGGTTCTTTCCAGCTGCGCCCGAATGAAGGGTTGGCTGCGGCATCGCGCCCGGTGAGCACGAAGCCTTTCGAATCGCGAAGCACTGCCGCGGGCAGCCACTCGCTGTGCGGGCGGCTGCCGATGAAGATGAACACGCCGTTCATGGGTTCCATCTCGCACCTTGCCGTGTCGGTCGACTGCAGCACGACACGCTCCAGATGCCCGTCGCCCTCGACACGGGTGAGAACGGTGCGCGGCCGGACCGTGACGTTCGGCATCGCCTCGATCTGATCGATCAGGTACCGCGACATCGTCTCGTCGAGGTTGTTGCGGCGGACGATCAGGTGGACCTCGCTGGCAAAGCGTGCGAGGTACATCGCGCTCTGGCCGGCCGAGTTGCCTCCGCCGACGACCAGCACGCGTCCGTCCCGCATAGCATGCGCCTCGGTGGCGGCTGCGCCGTAATAGACGCCTGCGCCTGTGAACTGCGAAATGCCTTCGGCGTCGTGCTCCCGGTAGGTCATCCCCGTCGCGACGACCATCGCCTGAGCGACCACCTCGTGGCGGTCGCCGAGGTGCAGCCGCTTGTAGCCGCCTTCGACGGTAAGGTCGGTAACCTCCAGGGGTGCGAGGAACTCGGCCCCCAGCCGCCGCGCCTGGGTCACAGCTCTACGCGTGAGCTCGCTGCCGCTCACGCCGGCAGGAAACCCGAGGTAGTTCTCGATGCGTGAGCTGGTGCCGGCCTGTCCGCCCGGCGCCAGCCGGTCGAACAGCAGCGTCTTCAGCCCTTCCGACGCACCGTAGACGGCGGCCGCCAGGCCCGCCGGCCCCGCCCCCACGATCACGAGATCGTAGATTGCGTGGGCAACCGTCCTCGGGCGGCCCAGCTTCTCTGAAAGCAGGCCTAGATCAGGGTTCTGCAGGATTGACCCGTCCTCGAAGAACAATGCCGGCAGGCCCTCGGGCGGCACGCCGGCTGTCTCGAGGAGCGCGGCGGCATTCGGGTCGCGCCCGGCGTCCATCCAGCGGTAGGGGATGAGGTTGCCGCCGAGGAAGTCCTTGATCGCGTGCGAACGCGGCGACCACTGGTGGCCGATCAACCGAAGACCGGTCGTCTCGGGAAGGTGGTCCACCTGCCACGCGTCCAGCAGGTCGTCGAGGGCCGGGAAGAGGCGTTCCTCGGGCGGGTCCCACGGCTTCGAGAGATAGTAGTCGAGGTGAGCGGCATTGATCCCGTTCACTGCCGCCTCGATGTCCGAGTAGGCTGTCAGCAGGAGCCGTCGCGCCTGCGGGTAGACCTCGCGAGAGCGGGAGAGCACCTCCACCCCGACCATCGATGGCATCCTCTGGTCGCTGATGATCATCGCCAGGCGGTCGCCGCGCGACTTGAGCTCACGCACCGTGGCGAGCGCCTCCTCGCCGGACCCCACTCCGAGGATGCTGTACTCCTGCCGGTAGCGCGACCTCAGGTCGCGACGGAACGCCGCAAGCACCTGCGGGTCGTCATCGACCGCCAGAATGACAGGTTTCGTCACGGGTTCCTCCCGTTGTCCCGGTAACTCGCAGCCGGCAGCGAGACGATGAACTCGGTCCGCCCCGGCTCGCTTCGCACCTCGATGTCGCCGTCGTGTCGGTCGATTAGCCGCCGGACGATGTCGAGGCCCAGGCCCGTGCCCTTGCCGATGTCCTTTGTCGTGAAGAAGGGATCGAAAACGCGGTCCCGGATTTCCGGGGGGATGCCCGGCCCGTTGTCCTTTACCCTGACGACGACCGAACCCTTCTCCGAGTGAGCGAGTACTTCGACCCTGCCGGATTCGGGAGCGGCGTCGAGGGCGTTGTCGATGAGGTTCGCCCAAATCTGGTTCAGCTCGGCGGCGACGCCGCGGACCGGTGGCAGGTCAGGTGCCACGTCGAGGTCGATGCTCACCGACCTGGCCCGCGCCTTGGCCTTGAGCACGGCGAGCGTCTGCTCCAGCCCCTCGCGGATCCGCACAGGCTGCGGCGCCGCTGACTGATCCACCTGGGTGAAGCCGCGCACAGCGGTCACGAGATCGGAGATGCGAGAGGCGGCCTGCTCGATCTCGGCGGCAAGGCCGCGGAGAGCGCAGTTGGCTGCGACCCATCGGAGCACGGGCGCGAGGAGCTCGCGGCGGATGGAGCCGACGAGATGGTCGAGCGCCGTGAGCGTCACGGGCGTCTGCGCCAGCACTTCAGCGGCGGCGCCCGCCTCTACTCCCTGCGCTTCGAGCCAGCCGGCGATCACTTCTTCGCGTTCGGCTTCCTCGAGCGGAGAGCGGACCCTGGTCACCGGCGCGGCCAAGCACTCATCCCTCATTCTCGCCACGGCCTCCTGCTCGGACGCAGTGAGGCCCGCGCTTCCGATGGCCCTGGCAGCCGATTCGGCGGCCTCGAAACTCTGCGGCAGCATCCTCGCGGAGCGTTTGATGGCTGCCGCCGGGTTGTTGAGCTCGTGCGCCAGCCCCGCCGCCAGTTTGCCGAGAGACCTCAACTTCTCGTCGTGAAGCACTGTAGAGGTGAAGAACCTCGCCCGGTCCAGCATCACGTGGACCAGGAGCGACGTGATCTCGTGGCATTCGCGAGCGAGGGCAGGCAGGGCCGCCCGGTCGACGACAAGGGCCTCGACTGTTTCGTCGACGACTGTGTCGCCGGGAGGCGTCGTCAGGCGCGAGTAGGGCAGGAGGCCCGTCACGTCCCCCCCGGCCCACTCCGCCACCTTGTGCCTAGTTCCGCCACGGACAAGGTGTATGGACAGGCGGCCAGACAGCAGAACGAACATTGCGCCGATGGGTGTCGCCGGAGTCGAAACCACCTCACCCGCCTCGAACCGCTCCAGGTGCCCGTGCGCGGCCAGCCACGTGAGTTCCACCCGGGGTGCGCGGCCCAGCGTGCGATGACCGGCCAGGCGATCGATCAAGGGCAGAGTGTCGGGGGCACGGGGCGACGCATCCGGGTCCGTGCCGGCAGGCGGCAGGGAAACCGCGGACCCGATGTGTTGCTCGGAGCTGGCCATTTTCGGCACTCGCTGCTGGCGTTCCCGGGTTCCAAGGGGTAACCGAGCAACGTATGCAGCGACCGTGCCGGGCTTCTACAGCTCTTCCCAGTTGGCGATTTCGGGTGCGCGATCGGCCATCGCGGCCGCGGCGCGGTGGGGAACGATGATCAGCGAGGGGCGGGAAAGGGCTGGGTCAGGCAGCGGGAAGACTCGGTTCACCTCACCATACTTCCTTCGCATCTCCGGGAGGTCGCCGAAATCCAGGGCGCGGTTGGGGCAGGCGGCCACGCACGCAGGTGGGCGGCCCTCGTCGATGTCGTCGAAGCAGAAGTGGCACTTGCTGACCGTGTTGGCGGACGCGTCGTACCGGAGAGCGCCGTACGGGCAGTCGGCCTCGCACTTCCGGCAGCGAGTGCAGCGCGAGTCGTCTATGAGGACGATGCCATCGTCTCGGCGCCAGATTGCCTCGGGCTGACAGTTCGCGCCGCAGATGATGTTTTCGCAGTGATGGCAGGAAACCGACAGGTTGTAGGCGGCGACGGTCGAGACCCACGCTTGCCCTTTCTTCTGCCAGCCGCCGGCGGTCACCTCGTAAACACGGCGCCAGTGCACGCCCGCCCGCAGGTCGTGCTTGTCCTTGCAGGCCACCTGGCAGGCCTTGCAGCCTGAGCACGCGTCCGAATTGACGACGAACGTGTAACGCATCGGTCATGACCCGCAGGTACCGCTTGTCGGATTGCCATCCACCGTCATCCCAGATCTGCGACGAACGACATTCGATATGCGACCCTGCGCTTTGCCTACCTCGACCATCACCGTGTGCTGCGCGTTTCCGAAGGCAAACGGCGTCCAGCGCTCCGAGGTGAGCACGTTCACCGAGCCGCCGTGGTCGGTGCCGTTTGCGTCCGGCATCCACCAGGCGCCTTGAGGGATTGCCACGACGCCCGGCATGATGCGGCTCGTCACCCGGCACGGCAGCCGCGTCTCGCCGCGCGCGTTGAAGACCCGCGCCATGTCGCCTGTCTTCAGCCCGCGCGCTGCGGCATCGAGCGGGTTGATGAAAAGCCGCTGTGGGAACGCTTCCTCGAGCCATTCGACGCCCTGCATCGTCGAGTGCACCCGCGAAAGGGAGTGATGGCCTACAGCCTGCAGCGGGTACTGCCTCGCTTCCGGCCCGAACGGACTCTCCCACTCCTGAATGTACTTCGGGATCGGCGGCGCCTCGTCGGGTTTGCCGAGGGCCTCCATCGCGGCCGAGAAGATCTCGATCCTGCCGGAAGGAGTTCTGAGAGGGTGCTTCTCCGGGTCGTGCCGGAAGTCGGCGAGCGCCACGGCAGGCGCGGTCACCGGAACGGCGTGGACACCGCTGTTGGCTGCCTCGAACGCCTCCAGATCGGGTAGCCCTGAGTACCGGGCCTTTCGGAACGCTGCGAGCGACCACGCGACCCAGTCGCGCTCGCTTCTGCCCTCTGTGTAGGCCTCGCCTATGCCGAGACGGGAGGCGAGCGCGGCGCAGATGGCGTAGTCGCTCTTCGTTTCGCCGGCGGGCTCGACGACCTTCGGCATCAACAGCACCTCGTCGCCGTATTTCCATCCGTCCTCGACGCCCCAGGTTTCGAACTGCGTGCACGCCGGCAGGACGACGTCCGCGAAGCGCGCGCTGGGCGTGAGGAAGTTGTCCTGGACCGCGACGAACTCGACCAGGCTATCGTCCTGGAGGATCTTCGCCGTGCGGTTGATGTTGGCGTGCTGGTTGATCAGGATGTTCGAGGCGACCGAGTAGATCAGCTTGATGCCGGTTTCGAGCCGTTCCACGCCGCGCAAACCGTGTTCGGGGCCAATCGCGCCGGGTCGCACCACCGCCTCGGTCCAGAGGAATGTGGGGATGCTGGCCTTGACCGGATTCGCGCCCGCCGGGAACACCGTCCAGACCGGCCCGCCGTCCGGAGCCTGGTACCCCATGCCGCCGGCCCAACCGCCCGGGATCCCGATGTTGCCGGTGAGCGCTGCCAGCACACAGCCCGCGCGCACCACCTGCTCCCCGTAGGCGCGGCGCTGCATGCCGTAGCCCTGGTACAGAACGCCCGGCTTGCGCGTGCCGTACTCGCGCGCTATCCGCGCGATGGTATCAGCGGGAACGCCCGTGATCGGCTCTGCCCAGACCGGTGTCTTGGGTGTCTTGTCGCGCTTCCCGAGGATATAGTCGCTGTAGCTTTCCGCGTTTTCCGCGCCGGCCGGCATGTTGTGATCGTCGAAGCCGGTGCAGCAGGTCTCGACGAACGCGCGGTCCACCAGGTTCTCGGTGATGAGCACGTGGGCCATTGCCGACATCATGGCCACGTCGGTCCCGGGCCGGATCGGCACCCACTCGTCAGCCAGGGCCACCGCGCTCATCGTCATGCGCGGGTCGATGCAGACGATGCGCGCGCCCTTCTCGCGCGCCTTCCGCAGGAAGAGCTCGGTGTTCGTGCCGTCTCTCGTCTCCGACGGGTTCCACCCCCACATCAGGATGTAGCGCGAGTTCAGCCAGTCCTGGCGCTGGTTGCCGGTCACGTTCGTGCCGTAGACGGTTGTCGTCGCGCTCGCCATCGCCGCCCACGAGTAGTTGTTGTAGTGGCCCAGCGACCCGCCGAAGAGGTTTAGCAGGCGCACCGCAGCCTGCCGGCCATTCGTCTGGTTGTAGCTCCCGGTGCCGTAAGGTACGAACAGCGCCTGGTTGCCGAAGGCCGAGCGGATGCGCTTCATCTGCGCGGCAACCGTGTCAAGGGCTTCCTCCCAACCGATACGCTCGAACTTGCCTTCGCCGCGCTTCCCCACGCGCTTCAACGGGTGCAGCAGGCGGTCCCTGTGGTACTGCCTCTGGCGGTAGGCCCTACCGCGGATGCACGCACGGAGCTGCGGGGCCTCGATGTCATCGCCTGGCCGATCGTCGCTCTCGATCCGGACGATGCGGCCGTCGCGGACGGTGAGTCTGAGCAGGCACCGCCCGCCGCAGTTGTGCGCCGGGCAGCCGGTGCGGACGACCCTGGTTGCGCCGGCAGCCGCAGCCTGGGCGGTGTCCGTCCGGTCGACTGCGGGCACCGCAGCCAACAGATCGAAGACGTCCGGCGGCAGGCAGGCAGCACCCAGGACGGCGCTGCATCGCAGGAAACCGCGCCGCGTGATCTGGGGCGTTGTGTCGTCCGAGGAAGACACGTCGATCTCCGATTTCAACGAGCGACGAATCCGCCGGGGGAAGGCCGCAGGGACGCCGAGACGCGAAGCCGCGGGTCTCTGGCTGCGGAATCATAACCTGATCGAGGAAGCGATTGGACCGGCTTCGGCGACCCTGCTTAACGGCGTGGCGGCTTGCCGCCTCACCGCGGGGAGTGAACGGACGCTGACCCTGGCTGCTCCCATGCGGGCCCCCGCATGGGCGCGTGCATGATAAGCTGCGGCTCGGCGAGCTCACGAAGAGGCGAGCTGTCGTCGACGCGATGGAAGCGCTCCGGCTGCTCGAAGAGATTCCCGATCGCTTCTGGCGCGAAAGCCATGAGAACCTGAGGACAATGGTCGACGGCGGTCCGTTCGTCGAGGAGCGCAAGGCAGGCGGCGCCCGAGATTACCAGATCGAGGTCGTTTGGCTCTGGGACGGGGGGCTTGGCGGGAACGTGCTCGTGATGGGGTCGATTGACGATGGAGGGTGGAGGGCCTTCGCGCCGCTGACGCGGTCGTTCATCATGGCTCCCGACGGGCGGTTCGTCGGCGAATGACAGGCTCGAGCGCGTGAGGGCAGCGCCTCTCGCGTTCCCGAGGGAGAGTCCCATGGCCTGCTGCTGCGCTCCTGATGGTGGATCCCGCAGGCTTGCTGTCACGAGTTGATCGCGATCGGGCGCGAGTCGGCGAGAAGCGGATGGGGTCTGGCACCGCGATCACTCGTCGGTTGGTTGCCCGGCCGGAGCGGCTTGGAAGAGCCGCGCGGCCGTCCGACGCCGCCGCGGCACGGCGGGCGGATGCCACCCGGCGGCGCGAGGCAATCTCGTCGTTTGGAGGGTCGGATGCGCTCTGAACTCAGCTTGGTGGCCGTGACCGGCTGGCTGCTCGTCTCGTTCGCCGCTCCGGCGGCAGCCGATCGCCCTGTGCACACCTACTCCATCGTCGCACGCGATGCCAAGACGGGGCAGATGGGCGTCGCGGTGCAGTCGCACTGGTTTTCGGTTGGCTCCATCGTGACGTGGGGCGAAGCAGGCACGGGTGTCGTCGCCACGCAGTCTTTCGTGGAGCCTGCTTACGGACCGAAAGCACTGGAGCTGCTGCGGTCGGGAGTGAGCGCCCCTGAGGCGCTGGAGCGCCTGGTGGCGGCCGACGAGAAGCGCGAGGTGCGCCAGGTCGCGATACTGGACAGCCGTGGCAGGGTTGCGGCACACACGGGCAAGCTCGCGATCGCCGCGGCGGGGCACAAGGTAGGCGAGCAGTACTCCGTCCAGGCGAACATCATGGCGAACGACCGCGTGTGGCCGGCAATGGCGGAGGCCTTCGAGAGGACCGAAGGAGACCTCGTCGACCGGATGCTGGCGGCTCTGGACGCGGCGCAGGCGGCGGGCGGAGATCTTCGGGGCAGGCAGTCGGCCGCAATCCTCGTCGTCGCGCCGGTTTCGACCGGGCGGCCGTGGGCCGGAGCGGACCGCCTTTTCGACCTGCGTGTCGAAGACCACCCGGACCCGCTCGCCGAGCTCCGCCGTCTCGTGCGCCTGCAGCGTGCCTACGCGCACGCGAACCGCGGTGATGAGCTGGTGGCGGAGAAGAAGATCGACGAGGCGTTGAAGGAGTACGCTGCTGCCGCGAAGCTGGCGCCCGAGATCCTGGAACTGCCGTTCTGGCAGGCGGTGACGATGGTCTCGATCGGGCGCGAAGCGGAGGCGGTTCCGATCTTCGAACAGGTCTTCGCCAGGGAGCCGCAGTGGGCTGACCTCGTGCCGCGGTTGCCCGCTGCGGGTCAGTTGCCGAACGATCCGGCGCTCATAGGACGGATTGTGCGCCTCCGCGGAAAGTGAAGGGACGGCGCTCTGCGCGTGTTCGATGGCGTTGCGCGTCGCGAAGTCGACGCGGGATCCTGTTACGTGCCTCCGGTCCTCGAACCGTCGTCGAGGGGCCTTTGGTAGCGCGGAACGCATGCCTTCGTTCGATGGGGGCTTTCATTCGGGCGTGCGCTCCATTCGGGTCTCGGCGTCCCTGTCGAGCGCGTTGCGCCATCCGGCCCGCGGCGGCGCCTGGTCTTTGCCGACATGAGGTACGATCGCGCGGTGCGTAGAGGAGCGTTCCGATGATCTGCGTTGGCCGTCGCACAGGCATCCTCGTGCTGGCGATAGTGACTTTCGCGGCCCTGCCGGCCGCCCAGGAAAGATCGACAGGAAAGCGGGGGATCACTGAGAAGGACATCTTCTCGTTCGTATGGGTCGCGGACCCGCAGATGGCGCCCGACGGCCGGCAGGTTGCCTTCGTGCGCGTGGAGGTGGACGAAGCCGGGGACCAGTACAAGACAGCCATCTGGGTGGCTGCGGCCGATGGTTCGGAGCCGCCCCGGCCGTTCACGAGCGGCCCGAACGACACCGCGCCACGATGGTCTCCGGACAATCGCCACCTCGCTTTCGTGCGTTCCGCCGAGGAGAGCGGCCGCCGCCAGCCGCCTCAGATCTACTTGATGGCAACTGCCGGCGGTGAACCGCGCGCCATCACGAACGTGCCGCGGGGCGCCGGGAACCCCGAGTGGTCTCCGGACGGGACGACGATTGCCTTCTCGTCCAGCGCGACGCCGGAAGAAGCCGAGAGGGCGGTGCAGGAAGAAGAGAAAAGCAAGCCGGCAAAGCGCAATGAGCGGGTGAGCGACGTCAAGGTAATCACGGAGGCCGTCTACCGTGCAAACGGCGTCCCTGGATCAGGCTACGTCGATCGCGAGCATCCTTCTCACATCTGGACCGTTGCCGTGCCTGCCCCTGGTGAGGAGCCCGGACAGCCGCGCCGCCTGACGTCGGGGAGGTTCCCCGCCAGCAACTTCGGCTGGTCGAAGGATGGGAACTCGATCTACTTCGTTTCCGACAGGCGCGAGGAGCCCTACTACCTGCCGAGCGACAGCGATCTGTACGAGGTGCACAGGGCCGGGGGCGAGCCCCGGCTGATCACCAGCATCGATGGGACCATCGGCAGCTGGGCGGAGTCGCCCGACGGCAAGCGCCTCGCATTCATCGGTCGTCTGCACGGGCAGCCGGAACGGTCCTACAGTCAGCCGGATCTCTTCGTCTCGGACCTTTCCGGGAGCACGCCCCGGAATCTGACCGCATCGTACGACTTCGATATTGGCGGCTCGATTGGCGGCGACCAGCGCGCGCCGCGCGGCGCGCACCCGGCCGACCCGCTGTGGACATCCGATGGCAGGTCGATCATCGTCAGGGCCGGCGAGCAGGGCGATGCGAACCTGAAGCGGATAGACGCTGCGACGGGGAACATCGCCGCGCTCACCTCCGGCCACCAGGAGGTAATGTCGTACACGGCCGACGACCGTGCGGCCAGGCTCGCTGTGGTTCTCTCGACGCAGACGGTGCTGGGCGACCTTTACGCGGTGGACGTGGCGTCAGGCGCGTCCAAGCGGCTCACAAGCTTCAACGACGAACTCTTCGCGAAGCTCGAGTTGAGCGAGCCTGAGGAGATCTGGTACGCCAGCTTCGATGGCAAGAAGATCCAAGGCTGGATCCTGAAGCCGCCGTCCTTCGACCCGTCACGCAGGCACCCGATGATCCTCCAGATTCACGGCGGCCCGCATTCGGCCTACGGCCACACCTTCACGCACGAGTTCCAGGTGATGGCGGCCCGCGGCTACGTGGTGCTGTTCACGAACCCTCGCGGAAGCTCGAACTACGGTCAGGAGTTCGGCAACAGCATCCAGTTCGCCTATCCGGGCGATGACTACAAGGACCTGATGGCGGGTGTGGACACCGTGGTCAACCGCGGCTACGTGGACACTGCCCGCATGGGTGTGACGGGTGGAAGCGGCGGCGGGCTGCTGACCAACTGGGTCGTGTGCCAGACGACCAGATTCAAGGCCGCGGTTTCACAACGCGACATTTCCGACTGGTCGAACTTCTGGTACACGGCCGACTTCACGCTCTTCCGGCCCACCTGGTTCCGGAAGGCGCCCTTCGAGGACGCGGGGGACTTCGTGCGGCGATCGCCCATCACCCATGTGGAGAAGATACAGACCCCGCTTCTCTTCATCCTCGGCGACGAGGACTGGCGCACTCCGCCGTCGGCTGGTGGAGAGCCGCTGTTCCGCGCGCTCAAGTACCTCAAGCGTCCCACCGCAATGGTGCGGTTCCCGGGCGAGAACCACGAGCTTTCGCGCTCCGGCAAGCCGTGGCACCGCGTCGAGCGCCTCCAGCACATCATCGGCTGGTTCGATCGCTGGCTGCTCGGGAAGGAACCCGGAACGTACGGGCAGTCGTCCTGATGCCGTCTTCGTAGGTCGTGGGGGTGAAGCCGAAACGGCGCTCGAACTTGGACGAGTCGAACAGGTAGTCGCTGTCGTTTTGGTACAGCATCTCGCCGAGCTCGCGCATCAGCGTGCTGAAGATCCCCGCCGCCCTGACCGTCCACGCTGGAACGACCGTGTACTTCGGCGGAACTCCGAGTTCCCCGGCCGCGAGCTCCACGAAGGTTGCGCCGCTCACCGGCGGGCGCGCGGTCGGCAGGTGCCACACCTGGTTGAAGGCGTCCGGTGTCGCGGCAAGCAGCTGAATGCCTCGCGCCGCATCGAGAGTGTAGGTGTACGAATGGAGGGCTTGTGGGTCGACCAAGATCTGCGCGCGCTTGCCGGCGGCCAGGCGTGAGAAGACGAGGATGGCCGGCATGCTCGTCCTGTCGCTGTGCGGCCCGTAGAAATCGGCGGCGCGAGCAATGAGGGCGGTCAGCCGCCCTGCGTCAACCTCCCTTTCGAGGAAGGCCGCGATTTCCGCCCGGATTGCTCCCTTGGCGCTGGACGGGCGGGCGGGCGTCGCCTCGGTCATCCAGCCGTTCACCCTTCCGTACGCGTAAACGTTGTCGAGAAAGACCAGGCGGGCCCGCTTCGCCGAGCACGCCGCGACGACGTTCCGCATTATTCTCGGCCAGGTCTCGCGCCATACGCGCCGATCGTAGGCAAGCCCTGCAAGGAGATAGACGACGGCGCCATCATCGACTGCACGGAGAACGGAAGCTGGATCGGTGAGATCGGCCTCGAGCACGTCCACGCCGGTCGGCCCCCGTCCGCTTCGGGACACGGCCCGGACCGGAGCACCGCGAGCGACGAGATCTTCGGCCAGCGGCGTGCCGATGGCGCCTCCCGCACCGAGAATCACTTGCAGGGGCGACGAGCTGTCGCATGTCGCGGATAGCAGGTCGACCTCCAAGCTGACTTCGCCCCGTCAGGTGCCTCGTGTCACTGGCGAAACCGGTGCCTGCCGCCACCAGGGCGCTGGGCTACTCATGTTTCGGTCCGGTTCCGACGTTTTTCTCCAGCACAACGTGCCCGATTCCGCCGCTGAACTCGATCTTCGTGCCGAAGCGCTTCGACCGTTCCGAGAGGTCGGCGATTATCTTCTGAGCGAGTTCTCCATCTGCAAGCATCGGCCGGCCCCGCCGCGCCGCCGGTTGCCCGAAGCCGAGACCTATCGGGTGCAGCTCCACGGCGACCAGCCTCCGGCCGCGCCACCGCGGCACCGCCACCACTGACTCCCACACCTCGCGGTCCACCGGGAAGCCGCGCCTGTCGTTGTCGTAACGACGATCATTGAAGTCCGACACCTGCGCTTCCGGCCCGAGATTGTAGGTCTCGAAGTTCTCGCTGGGCAGACGGAGCAGAGTCTCGTTCTGGAAGATGAAGTCGCTGAGGCTGTAGAGAATCAGCTTGCCCTTGTAGATCTCGATCCCGCGGAGCCTGTGCGGCCCGTGCCCGACGATCACGTCGGCCCCGGCGTCAACGAGCGCGTGAGCGGCTTCGACGAGAAACCGGGCGGGTGCGGTTCGGTCCCCGTCCGATTCGTGCGAGTGCAGCGAAACGATGGTGTAGTCGGCAAGCTTGCTGGCGCTTCGCACCGCGGCGGCAATCTCTTCCACGTCCTCCTCGCGCGGCTCGGAAACCGCGCCCGGCGCGTCGCCAGCCACGAACCGCGTGTTGAAGAACGTGAGCGCGCCGTCCCGGATCGTGGTCGCGCGACCAGCTTCCTTGGCGACTGCCTGTAGCTGCTCCAGGCGCTCACGCGGCAGCCGATAGGAAGTCGTGAAGCGCAGTGGGCTGAGGCCCGGGCGTCCTCGCACGCCGCCCCGCGCGTGCCCCGCGCGCGAGTGGTCTGTGAAGGTGGACGCGGCGGCAACCAGCGCGACACGTGCCTTGGCGGTCTCGACGAACTTCGGCTCGCGCGCTTCGGCGAGGTTCTCTCCAACGCCCGCCTGGACCAGCCCCGCCTTGGCGACATGGGCGGTCGTCAGGCGCATGCCCTCGGCGCCGTAGTCGCCGGTGTGGTTGTTGGCACGAGCCACCATGTCGAAGCCGGCCCACACCAGTTCCTCCGCCAGAGCCGGCTCGCCGCGCATGTAGGTGCCCCCGCTCTCGTTCATCGGGTACGGCTCGAAATCGTGGAAGAGCATCTCCAGGTTGGTGAACGCCACGTCGGCGCCGCGGACGAGCTCGATCATCTCCAGGAAAGCCGGCTCCTTGTACACCGAGAGCCTGCGCGTGATGATCGAATCACCCGTGAGGGCCATGGTGAAGTCATCGGGGGGCTTCCCCGCCTGGTCCTGCCCCGCCGTCGAGCCTACAGCAGAGCAGAGTCCGAAGACGACGAGCGCCAATCTGGCACGGGACGTGCGCCGCTCTGTCGACATGAGCCACCTCCGGTGCGCGACTTCCAGCGAGCCTCCGAACACGCCCTCCCGTTCCCCAGGTCCTCGTCCCTCAGTCCCGCCGCCGCCTGCCTCAACGTCCCCGCTCGGCCTCCTTCTCCAGGAATGGCCTGCCCTCCGAGAGCCACTTCGGCGCGGGCGCACCCTTCAGGTAGTGATCGAAGAATTCCATGAACCGGATCGTCAGGTCTTTCTGGTTCGCGATGCCGCCGAGGTGGTGGCCCTCACCCGGGTAGGCCAGCAGTACCGCCTTCTTTTCGTTGTAGCGAAGCGCGTTGTAGAAGGCGAGGCCGTTGATGAAGCCGACGGTAGGGTCCGCAGTGCCGTGCATGATCAGGAACGGTGCGGTCGCCCTCGGCGCCCACGTCAGCGCCGACTCGTTGCGGTACCTGTCCGGCTGATCCCACGGCGAGAAACCCCATCGTCCCTGGCTGTACAGGTAGTAGTTGAACGCCGTGTCGCCGCTTCCGCCCGGGGCCTGGTAAGTCCAGCCCCAGTTCATGTTGAAGTCGTTGTAGAGATCGACAACCCCCGCTCCCATCCCGACCGCCGCGAACATCTTCGACATCGTCCCGACGTAGGCCGCGCCCTCGCCCCCGTAGCTGTGGCCGGTGACGCCTATGCGCTTCGGGTCGGCGTAGCCCATCTCGATCACCTTGCGGGTCGCAGCCTCCACACACTCGAGCATGTCGCTGTGGGACGAGCCGGTGCGGAAGTGGATGTCGGGCATCATCGTGAGGTAGCCGTTGCTGACGGCCTGCGTCGGCATGCGGCCCATGCTGACCATGTAGACGGGCGGCACGTGAACGTGGAGGTTCTGCGAGTTCTTCTCGTAGAAGGTCACAATCATCGGCCGCTTCTCGCCAGGCTTGTAGTCGTCCGGGATTGTCAGGACTCCCTGCAGGCGTACGCCGTCCCTGTTCTTGAAGTCGAACAGCAGGCGGTGGCCCCAGATGAAATCCTTCTGCTGCGGGTTGGCATCGGAGATCTTCTTCGAGCCGGCAAAGCCGGGCCCCGAGACCCGCAGGTCGGGGAACTCGATGAACGTCTGGCGCGTGAAGAGGAACCGGTCCGCCTTCAGCGCCCTGACGGGGGTGCTGAAGGAAGCGTCCTCGTAGATGAGTTCCTTCATCCGGCCCCCCGCGAGCTCGTAGAAGCCTGCCTTCTTGGTCCACTGGCCATAGGCCGAGAGGGTGAGTGGCTTCGACAGGTCGAACGTGCCGCGAGGCCCGGCCGCGCGCAGAGTCGTCGGGTCGTCGGGGGTCGTTCGCACAAGGCGAAAGCGGACTTCGTTCTTGTTGCCGAGACCTGCAGTGATGCACTTCGCTTCGGAACCGTCGAGCGGCAGCAGCCAGAGGTCGTAGCGGTCGTTGACGATCAGGCCGCGGCCGTCGCTCGTGAAGCCGGCGATGCCATAGGACGGCTTGGTTCCCGGGTGGTCGTCTTCCGTATTGACGAAGCTCACCGGCGCTTTCGGCGCGAGCGTCCGCGTCGTCCCGGCATCGAGGTCGTAGGCGTGGAACGAGGCATCTTTCCAGTACAGGAAGTGCTTCCCGTGAGGCGAAATGCCGAAGACGTGAGCGCCGGTGAGATGTCCCTTCAGGATCAGGGTTCGTTCG
This sequence comes from Vicinamibacterales bacterium, assembly GCA_041947015.1. Classification (GTDB taxonomy): domain Bacteria; phylum Acidobacteriota; class Vicinamibacteria; order Vicinamibacterales; family Fen-181; genus JBHGBL01. The sequence continues at coordinate 123,168 of JBHGBL010000002.1, forward strand.
CCGGTGCTCGTGTTCACCCGGTAGAAGTCGGCTGCCGGCTGTTTTTTCTGGTCGCGAAGGTAGGCGCGCTGGTCGCGGCCGATCGCCCACTTGCCGTCGGGCCCGATTTCCAGATCCCTCATCGTCTCGTCCGCGAGCTTGACGAACCTCTGTGCGGCGACGTCGAACGCCTGCCGGAAGGTGAAGTTGCGGTCCTGGTTCGCGCGAATCATCTGCAGCGACTGCACGCGGTCGTCGGCAGTGTTCCACACGTCGACGTCGGGCGCTTCGTCCGTCGACCGGCGGCTGTTCGGGGGCGTCGGCACCTGCGCCTTTGCACCGAAGAATATGCGCTTGTTGTCCTCGCTCCACTGGAGAGTGGCACGGTCGCTGATGACCCAGCCTTTCGGGAAGCCCTCGGCCTTCGCCGGATCCAGCACGACCGCCTCGGACCCGCCGGTCTCCTCGTCGAAGGCGGCCGGTACGTCCGGAAACGCGAGCAAGACGTTGTCCCTCTCCCTCATCTTCTCGACGTCGCTGCCGCGGAGCACGGCGACGGCGTTTCCTTCCTCGTTCCAGGTGAGGCGGTTGTAGCTCTTCGCCGAGTTGTCGAGGACTGCCGTCAGCCCGGTCCGCGTGTCGAAGACGAAGAGGCCGTTGACGTCTTTCACGGCGGCGTCAACCGTGTAGGCGAGGAGCTCGCCCGTGCGGTTGAAGGCGATGTCGGCCACGCTGCCGAGGAGCACGTGGCGGCCGTTCCTGAGGTCGAGCAGCACAGTGTCCGCTCCGCGAGGGCCGGACGGTGTCTCCGCCGCCCCGCCGCGGCCGCCTGCAGCGGGCGGCTGCTCCGTGCCGCCGCCGCGGCGTCCTGCCGAGGCTTGTGCCTCGCCGCCACGCCGCCTGAGGAACATGTGGGTGGAGTTGGCCGAGAAAGCGAACGTGCCGATGTCCTGCCACGAACGCACTTCGCCGGTGGCCAGGTTTCGAAGCTCCACGCGCCTGGGTGGGACGACAGGCGCCGGCCCGCCCCTGCCCGCCTGGCCTCCCTGCGACCCGGCGGTACCAGGCTGTGTCGGGCTGGCGGGGGTTGCCGGTGCGCCGCCCGGCTCCGTCGCGCCGCCTCCCCCCGACCCTGCACGGGCGGACCGCGCACGCTGCGCTGCCCCCGGGTCGACCTGGTAGGCGATCCAGCGCGAGTCGGGGGAGAAGGACGGTTCGGTGGCATCGGCGACGGTCACCTCCTGGCCGCTGTCCAGGTCGAGGATGTGGAGGACGGGCTTCGACTCGGCAGGGATCACGTTGGTCAACTGAAGCGTGTAGGCGACCCACTTGCCGTCGGGGGAGATCTCTTCTCCTGCGATCCTCCTCCACTTGGTGTAGTCGTCTATGGACATCGCTTTCTTCGCCGGGGCCTGCGCGTGCGGCAGCTCGACGGCAGGAGCGAATCCGACGAGGGCGACTATGGCGATGAGAGCGAGCCGATGCGACAGCGGCGGAGTTGCTTGCGCGCGGATGGTCATCTGAGTTCCCTCGCAGGCGTTTACTGACGGGAAGCCTCGGAAGGGGGCGCAGGAGAGTCTAGCCGAAAGAGGATGGCCGAAAAAGCACGATGTGCCCGCCGGGCGCGACTCAGAACTGGAAGCCCGACAGGACGTGGAACCTCGTGCCGCCGCCGGCGCGAACGCCGAGCTCGGCGCTTACCTGGAATACGCTCACGAGCAGGAACAGGCCGCCCCCAACGCCGTGCCTGAAGCGGGCCTGGCGAAGCCTTGCGCCGTAGTCGCAGGCCGCGCCGGTATCGACGAAGAAGCTGACGCCGGCCTTGCCCATCGACAACGGCGAATCCAGCGGGACGCGAAGCTCGATCGAGCCGGCGACTACCTTGTCTCCGGCGAAGCTGCCGGCGCGATACCCGCGCAGAGTGAAAGTGTCCGGCGCATCCGGAGCGGCGCCGCCCGGAACGCACGCGCCAGCGCAGGCTCCTCCGCCGAGAAGCAGCCTCTCGTGGGCCGGCAGCGGGCCATCGGCGCGGCCGTGCAGCGCCCGGACGGACACGACAGCCTGCCCTGGCAGCCCGATATAGGCGCGGCCCTCGACCCGGTACTTGTTGACGGTGGCCGGCCCGCGCGGGTCGAGCCGCTCCCAGCCCGCGCTTCCGTACACCGCGTTTCGGGGGAAGACGGGATCTCTGCGCGTGTCGATGGTGAGCCTTGCTCCCCAGGCGAACACGCGATCGGTGGCCGGCCCGAAAGTGACGCGGGCAAGCCTGCTGTGGAGGCTTGCCCGCAATCCGCCTGCAACGGCACCAGAGAAGGCGAGCCACGCTTCGCGCCGGTCGTCTTGCAGCCGGTAGAAGGGGTTCTCCCGGCGCGAGATCGTGACACCGCCCTCCAGCCTGGTTGCCGACTGCGCCGCGACCGTCTTGCCGATTTCCACTGCGGCCTGCTTCGTGGCGCCCCACGACAGGGGCACCGAAAGGCGACTGTCCCGGCCCAGCGTGTTCGGGAAAGTGGTTCGAAGGCCGTAGGTGACACCGTAGCCGTCGGCGTAGTCGAGGATGGGCAGGAACATGCCTCTTCCGAGCGTACGCACGACGGGTGCGAGGACCGGCGCCCGGGGCCCGATGTCGGCTGCCGGGTGCTCGCGCACGACGATGACCAGTGAGACGTCGCCAGTTTCGGAAAGCGCGCGGTAACGGAGGCGGACGTCCACCTCCTCGAATCGGCCGGTAGCGCGCAGGCGCTCGGCGACCTCGGCGGCGGTGGCCGGACCGACCGGGGAGCCAACAGCGACGCCGGCCATGGCCACCACGTCTGAATCCGGCGTCGTGTGGTTGCCGTGAACGCGAATCTCCGCGAGCGTCTGCGCCCACAAGGGAACAGGCACGAGCAGGACGGCGAGAGCGCCGGCGACGAAGAGCCGGCCGATGGCGACGCAGCAGCGCTCCCTGCTCCGGCGAGGACCCCGCTGCTCGGTCATCGCTCGTCGCTCCCCCGGTAGCCTCGAATGCGGGCGCTCGTCTCGGCCCGGCGGTATTCCGAGAAGTCCCTCCCGTAGCTCAAGCGATAACTGCCGCTCGCCAGCGTGATGCCGGCCTCCATGTTCAGCCGCTTCGGCAGCCACACGCCATCGAAGACACGCGTCATCGTCATCGTCGCCTTGACGGCGTCCACGCGAACGAGCCATCGCCCCGGCAGGAAGCCGAAATCGACGTTGTCGAACGTGTAGCGGACTATCTGGTACTCCGAAGGATCGACCCACAGCGTGACGACCGCGACCTTGTTCATCTTGCGTTCGAACTCGTCTTCATCCATCGCTCGGCGCCTCTCGCCTGGCTCGCCGGGACCCTTACCGGCAACTTCCTTGCGCGCCTCCTGTCGGCCTCTTTCCTCGCTCCGTTGCCCAGCGCCGCTGAAAAGGCGCGTCGGATAGTACTCGATGCGGACCACCTCACGGCCGTCGAGCTGCTCGCGCCCTGCGAAGTAGTAGTTGCCCGGCTCGAACTTGAACTTGAGGAAGTAGGCCTCCGACACGAAACGCGGCTCGCCTCGCTCGCTGACGAACCCGTCGAGCGACGGATCGCCCGGCGTGACCCCGCGTCTGGCGTCGGGTTTCTCCTGCTCTTCCTTTTCGCGCCGTTCGCGCTCCTTCTCCTCGCTCAACCAACGCTCCTCGTAGCCGCGGCGCTTGTCCTCCGCCAGCGTCACCCCGTCGAAGCGGACCGGGCTCCGTATGAAGTAGCCGTCGCGGACGTACCACGTGAATTCCCGGTTCATGCCGTGCAGGCGGATGCCGCCGGGCCCAACGAGCTCGAAGCGCTCGACCTCATCCAGCACGTAGTCGTGCAGAGTCTTCCAGTTCTCCTCGCGGCGCTCCAGCACCTTCGCCATGAACCTGTCCAGATCGTTCTCCCCTGCGGGCTGCTTCAGGGACTGGGCCAAAGCGGGGAGCGCCACCGCACCGGCGGCGACGAAGGCGGCGGAAGCGAGAAAGGCCACCTGAAATGCGCGCGACGGCGCAGGCTTCGACATCATGCATTCGACCTTCGACATGCGTGGAAAGGCTCGCTCATCGCCTACTCCCATGAGACGGGTCGCGCCGCCCGCAAAGTTCCACAGACTGTGATCGGGTTTCACCGCGGCACCTGGTCCCAGAGACAGGCGGCACCTCGGACACCGCTCGAGTCCCCGAAGGCCGGTGGGACCAGCTTCGTGTCCACACGATCAGTGAAGAGGTAGCGCCCCCAGCGCCGCGGCACGTTCTCGTACAGGCGTGCGAGCTTCGACATCCCGCCGCCTAGAACGACGACGTCGGGGTCGAGGATGTTCATGACAGTTGCGAGTGACCGGGCCATCCTGTCTTCGTATCGCGCCAGGCTGTCGTGGGCGGCCGGGTCCCCCTGAGCCGCGCGGCGCTCGATGTCCACCGGGGCAACGAGCTCGCCGGCTGCCGCCTCGTGATCCCTCGCGAGGCCAGGTCCGGACAGGAAAGTCTCGATGCAGCCGTGATGCCCGCAGTAGCACAGCGGGCCGGGCAGCTCGCATGGTGCCGGCCAGGGCAGCGGATTGTGGCCCCACTCGCCTGCAATTGCGTTCGGCCCGGTCAGCACCTTGCCATCGACGACGATGCCGCCTCCCGTACCGGTCCCGACGATCACGCCGAAGACCACGCGGGCTCCGGACGCCGCGCCGCCCCGGGCCTCCGAGAGCGCGAAGCAGTTCGCGTCGTTGGCGAACCGGACCGGGCGCCCGAGGAGTTCCTCGAGATCCCTGTCGAGTGGCCGGCCGTTCAGCCACACGGAGTTGGCGTTCTTGACGAGTCCGGTTGCCGGCGAGATTGTCCCCGGCATGCCTACGCCGACGGGAACCCGTTCGCCGATTTCGCGTTCGACGCGGCCGACGAGGCGGGCAATGGCCTCGAGCGTTCCGCGGTAGTCGTCGCGGGGCGTCGTGACGCGGTGCCGGCAGAGGATTCGCCCGTCGCGGTCCACCGCGGCCGCCTCTATCTTCGTTCCGCCGAGATCCACGCCGATGCGCATCGTCACCTCTCGAACCTCTCGCGTGGTTACAGCCTTCCCGCTCACTTCCGGCTGCGGCGCCGGTTGCCGCCCTTCGCGCCTTCCCCGCCTGCCCTCGCCGGAGCGGGCTCAACTCGTGCCGGCGCAAGGTCGCGATGGTAGGTCCGCTGGAGGCTTACCGGCTCGCCCCTGGCGCGGACGCGCAGGTTGATCATCTCGACGAACACCGAGAAAGCCATCGCGAAGTAGATGTAGCCCTTCGGGATGTGGTGATCGAGGCCCTCGGCGACCAGCGAGACACCGATGAGCAGGAGAAAGCTCAGCGCGAGAATCTTCACCGTCGGATGGTGATCGACGAACGTGGCGATCGGCCCCGCCGCCACCAGCATCACGCCCACAGCGATGACCACGGCCGCCACCATCACGCCGAGCTGCTGCGCCATCCCGACTGCCGTGATGACCGAGTCCAGCGAGAAGACGATGTCGAGGAGCATGATCATCAGGATCACGCCTCCGAACGACGCTGCGTGCCTTGCCGGTTCGTGGGCGGCCTTCCCCTCGAGGTTCTCGTGTATTTCCCAGGTCGCCTTGCCGAGGAGGAACAACCCGCCGAGGAGCAGGATGAGGTCGCGCCCGGAGATCTCCTGCCCCAGGACGCCGAAAAGCGGGGTGGTGAGGCGGATGACCCACGCGATCGAGAAGAGGAGCGCGACGCGCATGAACATCGCGGCGAGCAATCCCAATCTGCGCGCGCGACCCTGCTGGGGCTTGGGCAACTTGCCAGCCACTATCGAGATGAAGATCACGTTGTCCACGCCGAGGACTATCTCGAGGGTGGTAAGCGTGACGAGCGCGACCCAGACCTCCGGGTTCGTGATCCAGTCCATGGGGCCTCCTTGAAGGCCGACCGGCCGACCCCCTATGGTAATCCGGCGCTTCCGGCCGTGAGGCCCGGTCGGATTGCAGGGTCCTTGCCTGATGGCCCGGCCCGGCTCTTGGCATCGGCGCGAAACGGAGCGCCACCTTACCCGGCGGCCAGGTTTTCGCGTATAGTGAGCACCGCAAGAACCACCAAGGCACAAAAGCAAGCCGAGCGAGGAGAGGAGTTGTGGCCATGCTGCAGAAAGCTCTCATGGCCTCGCTGCTCCTGGTACTCACGACTTCGATGGCGTGGGCCCAGGCTGGAGGCACGACCACAGCGGGGTCGATCTGGGGCAAGGTAACCGACGAGACCGGGGCAATCCTGCCCGGCGTCACCGTAACGGTTCAGAGCCAATCCCTGATGGGCTCCCAGACCGCGGTCACGAACGAGGCGGGCGTGTACCGGTTCCAGTCGCTTCCGCCAGGCGAGTACCGCGTCACGTTCACCCTGTCGGGCTTCGGGACGCTGGTTCGCGAAGGCATCATCCTGACGGCCAACTTCACCGCGACCGTGGACGTGCAGCTGAAGGTGTCCACGGTGGCTGAAACCGTAGAGGTGGTCGGCACGACACCGGTTGTGGACGCGGTGAACGCGCGCGTGCAGACCAGCTTCTCGAAGGATGCCCTCGCGTCCATCCCGACAGCGCGCGACATGTGGGCGATCCTGTCTGCATCGCCAGCCGTACAGATGAGCCGCATCGACGTTGGCGGCTCCACTGCCGGCACCCAGACGGGTTACCGGGCGTACGGCGTGAGCGGGCAGACAAAGCCGCTCATCGAGGGGATCATCGGCCTCGAGGGGAGTGGCTCGGTGGGCTTCTACTACGACTACGGTTCGTTCGAGGAAGTCAACGTGCAGACGGCGGCTCAGGGAGCGGAGATGGCGACGCCGGGCGTCATGCAGGTGTTCGTGAGCAAGTCGGGCGGGAACACGTTCCACGGCGACTTCTATACCGACTACGAGAACAAGAACCTGCAGTGGCGCAATATCACCGACCAGCAGATCGCGCGAGGCGTCCGCAAGGATGGCAACATAGTCCACGTCAACAGGGACCTCAACGCCGGGGCCGGCGGACCGATCGCGAAGGACAAGTTCTGGTTCTACGCCTCATACCGCCAGCAGCACATCGAGTTCATGTACCCGACGCTCAAGGAAAAGCCCTTCCTGACCACGATTCAGGACTTCACGACGAAGCTCACCTACATGCTGCCGGCCAACAACAAGGTGATCGCCTACGGCATGTACGGCTTGAAGAAACAGCCCTACCGCCACGATTCGTTTCAGCTGGGCAACACCGGTTTCCAGGAAGGAACCAAGAGCTGCTGGGACCAGTGGAACCCGGGTTGGGTCTGGAAGCTCGAGTGGAACAAGACCTTTGGCAGCAACCTCTTCGCCGAGGCGCGAATCGGGCACTGGTTCGACGACTGGAACCAGTCGCCGCGTTCGACCGATCCTCGCAAGGAGGACCTCACCACGAACGAAGTATTCGGCGGAAACCGTGACTGGATGCGGCACCAAAACAGGCCGCAGACGACGGGAGCGCTCAGCTACTTCAACGATAGCTTGGGCGGCAGCCACAACATCAAGGTCGGCTACGAGATCCAGAAGGATCAGTCGAGGGAGAAGTGGTACGACGCATACCCGGGCAACATCGTCCACATACTGCGGAATCGCGTGCCCAGCGAAGTCTACTTCCTGGCGTCCGGGCTCGACTCGGACAACCGTCTCTACTGGTACAGCGTCTACGCCTCCGACACGTGGACGCGTAACCGGCTCACCTTCAACCTCGGGCTGAGGTACGACCATTACCGGCACATGTACCCGGACCAGCAGAGACCTGCGAGCAGGTTCTTCACAGCGGACTCCTACCCGGGAAGAGAGCTGACCAACTGGAACGTGCTCGCGCCGCGGTTCGGCGTTTCCTGGGACGTCACCGGAGGAGCCAGGAACGTATTGAAGGCGAGTTACGGACGTTACTACTGGAACAAGTCGGCACGGGAGCTGACGCTGGTCGCGACGCCGAACAACCCGCCGACATGGCGGCGTTATCGGTGGACGGACATCAACGGCAACGGCGTGTGGGACCCTGGAGAGGAAGGTACGCTTCTCGGCACGCGCGGAGGGGTAGCCACACAGGACATCGATCCGGATGCCAAGGACACCTACACCGACCAGGTGACGTTCTGGTTCGAGCGGCAACTGGCGGAGCGGTTCGGCGTTCGCGCCGGCTTCGTCTGGAACAGGCACTCTCGGATCCTGACCTCGCGCAACGTCCTCACGCCTCCGGAGGCGTACAACATCCCTGTTCAGCGGCAGGATCCGGGCCCGGACGGCAAGCTCGGGACGGCCGATGACGGCGAGATGCTCAATCTGCTGAACCTCGATCCGGCGCTCATAGGGCAGACGAAGACCGTTTACATGAACGTTCCGGACTACAACGAGGAGGCGAGGAACATCGAGATAGTCGCGAACAGGCGGTTCAGCAACAGGTGGTCGATGTCCGCCAGCTACGCCGTGACGTGGCGGAACGACTTCAACAGCATCCCGTACAACCCCAACGGCGCGCCGCAGAGCGATTTCATCTCGATGTCGTTCATCAAGTTCACCGGCTCGTACGAACCCGGCTGGGGCATCCGGCTGACGCCGCTCGTGCGCTACCAGTCAGGCACTCCTTACGGGCGCCGGGCCAGCGTTTCCATGAACTACGGCTCGCAGACCGTTCAGATCGAGCCGACCGGGACTCGCCGGATGGAGGCGCCGCTCATCTTCGACGTGCGAGCGGAGAAGCGGTTCCCGCTGGATCGAGGGATGACGGTTTCCGTAGTGATCGACATGTTCAACATCACGAACTCCAACGCGGAGACGGACATCAACACGGCCTCGGGCAGCACTTACCAGTGGCCCATTGCCGTCCTGCCGCCGCGGGTTCTCCGCTTTGGCGCGAAGTTCAGCTGGTAGACTCTCGCGTCGTCGCGTCTGAACGGGCCGGCACGCAGCCTGCTGGTGACGAGGTCGTCGGCAGGCTGCTGTCGTCCATCGGCGGCCGGCCCGCAACCTCGCAGGGTTGAATGTCATCGCGCTGGGTCCTCTACGCCGCGTACACTCTGTCCGGAGCTGCGGGCCTGATATACGAGGTGGCCTGGACGCGGCTCCTCGGCTTGCACCTCGGTTCGACGACCGCCGCCGTCAGCACGATCCTCGCCGCCTACATGGGCGGAATGGCCCTAGGGGCGCTGGCGGGAGGCCGCATGGCGTCGAGTGTCTCGCCGCGAGCGGCTCTTCAGTTGTACGCGGGCGTTGAAGGCGCCGTTGCGCTGTCCGCGATCGTCCTCCCCTGGGTAATGTCGGCATTCGACCCGTTGCTCATGGGGGCCTATGCAGGCGGCAGGGGGGGAGTGGTGTTCTCCCTCATGCGGCTTGCCGCGGCTTTGCTATCTGTCACGCCGCCGGCTTTCCTGATGGGGGCTGCGTTTCCGGTGGCCGCGCGGTCGGTACTCTCGAGCGCTGCGAGAGCCGGTGCAGAAGCGGGCGGGCTCTACGCCGTGAACACGATTGGCGCTGCGGCCGGGGCACTGGCAGCGGGCTTCTTCGTGCTGCCGGCGCTGGGGCTGAGGCTGGCCACGATGACGGGCGTGGCGCTGAACATGGCTGCCGCTGGAGCGGCCCTCGGGCTTGCTCTTCGCCAGCGCCACGGTTGCAGCGAGACGTCTGATGCAGCGCGACCGCAAAGCTCCGGCTCTGCGCGCGGGGCCGCGGCGCGGGCCGCCGGGAAGACGAAAGGCCGTCCGAAGCGCGCGAAGGCTTCGCCCGCGAAGGCGCTCGGGTCCGCGCCCGCGACCGCGGCTCACCCGGCCCTTGCCGCCATTGCCCTCTGTGTTTCCGGGTTGGCAGGAATGTGCTACGAGGTCGTGTGGACGCGGGTTTTGGTCCTCGTGATCGGACCGACGACCTACGCCTTCAGCGCCATGCTCGGCGCCTTCATCGGCGGGATCGCGCTGGGAGCAGTCGTCGGGAGCCGCGTTGCCGCCCATGTCCGGCGGCCAGTGGCCTGGCTAGCGGGTGCCCTGATGCTGACGACTGTCGGGGCCGCCTCCGTTGCGCCCGTCGTCAACCGCCTGCCGGTCTGGGCTGCCGAAGCAGCAGCGAGCCCGGGCGCGAGTCTGTTCGGCATCGTGTTGGGTCAGTCGGTCCTGGTTGCGGCGATTCTCCTGCCCGTGACCGTCGCGCTCGGCGCGATGTTTCCGCTCGGAATCGCGCTGGCGGCCCGTAACGTGGAGCAGGGGCCGCGAGTCATCGCTTTTCTCTATCTGGCCAACACGTCGGGCGCGATTGCCGGGTCCCTCCTTGGCGGCCTGGTGCTGATTCCGCGCCTCGGCCTGCGCGGTGCGGTCAGCGCGGCTGCCATTGCCGCACTAGGAGGAGCCCTGACCGTTTCGGTTGCCGGCCTGGCGACGAGGGCGCGCGCGGCTGCAGCGTCCGTGTTGGCCGCCGCCTCCTTCTTTTGTTTGCTGATCGGGCCGGAATGGGATGCGGAGCTGCTCGCCGCCGGCGCCTACAAGTACGCTCCGTACGTTACCGACCTCGACCTCGTTTCCGCCCTGAAGGCGGGCACGCTCCTCTACCACGAAGACGGCGCGGCCGGCACTGTAACCGTGCGCAGGGTCGCCGGAGTCACGTCACTGGCGATCGACGGGAAGGTGGACGCCTCGAACGGGGGCGACATGCTCACGCAGAAACTCCTCGCTCACCTTCCCATGCTGATGCACGGTTCGCCCGATCGCGTCATGATCATCGGTCTGGGAAGCGGGGTCACCGTCGGCGCGGCGCTCCGCCATCCGGCAAGCGAGGTCGAAGTGGTGGAGATCTCGCCCGAGGTGGTTCGAGCTTCGCGGTTCTTCGAGAAGGAGAACGGCAAGGCGCTCGCCGACCCGCGCGCACGCCTCGTCGTCGGTGACGGCCGGACGCACCTTGCGCTCGGCGGCGGGGCCTACGACGTCATCATCTCCGAGCCATCGAACCCGTGGATGTCGGGTATGGCAGCCCTCTTCACAACGGAGTTCTTCGACCTCGTGCGCCGGAGGCTCGGTCCGGGAGGCTTGTTCTGCCAGTGGGCCCATACCTACGACATGAGAGACGAGGACCTGCGCTCCATCGTTGCCACATTCACGGATGTCTTTCCCGGGGCGGCCCTGTTCCTCATCGGTGAATCGGACGTGCTTCTGGTCGGCGGCACCGAGCCGGCGACAGCGCACATGGGCAGGATTGCCGCGACCATGCGGCGGCCCGGCGTCGCTGAGGACCTCGCTGAAGCGGGCGTGGCAGACAGCTTTTCGTTGCTTTCGTTGTACGTGGCAGGCGGCCGGCAGCTCGAAGGCTACGCAGCAGGCGCCTCCAGGCAGAGCGACGACCGCCTTGCCCTGGAGTACTCGGCGCCATCTGCTATCTACGGGCGCTCGACTAACGAGAACCTCCAACGGCTTCTCGAACTGAGGGACGCGGAGGTGCCGCCGGCAGCCGTGAGGTCCGCGGTGGAACGAGCGGGGGCACGGGAGTGGGCGAACCGCGGCAGGATGCTGCTGGGCGCTCAAGCATGGGCGCTCGCCTACGATAGCCTTGCGCGGGCAGTTCAGCAGGCGTCACCTGCCATCGACGCGCTGGATCATCTCGAGCGGGCTGCGGGGGCAGGAGGGAAGGTCCCGGATGCGATCCGGCTTCTCGAGCGGCTTGCGGCTGGCGACCCGTCCAATGTCGCTGTGCGCCTGGCGCTATCGCGCCTTTGCGCAGCCGAAGGAGCGATCGAAGAGGCACTGGCCTGGGCCGATGCCGCGCGCGACCTCTCTCCCGGTGCTCTCGAGCCCATCGAGCAAGCTGCGTCGGTCGCGGCGGATGCAGGCGACGTCGCGCGGCTGGAGCCGCTCGTCGATGAGATGGCAGCGAAGTGGCCGGACCGGCCAGCCGCGAGCTACTACGCCGCAGTGCTGCGGTTCAGGCGAGGAGACTTTGCCGCAGCGGCGACAATGGCAGAGGCGGCCGGCCGCGCCGACCCCCGCCATGCCCGCGCGTGGACCATCGCCGGCGCGGCAAGGGCAAGCCTCGGCCAGGTCGGCGCGGCGCGCGAGGCGTTCGAACGCTCGCTTGCTGTCGATCCGAGGAGCGCCCCTACCTACGCGAACCTGGCCTTGCTCGAGCTGAACAGCGGCAACGCCGAGCATGCCGCCCGCGTCTTCGCTGAAGCGCTCGCCGTTGACCCTCACTACAGCCCTGCTATTGTGGGTCTGGCGGAAGCTCTGGAGCGGGAAGGGCACCACGCGCGCGCCTCAAGGCTGCGAGCGCGCTCGGGGACAGCCCGCAATCCCTAGGAGGCCTGCTGGCTCCGGCGGCGCCTGCGCGCGGCGAAGGCAAGCTACTGCTGTGCCCGCAGGTACTGTGGTGGCCACGGCACGTCCGCGCCGAGTGTGCGGGCAGCGTGAAGCGGCCAATAGGGATCGCGCAGCAGCTGTCGTGCGAGCATCACCGCGTCGGCCTGACCGGTCACTATCACTTGGTCCGCCTGCGCCGGTTCGGTGATGAGGCCGACGGCAGCCGTTGGAATTCGTGCCCTGCCGCGTATGGATGCCGCGAAGCGAACCTGGTAGCCAGGCGCCGCCTGCACGCGCGCGTTCGGTACCGTTCCGCCGCTCGAGCAATCCACGAGATCCACGCCGCGCTCTTTCACCGCCGTCGAGAGCTCCACCGATTGTTCCAGGTCCCAGCCTCCCTCGACCCAGTCAGTTGCCGACAACCGAAGGAACAACGGTGAAGACGGCGGCCATACGGAACGAACCGCTTCGACGACATCGAGCGTCAGCCGCATTCGATTCTCGAGCTTGCCGCCGTACTCGTCGTCCCTGAAGTTCGTCAGCGGAGAGAGAAACTGGTGGAGCAGGTAGCCGTGTGCTGCGTGGATTTCGATCACCTGGAAGCCGGCGTCGCGGGCTCGCGTGGCCGCTTCCCGGAACTGGCGCACCACCGCCTCGATGCCGGCAGGTGACAACGCTTCGGGCGTGGGATACCCCGCATCGAAGGGTATTGGGCTCGGGGCCACCGGCTGCCAGCCGCCATGCGAAGGCGGAAGCGGGCGCCCGCCATTCCAGGGGCGACCGGTCGAGGCCTTGCGGCCGGCGTGGGCGAGCTGGACTCCGGCGACGGCTCCCTGGCCCCGGACGAACGAAGCTATGCGGCGGAGCGCGTCCTCGTGGGCGTCCGACCACAGGCCCATGTCGAACGGCGATATCCGGCCCTCGGGGCTCACGGCGGTCGCCTCCGCCATGACGAGAGCCGCACCGCCGACAGCGCGGCTGCCCAGGTGGACGAGGTGCCAGTCGGTTGCGAGTCCTTCCTCGCAGGAGTACTGGCACATCGGCGAGACGCAAATCCGGTTGCGGAAGACGACCCCGCGGAGCTCGAGCGGCGAAAACAACCTTCCTTCCGGCTGTTCGGGCACGTTGCCTCCCGGCCAATGATAGCCGGACGCCAGGCGCTCCGCTACGACGCCGCAAGCAGCTCCCTCATCACCTTGTGTTCGGTCGAGGCAGCCAGGGCCGTTTCGAAGTGCCCCTTTTCCATCTCGCGGCCGATGTGTCTGTAGAGGGCAAGGAAGCCGGCCTGGTCTGCTACTGACGGGGCGGAAACCACCTCGACCGCGTGCTGGAGCTCGTGGCCGAGCATCGCGATCTGCTCCAGGCGGTCCGAGTACCATACTTCGACGTCGACGAAAAGCATCCGGTAGCCGCCGGCTGCCGTCATGAACCGCAGCTGTCCTCGCGGTTCAGTCTGGTAGCGTGCGTATCGGAGCGCGAGGAAGACGATGACATCGCTCTCCTCGATGCGGCTTACCAGCGACTCGACGATGGGCGAGCGCACTTTGGCCTCGACCAGCAGTTCGCGCGCGGCCGGCGAGAGAGGGCGCACCTGCGTCCACCCTCCAGGGTGCCCGCCCGACGCCGGCTCAGCAGGAGCCGCGATGGCGAGCGATCCGAGAAGTGCCATTCCAGCGGCGGACAGCCGGCGGCGGCGAGGGCAACCGACCAAGCGCGCAGCGGGGGCGCGGTCAGCGGCAGAGCGTTGGGGGCTCATGCTCTCCTCCGAGGGTCGGCTCTCCCGCTGGATGCTCGCTGAAGTGAACGACGCAATCTCAGATGCGCAATCCAGCGTACCGGCCTCTTTCGGGTAGACGAGCGGTCCGGTTCCTCGTTGGTGTGATTCCCATTCGATTATGGTGAAAGAAGGGTGACGAAGATGGGCCAGCCCTTTTTCGAGGGTCGGCGAAGAGGGACGTGGCCCCACCGGGGCGAGGTTGCGGTGGAGTCAGCCAGGCACGGTCGGGCCGGACCTGGTCCTCGACTCACATCGTCAGGGCGGCCGCGATTGTAACGATTCCCCTGAAGAAGTGACCCAGGCGCAGGTTCTCGTTCTCGCCGTGCTGGTTGTTGTCGAAGTTCACGATCGGGACGGAGATGGCCGGGAAACCCATCCTGTCGATGAAGGGAGCGATTGGCACCGTCGCGCCGCTCGTCCTGACGCGGACCGGGTCCTCACCCAGGGCTCGCGCCAGGGCAGCGGCAAGCTGCTGCGCTTCGGGCCCCGACGGTGGAGTTCTATAGGCGTTTGTGCCCTCCTCCGGCGAGGTCATCTTCACGATCCTGGAGTACTTTGCCCGCGCCTCGTCGTCCGGCTCGGCCGACACGACGTGGTAGCCCTGCTTCTCGAGGTGAGCGCGCACCTTCGAGAGCATAGCCGCCGCGGGCGTCTCCACGACCAGCCGGATGTCGATGTCGGCCGTTGCTGTGGCAGGGATTATCGTGCGCGCGTTGGCGCCGACGAACCCGCTCGACATCCCGCGGACGTTGAGCGAAGGGACCTGCACGGCGTCCTGGAGCGTCAGGCCGGGCCGTTCAGGCCCGGCGATCCCGAAGAGTTTCTGCAGCGCGGCCGCGTCGTCCGGGACGGCGTCGAGCATCGCCTGCTCGGCGGCGTTGGGCGGCTCGATTCCGTCGTAGAAGCCATCGATGAGCACCCGGCCGTCCTGGTCCTTCATCGAGGCGAGAAGTTGAGCGAGCCGCATGGCTGGGTTCGGCACCCAGTTCCCGTAGTGTCCGCTGTGCAGAGCGAACTTGGGACCGTAAACTGTGAGCTCGACTGTGATGTTGCCGCGAGCCCCGAAGACCAGAGTGGGCCGGCCGGTTGGGTGGACGGGGCCGTCGAGAATGAGCATCAGGTCCGCGTCGAGCTTGTCCCGGTGGGCCGCGATCGCTCCGACGAGGCTCGGTGAGCCCGCTTCCTCCTCCCCGTCCAGGATCACCCGGAGATTCGAGGTCGGTTGTCGCCCTGATGCCCGGAGCGCGTCGAGCGCCGCCAGAAGCGCTACGATCGGCGACTTGTCGTCGGACGCCGACCGCCCGTACAACCGCCAGTCGTCCTCGAACTTCTCCAGTGTGAGGAACGGATCTATCCGGCGGGCGCCGTCTTCCAGGCGCCCCGACCGCATGATTGGCACGAACGGGCTCGCCTGCTTCCAGCCCTCCGGGTCCACTGGCTGGCCGTCATAGTGGGCGTACAGGAGGAGCGTCCGGGTGGCGCCCGGCACCTTCAACTCGCCCCATACGAGAGGGTTGCCGGGTGTCTCGAGGACTTGCGTCTCGAGCCCTCTCCGCTTCAGCATGCCGGAGAGCAACACGACGTTGCGCCGGATGTTCTCGCGGTCGGCCGCGACGTTCGGGACCGAGAGCAGCTCCACCAGTTCCTTCGCTATCGCCTGCTGGTTAGAGGCGATCCAGGCCTGGACCTGCTGCCGCAGTGACCGCTGCTCCTGAGCCACGACCGGTGCGGCGCCAACGAGCAACGCAACCAGAAACGATAAGGACAGCATGGTGCCTCGCCGCCCTCCGGCACTGTGTTTCATGTTGTGCATCCCCTCTTGCCGGTTGACCCGCCTGCCAGCGCACGGCAACGCTGCGCTCGTCGCCAGCGGCTCTTTCGGTGGAATGGCACGCCCCGGGCCGCCGGTCGCATCCTCCCGGCGCAGGCTGCCGCCTTTCGAGGTGCCCTCAGTCTACAATGAACTTTGGTGCGTTCCCGAGCCAAGCTCGATCGAGTCGGAAGCTCGGCAACGAGAACCCACCGGAGATGACGTGAAGGCAGCGCTTGTCAAGGAGCACGGCGGGCCCGAAGTGCTCGCCTACGAGTCGTTCCATGATCCCGTGGCCGCCCCTGGAGAGGTGATCGTTCGCGTGCGGGCGACGAGCGTGAACCGGGCCGATACCGTCATCCGCCGTGGCTACCCCGGCCTAGCGGTGCCGCTACCGCACATCCTCGGGGGCGATATCGCGGGTGAGGTCGCTTCCGTCACGCCCGAGGCGGACGGCTGGCGTGCGGGTGACAGGGTGGTCTGCTACCCGATGGCGCTCGAAGGCGGCTACCAGGGTGACGAGTTCTGGAGCGTTGGCTGGCAGTACTTCGGTATGCACCGAAAGGGGTCGTACGCAGAGTACGTCAATGTGCCGGCGGCATCGCTCCTGAGGCTCCCCGACCATGTCAGCTTCGAGGCGGCGGCGTGCCTGCCCGTCGCTGCTCTCACTGCGGAACACGTGCTCGACGTTGCCGGCCTCCGGGAGGGTCAAACGCTGTTCTTCTGGGGCGGGTCCGGCGGCCTTGGGACGTGCCTCGTCCAGCTGGCCGTAGGCCGGGGCATTCGTGTGATAACGACTGCCGGGAGCGCTGAGCGCTGCGACGCGTTACGTGAGCTTGGCGCGAGCCATGTGTTCCACCGCGACGATGCCGCCATCGTGCAGTCGGTGAAGGCCATCGTCCCTCGGGGAGCCGACGCGGTCCTCGACTTCGTCGGCCCGACCACCTTCGCGCGGAGCTTCGAGCTCGTGAGGAAGGGAGGGACGATACTCTGGTGTGGCATGATCACGGGGCGTGAAGTCACCGTGAACATACAGGCACTCTACCTCAAGCACGCAAGCATTCGCGGCCTCTATCTCGGCTCGATGGCCGAGTTTCGTTCGGTTGTCGAGGCCGTGTCGTCGGGCGCCTTGCGGCCGCGCGTGCACGCCGTGCTGCCGCTCTCCGAGGCGGCGCGCGCGCACAGGCTGCTGGAGTCGGGCGAGGTGTTTGGCAAGGTTGTCCTCGTTCCTTGACGGCCTTCCCGGTTTCTCAAGAGCCGGTTGCATCCTTGCGCACCAAAGCCAGGTCGATTGTCACGCTCACCTCGTCGCCGACCACGACGCCGCCCGTTTCAACCGCGCGATTCCAGGTGAGGCCGTAGTCCTTCCTGCTGAGCTTCGTGCTCGCCGTTGCGCCGACGCGTCTGGATGCTCCCTGGCGGACTTCCGGAGTGGGTCCCTCGACGTCCAGGATCACCTCTCTTGTGACGCCGCGCATCGTGAGATCCCCGACGAGCTTGAAGCGCCCGTCGCCGGCCGGTTCGGCGCGCTTCGACCTGAAGGTGATGGCCGGGTACTTGTCGACCTCGAAGAAGTCAGCGCTTCGAAGGTGCGCGTCGCGCTTCGGTTCCTGGGTATTGATCCCGGCGACGTCGATCGAGGCGTCCACCGTCAGGGTGCTCAGGTCCTTGCCGTCGAAGCGGACCGTACCCGATACCTTGCCAAGCTGCCCGCGGACGGTCGACACCATCATGTGGCGAACGGCGAACTGCGCACTCGAGTGGGCGGGGTCGATCGTCCAGTCCAGAACCTGCGCGCGCGAGTTGCCCGGCACCGCCACGAGGGAGAAGCCGAGGGCGAACGCGAAAAGGCCCAGCGCGGCCGTGGAATTGAGCATCGAAGAAGCCTCCATAGTGTCGGGTTCGTGGGCCGACACGATTAAGACTCCGGGAAAGCGGCAGAGGTTTCACGGCGGGGCTCGAACGGGTGGCACGTTCCCGAAGCTCAGAGGTTCGAGAGGCAAGCTTCGACGTAGTCGGCGAAGCGCGCCCGCAGCAAGTCAGAGAGTTCGAAGCCCGGCTCCAGTCGTGCGGGCTCGATGCCGAGGATCAGGACTTGGGGCAGCGGGCCGCCGATCTGGCGGGCCATCTCCAGGACTCTCACCAGGTCGTCCTCGTGAGTGCTCGCGCGCCCTTGCGGCTTGCGGCTCTCGACCTCCTCGGGTCGGAACCATCGCCAGGCGCCCGGTTCCAATCCCATCCGCACCGCATCGACAACCATGACCCGCCGGTTTGTCTCGGCAAGATAGGAGAGCAGCGCGAGGCCGTCCTGTCCCAGGACGACAGGAGTGACGCTGGCAGGCAGCAGGCCAGTGTCGGCGAGGTGTTCGACGACACGCAACCCGATGCCATCGTCTGACATCGCGGGGTTGCCGACGCCGATCAGGTACGAGCGCATGGCTCGGTTGATCAGGACAGGGATACGGGGCCCGAGGCACGAGCAGGGGGCACAGCCCGCTGTGCCCCCTGCAGTTGTTCAGCGCACGAACTTCACGTCCAGATAGTGCGTCGAGCACGAGATGCACGGGTCGTAGGCGCGCACCAGCATCTCGAGTGCGAGCTCCATCTCCTTCTCGGATTTCTCCGCTGCGACGAGCTCCGGAACGAGCTTGTCGAAGTCGAACTGGATGTTCGCGTGGTTCTGGTTCGTCGGGATGATGCAGTCGCCGCCCAGGCAGTTGAAGGCCTCGTCGTACTCGTAGTGGTGGAACAGGATGCCCCGCGGCACCTCCACCGCGCTCGCACCGGCGCCGCACCTGGTCGGCTTGCCCGGCTCTTCGGGCCTGATGCCGTCCGAAATCAGCTCGTCGAGCAGCTCGAGGCTCTCGTGGACGCTGTGCGCTATCTCCACCACCTGGGCGACCGTGTTGAGGTACGGATTGAAGCAGAGCGGCTTCAGCCCGAGAAGGGCGGCCAGCTTCTTCGCTTCCGGATGGAGCTGGTCGTGGTTGTTGTTGAACCGGGCCAGCGCGCCCGCCATGTAGCTCGCCATCCGATTCCTCGTGTACTTGGCCGTCGAGAACGGGTGGACGTACTCGTTGGTGCACTTCCGATAATCCTCGACCGGGTACAGCTTCTTCACGCCGTCGGGGGTCACCGTCTGCACGTCGCCGTCGTAGAGGCCGTACTCCTCCTCCGAGTGCACGGCCATGAACTCCGTCGGGCGCTCGAAGGACGGGAACTTGTCGGCCAACGACACGACCACGGGCAAGATCTGCTCGAAGTCCGGCACCAGTTCGTCCAGGAAGCGCTGCCGGAGCTTCTTCAGGTCGGCCGTTGTCGGGAGTTCGGCGAAACCGCCGGGAACGAGCCTGGTCGGATGAGTGGTGCGGCCGGCCAGGAGCGAACCCCATTCGTGGCCGAACCGCTTCAGCCTGAGGGCTCGCCTCACCACTTCGCCGTGCGTCTGCACGAGCGGGAAGACCGAGGGCGCGCCCAGCAGGTCTGGTGCAGCCAGGAAGAGGACGTGGACGACGTGGGAGTCGACGTTTTCCGCGTGCTTTGCGAGCCGCCGCAGCTTCACGGTCTGCGGGCTCACCGGGATGCCCAGGGCCTTCTCGGTCGCCTTTATGGATGCCAGGGTGTGGCCTACCGAGCAGATCCCGCAGATGCGGCTGGTAACCCGCGCGACTTCAGTGTAGTGCCTGCCGCGCACCATCGCCTCGAAGAACCTGGGCGCCTCGGGTACGCGCCATTCGCACTTCTCCACCTTGCCGTCGGCCACGTTGACAATGATGTTGCCGTGGCCCTCGACGCGGGTGAGGTGGTGGACGTCGATCTTGATGTTGGTGCCCATCAGCTCTCGCTCCTCAGGTTTGCCGTCCACAGCAGCGACTTCGTTCTCGCCCGCCCGGCTGGCAAGCCGCCCTTCTCCTCGAGCACCTTGTGCAGGACGGCCTCGCGCGGGTGATTGACGAATCCGCGGCAGGCCTCGCACGGCACGCCGTCGGCAGGGCAGGGGGCGCCGCAGCCCGCGCGTGCCACTAGCCCGAGGCAGTGATCGCCGAGCGCGTAGCGGCAGACGGTCTCACGCATCTTGCACTCCACGCACACCGGATAGTTCGGTACGAGCGGCTCCTTGCCGTGCACAAGGTCGGAGACAATGCGCACGAACTCCGCGGTGTTCACCGGACACCCGTGGATGCAATAGTCCACCTTGATGACCGCCGAGATGGGCCGCGCAAGGTCGGTGTCGAGGTGCGGCATGTCGGCGGACTCGCCGTAGACGAACCGCTTGTAGTCGGTCTGGTGGTTCTTGAGGGCATTGATGCCCCCGGTCGTAGCGCAGGAGCCGTAGGCAACGACGAGCGAGGCGCGCCGCCTGATATCCTCGAGGCGCGCGCGGTCCGCCTCCCGCGTGAAGCTCCCCTCGATGAACGCTATGTCGAACGGTTCCGACGCCCGTTCCTTCATGACCTCCCGGAACTCCACGATCTCGACGTGGTCGAGCAGGCCCATGAAGATCGTCTCGCCGAGGTTCGTCAGCTCTATCTGGCACCCTTCGCAGCTGGCGAAATCGAAGAAGGCCACCTTCACCTTGCTCATGAGAACGCCTCCTCGAGCTTCTCGACCTGCTCGTAGCTGAACACCGGACCGTCGAGGCAGACGTACTTGTCGTTCATCTGGCAGTGCCCGCACTTGCCGATGCCGCACTTCATCCTGCGCTCGAGGTCCAGGTAGATGTGGGAGTGCGGGACGTGCAGCCCGTCCAGCTCCGCAATGACGAACTTGTACATCACGGGAGGACCGCAGACGATGACCCGCGTGTCCGGCGCTATCGTCGTCTTGCGGAACAGCGTCGTGATGACGCCGACGTTTCCCTTCCAGTTCGGATCTGGGCGATCTACCGTCTCGTAGTAGTCCACGTCGTCGGAGTGCCGCCACCTGGCGAGGTCGTCGAGGAAGAGCTGCTCCTTCGGCGTCTTTGCCCCGAAGAAGAGCTTGAAATCGCCGAACTCGGAGCGGCGGTCGAGGATGTACTGGATGAGGCTGCGGGTCGGGCAGAGCCCGATACCGCCCGCGACTATGAGGACCGGGTGCCCGCGCAGCGCGTCGAGGTCGAAGCCATGGCCGAGCGGGCCGCGGACGAACAGCGTGTCGCCGGTCTCCAGGCGGTTTATGGCCTTCGAGACGCGGCCGACGCTCCGGACGACGATATCGAAGGTGCTCGGCCGCGTCGGGCTGCTCGCGAACCCTATCGGGATCTCGCCGTAGCCGTGGACGGAAACCTCGAGAATCTGCCCCGGCGAGAACCGCATGTCCCCGTCGCGCATGCGGAGCGTGAAGTGCTTCTCCGTCTCTGTTACCCGCATGGCCCGGACGATGTCCGCTTCCCTGGGCAGAAAGACATTGTCATAGCCAGCACTGGCTGCGGTTGCGCACGTGCACATCGCTCAGGCCTCCATGATCTTTTCGATGACGTGGGCCGGGTCCGCGATGTCCGGCACGCACTGCGTCGAGCAGCGCCCGCACCCGACGCAGGCGGGCGCCCCGAGCTTCGGGTTGAGGTACGTCAACTTGCGCATCACGCGGTGCCGGAAGCGCTCGGCAGGGCGCTCTCGGAAGTTCTCGGTGTTGCCGCCGCCGAGAGAAACCTCGGCGAAGTTCTCGAGCAGGCAGCCGTCCCAGCTCCTCGCCCGTTGTCCCGAAACCTGGTCGAGGTTCCACGTGTCCTGGACGTCGAAGCAGTAGCAGGTCGGGCAGACGATGTTGCACGTGCCGCACGAGAAGCAGTCTGCGGAGAGCGATTCCCAGAGCCCTTCGTTCTGGAACGACGCCCTCGTCTTCGAAGAGATTTCAGCGGTGCCGTACTTGATCTGCACGGGGCACTCCTCGACGGCGTCGCGGTTGGCCTTCGCGGCCGCGAGCACTTGAGAACGAGTGGCCTCGGCGAAATTCCCGTCCGCCAGAAGACCTGCGCCCTTCCTCGTCCGGACCTCGAAGAGATATCCGCCGTCGATCCTCGTCATGAAGGCATCGTGCCCTCTGGGCTCCGTGTCCGGGCTCATCGACGCCCAGAAAGCGCGCGGCAAGACCCGCTGCACGCTCGATCCGACGATCGTCGTGTGCTCACGATTGGCCAGGTAGTTGTCGTCCCGATGCCCGGTCTCGAACAGCAGGTCCAGCTGGTCGATGGCCTTGATGTCGTACGGGTGAACGCCGAAGAGAACCTGGGCGACCGGCGCGATCGCGCTCTCGATCTTCTTGCCGGTGAAACGGAGAAGCGTCTGGCGGGTCGGAAAGAACGCCTTCTTCGGCGGCAGGACCGTCACGTCGTAGTCGAGCCGCAATTCGTCGGGCGAAGCCAGCTCCGCGAAGACGAACCGGGTCTTCCTGGCGACGGGTGCGATGACACGGGTCCGAGCGATCAATTTCGCGACGAACGGCGCGAGGCCGTTCTCGGACAGGAAATAGGTCTCCATGGGACAGTGCCCTCCATCTCTCACGGTCGGCACGCTTCGCTGTGGCTTGTTTCACGGCCCGTGAGCATGCTCAACTCAGCCGCTGAAGGCCTGGCGACTCTCGGTCGCATCCGCTCCTGCGCTCGCGAGGCGAACGCCGGGGGTGTCACGCGCAAGCCTGAGCTGCGGGGAGCGCCGGTTCCAGCGGGGGGTTCGGTCGAACGCAACCGAGAGGCCGAAAGAGTTTATCACATCAGGACGGGGGGTTCGTGGGATGCGGGTTCGCCTTGGTTTCGCTTCGGCCTGTGCCACAACGCCATCACAACGGTAAGCTGAGGGACCCTCCGCCGCCAGAAACCAAAGAACTTTCGTTCTTGCCTTCACACTGTGTATTGTATTACGATTCACAACGTGACAACCGTAACGATTCGGGAGCCATAACCCTCATGATTCCTCGAAACACCATTGAGCGGCTATGCGCATACCGCAGGATCCTCTACCGTTGGCACGTCCGCGGCAAGGACCGTTTCTTCTCGCACGAGCTCGCCGAAGAGGCCGGGATAACGGCTGCACAGGTGCGTCGGGACCTCATGCCCCTCAGCAAGAGCGGCACCCCGAAGAACGGTTACCTCACCGCCGACTTCATGACGGAGCTGGGTGTTGTCCTCGAGGGCTCCGAGGAGCAGAGGGCGGTTCTCGTCGGCGCCGGAAAGCTCGGCAACTCCATCCTGTCCTATTTCGCCGGCCGGCGCCCGAACATTCGCATCGTTGCCGCCTTCGACAGCGACCCGGCCAAGGTCGGCAAGGTGGTCGGCGGATGCCCATGCCTGCCGGTGAGCGAGCTGGAAGAAGCCGTCCGGCGTCAGGCGGCCATCGTCGGCATACTGACAGTGCCGGGTGCCGCCGCGCAGGCGCTCGCCACAGCGCTCGTCAACGCCGGCATCCGGGCCATCCTCAACTTCACGGCCGTGAAGCTGAAGGTCCCTGAAGGGGTTTACGTGGACGACATCGACTTCTCGATTGCGCTCGAGAAGGCCGTGTACTTCGGCCGCATGATGAAGGCTGGGGCCGAACACGCGCAGAAGACCGGCCGCACGGCGGCATCGGAGGGGCGAATGGAAGGCGCGCAAGCGAAGCGAATCCTCTGCGTGGATGACGACCTGGACGTCATCGAGAGCTACCAGGCGATTCTCAAACAGGCAGGCTACCGGGTGGCCGTGGCCTTCGATGGCCTGGCCGGGCTGGCGGAGGCTCGCGCCAACCGGCCCGACCTCATCATCCTCGACGTCATGATGAGGGACACGACCGAGGGTTTCCACACCGCGTACAAGCTGCGCGAGGACCCGGTTCTTCGCGACGTTCCCATCCTGATGCTCACGGCGATCTCGAGCGAGCTCGGTATGAAGTTCGACAAGGACGAGTCCGGCGCCTACCTGCCGGTCGATGCCTTCCTCGACAAGCCGGTTGCCCCCGACACACTGCTGACCACCGTGGAGCGACTTCTGGCGCTGCCCAAAGAGCAGGTCAACGTCCACGGCGTCGAGCGCTAGCCCGGACAGGATCCGAGCGCGGGTGCGGCTGGAGACCACGAGATGAACTACGCGGCGGGGGTCTGCAACTTGTGTGGGACCGGGTGCGGCCATTTCCTGCGCACCGAAGGCGGCCGGATCGTCGGGGTCGCGCCGAGCACGGCGCACCCGGTGAGCCAGGGTCGGCTGTGCGTTCGTGGGTGGCACATTCACGAGGTGTTCGCCACGGGCGGCCGGCTCCTGTCCCCGATGGTCCGCGAAGGAGGCGCGCTGCGCCCGGCGAGCTACGCGGAGGCGCTCTCGGTCCTGCGCGATCGCCTGACGGCGCTGCCCGAGCCTGCCAGGCAGCTCGCAGTCATCGGGTCCGCCCGTTCGTCCAACGAGGACAACTTCCTCCTTGCCAGGCTGGCGCGGGAGGTCTTCGGCACCAGCCAGCTCGGGGTGACGTCCCAGGGCACCCACGGACGGACGATGCAGGCGCTCGAAGCGGCCTTCGGCGAAGCCGCTCCGATAGGCTCGCTGGCTGATGTCGAGCGCGCCCGCTACCTGCTGCTGGTTGGCGGTGACCTTGCCCGGCTGAACCCGATCGTCGGCGCGAACGTTCACAGGGCTGCGCTGGCCGGCGGGCGGGTGGTTGCTCTCACCAGCACGCGAACGCAGATGGCGAGGCTCGCGACCCGGCACCTCCAGCAGAGGCCAGGAACCAAGACGATTGCCGTCAACGGCCTTCTCAAGGCGCTCCTCGCGGCGCGCTCCGCGCAACCCGGCTTCGCCGCTCCCGCCCTGCCCGGCTATCGGGAGCTCGAGCGGTCCCTCGCCGCGCTCTCGCCGGGCGCCATCGAGTCGGCCACCGGCATCAGCTACGCCGAGCTCGAGGAGGAATCGCGCAGGCTGCTCGAATCCGAGTCGTTCCTAGTGATCTTCCCGTCCGGCATCTCGGGCCTGGATGCCGAGACGATCAACACGATCGTCGACCTTGCCGCTGTGAGCGGCAAGATGGGGACGAAGAATTCCGGGATCCTGCCGATCACCGGAATCTGCAACCTGCAGGGCAGCTTCGATGTCGGCCTGGTTCCGGAGGGGAGCACCGACCCGCTGGGGAGTCTCATGGCGCAGAGGTCGCCGCTGCGCGCCCTCTTCGTCGTCGACCACGACGACGGCGTGATCCGGCACCGCGAGCGCATCGCAGGCCTGGAGTTCGTCGCCTACGTAGGCAGCTTCGTGAACCCATTCATGGAGCTGGCCGACGTCGTGCTGCCGGCGGCGACCTTCGTCGAATCCGATGGCACTTTCACTGCCAGCGATGGCCGGGTTCAGCTCTCGCCGTCGAGAGTCGAGCCGCCGGCGGGCGTGATGCCGGCATGGCGGCTCTTCGCCCGGATCGCTGCCGGATTCGGCAGCGACTGGGACTACGAGACCGGGAGCGACGTGTTCGCCGCGATCGCGTCGAGCATCCGGGGCTATGCGGGCCTCAGCCACGAGCTGCTTTCCGTCGACTTTGGCCGTCACGTCAGCCGTGCCGCGCCCGTCCGATGTCAGCGGCTCCTCCCGATCGACACGGGCAAGGCCGCGGTGGGAAAGGACGCCGCGTTCCCGTTTGCGCTGATGATCGGCAAGGCGCAGCACTTCTGGCACCAGCACAATCTGATGCGCAGGACGCTCATCCCGCGCCGCGAGTACGACGCGACGCTCCTTCAATATCCCCGCGGCTATGTCGAGATCAGCGCGGCCGACGCGAAGCGGCTGCAGGTCCGCGACAAGTCTCCAGTCGAACTGACCTCCCCGGCCGGGAGCATGCGAACGGCCGTGAAGGTCAGCGACGACGTGCAGGAGGGGAGCGCCTGCGTTCCGTATTTCATCAACGAGACGATCTCCGGGTTCCTGGTGGCGCACGAAGACGCGTTCACGTCGGGCGAGGACGCGGTCATCCCGGTTCGAATCGAGAAGCTGTGACGACGATGTACATCGCGAGCTCCTCCGACCTGAAGCAACTCGCTGCACGCCTGCAGGCCGAACGCGAAGTATGGGCCCCGCAGGCAGATGCAACCACGGGGCAGGTTTTCTTCGACCGGCTGGCGGATGTCGGGCAGTGGAGCATGGGCGCACCGCTGCCGGCCATGCCGCCCAAGGAAGTCTTCTTGCCGCAGATGGACCGTGTCCTGAGCTACCGCTACGACAGGGAGCGTAAGGAAGCGGCGCTGATTCCGCGTTTCGAAGAGCGTCCGAAGGCGCTCGTAGGCATCCGGTCATGCGACCTGACCGGGCTCCTGTGCCTCGACCGGTTCCTCATCGGGCAGGACTTCGTGGACGAGTTCTACCTGGCCCACCGGAAGAAGACATTGATCGTCGTCGAGACGTGCGTTCGCCCGTTCACGGACTGCTTCTGCGTGTGCACCGACAGTGGTCCCGCAGCGCACGAGGGATACGACCTGAGCATGACTGACATCGCTGGCGGCGGGGAACCGTTGTACCTGGTCGAGGCGGGGAGCGACGCCGGGCGGGCCCTCGCCGAATCGGCAGGGTGGCGCGCCGCCGGGCCGGCCGAAATCGGCCGCAAGCCCGAGGTCGTGAACCAGTCGATCCGGAGTTTCCCCGAATTCGCAACCAGGAACAAGGCGTGGGTTTCGCGCACGATGAACCGGGTGACGACCGGGTTCATCAAGCCTGGAACCTGGGAGTACGTAGGCAGACAGTGCTTCGAGTGCGGCGGCTGCTCGTTCGTTTGCCCCACCTGCAGCTGCTTCAACATCGAGGACGTCTCCTGTGGGGGGGATGCGTGCGACAGGCTGCGGACCCGCGATTCATGCTCGCTCGAGGGGTACACCCGCATGGCCGGCGACCACAACCCGCGGAAGCCCGTCGAAGACCGGCGCAACAAGCGCTTCTTCTGCAAGCTGTCGTACGCGCAGTCGAAGAAGTACCTGCGCCCCAGCTGCGTGGGTTGCGGCCGCTGCGTCTGGGTGTGCCCCGGCGATATCGGCATGCCCAATGTCGTGAAGTACATCCATCGGGAGACACAGTAAGGGCACACGGCCCGACCCCGGCGACCCCAGGCGCCGACGAGGGCCGGACATCGGACAAGAGGAAGAGCGTCGAGCAGCCATGTGCGTCAACAACCATTCCGGCAAGATCGTCACCCTTCCAGCCATCGTCAACGTCGATGAGATCGCAGACGAAGCGCCGGACGTCAAGACCTTCTACCTCTCGTTCATGGACGCTTCCGCTGGCGAACGGTTCACGATCCGCTCCGGGCAGTTCATCATGTGCACGGTGTTCGGCGCGGGCGAGTTCGCCGTTTCCCTGCCTCCGAGCCCCGAGCGGGATCGGCTCCACATCACGGTGCGGCAGGTCGGGAGGGTCACGCGCGCTCTCCATGCGCTTCGACCGGGCGACAAGCTGGGTGTGCGCGGCCCGTTCGGCAACGGTTTCCCGTTCGAGGGAATCAAGGGCAAGAACGTCGTGTACGTGGCCGGGGGCATCGGGCTGATCCCTCTTCGCAGCTCGATCGTGCACGTGCTGCAGCACCGCGAGGAGTTCGGCCGGATCATCCTGCTCTACGGCGCGCGCAGCTCGCGCGACCTGCTCTACCAGCAGAAGATCCGGGAGTGGCGGCGGACGCCCGGGTTCGAGACTTTCATCACGCTCGATCGCGCGGAGCCGGGATGGGACGGCGAGGTCGGATTCGTGAACACGCTGATCGAGAAGGCGAACGTGCCGGTCGAGAACACCGTGGCGTTCGTCTGCGGGCCGCCGGTGATGTTCAACAACGTGATCGCCGACCTGCTGAAGAGGGGAATGAGCGAGGACGCGATCATCTCCACGCTGGAACGGCAGATGAAGTGCGGCATCGGCAAGTGCCAGCACTGCGCGATCGGGCGGACGCTCGTCTGCACCGATGGCCCCGTCTACACCTACAGGCAGATCAAGACGCTAGGCGAGGTCATATGAGCAACCCCTGCGAGGACCTGCTCGCCGTGCTCGCTGCGCCGACATGCCTGGTCGGAATGGGCAACCCGTGGAGGAACGACGATGGCGTCGGCGTGCACGTGGTCCGGAGGCTGGCCGAGGCCGGGCTGCCTTCCCATCTCGAGGCGATGGTCGTCGAGGACGTGATCGAGAGCTACGTTTTCGACATCGCGGCGAAGGCGGCCGGGAACGTCGTGCTCGTGGATGCGGCCGATGTCCCGGGTGCGCGTCCGGGGTCCATAGTCTTCGGAAGGGTGGGCGACCTGGAGGCGGCGACTTCGAACGTCTCGACGCACAAGCTTGCGCTGCGCACGGTAGAGGACGTGCTCAAGCGATCGGGCAAGGAGACGTACCTGCTCGGCATAGTCGCGGCGGACATCGACTTCGGGGATTCGGTTTCGCCCGCGGTGCTCGCTGCCGCAGACGCGGTCGTAGACATCGCTCGGTCGGCGAAGAAGCAGGATCTCAGCTGAGATCAGGCAGCTCTTGCTCGAGGAGATTTGTCGATGGGTTCCCTCGCGTCAACGGGTTTGATGGTCGGCTCAGCGGCGCTCGTCGCCTCGGCGCTGGCAGCTCCGCTTCTGGCCGGGCGGCGGAAGCTGGCGGGATGGGTGAACGCCGTGGCCTCGCTGCTGGCGGCGACGGCGTTCGGTGCCGCCGGCGCGGCCACGCTCGCCACCGGCGAGGCGACCTTCCGCCCGGCGTTCGGCTTCGTCGGGATCGTCCTGCTCCTCGACGGCTTCTCGGCGCTCTTCCTCATCCTCATCTCGTTGATGGCGGCAGTCGCGGCCTTCTACGCCGTCGGCTACATGGAGCACTACCGGCAGTACGGGCTGGCGGGCTTCTACTTCCACTATCCGATTTTCGTGCTCGGCATGGCCGGCGTGGTCCTCGTGGACGACCTGGGCTGGGGCTTCTCGTTCGCCTGGCAGCTGATGACGGTGGCGTCGTTCTTCCTGATCCGCTTCGACCGCCGGGATCGCGCCGTGGTGCGCAGCGCGAACAAGTATCTCGCGCTCATGGAGCTGGCGTGGCTTCTGGTAGTCGCCGGCGCGGCGGCTCTTCCCGGACCGCTGGCCGGGGCGACGCTCGCGGATCTCGCCCGCGGTCTCGCGACGGCGCCTGCGGGGCTGCAGACTGCTGCGATCGCGCTCGTCGTCGTCGGCTTTGCGCTCAAGGCTGGCGTCTTCCCGCTGGGGCAGCTGTGGCTGCCAGACGCTCACTCGTCGGCTCCCTCGCCGATCAGTGCGCTGCTCAGCGGCGTGATGATCAAGACGGGCGTCTACGGGATCGTGCGTACGCTCTTCTGGATGGCCCCGGCGCCGTCCGTCGCCGGCTGGCGCTACGCGGGCCTGACCCTGGCGGCATTCGGAGTCGCGAGCCTGTTCATAGGTACGGTGCAGGCGCTCAAGCAGCGCGACGCCAAGCGCCTGCACGCCTGGTCGTCGATCGGCCAGATGGGCTACATAGTGCTGGCGGTCGGGAGCGCGCACTTCCTGCTGGCCGGTGGAAGCTCCGCGCTCCGGACGCTCTCGGCCCTGGCGCTGGCGGCGGCGGTCTACCACACACTCAACCACGCTATGTTCAAGGGCCTGCTGTTTCTCGTCTCCGGGAGCGTCCAGTATGCGACCGGCACCAGGGACATGGACAGGCTCGGCGGCCTGGTGCGCCGCATGCCCGCAACGGCGGTAGTTGCCGCCATTGCCGCCGCGTCGATTGCCGGCGTGCCTGCCTTCAGCGGATTCGCCAGCAAATGGGCGCTCATCGCGAGCGGCCTGCTGGCCGGCGGGCAGGCGCCTGCCCTGGTCGTATTCGGCATCGTCGCGCTCATGACCAGCGCCATCACTCTGGCCTGCTACGTAAAGTTCTTCGGAACGACCTTCACCTCGTCCGGCAGCGAGTGGCGCTGCGATTCGCAAGTGCGTGAGGTTGGTCCGTCGATGCTGCTGCCGAAGGCAGTTCTGGCCGCGATCTGCATCGCGCAGGGTCTCTTCCCGTGGGTGTTCATCGGCCTCATAGGTCGTGCCCTCGCCCTTGGCGGAGACTCTGTCGCGTCGCGCCTGTTCGCTGACCCAGGCTTGTCGTCGCGGCTCGTTGCGATCGGGCCGGGCCTGGCGGTCAGCGTGGACGGCTCGGTCGCTGTCGGCGTAGTGACGCCGCTTGTGATCTTCTCTGCCCTGTCGGTGGCGCTGCTGTTCGCCGCATGGCTCCGCAGGACTGGCGGTGCGGCGCGCCGGGCCGACGAGCCGTGGATGTGCGGCTATCAGCGGCTGAACGACTTCAACCGGTATCCGAGCAGCCACCTGTTCGACGCCTTCAGGCGGGTCACCCGTTGGACCAGCGCCGGCGGCAGCGGAGTGCAGGAAGGATGAAGGCTCTCGAGAACGTGTCGCGTGCATACCGGGCTCCAAAGGTGAGAGAGGTGTCATGGGACGCCAGGTGATTGACAAACTCACGGCCTCGACAGCCTCTGCGGGCGCCCGTGTGGCAGAAGCTGGTTCGGACAGGCTCGACATCGACGTCGAGCGCCAGGGGCTGAGGGCGGCTGTCCGCGCGGTGATGGACGCGGGCGGGCGTTACATGGTCGGCATCGGCTACGACAACATAGCGCGAGACGGCACGCTCGGCCTCGTTCACACGTTCTCTTTCGACCGCGATGGCCTGTTCGCGTGCGTGCGCACGAGCGCCCCGCATGCGGACCCGGCCTTCGACTCGATCACGCCGCTCGTCCCGACGGCCGGCTGGACCGAACGGGAGTGCTCCGACCTGCTCGGGATGAAGTTTGCCGGCCACCCGAAACCGAAGAAGCTGATCCTGGCCGACGACTGGCCGGCCGGCGTGTACCCGCTTCGCAAAGACGTGCCGCACGACCTGATGCCGCCGTCGGCCGACTCCGTCGCCTACCAGCTGGACGAAGCTCCCCCTGGAACGACGACGGTGCCGGTGGGCCCGTTCCACCCGAGCCTTCACGAGCCGGCGCACTTCGCGGTGTACGTGGACGGCGAGACGATCAAGGGCTGCGATTACCGCGGATTCATGGCCCACCGGGGCATCGAGAAGCTGTGCACCACGCAAGTGAGCTACAACGAGGTGCCGTTCATCGCCGAGCGGATCTGCGGCATATGCGGCAGCGTTCACGCGACGGCGTACTCGCAGGCGGTCGAGAAGGCCGCGGGCCTCGCTGTCCCGCGCCGGGCCGAGTACATCCGGACGCTGATGCTCGAGATCGAGCGCATCCACTCCCACCTGCTCTGGCTCGGAGTAGCGGGACACCTGATCGGCTTCGACACGATCTTCATGCAGGCCTGGCGCGTCCGCGAGCGCGTCATGTGGCTGGCCGAACGCCTGACGGGCAACCGGAAGACCTACGGCATGATCGTGATCGGGGGCGTGCGCCGCGACATAACGCCGGAAACCGCCGGCGACATCCGAGGCGTGATGGACGTCACCGAGAAGGAGCTTCGCGCGCTCAGCGCCGCAATCGAGAAGGACACCGCCATCCACAAGCGCACGAAGGATGTCGGGGTGCTGTCGACGGCCGAGACGATCCGGTGGAGTCTGATCGGCCCCGTGGCTCGTGCGAGGGGTGTGGACATCGACGCCAGGCGCGACCACCCTTACGCCGCGTACGACGACCTGAAGTTCGACGTGCCGGTCTTGACCGGCTGCGACGTGTGGTCGACGCTGCTGGTTCGCCTTTTCGAGACTTTCGAATCGATCAGCCTCGTCCGGCAGGTGCTCGACAAGATGCCGGCCGGCCCGCTCATGGCGGCTCCATCCGAGGCGTTGCCTGCGCTCCGCCATGGCCTGTCCGTCGTGGAGGCCCCGCGCGGCGAGGCCGTCCACTACGTGATTACCGGCGAGGGCAACCGCCCGGACCGGTGGCGCGTGCGAGCGCCCACCTATGCCAACCTGCAGGGCGTGCCGGCCATGCTGCTCGACGAGCAGTTCGCCGATTTCCCGATCATCCTCGGCAGCATCGACCCGTGCTTCTCGTGCACCGACCGGGTTGCAGTGGTGGACGCGGCGAGCGGCCGTGCGCGTTTGTTGACCGCGAGGGAGCTGTCCGAGTTGTCACGCAGCCGGCGGGCATCTGCCGGCTGCTGCTCTGAGAAATCGCCGGAGGGCGGGGGCGGATGGTGGCCGAGCGGCCGCTTCGGAGCGCGGCCCGATGAGGCCGCCGGGCGGTGACGGAGGCACAGACGTGGCGTACGTGATGGTGGCGGTCAACCTTCTCCTCTTCATGTTGCTTGCGCCCTTCTACGAGGGGATCGTCCGGCGCGTCACGGCGCGAGTGCAGTCGCGCCAGGGTCCGCCGCTACTGCAGCCCTATTTCGACCTGCTCAAGCTGCTGGGCAAGGAGCGCATCGACGCGGGCGGCACGTGGCCATTCCGGTTCGCGCCGCTCGTCGCCCTGGGTGCAATGCTCGTGGTGGTGGCCATCGTGCCGGCGGCGGGACGGGCGACGGCGCTGACCGGCCGCGGCGACCTGATCACGCTCGTCTACCTGCTCACGCTCTCCGGGGTTGCCGTGTTGATGGGGGGATTTGCCAGTCGCAACGCGTACGCCGCCATCGGCGCGAGCCGCGAGATGGTCACGATGATCTTGATCGAGCCGGTGCTGGTCATGATGCTGCTCACAGGAGGGATCCGGCACGGAAGCCTCGATCTCTCTACGCTCGTCGGTGGCGGAGCTGCCTGGGCGTGGTCCACGGTCATCATGGCGCTCGTGAGCCTGGTCGCACTGCAGGCATTCGTAGCCCGGCAGCCGTTCGACATCGCCGAGGCCGAGATCGAAATCCTGGACGGGCCGTGCATCGAATACTCCGGCCCGGATCTGGCGCTTCTCAAGTACGCGCGCATGCTGAAGCAGATGTTCTATGCGTACTTCCTCGTGGCGGTCTTCGTGCCGCTAACGGGCCTCGTCATGGTCGATCTGCCCCTGCAGCTCGCGGCAGTAGGCGTGATCTCGGTGGCCGTCGCCCTCGTGGGCGCAACCAATCCCCGCTTCAGGATCGACCAGGCGGTGCGCTTCTATGCCGTGCTCCTGGTCATCTCGCTGGGCGCAATCGGACTGTCGCTCGGTGGTTACTGAGAAGACGAGCCGGATCGCGGGCTCAGGGCCCGGGCTGGCGGACCTGGAGGAGAACTTGCCGTGTGGCTGACCAGCAAACTGAAGCAGGTGGCGCTCGTCCTCAAGCCTGGCGTCGTCACCCTGCCCTACCCGTTCGAGCCTGCGGTCGCTCCGAAGGACTTCCGGGGCAGGCCGAAGTGGGACCACCACAAGTGCCTGGGATGCGGCGCCTGCTCCGACCACTGCTCGGCGAGGTGCATCCTGGTGTCCGACCCGTGCCAGGAGCTGCGCGTGATGCTGTACGACGGCTCTCGATGCACCTTTTGCGGCCGGTGCGCCGATGTCTGCCCGGAGAAGGCGATCACGATGAGCACCGACTTCGAGCTCGCTTCCGGCGATCGGGACGATCTGACGACCAGGATCGAGCTTTTCATGCTCACGTGCCAGCGCTGCGGCCGGTGCTACGAGCTCGAGAACCGCAACGTGCTGGACCGGCTCGAGATGAAGGGCTATCGCTACGACAACCTCGAAGCGCGCGCGATCGTCAGGAAGACCTCTGTCCAGTGGTCGGCCGAGATGGTCGAGGATTCCGAGAAGTACTCTCGGCCGACGAAGTAGGGCGGGAAGCGGACATGCTGTCAAACCTCTGCAAGAAGATGTTCAAGCGGTCGCTCTGGGTCTACCACTGCAATTCGGGCGCCTGCAACGGCTGCGACATCGAGACGCTCGACATCCTCACGCCCTTCTACGACGTCGAGCGGTTCGGCATCAGGCTCGTGGCTTCCCCGCGGCATGCCGACGTGATGCTCGTGACCGGAGCGATCACGCGCCCCATGCTGCCGCTCGTGAAACGCGCCTATGAGGCGATGCCTTCCCCGAAACTGGTCTTCGGCGTCGGGTCGTGCGCGTGCGGCGGAGGCTCCTGGTACGACAGCTACCACGTGGTCGGCGGGGCGGAGAAGGCGGTGCCCGTCGACTACCTGATTCCGGGCTGCCCGCCCCGCCCGGAGGCGATCGTGTACGGCGTGGCGCTCGCACTGGGGCTCGTCGAGAAGAAGGCGCTGCCGGTGGAGCTGAAGCAGGTGGAGTTCCCGATCGACATCTACGAGCGCAGCGCTGCCTGGGAGAAGCGCAACGACATATACGCACTCTTGAACGACACGCGCGCCAGGTGAAAGTCTTGCGGCTTTGTTGGTGCGGGGTGAGCGCCCGGCACCGGACTCCGTCCGGAACTCCACCCTGACAGGGAACCGAAGCGCGAAATGACGACGACGATGGCCAAGAAGATCCTGTTCGTTGACGACGATCGTGACCTGGCGGAGAACCTCGGGGCCGTTCTGCGGCAGCACGACTACGACGTGA
The DNA here is from genome assembly GCA_041947015.1 of Vicinamibacterales bacterium. GTDB lineage: Bacteria > Acidobacteriota > Vicinamibacteria > Vicinamibacterales > Fen-181 > JBHGBL01. Next base: position 157,403 of record JBHGBL010000002.1, read on the forward strand.
CCTTCGCGTTCTCCGCGACAGAGGGGCTGCGGAAGGCGCTCTCCCTCGAGCCCGATCTCATCATCCTGGACGTCTCGATGGAAACCGACACGGCCGGCTTCGAGTTCGTGGACCTGCTCCGGAGCAGGCGGCCGACGTCGCGGTACCGCGCCGTCCGGGCGACGCCCATCGTCCTGCTGACCGCCATCAATCAGGTGACCAATTCCCGTTTCTCGCTCGACGACAGGCAGAGTTTCCTGCCCGAAGTGAGCGCGGTCCTGACGAAGCCGGTCAGGATAGACACCTTGTTGGCCCGCGTGGCCGAGGCAATCGGGCGCGAAGGTCCCGCCGCGTGAAGATCCGGCTCCTCTCGTCACTTCAGAGCAAGCTGCTCCTGAGCTTGTTCACGATCGTCGCCATCGCCGGCGTCGGCATGGCGCTCGTCGGCAAGGCCATCATCGACAAGAACATCATCAGTCAGGCCTACGAGCAGGTCGGGCAGGCCCTGGGGATGTACGGCGAGCTCTACGCGAACCGTCTCACGATCAAGAACCGCCTGCTGGCCACGGTCGCCTCCTACCCGCAGTTCCGCGCGGACGTCAGGAACCGCAACAACGAACGCATCTTCCGCGTCATAGCGGAGCTGTTGAGCGAGAGCACGTTCGACATCCTCAACGTGACCGACGAGAAAGGGCGCGTGCTCGTGCGCTCCAAGGGCCTCGGCGTCACAGGCGACGACGTCAGCGGAGACCCGTACGTGCGCGCGGTGCTGAAGTCCGGCAAGCCGGTTTCCGGGTTCGACGTGATGGACCGCGCCCAGCTGCTCCGCGAATCGCCGGAGATTGCCGACCGCGCCGTCGTCCCCGTGGTGCCGACGGATCGGGCGCGGGCCTCGGAGCCGCGAACCGAGACGCGAGGCCTCTTTCTCAAGTCTGCGTGCCCGGTCCTCTTCAACGGCGAGCTTGTAGGTGTCATCTACGGCGCGCTGCTCCTGAACAACGACACCACCCTCCCCGACATGGCACGGTCGCTGGTATTCGGCGACGAGCAGGTGAACGGGCGCGACATCGGAACGGTCACGCTCTTCCTCGGAGACGTGCGCATCTCGACCAACGTCAGGGACAGCAGCGGCCGCAGGGCGATCGGCACCCTGGTCTCCGACGAGGTCTACAAGCGCGTGCTCGAAGAAGGCGCGACTTGGCGCGACAAGGCGTTCGTCGTGGACCGGTGGTTCATAGCGGCCTACAAGCCCGTGCGCGACCTCGACCAGCGCATCGTCGGCATCATGTACACGGGGATACTCGAAGAGAAGTTCTACAGGATCCAGCGTGAGGCTGCCGGGTCACTCGCCCTGCTCATAGGCCTGATGTCCCTCGCGTCGTTCGGGCTCACCTCGTACCTGATCCATGTCATCATCAAGCCGGTAACCGCCCTCGTGAAGGCGGCGGGGCAGATCAGCGCCGGCCGCCGCGTTCGGGTCGAGGTCCGCTCCGACGACGAAATGGGGCGCCTCAGCCGGGCGTTCAACATGATGCTGGACGCCCTCGAAGCAAAAGAGAAACAGGCAGCCGAGGACCTGGAGATGCAGATCGAGCAGACCGAGAAGCTGGCGTCGGTCGGGCGGCTCGCCTCCGGCATCGCGCACGAGATCAACAACCCTCTCACGGGCGTACTCACCTACAGCGACGCGCTGCTCGAGGACCTCGAGGGCACGGAGTACGCGGAGGACCTGCGGGTAATCAGGAACGAGACGCTCCGTTGCCGGCAGATCGTGCGGGGTGTCCTCGACTTCGCGCGCGAGACGACGCTCGAGAAAACGAAGATCAACCTCAACCAGGTCATCGAGGACGTGCTCGCCATCCTCGAGAAGCACGTCGCGTTCCAGAATATCCGTGTGATTCGCCAGCTCGATTCGCGCCTGCCGGACATCTGGGGCGATGTCAACCAGCTCAAGTCCGTTGTCAACAACCTTGCCATGAACGCCGCCGACGCGATGCCGAACGGCGGTCCGATCACGTTCACAACCGAGACGGCCGCAGGAGGTGAGTCGGTCGTGATGCGCGTCCGCGACCGCGGTCATGGGATCAAGCCGGAGGACCTGGGCCGCGTCTTCGATCCGTTCTTCACCACGAAGGAGACGGGCAAGGGGACCGGGCTGGGCCTCTCGGTGACCTACGGCATCGTCAAGCGTCACAACGGGAACATCACAATCTCGAGCCAGGTGAACCAGGGCACGACGGTCGAGGTCCGCCTTCCAATCGGACTGCCCGACGAGGAATCATGCACACCCCACCCCGCCTGCTGATCATCGACGACGAGGAGATTGTCATCGCGAGCTGCCACAGGGCCCTCCGCAAGAGCGGCTACGAGATCGACAGCGCGCGCTCTGGAGAAGAAGGGCTGCAGAAGGCGGCGGCGAGGAAGTACGACGTCATCGTAACCGACCTGAAGATGCCCGGCATCGACGGGATCGAGGTGCTCCGCCGCCTGAAGGCAGCCGACCGCGACCAGGTCGTCGTCGTCTTCACGGGCTACGCGAACGTGAGCACGGCGCGCGAGTCGCTGAAGCTGGGCGCCTTCGACTACGTGCCGAAGCCGTTCACCGCGCAGGAGCTGCGCGACGTCGTCGCGAACGCTCTGAAGAGGGCAGAGGACGGCAGCTCGGCATCGATGCTCGACCTCATGGCGATCGTGGCACACGAATTCAAGAGCCCGGTTGCCGTCGTGCACACGACCGCCGAGACGATGTACCGGGGCTACTTCGGCAACCTGACGCCAGAGCAGCAGCGCAGCCTCGAGACGGTGTTGAGGAACTGCCAGTACCTGGAGGACATCCTGCGCTCCTACATCGACCTGACACGGATGGAACTCGATCAGCTCGAGTTCACGCCGCAGGCGATCGATCTCGCCAGCGATGTGATCGATCCCGTCGTCAGCACGCCCGAGTACCAGCAGAACCTGAAGAGAATGCGGCTGGTTACGTGCTACGAGCAGGTACCGAAGGTCAAGGGCGATGCCAACCTTCTCAAGATCGTCGTCAACAATCTGGTGAACAACGCGATCAAGTACGGCACGCCCGGAACCGACATCCGCGTCGAAGTCGCCCGGAAGGACGGCCGCGTGAGGCTCTCGGTGCACAACGAGGGGCCGGGCATCTCGCCGGAGGATGTTGCAGAACGCCTCTTCAAGCGCTTCGGCCGTTTGAAGCAGAAGGGCACAGAGGGTGTGAAGGGTTCCGGCCTGGGGCTGTACATCTGCAAGAAGATCGTGGACAAGCATGGCGGCACGATCGGAGTGACATCCGAGCCCGGGAAGTTCGCCCGGTTCGACGTCACGCTCGATTGCGCCTGAGCGTCGCCGCCCCTTCCTTCCTTGGCGCTCCGGGGAGCGGCAGTACCACCCTCGAACCAGGCCGGTGACCCGGGTTGGAGCATCCGGTGCCCCTGATGTCGAGGAGCGCTACCGTTTCGCCGGCATAAGTCTCGTACACCCCCGCCACGCACCCGCACGGCAGCAGGGCCCCCCTGAGCGCTCGAAGGATTCGCATGGCACTCGCAGGCAGTACGTGGCAGGCCGTACCGCAGGTGCGGACTATTAGACCATCCTCGGAACGGCTCACCTTCACACAAAGCGACAGGCCCTTGCCGGTGCTATAGTAGCGGCGGATTCTCCCGGGGGCTTCGATGACATCCCACATCGCTTGCATGTTGGCTTGCCTGGCGGCGGCAGCCTTGGGGCCGGCCCTGGCCGGCGCACAGGGAGGGACTGCCACGGGCCTTCTGGCCGAACTCAGCTGGCGCAGCATCGGCCCCGGCAATTTCTCGGGCCGGCTGGTGGACATCGAGGCGCTCGACAGCGACTTCCGCAACGTCATCGTGGCTTCGGCTTCGGGCGGCGTCTGGAAGTCCGAGAACGCCGGCACCACCTGGAAGCCTATCTTCGACAGGTACGGGTCCGCGTCCATTGGCGATGTCGCCGTCTTCCGGAAGGACCCGCGCATCGTCTGGGTGGGCACCGGGGAAGCCAACAACAGGAATAGCGTGGCATGGGGCGACGGGGTCTACAGGTCCTCGGACGGCGGTGAGACGTTCGAGCACGTGGGGTTGACAGACACTTACCAGATAGCGCGCATAGTGCTCCACCCGGCCGACCCGCGGGTCGCCTGGGTGGCGGCCATCGGCAACCTCTGGGGCTACACGGGCCAGCGCGGCCTCTTCAAGACGGTGGACGGCGGGCGCACATGGCAGAAGCTCGCTGGAGGTCTGCCGGATGACGGGCGCACGGGCGCGACGGACCTGGTCATCGACCCATCGAACCCGAACGTGCTCTACGTCGCCTTCTACCAACGCCTGCGGCGGCCGTACCGTTTCGACAGCGGCGGTCCGAACGGTGGCATATTCAAGACGACCGACGGCGGCAGAACGTGGCGAAAGCTGACCAGGGGCCTGCCGCAGGGCGACACGGGGCGGATTGGCCTCGCGGTCTATCGGCGCAACCCGCGGATAGTGATGGCCATCATCGAGCACGGTTTCCAGCCGAGGGAAGCCGACCCTGAATACAAGGACATGACGAAACTGGGCACCGGCGTCTACCGCTCTGAGGACGGCGGAGCGAGCTGGCAGTTCGTCAATCGCTACAACAACCGCCCGTTCTACTACAGCCAGATCCGGATCAACCCCTCGAACGACCAGGACGTGTACCTCCTGACGACGAGCTTCAGGCAGTCGAGGGACGGCGGCCGCACCTTCACGGCGGGCGGGCCGGCGTTCGGCCCGAACTACGACTACCACGCGATGTGGATCGATCCCAACGTCCACGACCGCTTTTTCGTCGGCCACGACAAGGGCCTGTCGCTGACGCAGGACCACGGAGGAAGTTTCCGGTTCTTCGAGAACCTGCCTGTGGGCCAGTACTACGCGATTGGCGTGGACATGCGCGACCCGTACTACATCTATGGCGGCACGCAGGACAACGGGTCGTGGGGCGGGCCGAGCTTCGCACGCGACGCGGTCGGGATCCGCACGGACAGCAACTGGAAGCTGCACTGGGGCGACGGCATGCACGCCGTCGTCGACCCTTCGAACTGGCGCGCCGTCTACTCTTCGGCGGAGAATGCCAGCCTTCGCTACTACGACGCGCTCACACGCCGCGAGGAATCACGCAGGCCAACCCCGCAGAACGTGGTGAACTACCAGGAGGCGGTCGGGCAGCGGCCGTCGGTGCCGGGTCAGGGCCTCGGCGGTGGCGCCAGCCCCTTCCGCTTCAACTGGCAGAGCCCGATGATCCTCTCGCCACACAATACCGGGACGCTCTACCTCGGGGGCAACTATCTGTTCAAGAGCGTCAACGGGGGGCGATCATGGCAAATCGTGAGCCCCGACCTGTCCAACAACGATCCGGAGACGACCCGGCGGGACAGCGGCGGCCTGACGCCGGACAACACAGGCGCCGAAACCTACGCAACGGTGGTTTCGCTTTCCGAGTCGCCGATCGTGCCAGGACTCATATGGACCGGAGACGACGGCAATGTGCACGTGACAAGGGACGGAGGAAACACCTGGACGAAGGTGAACGTCAGCGTCCCGGGGCTTCCTGGCGGGCTGTGGGTGAGCGACGTCGAAACCTCGTATCACGACCCGGCGGTAGCGTACGTTGCGTTCGACGGCCACCGGAGTGACAACTTCGAGACGTGGGTTTTCAAGACGTCCGACTACGGCAGGTCCTGGACTTCGATTGTCGGCAACCTGCCCGCGCGGCAGCCGGTACACGTCGTTACCGCCGACCGCCATAACCCGGACCTCTTGTTCCTCGGCACCGAGTTCGGGGCCTACGTCACGCTGGACGGGGGCAAGGCGTGGCAGGCGCTCATGAACGGCATGCCAACCGTCGCGGTGCACGACCTGGTGATCCATCCGCGCGACAACGATCTCATCGCGGCCACGCACGGTCGCGGGCTGTTCGTCCTCGATGACATCACGCCGCTTCAGCAGCTCGACGGCGAAGTTCTCCGAAGCCAGGGCCACGTCTTCAGGCAGCGAACGGCGACGCTGTGGGAGGACCAGAGCCGCGGCGGACAGATAGGTGACGATACCTACACCGGGCAGAACCCGCCTTCCGTTCGCGCGCCGACCTCCGGCCGCGACCGGGCTAGAATCGCGAACACGCCCCTCGTGACCTGCTTTGTGGGCGCTTCAGTGACAGGGCCGGTTTCGCTCCAGATCGCATCGGTGGACGGGGCTCGCACGCGCACCGTCACTTTGGAAGGCCGCCGAGGCATAGTGCGATACGTGTGGGATGGGCGGTTCGACCTGACAGCAAGCAGTGACGGGCAAGGAACGGGGGCTCGACAGGGCACACCAGCGGGCGCGGCGGTCACGCCCGGTGTCTACCTGATCGAGCTGACCGCAGGCGGTGGGGAGTATCGTGGGACGCTGGTCGTCAGGGCGGACCCGCTGTTGACAGGCGCGGCCGATTGGAACTCGAGGTAGAGAGTGGGGGCGAGCTGCGGGTGCCTCGGCGCCAGCGGCGCCCGAGTGGAAATCCAGGAGTCAGAAGGAGGCACAAAGGAGAAACGCATCGGACCTGGTCGAACAGAGAGACCGGGGGCTTGTCGTCATGCAGTGCGAGCAGCAATCTCGGGGGAGGACACGATGAATCGCATGTTTCTCGTTCCGGTGGTGTTGAGCTGCCTGCTTGCTTCCGGCGCGGGCGCGTTCGCGCAGACTGGCGAGGGCAGCCTGGTTGGCTACGTGAAGGACGAGCAGGGTGGCGTGCTGCCAGGGGTAACGGTCACCGCGACTGCCGCCGAGCTCATCCGGCCGATTTCGACCGTCACCGACAGCAGCGGTTACTACCGGCTGCTGAACCTTCCACCCGGCACCTACACCGTGACGGCCGAACTGGCCGGCTTCGCCACGATGAAGCGCGAGGGCGTGGTGATGCGCGCCGGAAGCACTTTCAGCGTGGACATCGTCATGAGGATCGGGACGCTGACCGAGACCGTCACGGTTTCTGCCGAGACGCCGATGCTCGACGTGAGCAGGCCCGGCAACGCGATCACCATCGACGGCGAGCTCCTGCGGTCGGTCCCGCTCACGTCGCGGCGCATCTGGAGCGATGCAATCGACATGACGCCCGGCGTCAACTCCCGTACTGTGGACACCGGCGGCGGTCAGATCGTCTACTACGCGAGGGGCGCCGAGGTCTACAACCATTCGTTCAACGTCGAAGGCGCGCCGGCGTCCGCCTTCGCGGACGGGGCCGCCACCGGGCTGTCGCTCTCGGGCGACTCGATCGCCGACGTCGAGGTCAAGCTCGGTGCGGTCGACGCCTCTTCGCCGAGTACGAGCGGCGTTGTGGTCAACATAGTGACGCCACGCGGCGGGAACACGCCGAAGGGCTCGGCCGGCTTCACGTACCAACCGCTCGACTGGAACTCGGACAACACGAAGAAGGGCGTCGGCGGCGGTGTGCCGACCATTCAGCAGGTCAAGCAATTCGACATGTCGCTGGGAGGGCCGGTCAAGCGTGACCGGGTGTGGGCTTTCGGCACCTTCCGTGTTGCGAGGCTCGTCAACGGGATCAGCCGGACCGAGACGGATATCGCCAACCTGAAGGCGTTGAAACCGGGCTTCGAGCCATTCGACAACAACTCGAGGAGCTTCCAGCCCTACGTGAAGGTCACTTCGCAGCTGTCCACGAAGCACGAGGTGATGGGCGTCTACCAGTACGACCGGCAGAGGAACAACAGCGACCGCGAGCAGGAGGCGCAGCGGCTGAACTACAGCGGCTACGGCGGGTCGCTCGTCACCGGCCGGCTGTCGTCGGTGTGGACGAACCGGCTGTCGTCGCAGATCCTCGTTTCATGGAACAACAAGAGCCGCGAGAACGAGGACACGTGGAAGGACCTGAACGGTTCCGGCCCGCAGGTGCTCGTGCACAAGAGCGCATCGATTTCCGGAGGTCGCCCGGTCGGGTCCGGCTCGATCGCGACGATGAACAACCAGCAGAGCATCAACCTCGCTCCTGCCTCGGCGCTCACGATAAGGGCCGACCTCACGTACTTCCGTGAGGCATGGTTCGGCTCCCACGAGTTGAAGGCCGGCATCTACACGATGCCCCAGAGCAAGTACGACATAACCAACGTCTACCAGAACGATGGCTTCGTGCTCGAGGAAGTGCGGCTTGCGGATCCCGCGAACCTCTCGTCCGCCCTGGTGCCGTTCCATCGGCGGTACCGGAGCCCGACGCGCCTGCAAACGCGCGCCGCCCGCGCGAGCAACATCGCGTTCTATCTGCAGGACCAGTGGAAGCCGAACGCGAGGCTGACAGCGACCGCCGGGGTACGCGTCGACACGATAAGGCGGAAGAACGCCCTCTACGACCTCACGACGATGAAATCGACCGAGGTCGGGCCCCGCGTCGGCGTCTCGTACATGCTCACGTCGGACGCGCGAAACATCCTGCGCGCGAGCTACAGCCGCGTCACCGAAATCGTCAACGGCCGCGATTCTTTTTCGGGCATCGGCGGCGCGCCGGGCGCGACAACCACGGACCTGTACGACGCCAACGGAGACGGCGTTTTCGAGATCCAGACGATCTCGCTGCCCGTGACGCGCTCGCTGGCCGAACTGGAGATCGACCCCGACCTGCACCAGCCCTATATCGACGAGTTCGTCTTCGGCTACCGGCGCCAGTTCCCCGGACAGATCTCCATCGATGTTTCGGGAGTCAGGCGCTACATCCGGGACACGCCGGCGCAGATCGAGATCAACGGGTACTGGCCCGACAGCCCCGGCAAGCCGTTCGGGGGTTTCGGGCAGGTCGATCCCAACCGAGGGACCTTCTACCAGCAGACCAACAACACGTGGAGCCACTACGTCGTGACCGCATTCGACGCGGTGGTCGCCAAGAACATGTCCAGGGGCGTTCAGCTGATGGCGACCTTCAGCCGGCAGTGGCAGAGGCTGGAAGGCGACTGGAATCCACACGACCCGGCGCGTTACATACAGCCTGCGGCCTTCCCGAACAACAGGGAGATCTGGCGCACGGCCGGGAACCAGGAGCAGAACTCGCTCGACGGCGCGGCCAGCCCCGCTACCGCCGCCTGGCGCCCGTTCACCTTCCGGATGGCGGGCCAGTGGCTCGCGCCCTGGAGGCTGTCGATCGCGTCGAGCTTCATCCTCAGCGCCGGCGACTACTCCGGCCCCATCGTGTACAGGATCGACAAGGCCGATCCCGTCTTCGGTCCGTCGAGCTTCAAGCTGCCCAACGGTTCGACCGTTTCCAACCCGCTCGCGACCACGGTGCGATTCAGGTACCCGACGCGGGGCGAGGGCCAGATACGGAACGATACGGTGAAAGCCCTCCAGATCAAGGTCGGGCGCCGGTTCCGCTTCGCCAGGCAGGAGCTTGAGGTCGCCGCGAACGTGTTCAACGTCTTGAACGGCGGCAACTTCCAGCAGTACGCCTCCGGCGCGAACCAGGAGTGGAACCCGAACTACATGCGGAAGTTCAATCGCCAGCCGCCTCGGGCGCTGCAGCTGACGATCGTCAGCAGGTTCTAGGTCAGCTTAGCGATCAGCAGTCAGCTATCAGCGGTCTGCTGTGACAGCAGATAGCTGACCGCTGATAGCCGACTCGTCACAAGCTCTGAGGACTGAGTACGACCACTCTCAACTCAGTCCTCAGACCTCGGTCCTGACTTTCGTGGGTGCCGGAGCCCTTCGGCCTCGAAGCAGAGGGTAGCGATGAAGATCGGCAGCCGTCCCGTCGTGTTTGCGATCGCTGTTGCCGTATTGTCGGGTTGCCAGCGCGGGCCGGACACTGCGGCCGGCTTCGGCGCCGAACCAGCGTCCGGCTCGGCCAGGACCGCGTTCTCGGCAGAACGCCTGGCTCGGATCGACGGTTTCATCGAGCGGTACATCGCCGACAACAGGATCGCCGGCGCGGTGGCCCTCGTGCTGCGCGACGGCGAGCCGGTGTACCAACGGGCCGCCGGCTGGTCGGACAAAGAGGCCGGACGGCAGATGACGACGGACACTATCTTCCGGATAGCCTCCCAGTCGAAGGCCATCACGAGCGCGGCCATCCTCATGCTCGTCGAGGAAGGCAAGGTGGGGCTCGAGGACCCGGTGAGCAGGTTCATACCAGCGTTCGCCAAGACCACGGTGGCGGCGACCGGAGCGGATGGTGCGGCGCCGGTGCCCGCGAAGCGGCCCATGACGATTCGTGATCTGCTGACTCACACCTCGGGCGTTTCCTACGGTATGGAGGCAGGCATCCGGTCCTTGTACGAGGCGAGAGGACTCGGGCCGGCCGCTGGTTACGGTTGGTACACCGCGGACAAAGACGAGCCCATCTGCGAGACGATGGAGCGGCTGGCCTCGTTGCCGTTCGTCGCGCAACCCGGCGAGGCGTTCGTCTACGGCTACAACACGGACATCCTCGGCTGCGTGGTCGAACGCGCGGCGGGGGTTTCGCTCGACGAGTTCGTGCGAGTGCGCATCACGATCCCGCTGGGGATGTCGGACACGTGCTTCTTCCTGCCGCCCTCGAAGCAGGACCGGCTCGCAGCCGTCTACGCCAGTGGGCCCGACGGGCGGATCGTCCGGGCTCCGGACGGCGCGAAAGGGCAGGGCCACTACGTGAACGGGCCTCGCCGCAGCTTTTCGGGCGGCGCGGGCCTGCTCTCTACGGCCCGAGACTACGCTCGGTTCCTGGAAATGATCCGCCGGAGCGGGACGCTCGACGGCGTCACCGTTCTGTCGCCAAGGGCAGTCGCCCTCATGAACACGAACCAGGTCGGCGCCGTTTACTCGAAGAACGGTATGGGTTTCGGCTTCGGGTTCGAGACGACCGACCGCTTCGGCGCCAACGGCCTCGATGCGCCAGGCGCATTCGGCTGGGGCGGGGCGTACGGCACATGGTACCGGGTGGACCCGGAGGCGCGGCTAGTGATGGTGCTGATGATCCAGCTCCTGCCGAACACGACCGACATGAGGCAGAAGTTCCCGATTCTCGTCTACCAGGCGCTCATGGAGCGGCTGCGTCAGGCGGCTTGACGGTCTGAAGCGGCTCTCGGGGCCAACAAGACACGAAGGGGCGAACGTCCCAAGGCGAACTTACCAGGAGAGCAAGAGGATCGACGAAGATGTTCACGGTGCCGACGGGGCGCCCGTTGCGATGAGAGGAGATTCATGCTGCACAAGCTCGCGTGCGCGATGACGTTGGTTTTCGCCTCTGCGGTGGCCGTGTCGGCCCAGACCGTCGATGACGTGATTGCAAGAAACATCGAGGCGAAAGGCGGGCTGGACAGGCTCAGGGCGGTCGAGACGCTGCGCATGACCGGCACCATGACCGTTGGGCCGGGGATGGAGGCGCCGTTCGTCATGGAGTTCAAGCGCCCGAGCATGTTACGCATGGACGTTACATACCATGGGACGACCGTCGTTCAGGCCTTCGACGGAAAGATGGGCTGGACGCAGAACCCGATCGCCGGCGACGCCGCTCCAACGCCCGTGCCGCCGGAAGTGCTGCGGGTGATGGAGGAGCAGGCCGATTTCGATGGCCCACTGGTCGAATACAAGGCCAAGGGTCACAAGATCGACCTGGAGGGCAAGGAGGGCGGCGCCTACAAGCTCCGGATCACGTTCAAGAACGGCCAGGTTCGCTATTACTTCCTCGACGCCACCACCTTCCTGGAGACACGCGTGGAGGGCAAGACCAACGTGCTCGGGAGGGAGACGGAGACGGTTGGTACCATAGGCGACTACAGGGATGTCAACGGTATCAAGCTGCCCCACGCCATGGAGTCGGCGCCCAAGGGCAGCCCTCAGAAGCAGAAGATGATCGTGCAGAAGGTCGAGGTGAACCCCCCGATCGACGACAGCCGTTTCCGAATGCCTTCCAGGTAGACGCTCCCGCGGCCATGCCCCGGCTCCCCGGCCGCCGGCAGGCGCCTGGCCTCGAAGCCGGCCTGCCAGCCATCGCTCGAGCCTCGTCCTTGGGGCATGCGTCCCTGGCGTCGAAACCGCCTGTGCCCCCGGACCAGCCGGCGTGTTATCTTGTAGCCGGTACCGTCGGCACAAGTCGTTCTTCACCGCCTGCGCGGCGCCGTCCGGCAATGGGCCTGTGCCCGTTTGTCGGGCCGAGTCATCCCGCTCGAGGACGACGTCGACGTGAGTTGCGCCGCATTCGTCATTGGAGTCGCCGGTCCACGGCATCATGTGAACGGCCCTACGCGGGAGGTGGCCATGAGTGGCAGACACGGTGTGTTGACAGCCGCGGTTGCATCGCTGGCGGTGCTCTTCCTGACGGGAGGCGCATCCGCGCAGGTTCAGACCGGCAGCATCCTGGTGCGGGCAGCGGATGAACAGGGCGCAGTCGTTCCGGGCGCCTCCGTGACGATCACCAGCACGGCGCTCGTGACGGGACAGATGACCGGCGTCACGGACGCAGGCGGAATGTACAGGTTCCCGTCCCTCACCCCGGGTACCTACACCGTCAAACTGGAACTCGAAGGATTCCAGACCGTCATCCGAGAGAACATCATCGTGAACGTCGGCCAGACGGTGCCCGTCGACATCCCGCTCAAGGTGGCGTCCGTCGCGGAAACCGTCACGGTTTCCGGCGCCGCCCCGATCGTCGACACCACGAACGCGAACGTCAGCGTGCTCCTGAGCCAGCCGCTCCTTCAAAGCACACCGGGGGGACGAGATATCTGGGCCTTGGTCGAGTACAAGGTCCCCGGCCTGATATCGAGCAGGCCGGATGTCGGCGGCACCTCGGGAGGGCTTCAGGGCGCGATGGTCGCGCGGGGCACCTCGAACGCGCAGAACTCGCAGTTTCTCAACGGGATCAACGTGGGCGATCCCGCTGCCATCGGGTACTCCGGCTACTACTACGACTACGACGCGTTCGATGAGGTGCAGGTTTCTACAGGCGCACACGACATCTCGGTGCCGGGCTCGGGCGTATTCGTGAACATGACGACCAAGACCGGTGGCGACAAATGGAGCGGGAGGACGTCGTTCTTCTGGCAGGGCGACAGCACACAGGCCAGGAACGTGGACAGCCGGCTCGGCGCGCTGGGCTTCAAGCCGGACACCAACAAGGTGGATTTCGTATCGGACCTCGGGTTTCAGCTTGGTGGGCCTCTCGTGAGGAACAAGGTCCGCCTCTTCAGCAGCTTCCGGGACTGGCGCGTGCACGTGAACGTTCCGGCGGCTTTCTCGGAGAGCGTCCTCGACGAGACGAACATGACATCGGGGCTGGTCAACGTCACGTGGCAGGTATCCGGGGCGAATCGCATTACGGGTTTCTACACCCGTCAGTACTACAAGAAGCCGAACCGGTTCCTTGGCTCCTCGGCCAACTACACGAGCGAATCGAACTCGAACGAGGATGACATCTTCGATATCGTCCAGGGCCTGTGGAACTCTGTGATCAGCGACAGGTTCTTCATGGACGCGCGCATCAGCTACAACAAGATCTTCTTCCCTCTCTACTACAACGGGAAGGACCAGGCGTTGACCGACCTTTCAACGGGCATCCTCCTGCGCAACGAGCTGTCGGAGCAGATCTACATACGCCACCGGCTCCAGACTAGCGCGACGTTCAACTACTACATAGACCGGGCGCTGGGTGGACGCCACGAGATACGGTTCGGCATCGACCACGCGCACATGCCCACCAGCACCGAGGTGCACAGATGGGACGATCTCACGCTGACGTATCGAAGCGCCACGAACCAGCCGGTCGCAGTCACCTTCTACAACACGCCGGTTCAGTCCAAGGCAACCGTTGACGTCACTGCCCTCTTCCTGCAGGACAGCTACACCCTCAAGAGGCTTACGCTCACCGGCGGGCTGCGGTGGGAGCGGGTCGAAGCCTACCTGCCAGCCCAGAGCAGCCCCCCGAGCAGGTGGTTCCCGGATATTCAGCGGAAGTTCGACGCCGTCCACGATTCTCCCTTGTGGCACACGGCGGGGCCGCGCATTGCGGGTGTCTACGACGTCGACGGCGGCAGGACCGCCCTGAAGTTCTCTGCTGGACGCTACTACTACATTATCGGCCCCGGGACGGCCAACAACATCAACCCGAACTTCAGCGTGAGCCGGCAATACGCCTGGAACGACGCGAACGGCGACCTGCGCTACCAGGTGGGCGAGGAAACCGGTGTGCCGGTGCAGGCCGGCGGTCTGACGACATCGTTCGACCCGGATTTCAGGCGGCCCTACACGAACGAAGTGACTGCAGGGCTCGACCGCGAGCTGCTGCCGGACCTCAGGTTCAGCACCGTCTTCACCTGGCGGTCTGAACGCTATCAGCAGGCCAGCCTCAACACGGCAGCCCCGCTCGACACCTGGGTTCTGGTGTCGCGGTTCGACCCTGGACCGGACGGCCTGACCGGCACCAATGACGACGGGACGTACAGCTACTACGACAGGACGCTGGCGGGAACACAGACGCTCATCACTAACGACCTGACGGCTCGTCAGACCTACAAAGGGGTCGAGATCACCGCGACCAAGCGGATGTCGCGACGGTGGCAGATGCTTGCCGGCTACACCTACTCGGTCACCGAGCAGCGGGACCTCTCGGTGGCGACCTCGCCCAACGCCTTCCTGAACACTGAGGGCCGAGTGTTCAACGATCGGCCGCACCAGTTGAAGATAACGGGGAGCTACGTTCTGCCGTACGATATCTACGTCGGCGCGAATTACCGGTTCCAGAACGGGCCGCCGATAAACCGTACCATCAGCGCCCCGTTGTCGTTCGGGGGCGGAAGCACCACCGTGAACGTGGAGCCGCCGGCGTCGCACCGGCTGCCCTCGCTGCAGACATTCGCCCTGCGTGTGGCGAAAACGTTCCGCGTGGGCGCCAACCGTACGGTCGAAGTGGACGTCGACATCGACAACCTGACCAACGCAAACACTGTGTGGGAGCAGCGTTCGCTCACCGGGCGGTTGAACGTGCGCCGCGACGGTTCTCCGACGGGAGAACTGATCAACATCCAGCAGTTCCTCTCGCCGACCCAGATCCTCGCGCCGAGGATCATACGTTTCGGCGCGGCCTTCCGCTTCTGACAGGACCGGGCCGGGTCGCGCATCATCCCGATAGGTCGACCCGGCCCACGCCGCAGGCCTACCCGGCCTTCACTGGTTCCCATCCGACCGCACGCACCGCAGCCCCACCTCCGTCGCCGAGCAGGGCGGCGGTGACGGAGGTGGGCGACGCATCGCTGTCGAACGTCACCAGGTAGCGCAAAACCATCTCGCCGTCGCGCCTGCTCACCTCACGCGGCTCGACCCTGATCCCGAGCTCCGCCAGCATCTGCTCCATTTCCGAGACCGGCGTTTCGGGAGGAAGCGTGACCGCCAGCATTTGTGCCGGTGGAGGCGCGGCGCGGCCCATCGCGATCAGGAACACGCAGAGGAAGACTGCGCCGAGGCCGGCAAGCAGGAATGCGCCGAGCCCGGCTGCCATTCCGAGCCCGAGCAGGAGGAAGAGCACCGTCACCGCCTTCGGGTCCTTGACCGGCGTCCTGAACCTGACCATGCTCGCTGCTCCCACGATGCCGAACGCGCGCGCGAGCGAGTCGCCAATCAACATCATCATCATCGCCCCCGCAACGCACAGGAGGATTTGTGCGTGTTCCATCGCGGGCTTCAGCGGCTTGTCGACCCTTCGTGAGACACCGGTGACGAGCAGGCCGATGGCAGCCGCCGCAAAGAGCTTCCCGAGAAGCAGCAAGGCCCGACCCGGGCCGGTGGCGCCGAAGTTCTCGAGCCGCAACTCGGCCCAGAGCGCCGCGGCCGCAAGCGCGAGGCCCCCGGCGGCCAACGCCCATGCCGCCCCGTTCATCCGACCGGCGGCGGTCGCCGTTTGCCGCACCGAAATGCCTACGGACCGCGCCGGCCGTGCGGCTGCCACCCCTTCGAGAGACGCGGGTTTGATTCGCATCGCTTGCCTCCACTCACCCGGGATTGCGCGTGTTGCGGGTGCCGGAACTGCCCGTTCGCTGTCGAAGCAAGAGTCCGGCCATGCGGCGGAATCGGAAACCTCCCCGCGCGGCGCCCGATTGCCTGCAACGCGCTGGTGGCCAGCGGCGATCCTCGTAACTCGTTACCTTCGACGGACCAACGATGAGTCAGCTGGAGTGAACCAACACGCACCCGCTTGCGTATACTCGGGGCGGGTGCTCCTCGATCAACTGTAGGGAGGCGGAAGGGCCGGCAGCCGTCGCAGCGGCCGCCCGTCCGACGGCGCTCATCATCGAATTCGGAGGCGAAGATGGTCCCCCAGAACTGGCCCGGCGTGGCGCTCTTGAGAATCGCATCCCTCTACCTGGTTACTTCCCTTGTCGTTGGCGTCTTCATGGCAGCGACCCACAACCATGCCCTCGCTTCGGTTCACTCGCACATCGGCGTGCTCGGCTGGGCGACGATGGCGCTCACCGGCTTAGCGTACCTCGTTGTGCCCGGTCTGGCTTCGAGCCGCCTCGCCGCGGCGCATTTCTGGCTCCACAACGCCGGCCTGCCGGTGATGCTGGGGGCGCTGGCCTTCCTCGTGCAGACCGGGGACACGCGCGCGGAACCAGTGATCGCGATCGGATCGATCCTGGTTCTGGTCGCTCTCGCGTGCTTCACCGCCAACGTGTGGCGCAAGGTGAACGCGGCGGCCTCTGCCGGATCTTCAACGTGGGTCGCGTAGGCCGCCCGGCGCCCTGGCAGGCGCGGTGTGGGGGACCGTGACAGCGGCCGCAAGCGGGAGGTTTGCAATCGGCGGGGACACAGAAGTCTACAGGCTCGGGTTTGGCGCGATGCGCATAACCGGCCCGGGCAGACGTCAGCCCCGGGGCGTGTAGTAGCGCCGCAGCCACTGGCTCAAGCCGTCGAGGCCGGGGAGCAGGACGCGCTCATTGATGTTCCCCTGGTCAAGCTTGTCGCGGATTTCCCACTTGAGAGACGCGGGCAGGATCAGCTTGCGGAAGACTTCCGGGTTGCGTGCGAGCCAGGTGTCCAGACTCAGGCGCGGATTGGAAACCAGCGAGAAAAGCGCGAACTGCGCGACGATTCGATCGTCGAGCGAAGGCGGCTCGAAGAAGACGACGAACTCCGCTTCTGCGAGCCGGTCGAACTCGTGCAGCGTTCCCGCAGCGCGCTGCAGCATTTCGGCGGTGAAGACGAACGAGCCTTCTTCCGACAGAATACGCTTCAAGCCGTCCGGCAGGAGCTCGTTCGTCCTTGCGTAATCCACGCACCAGATGGCGCCGTCGCGATCGTACTCCTCCGGGTGCAGGGTGGCGAAGTGCATCGCAACCCATGGCGAGTAGGTCCAGTCGAGCAGCCTAGTCGGCAGCCCGTGGTGCTGCGCCACCGCCAGCCAGTTCCAGACCGAATCGCCAGGTACCGCTTCGCGCTGCGCGTACTTGCGAAAGTTCCGCAGCAGGTGATTCTCCAGGTCCACGGACGCGCCCAGGCGCGCGAGGCCTGTCCTCAGGTCCTTCGACACGTCGCCCTGCCCGCGAAAAGCGCAACTCGATCGGAACCTCCCGATGGCGGGCTTCCACGAGCCTTCGAAGAGCCTCTCGTTGAGCTCGGCCCAGCTTTCGATGAGTGTCTCGCTCACGGCGGCGCCCCCGCTTCAGCCGTCGACTCGTCGCCGCTGCCGGCCGTACCCCGGTTCGCAGGCGTTTCACCTGGGAACTCGGCAACCGGCTACTAGCCGCGTCGACGTCGGCTGCCCATTGTACGCGTGGAGGCCGCGAAGGCGGAACGCGGAAAGGGACGGCCGCAATCGCGGCAGCGCGTATGCAAGCGCAACGCTTTGCGGCCTGCCCAGCCGGGCCAAGAGCGAATGAGCGCGGCATGCCGCATGCACGGCGAAGACCGCCCGTGAACGGCACGAACCCGCGCGACTGAGAGGTCCTCATGGCGAGGAGCGCAAGGAAGACCGGCGCGCGCAGGCAAGCTGCAGGGAGGCGAGCGGGAGCGAAGCGGGAAGTGACGAAGCGAGCCGCGGCGAAGCGGGCGGGGACGAAACGAGCGGCTCGCGGCACGACGGGAGGGCGGGCGTGTTGAGGTTGGACTTCCACGGTTACGGTGGAGGCGACCTCGAACGGATCGGCTGGGACGAGTGGTTCTCGAGCTCCGATGAGCGCGACCTTGTCTTCCTTCCAAGAGCAGACGCGGGACGGGAAGCAGAGCAGTTTCTACCGTCTCGACGACCCCGGGAGCGAAGACGCGTGAGGCTATAATGGAGCTCAGAGGTTCAAATGGGTGACGCCGCGGAAGGACTGGTTGACGCTGAAGCCCGGATCCAGGAGCGCATGCAGGAGCGTGCGGCTTCGCGTTCGCGGCTCCGCCGGGCAATCAAGGACCCCGAACGCGCCAGGAGGCTCGAATCCTTCCGCCTTGCGCGAACGGAGCTCGAGCGTCAGCTCGAGGCCACAGCCCACGCGATCCGCCGCCAGCAGATCGTCCAGGCGATGGCCGAGATCGATCGCCGCATCGCGGAGGAGATGGCTGCGCCCTGAACCTGCACTGATCCTGCTGTTGGCCGTCGCTCTAGGCGTGGGCCGAGCACACAACCAGCGTTCCGACCAGGGTCTTGACGGCCTGGCAGAGCGAGCGGCTGCCTTCGTGGCCGCGTCCGACGAACGCGCGATTCGCGAGTTCAACGCTCGCTACCTGGTCGCTATCGACGATTCGCAGCTCGAGTCGCTCGAAATCGTGACGCCCTTCCGGCGCGCGGTGCAGGCGATCCTCCTCGATTCAGGCGCAAGTTCCCAGCCGGCGTCTGTCGCGCTCAGGGCGCTCCTGCCGCACGCCGGTCGCGTTTCAGTCATCCTGCACCTGAGGTTCGCACCGCAGAACCTGATGGTCGGCATGCCGGCCTATACACTCGTGGTCCACAAACCGTTCGGCCCCGCCACACGCATCGATCCCGTGGAGGTGCAGCGAGTGCCGCGGTCGATTCTCGGCGACCCCGTGCCGCCCGGGACACCTGTCCTGCGCGGCACGGTCGAGGCGATCTTCGACGCGAGCCGTATCGGGCGGAAAGGCAATGTCGCGGTGGGCGTCTACCTGGACGGCCACGAAATCCGGCGCATCCCGATCGATCTCGGGCCGCTCGCGTGACCCACCGGCAAGGCACAGCGCCTCGACCGCGAGCCGGCGCAAAGCTGGTGCGCTATCGAGGGCCACGCGTGGATGGCGCTCGAACCCGCCGCGTCAGACCTGGTTGGCGAGGTAGTTGGCGATGCCCATCTGGCTTATCTGATCGTGCTGGGCGTCGCCCCAGTCCAGGTGCTTCTCCTCGTCGGCGAGGATCTTCGTGAGCAGGTCCCGCGTCCCATCGTCGTTGACCTCGCGTGCGAGCGCGATCGCCGAATTGTACATGTCTACGGCGGCGGCCTCGGCGTTCCTGTCGTTTGTCACGATCTGCTCGACGCTTCTTCCGATGTGCACCTCGTTCAGCCTGGAGACCGTGGGCGACCCTTCGAGGAAGATGATCCGGCCGATCAGCCACTCGGCGTGGTGCATCTCGTCGATGGCCTGCTTCTCGATCGCCTCGTGGAGCTTGTGGTAGCCCCAGTTGTCGCACATTTCCCCATGCACCATGTACTGGTTTATGGCCGTGAGCTCCTCCGCGAGTAGGTCGTTCAACCTTGCGATCATGTCGACGTTGCCCTGCATCTGCAGCTCCTTGGTGAAGCGTCCAGTCGTTGGTCAACGTCAGAGGATACCTCAACGGGCGGCCGTTTGACTCGATCGATGGTGTCATCGTAGGCTTGAGGGTTCAGGTTGCGAGGACGATCCCGGAGGGGGGAGCCCAGAGGAGACAATGCCTGCACATCGACCCGAACCGGCTGCCGTGCTCGAGGCGCTCAGGACCGTGAAGGACCCGGACCTCCACAAAGACATCGTAACGCTCGGCTTCGTCAAGGACTTGAAGGTCGACGAAGGCCGGGTGTCCCTCACGATCGAACTGACGACGCCGGCCTGCCCGGTGAAGGACCTGATGCGCGAGCAGGCGCGAGCAGCGGTCATGGCGCTCGGGGGCGTGGATGCGGTGGACGTAACGATGACGGCGAGCGTGCGCGCGGCAGGGCACTTGGATGCCGGGCGCGCACCCATTCCGGGCGTGAAGAACATCGTCGCGGTGGGAGCGGGAAAGGGCGGCGTCGGCAAGACCACCGTAGCCGTCAACCTGGCGGTAGCGCTCGCCCAGGCCGGCGGCAAGGTCGGCATCATCGACGGCGACATCTACGGGCCGAACGTCCCGATCATGCTAGGTCTCGACGCCCAGCTCGTTGCCGACGACGACCAGAAGATCATCCCGGCAGAGAGGTTCGGCGTTTCCGTCGTGTCGATGGGCTTCCTGACCGGCGACGACTCGCCAGTCATCTGGCGCGGTCCGATGCTCCACGGCGTCATCAGGCAGTTCTTCCAGGAGGTGCGCTGGGGCGCGCTCGACTACCTCATCGTGGACATGCCGCCCGGTACCGGCGACGTGGCGCTCAGCCTCTCGCAGACGGTCCCTGTCAGCGGCGCGATCGTCGTGACGACGCCCCAGCAGGTTTCGCTGGCTGACAGCAAGCGCGCCGTGCGGATGTACCAGAAGCTCAACATCCCCGTTATCGGGATGATCGAGAACATGAGCTACTTCGCGTGTCCGGGCTGCGGGAAGGAAAGCGACATCTTCGGTCGAGGCGGGGGAGCCCGCGCGGCAAGCGAGGTGAATGTGCCCTTCCTAGGCAGCGTGCCGATCTACGAGCCCATAAGGGTGGGGAGCGACGTGGGGACGCCGATCGTGCTGAGCGAGCCCGAATCGGCGGCCGCCGGGGCTTTCAAGTCCGTGGCGGAGCAGGCCGCCGCGCAAGTGTCTATCGCTGCATACCGCCGGCCGATCCCGTTGCGGCAGGTCCAGTAGCGGGCGTCTTCCCGAGGCTCGCATCGCGAGCGCCCGGGGACCGGGCTGAAAACCAGCGCGGTGAAGGCTCTCCTCCAGCCGGGCAGCCCGGCCACGGGCACCGTCCAGATGCACCATCGTGAGGAAGAAGCGCCGGAGGTCTGGAGGAAAGGGCCGTCGCGACATTGGCGGGGCGCTGTAGTCGGAAACGAGCACCGAGAAGGGCGAGTCGGCGACGATTGCGGACGCCACCGCCGTAGCCGGGAACAACAGCGCCATCGCGAGGGCCTCGGCTGCGGCGAGCAGGGCGAGCACCAGCCAGGGCATGGGTCGCACTCGGTGGCCGTGACAGCTCGGCATGGACGTCGCGGAGCCCAGAATCGTAAACTGCAAGCGTCGCTCATGCACATACCTCATAGCAAGCGAGTGCTCTCGAACGGCCTGCAGGTAGTGGTTCACGAGGACCACCGGTGTCCGATCGTCGCAATCAACATCTGGTATCACGTGGGATCGAAGGACGAAGTGCCGGGGCAGACAGGGCTCGCGCACCTCTTCGAGCACCTCATGTTCGAGGGCTCCGAGCACAACGCCAAGGGGTACTTTGCGCCTCTCCAGCGGGCCGGCGCCCTCCTCAACGGCTCGACGAACGCCGACAGGACGAATTACTGGGAGGTGGTGCCGTCGAACGCGGTGGACCTGGCGCTGTGGATGGAGTCGGACAGGATGGGTTTTCTGCTGCCGGCGCTCACGCAGGCTCGCTTCGAGACCCAGCGCGAGGTCGTTCTGAACGAGCGTCGGCAGAACTACGAGAACAGGCCGTACGGCATGGCCCCGGCCGCCATCCTGGGTGCGCTCTACCCGCCCGCGCACCCGTACCACTGGCTAACGATCGGAGCCGCCGAAGACCTGCGGTCGGCAACCGTGGCGGATGCCGCGAAGTTCTTTCAGCGGTACTACCATCCTGGAAACGCTTCGCTCGCGATGGCCGGCGACATCCGGACAGAGGAGGCGATGGAGAAGGCCTCCGATTACTTCGACGGCATCGTCGGATGCGCGCCGCCCGCAAGAACCGTCCTCGAGGCTGCGCTCGATTCCGAAGTGCGCCTTCACCTCGAGGATCGGGTGGAACTGCCCCGCCTCTACATCGCGTGGCATTCGCCGGCCCTTTTCGCGGATGGCGATGCCGAGATGGATCTCGTCGCGGAGATCCTGGGAGGCGGCAAGAGTTCTCGGCTTTATCGATCGATGGTCTACCGCGACCAGATGGCAACCGACATAAGCGCCTCGCAGAATTCCCGCGAGATGTCGGGCTTCTTCCAGGTGGTGGCGACCGCGGCGTCTGGACGCAGCGCGGCGGAACTGGAGGCGGCAGCGAGAGCGGAAATCGAGTCGCTCGCAGCGAACGGCCCTACGGAAGATGAGCTCGAGCGGGCTCGCACCCGTGCCGAAGCTGCGCTCATCTACGGGCTCCAGACTGTCGGGGGCTTCGGTGGCCGGGCCGACCAGCTCAACTCTTACAACGTGTACCTGGGAGACCCAGATGGTTTCGAGCGCGACCTCGCGCGCTACCGTGCCGTCACGGTCGAGAGCGTCCGCAGCTTGTCGGCGCGCCTCCTGTGCGACCGCCCGTCGGTCACTCTGGCAGTCGTTCCGCGAGGTCGTCTGGAGGCCGGCCTGCCCGGTTCCTCTCCCGCGGTGTTGTCATGATCGATCGTTCCAGGCTTCCCGTTCCCGGCCCTGTTCCTTCCTTCCGATTCCCGCGGGCCCCCGGCCGACGGATGCCGAATGGCATGACCGTGCGTGCCGTCGAGCACCGCGGCGTGCCGGTGTCCGTCTTCGCAGTCCTCCTGCCGGGTGGCGCCGCTGAGGACCCTGCCGGCCGCCACGGGCTCGCGGCGTTGACCGGAGACATGCTCGACGAAGGCGCCGGCGAGATGGACGCGATCGAGATCCAGGCGGCGCTCGATCGGGTCGGCGCCTCGCTGGATATCGAGGTCGGAAGCGACCACACCCTGATCGTCCTCACGGTCCTGACGCGCTTCGCCAAGGAGGCGCTGCGGCTTGCGAGGGATGTCGTGACGCGGCCCCGCTTCGACGAGGTCGATTTCGAGAGGGTACGCCATCTGCGCCTGAACCGCCTGCTCCAGCTGCGCGACCTGCCGCCCTCGCTCGCAGACCGCGCCTTCTTCCAAGCGCTCTATGGCGAGCACCCCTACGGTCACATGCCGCTCGGCACCGAGGAAGGGCTTCGAGCCACCGGGCTCGACGACCTTACCGCGCTGCACCGGCGGGTGTTCAGGCCCGAGAGAGCGACATTGATAGCTGTTGGGGATGCAGACGAGGAGCAGCTGTTCGAACAGGCCACGGAGGCGTTCGGCGAATGGGCGGGAGACACGGGCGTCCCCTTCGCTTCGATCGAACAAGGCGTGTCACTCCCCTTGGGCGACAGGAGAAGACTGGTCGTAGTCGATCGCCCCGGGTCCCCGCAGTCGGAGTTGCGCATCGGCCACCTAGGCCTTGCGCGCGCGACGCCAGACTACCACGCCGTCATCGTGTTGAACGCGGTGCTCGGCGGCCAGTTCACCAGCCGTCTCAACCTGAAGCTCCGCGAGGAGAAGGGCTTCACCTACGGGGCCAGAAGCGCATTCGAATTCCGCAGGCAGAAGGGCCCGTTCATCGTGCAGGTCGCCGTCGAGAGCCGCGTGACCGCGGAGGCCACGGCCGACATATTCGCAGAAATCGAAGCGATCCGCGGGATACGCCCGGTGTCGGAGGAAGAACTCGACCTCGCCCGAGCCGCGCTCACCCGCGGCTACCCGCGCAGCTTCGAAACTGCGGAGCAGGTAGCACGGGCCCTCGCGCAGATGGTCCTCTACGACCTCCCTGAGGACTGCTTCGATCGGTTCATCCCGGAGATCGAAGCCGTTGATTGCGCCGAGGTGACTCGTGTAGCTGAGGCGCACCTGTTCCCATCGCGGCTGCTCACGGCAATCGTGGGGGACTGGCAGCGTGCAGCTGTAGAAGTGACGAGGCTGGGTCTCACGCCAGAGCTGCCGGGCTTGCGGTTCTGAAGGGCGGACCTGCACCACAACAGTCCGGAGGGCGGCCCACGCCAATCGAACTCGAGCTCTCGAGGGCCGCCGACCCGACGCGTCAGCGAAAGAGGCGATAGGCGACGTGAGGCCCGAACAGCAGCACGCCGAACCTGGCAAGGCGGCCGACCGTTCCCACGACCAGGAAGTGATCGAGCCGGAATCTGATTGCGCCCGCGAAGAGCGTGACGGCGTAGAAGGGCGGGAAACCCAGGATCGCGGAGGTGAAGATGAGGGCCAGCGGCCCGGAAGGATGCTGCTGCAGCCTGTCTCGCCACCTGCCCAAAACCATCGCCACACGCTCCGACTGGATGCGCATGGTTCCTCGGCCTGCCCAGTACAGGCCGATCTTGCCGGTCATCTGTCCGGCTGAACCGGCAACTACGAGACCGGCCAGCCCAAACGGGAAAGGCACCGCGGTCGAAAATGCCAGGAGCAGCACCTCGGCGTTGAACCATGGCACCACGGCGCTGATGATCGAGAGCAGGTAACAGGACAGGTACGTCCAGCCATGCGCGGTGTGAATCCAGTTTTCCAAAACGCCCAATTATATATGCCGGGGGCCGGTGTCGTGCCCGCATGGCGTCGGGCCGGAGCTGCGGGGGCGAACCTCCGGCGGCGTCCGTCCGTTTTCTCTCCAGCGGCCGGCGAGACTCGAGCAAACCAGGCGGCGGCCCCGGCCGTCAAATCTCTCGAGCCGGTGATAGACTGAAAGGGCGGCCATGCGATTTGCGCCTGTCGGGGTCAGCGTATTCTCGATGGTGGCGGTTGTCTCCGCCGTGCTGGCCGGGGCGACCATCTGGCTGCTCCTCACTGACCCCGTGACAGTGGCTGACGCTGTGAGTGAAGGCTCGGTCTCGCCTTTCGTGCGCGAACTGGCGTCGGTCGTTCTCCAGGCCCTCGAGGGTCTCCTGCGCTACCTGTAAGCCTCTCCGATCGCGGTTTCGCAGGGAAAGGCGGTGCGGTTTTCCCGCTCGAGGCCGGGGCTCTTTTCTCGGCGGGGTTTCAGGTGCTGTCCGGGCTGAGCTGGAGGAGGGGCGTCGGGCGGCGGCACCGAAGTCGCGTCGGGCATTGGAGCATCGACGACGTCGAGCACCCTGTTTTCCCGTTACTGGCGTTCGGGAACTGCCTTGCTGGTTGACACGGTCTGACCCGCGTGGCTGAACGGCGCGAGGCGTCATGCGGCCCGCCCGCGGCTCGACAGGGCTCACGCCCACGCCCTGCGCGGGCCCTCGACGTCAGGCTCACTGCTGGGCCGCGCGGAGCGTGCGTTCGCACGCCAGGGCGACGCGCAGAAGGTCGACGGTCGCGCCTCGTCTACCGACGAGCTGCAGGCCGCAGGGAAGGCCCGATGGTGTGCGGCCGCACGGAAGCGTGATTGCCGGGTGCCCGGTGAGGTTGAAGACCTGCGTGAGCCGCAGCATCATCGACCGCACTGGCCAGTCGGCTCCTCCGACATTCACAATCGACTGGCCGAGAAGCGGCGCTGGAATGGGCAGTGTGGGCAGGACGAGGGCGGCGTGACCGTCGAGAGCCGCATCTACCTCCATTCGAAGGACCTCCCTCCCGCGCTGTGCTCGCGCGTAGTCCTCGGCAAGCACATAACGCCCCAGTTCGAGGCGGAGCCGAACGGGAGGGGTATAGTCCTCCGGGCGTTCATCGACGACCGAGGCGTGGTAAGCGGAGGACTCGGGGAGCTGGACGTGAAGGTATATGGCCGGCGCGTCGCCTGCGTGAGCAATAGCCGCCTCCTCGACGGCGAAGCCTGCGCTCGACAGGCGACCCAGCGCCGCTTCGATGACGTCGCGAACGCCGCTGTCGAGCACGTCGAAGAAATAAGGGCGAGGGGCCGCCAGTGACGGCCGCTCACCGGAAGCAGCCGCGGCGTCGCGCGGCCCCGTTGTCTTCGCGTGCCCTGCCATCGCTTCGAAGAGCATCCATGCGTCGGCAACCGAACGCGCGAGCGGTCCGACGTGGTCCAGCGAGCGGCTGAGAGGTACGACGCCGCCACAAGGGACCTCGCCCAGAGTCGGCTTGAGCCCGACGGTTCCGCATGCAGCGGCAGGTATCCGGATGGATCCTCCCGTGTCGGTCCCGACCGAAGCAATCGACATTCCCGCGGCAATGGAAGCGGCCGAGCCGCCGCTCGAACCACCCGGCGACCGGTCCGGGTCGAGCGGATTCCTTGCCGGACCGAAGGCGGAATCCTCGCTGGTCGTCCCGTAGGCGAACTCATGCAGGTTCGTCTTGCCTATGACGATGGCGCCCGCCTCGCGGAGGCGCGCGACGACGAGCGCGTCGGCGCCAGCCACGTGGCCTTGCCTGACGCGAGAAGCTGCCGTCGTGGCCAGTCCCGCCACGTCCACCAGGTCCTTGACCGAAATGGGAATGCCGTGCAGCGGGCCGCGGTACCTTCCTGCCCGTACGTCCGTGTCGGCTCTTCGCGCCTCGGCGAGAGCCTGCTCGCCGCACACGGTTATGAAAGCGTTCAGTCGCCTGTCGCGATCGCGGATCGCGTTCAGGCACTCTTCGGTCAACCGCTCGGCGCTGAGCTGCCCGAGCGCAATCTGCGGCGCGAGCTCTTCGATGGTCTGCCAGTTTGGCTCCGGCATGTTAGGTGATAGGTTATAGGGTCGAGGTTCCGGGGACAACCCCCGCTGCTACGGAGAGCGAGATGCGGCCCACACTCAAGGTCTTGAGCGATCGACTGGTCGAACAGGTGATTTCGGAGGCAATCGAGCTCCTTCGCGATCCCGGTGTCAGGGTTCACAACACCGAGGCCCTCGAGCTCCTTTCGGGCGCGGGTGCAGCCATCGACCGGGCGGAGCAGATCGCTCACATTCCCGAGCCGGTGGTACGCCGCGCGCTCGAGACCGCGCCCAGGGAGTTCCACCTCTACACGCTCGATGGCGAGAGGGCGGTCCGCTACGGAGGCGACAGCGTGCAGTTCGATCCAGGGTCGGCGGCGCTCGCTATCCTCGACGACGTGACTGAGCGGCAGCGGACGCCGGTCACAGCTGACTTCGTGAGGTTCGTGAAGCTGGTCGAGATGCTGCCGCAGATCGATGCTCAGAGCACCTCGATGGTCTGCGGCGACGTGGTTGCCGAGATAGGCGACCTCTACCGCCTCTACCTCGCGCTCTGCTACGCGAGAAAGCCCGTCGTCACGGGCGCCTTCCGGACCGACACGTGGTGGACGATGAAGGAGATGCTCGTCGCCGCCGCGGGAGGACAGGCGGCGCTGGCCGACAAGCCGATTGCCGTCTTCGACGTGTGCCCATCGCCGCCCCTGCTCTGGAGCGACCTCACCTGCCAGAACCTGATCGATGCGGCTCGAAGCGACATCCCGGCCGAACTCGTCTCGATGCCGCTCGCAGGCGCTACCGCGCCTGTCACCCTTGCCGCGGCGGTCGTGCAGCACGCGGCAGAATCGCTGAGCGGCGTCACGATCGGGCAGCTCGCCAAGCCCGGCTCGCGAATCGTATGGGGCGGCTCCCCGGCCGCCTTCGACATGCGCGAGGGAACGACCCCCATGGGCGACGTCGGCACGTGGCTGATCGACTGCGCGTACGTGCAGGTGGGCAAGCATCTCGGGCTGCCGACACACGCTTACCTCGGGATGAGCGACGCCAAGGTGGTGGACGTCCAGTGCGGGCTGGAATCTGCGGGTGGCGCGCTGCTGGCAGCGCTTGCCGGGGTGAACATGGTGTCCGGCGCCGGGATGATGGACTTCGAGAGCTGCCAGAGCATGGAGAAGCTCGTGATCGATGCCGAGATCATCGGGATGGCGAAGCGGTTCATCGCGGGAGTCGAGCCGCGCGACGAGCCGATCGCCCTCGACCTGATGCGCAAGCTCGGCCACCGTGCGGAGTATCTCGCGGAACCGCATACCCTCAGATGGTTCGCGCGCGAGCTCTATCTGCCGTCGGACGTGATCGACCGAGGGTCGCTCGATGCGTGGACGGCGAAGGGCCGCATGACAGCCTTCCAGCGGGCGAGGGGCCGCGTCGAGAAGCTCGTCAACGGCTACAGGCAGCCAACGCTCGGGCAGGACGTGCGAGGCGAGCTGCGATCGATTTGCGACGCAGCCGCCCGTTCCTTCGGGATGGACGGGCTGCCGCCCCTGCCGGATCAGGAATGAAGAAGGTCGGCTTCCTGAGCCGACCGCCGACAGCCGACGGCCTGGGGCCTGAAACGAGAACTGAAAGGACCGGACAACATGACAAGCGATCTGCTGTCGTCAATCACCGCGAGCCTCGTGGACGGCGACCCGGACCTCACCGTGAGCCGCACGAAGGAGGCGCTCGCCGCTGGAACAGAACCGATGGCCATCGTGGACGGCGCGCTCGTTCCAGGAATGCGGATCGTCGGCGAGCGGTTCTCAGCCGGGGAGTACTTCCTGCCGAACCTGATCGTTTCCGCCAATGCGATGAAGCGCGCCATGGCCATCATCGAGCCCGAACTCGGGGCGCGTCACCAGGCCCGGGAGTCGGCCGGCACGGTGGTGATAGGAACCGTCAGGGGCGACATACACGAGATAGGGAAGTCGCTCGTCGCGACGATGCTCGCCGCCAACGGCTTCGAAGTGCACGACCTGGGCGTCGACGTGGCAGTCGAGAAGTTCGTCTCGACGGTGAAGGAAACCAATGCAACCGTCGTGGGGCTCTCGGCGCTGCTCACGACGACAATGAACGTGCAGAAGAAGGTCATCGATGCGCTGGCCGCTGAGGGGCTGCGCGGGCGAGTGAAGGTGATGGTGGGAGGCGCACCGGTGACCGAAAGGTGGGCCGCCGAGATCGGCGCGGACGGCTATGCCGAGGACGCCGTCGGTGCGGTGGATCTGGCGCTCAGGCTGCGTTCCGGCCGCTGACGCGCCCCGAGCTGCGCGCCTGGGTGCGACCTCGCTTTCACGGACCGTCGCTGGCTGACCGCGCCCCGGCCGTCAGCTCGTCTTCCCCGCGTCGTCGTTCCAGTCGGCGGCGCGAAGCTGGGACATCGAAGCCGCTAGCGATTCGAGGAGCGGGACCAGTGCCTCCAGCCCGCGCCGCCGCGCATCGGCAACCGCCCACTCGAGCCATGATTCCACCTTCATCGGTCTTCTCCAGCGCTTCTACCGGCGCACCGACAGAGCCAACCCATCGCCCACCGGTACGAAGACTGTGAAAAGTCGAGGGTCGCGCACGAGGCGCTCGTTATAGGCCGCGATGGCCTCCGTCGTCTCGCGTGGCTTCTGGGGCGCAGCGACGAGGCCAGGCACGACCTCTCCACACCAGAGGACGTTGTCGCTCGCGAGCAGCCCTCCCGGCCGGAGCAGCGAGACCAGCCTGTCCAGCAAGGGGCCATAGAGCGTCTTGTCGCCGTCCTGGAAGACCAGGTCGAAGGGGCCCGCCACCTTCCACAGGAGCCTGCTCGCCTCGCCCACCATCACGCTCGCTCGCTCCGACAACCCGAGGCCTTCGAGGTTCCTTCGCGCGGCCGCCGCTCGCTCCGCGTCGCGCTCGATGCTGATCAGCAGGCCGTCGGGCGGCATGGCCCGCGCGAGCCAGGCAGTCGAGTAGCCGATCGACGTGCCGACTTCGAGTATCCGCTTCGCGCCTGTCGCCAGCGCGAGCGCGTGGAGCAAGCGGCCAGTTTGTTCGGGGACGACCGGTAGCCCATTCCGGCGGCCCTGGCGAGCCAGCTCGTCGATGGTTTCGTCCGCCGGTCCGCGCAGGTTGTCCAAGTACTTCTCGACGAGTTGGTGCACGATGACGCCCATCTCGTTTCCTCAGGCCACGCCGGCAGAGGCGCGGTAGTGACGAGCGGAAACCGTGCGCAGGCGCTCCGCCGCATGCTCAGGGGGAAGGTCCCGCTGCGGCATGCCGAGCATCTCGAACCCCACCATGAACTTCCTCACGGTGGCAGAACGGAGCAGCGGCGGATAGTAATGCGCGTGCAGGTGCCATCCGCGCCTGTTGCTGCTGCCAACCGGCGCCTGGTGGAAACCCATCGAATATGGGAAAGACACTTCGAAGACGTTGTCGTAGCGAATGGTGACCTGCCGGATGATGTCGGCCAGGGCCGCCCGCTCCGTCTCCGAGAGACCGATCAGCCCTTCCACGTGGCGGCTCGAGACGACGAGCAACTCGAACGGCCAGACAGCCCAGAAGGGTACCATCGCGATGAAGTGCTGGTTCGACGCGACCAGCCGCTCACCTCGAGCTCGCTCTTCAGCGATGTAGTCGCAGAGGAGGCAGCCGCCGGATGCAGCGAGGTACTCGCCCTGGGCCGCGTCCTCCTTGGCCACTTCCGTCGGCAGGTCCTTCGTTGCCCAGATCTGGCTGTGAGGGTGCGGGTTCGATGCCCCCATCAACTCGCCCTTGTTCTCGAAGACCTGCACGTAGCCGACGAAAGGCTTCGCCGACAGGTCTCGCGTCTCCCTGATCCACGCTTCGACGACGGCCTCGACTTCAGCCTGCGCCATTTCGGGGAGCGTCAGGTTGTGGCGTGGAGAGAAACAGAGCACCCGGCAAGCGCCTGGCGCGGCCTCTGCCCGGACGAGCGCGGAACCTTCAAAGGGGTCGTGCGGCGCCGGGGGAATCAGCGCGGCGAAGTCGTTGTCGAAGGCGAACGTGGCACGGTAGTCAGGATTGCGGTCGCCCCGCGCGCGCACGTTTCCCGGGCAGAGGTAACAGGTCGGATCGTAGGCCGGCCGCGCCTCCGGCGCGACTTCTTCCACGGCGCCGAGCCAGGGCCGCTCCGCCCTGTGCGGCGACACCAGCAGCCATTCGCGCGTGAGCGGGTTGAACCGCCGGTGCGGCAGGTCGGTCAGTCGAGGCATCGTGGTGATTCGAGCGCCAACCTCACGAGCGGCGGGTCGTACTCCTTCGGCTTCTCGAAGCCCAGGAGGGTGCACAGTGTGGCGGCCACGTTGCTGAGACCGGGCTTCGCGAGCCCTGTGAGCTCGAAGCGATTCAGTCCCGAGAAGTCCTTCACGATGAACGGCACCGGGTTCAGGGTGTGAGCCACCATCGGCACCCTGACGCCCTTGCTTACGGTGAACATCTTGTCCGCGTTGCCGTGATCGGCAGTTGCCACGAGCACGCCGCGCGCTTCGCGGATCTCGGGGACCAGACGGCTCAGCCCCAGGTCCACCGCTTCGACGGCAATCCTTATCGCGGCTTCGACGCCCGTATGGCCGACCATGTCGCAGTTGGCGTAGTTGAGGCGGATGAACTTGTAGCGGCCCGACCGGACTGCTTCGATGGTCGCGTCGGTTATCTCGGCAGCCTTCATCCATGGTCTCTGGTCGAAGGTGACCTTGTCCGAAGGTATCTCGACGTACCGCTCCAGTCGCTCGTCCACGTACCCCGAGTTGTTGCCGTTCCAGAAGTACGTGACGTGGCCGAACTTCTGGGTTTCCGAGATCGCGAACGAGGTGATCCCCGAAGCACAGAGGTACTGGCTGAGGGTGCAATCGATAGCCGGCGGTTCGACCAGGAAATTGCGCGGGATCAGAGCATCGCCGTCGTACTGCATCATGCCGGCGTAGAAGACCTCGGGCCATCTCTTGCGGTCGAACTCCCGGAAGTCGGGCTCATCGAACGCTCGGGAGATCTCGATGGCCCGGTCGCCACGGAAGTTGAAGAAGACCACCGCGTCGCCGTCCTGGATCGTGCCGACCGGGTTGCCTCGCTCATCCTCGACGACGAAGCTGTCGAGGTACTGATCCGTCGCGGCAGGGTCCTCGGCGTAATAGGTCTCCACCGCCTTGGCCGCCGAAGGGAAGTGCCGGGCCTCGCCCAGGACGTGGGCCTTCCACCCGCGCTCTACGATGGACCAGTCCGCGCCGTACCGGTCCATGGTCGTGACCATGCGGCCGCCGCCGGACGCGATCCGGTAGTCCAGGCCCCCGCGATTCAGCAGATCGAGTTCAGTCTCCAGAGCCGCGATGTAGCCGAGCGCGCTCTTCTCGCCCACGTCCCTGCCGTCGAGCAGGACATGGACGCGCAGACGCTTCACCTTCTCGTGCGCGGCCCTCTCGAGCAGCGCGAAGAGGTGCGATATGTGGCTGTGCACGTTGCCGTCCGACAGCAGCCCGACGAAGTGGACGGTCCCGCCCTTCAGCGCCCGTTCAATCACTCGCCGCCACGCGGGCCCCGAGAATATGGTGCCGGAAGCGATGGCCTCGTTGACGAGCTTGGCTCCCTGGGCGAACACGCGGCCTGCGCCCAGCGCGTTGTGCCCGACCTCTGAATTGCCCATGTCATCGTCGCTCGGGAGGCCCACCGCCGTGCCATGGGCCTTGAGGGCCGTGAAGAGCGGCTCGCGCAGCAGGGCGTCGAGGACCGGTGTGAAGGCAACGTGGACGCCGTCGGACTCGTCCCCCTGGCCCAGGCCGACGCCGTCCATGATGACCAGCACGACGGGACCGGGAAACGGCGCGTAGTTCGCCAGGTGTGAGAGGCGGAGGTCGCTCACGGCGCGGGTGCCCTTTCGACGGGGGTCGACCTCCTTATTCTTGCACACCTGCGAGGGCACGCGTCAGTCGCCACCGACCCAGGATGGCGCGCGGAATGCCGAAATGAACGAGCCCCAGTCCTAGTACCGCAGCAGGTATCCGACCTTGACGAACACCTGCCGCCCCACGGTGAGGTCCAGGCCGTCGGTTCGAGTCATGTACGGCGGCGCACCAACGAGCGTCAGGTTGGCTCGGTGGTTCGTGTACCCCACGTGGACCGCGGTCCACGGGTTGATCATGTACGTTGCGAGGAGGTCCACTGACATGGTCTTCTCGCGGTCGAGCGAAACCAAGCGCTCGTTGGGCCTCAGGTTCGAGTAGTCGAGGATGGCACGCAGCGAGAGAGCGCGCGTGAACTGGTAGTTGGCCTTGGTGCGGACCAGGTGGAGATCGAAGACCGGCGTGCCTTCCTGTGCGCCAGGAGCTTCCTGCCTCCTGGTGCGGAGCCCGCTGTAGATGTAGGTCTGCTCGACCCTCAACCTGGGGGTGGGTCGAATGGTCAGCCCGAGTTCCACCTGTCGCGTCGCCGCGAGGAAAGGCCGCAGGCCGGCAGCCGGAACGTAGTTGATCCCGGTGCCCTGCTCGTAAGTTGCAGAGCCGTTCAGCCACTTCAGCCACTCGGTTCCGAACTCGATCGCCTCCGAACGCTTGCGGAACTCGATGCCCTCGTAGCGCTCGAACGCCCTCGTCAAGCCGATCTCGACGTTCGTTCCGGCCGGCAGCTCGATGTTGAACTCCGGGTTGATCGACCAGTCCTGAAGCTCGCCGTCTCGATCCCACAGCACGTCAGACCAGACAGCGGGACCGAAACTGAGAACCGGGCTGTCTTTTGGGAACCAGGAGTAGTGGGCGCCGTTCTCGAGGCTGCGTATGCCGGTCCGCGTTACGAACCCCAGGTCGGCCCGGAAGTCCCTGCTCCTGTCCAGGTACTGGGAGTCGAACGAGAACGTCCGGCTGGAATAGTCGAGGCTGGCCGCAATCGACGTCCCGCCGGCATCGTTCGAGCCCGGAGTCCTCGTGTCGCTGCGTGCTGCCTGGGCCGTGATGGTCCAGTGCTGCCCTGCCCTGAACCGCGTGTCGGCCGCAACGACGCGGTTGTAGCCTCCGCCGGCTTCTCTCGTGCTCGCCAACATCCCGATGCTCGACTGGCGGCCGATCTCGCGCGCCGCCCGCACAACCCCGATGGCCGCGCGGTCCCCCGACCCGCCCGGTCCTGCTTCGCCCGCCGCGCGGTCGTCGATAGCCACGGCGCCGAGCGCCCACGGGCCGGCCTTGCCGCTCACGCGCGCCCCGAACTGCGGGTCCCGGATCCGGCGCGAGAAGAACAGGTTCTCGGGCGTCGTGAACATGCCCGCGTTCTCGATGAAGAACGGCCGCTTTTCCGGGAAGAAGACCTCGAAGCGTTGGTTGACGGTCACCTGCGGCTCATCCGATTCGACCTGGCTGAAATCGGGATTGAGTGCGGCGTCGATCGTGAACGCGTCGCGAACGACAATCTTCGCGTCAAGCCCGACCCGCAGGTCGCGATCGGTTTCGAAGCGTGGCGGGGCAGTCTCGAGGAAGCGCGCCCCGGTCGCGGCCGCGTAAGGGATGAACTGCAGGTTCCGGCCCGGTGAAATGCCCGAGAGTCCCTCCAGCGTCGCGAACTGCTGCAGCATTCCCGAGACCCGGCGGGTGACATAGGGCCAGAAGGAGGTTTCGTTGTTCAGAGGTATGGCGCGGATGAAGCTCACGCCCCACGTCTGCTCGTCGCTGTTCGAGAAGCGCAGGCTCTTGAAAGGTATCGCCATCGACACGACGAAGCCGTCTGCGGTCTTCCGTCCCTCGCTGTGCCACAACGCGTCGAAGCTGTAGTCGTCATCCTGCCCTTCCGTGGTGATGGCGTCCATCTGGATGCCGTACGGGTTGGCGATGAACAGGTACGCGCGCCGCCTGTCACGAAACGTGTCGAGCGCGACAGCCACCAGGTCGTCTCCCATGATGCTCTCGCGCTTGGCCATGTTGGCACGGATGAGATCGGGCTTCTCGCGGCAGACGAAGACCACGTACAGGTTCTGCTGGTCGTAGGCCACGTGGACAGTCGTCTCGCGGCTGGCCGGCACGCCGTCGCCCGGCTCCCGCTGGAAGAAACCGGTCACGGTGGTCACCCCATCGGGCACCTTGCCGTCCAGGAAGTCGGCGATTCGAAGCGGCGAGGCGACTGGACGAACGGTCAGCGTGGGCGGTTGGGCTGGCAGAAGCTGCCCGGCCGCGGACTGCCGGGCGACGACGCCGCGGGCCGGCGCGGCCAGCAGCAACAGCAGCACTGCAGCCGTCAGGGGCGGAGCTGATGGGCGCAGGCGCATGTCGAACCTCCGAGGGGGCCGGCACACCGATAGCTGGCCGAGGTCGACGGCCGATGGTCTTAGACGATTACGGCTCGGAGAAGTTCGCGCTACTTCCAGTGCCTTGCCACGAACTCATCTGTTTCGGGCAGCCCGCCCTGCATTATCAGATAGCCGTTGTGCGGTTCGCGGTCGGTGATCTCGTGAGCGTACGAGTGCCGCATCAAGCGCATCACCTCGTCGTGGTCGTCGGTGTGGCCGAGCACCCACGACAGCTTCATGAGCGCAGTTTCCGGAAGCATGTTCTCGAGCGGGACTATCCCGATGTCGAGAAGGTCGCGCCCGGTGTCATAGACGTACATCTGAACGAAGCCCCAGAGTGTCTGCACCGTCATCACCACGTGCACACCCGACTCGATCGCACGCTTCAGCGCCGGGTAGAGCGGCTTGTTGACGTGTCCGAGGCCGGTTCCGGCGATGACGATCCCCCTGTAGCCCTTTTCGACGAGGGCGTCCACGACGTCGGGGCGCATGCCTGGGTAGTAATAGAGGATGGTCGTCCTGTCGTCGTAGACAGCGTCGACCTTCACCTTCCTTCCGCGGTCGCGCTTCTTGTAGTCGCTCGTCAAGTAAGTGAAGCTGTCGCGCGAGACGACGGCGAGCGGGATGTCCCCTACCGTCCGGAACGTGCTCCGGTAGGAGCTGTGCATCTTGCGGCACCGCGTGCCGCGGTGGAGAAGCCCGTGGCGGTCCGAGGTCGGACCGAACATGCAGATCTGCACCTCGGCGATGTCGCCGTATGCTGCAGCGCGTACCGAGTGGATCAGGTTCAGTGCGGCGTCGCTCGACGGCCGGTCGCTCGATCTCTGGCTTCCGACCAGCACTATCGGCACCGGCGAATCCTGCACCATGAAGGAGAGCACGGCGGCAGTGTGCCCCATCGTGTCGGTCCCGTGGCCGATCACGATGCCGTCGGCCCCGGCCTCTATCTCGGCGCCGATGGCCCTGGCCAGCACGAGGTACTGCTCCTTGGCCATGTTCTCGGAGAAGACGCCGAACAGCTTGCGCGTGGTGAGGTTGCAGATGTCCGCGAGCTCGGGCACCGCGCCGTAGAGCTCCCCGGGCGTGAAGGCCGGGATGACCGCGCCCGTCCGGTAGTCGAGGCGCGACGCGATCGTGCCGCCCGTGCCGAGCAGTGTGACTCTCGGAAGGTTCGGCCGAACGGGAAACTCCTTCTCCGGGATCTTGTAGACCGCCTCCTTGTAGCCGACCTCCTTGATGCTCGTCACGCGGTTGACGTGCAGCCCGACGTTGTAGCCGGTCTTGAGCTTCAAGACGAGATGCTGATCGTCGAGCGTCTCGCTCCTCGGGAGGATCACGCCTTCGAAGTAGCTGCCGGCATCGTTGGTGACTTGCACGTCGCTCCAGACCCGGACGCCCCAGCCGGCGAGGCGCTGGCGCGCCAGTCCCTTGTAGCCCTTGAGTTCGTCCCGTTCACTGCTCACGAGCCACCCCGTTTCGAAGGCTGGCCTGCCGGCCGATTTCCGCCGTGACCGATGCCATGACGCGCGCTGCCGCCACCTTTCCGCGCAACGTCGACATCAGCCGGCCCATCGCGATGCGCGACGCGCGTTCGTCGCTGCCCCTCGAGCGCGCGAGGGCGTCCTCGACGGTTGGCCGGACCGCTTCCTCCCAGCCGCGCGGCTCCACGCCCAGCGCCTCACGGGCCGTTATCTCCGCGACCGGTGTCGCCGGCTCGGCTGCCATCGCGCGGACGATACTTGTCCAGGCTTCCCACATCACCGGCCGCTCGAGAGCCGCGGCAAACAGCTCGCGCCATCTTTCAGCCGGAACCGTTTCGACCGCCACCCCGCTTCGCCGCAGACCCTTCAGGCGCTCCCCGAAGAAGAAGCACGCATCGCGCAGGCTGGCCCCAGTGCTGCGCACGACATCGTCCACGAACTCGGCGCCACCCCGCCGAATCAGGAAATGGATGGTCTGTGTAGGGACGCCGGCGGCGGAGTAGCGCGCCTCCCGTTCCCAGGGGCGCGGCGGCAGCTTCACCCTGAGGCGTTCGACGCGATCCCGGCTGATGGGCGTCGGCGGGCTGTCGGTGTCCGGGTACATCCGGTCCGGTCCCGGCAGGATGCGCTCGAAGTCGGTGCTACCGTCCTTGAAAGGCTGCCTTGTTTCGTTGGGCACGCCGTCGACGGCGTCGGCGTAGCGCAACCGCACCTCGTTGGCCGCCGTCACCGTGTCTTGCTCGGGTCCCCAGACCAAGATCAGGCTGTCATCGGAACTGCAGGACAGCCGCGCACGCAGCCTGCGGAGCTCCTGCAGCGAGCCTTGGTAATCGGGCCACTTCTCGCTGTGGTAGATGATCGGCAGCTGGTCGAGCCCCGCTATCACCCTGATGCGTCCCGTCAGCTCGTGCGCGAAAGTGTGGTCCGGCTGCGTGGGCCACTGCAGCGTTCCGGCGAGCCCTTTCAGGCGCACGGCACGGACAACGAACGGCCCGGCACCGAGCTCGAAGCCCGGCCGCCGTCCCTCCTCGGCGACCCATCGCTCCCATTGCTCGCGCCGGAGAGGATGAAGCTGCGTCGCCGAGAACAGGTCGGTCACGTCGGCGTGATCGATCGCGAGATGGTCGGGCGAAGTAAAGCCGCGGCGGTGCAGCTCGTCGCGAAGCCGGAGGAGGTTGACCTGGCGGACAGCCTCCCCGTGAACCAGCCGCGGTGCCCAGCCTGCCTGTGGGACGCCCTTGATTTCGACCCGTCGCCCGCCGCGAACAGAGACGTTCACGTCCTGGCGACTTGCGCCCAATCCCACTCTGACGTGGCCCGTACTGCGGCACACGCGTCCCACCAGGAGTATCGCCTCCTCGACCTCGTCTGGCGTCCTGAGGTCCGGCCCGGTCACAGTTTCGATGAGCGGCATGCCGAGGCGGTCGGGGCGCCACACGATGAGGTGGCCCTTGTCCGACACTTCCCGGCACGAATCCTCTTCGACGCTCACCTGCGTGATCGAAATCTCGCGGCCGCGGAAGGGTAGCCGGCCGTTGACTCCGACGATCGCCGTCCGCTGGAAACCCGTAGGGATGGACCCGTCGAGGTACTGCTTCCGGGCGATGTGCACCTCGTCCACGATGTCGCAGCCGAGCATCAGGCACTGCTCGATCGCAATGTCTATCGCGTCCTGGTTGACGAGGAACGGCGGCGTGTCGTCCATCTCGTAAGTGCAGACGCTCTCCTTGTTCAGCAGATAGACGATGTTCTTCCGAGTCTTGAACTCCATGAGCGCGGTGCCGTCGTACTCACCGAGCTCCGAGAGCGTCGGCCGCATGTGACGCAGGACCGTCCCATCATGTGTCTCGGTGTAGCGGCGGGCAGGGCAGCGGCAGAACATCTTGCGCTCGGTCAGGAGCTGCTGGTGCACTTCCAGCCCGCACATGAAACCGACTTCGCGGTAATCCATGAGTGTGAAGTCCCTTCAGGGAAGAGAGCGGGCGCGGCGATCTCGCTCGTGGTGCATGGGTGCGGTGCCGGGGGAACCGTCCGGGGGGTGCGTGGCCCATCGGCGGCAGCCAAACTCCCGAATGATACCAAGGCGAGCGGAACGCCCGCCACATGCGGCGGGAACTGGCGAAAAGAGAGCGGGGCCGGGGGCCGCCGGCCCCAAACCCCTCCTGGCTTCGAACTCCTCCGGCACACTGAGGATCACCGACAAGACGCCGGCCCGGAGCTTCGACGGGCACGGTATGCTGGTGGCATGCTCGAGCGCGTGTCATCGGACCCCAGGGTGACGGTCAGGCGGCCGGGTGTCCCGGATACGGCGCGCGGCCCTGTTGTCTACTGGATGCAGAGGGCGGTCCGGCCCGACGACAATCCGGCGCTCGACACCGCCGTTGCTGCCGCAAACGAACTCGGCACGCCGGTCGTCGTGGTTTTCAACCTGGTCGCCGGCCACGCGCGGGCGAGCTACCGGCAGTACCGGTTCCTCGCGGAGGGCTTCCAGGATGTTGCCAACGGGCTGGAGCGCCGAGGAGTCGGCTTCGTTCTGCGGGACGACGGCGATACCGCGATAGAGCGCTTCTCGGAGGAAGCCGGAGCGTGCCTCGTCGTGGGTGACGAGAACCCGCTTCGGGAGGCTGCGGGCTGGCGCGACCGCGTGGCAGCGCGGCTGCGCATCCCGTTCTGGACCGTTGACGCCGACGTCATCGTTCCGTCCCGCCTGCTCGAGAAGGAGCAGTACGCGGCGCGCACGATTCGCCCGCGGCTGATGAGGCAGCTCGAATGGTTCCTCGTTGCGCCCAGGCAGCGAGGCGCGAAGGTGGCGTGGTCGGCGCGTTCAGCGGCCCTGCCGACGCTGCCTCACGACCCCTCGGCACTGAACGACCTGCCGATGGATCGCAGCGTGGGTCCGGCCCGGGGCTGGAAAGGTGGGCCTGCAGCGGGTCGGCGCGCGCTGCGCCGCTTCATTCGCGACGTGCTTCCCGGCTACAGTCGGCGCCGCAACGAGCCCGACAAGGACGGGACCAGCCGATTGTCACCCTACCTGCACTTCGGTCATCTGGGGCCGCGAGAGGTGGCGCTCGCTGTGCGCGAGTCCGCTGCTCCCCTTCAGGACAGACTCGCGTTCCTGGAGCAGCTGATAGTGAGGCGCGAGCTGGCGGTGAACTTCGTGACCTTCAATCCCGCGTACGACCGGCTCGAAGGCTGCGAGGACTGGGCACGCCGGACGCTCCACCGCCACCGTGACGATCCTCGCGAGACCCTTTACTCCCTGCAACAGCTGGAAGCCGGCGAGACCCATGATCCTCTGTGGAACGCCGGCCAGCGTCAGATGGTTCGGACCGGGTGGATGCACAACTACGTCAGGATGTACTGGGCGAAGAAGATCCTCGAGTGGACGGCCACGCCGGAGGAGGCTTTCGAGACAGCGGTGCACTTGAACGACCGCTACCAGCTGGACGGGCGCAACCCGAACGGCTACGCGGGTGTCGCCTGGTCGATTGGCGGGAAGCACGACAGGCCGTGGCCGTCCGAACGGCCTGTATTTGGCTTGATCCGCTACATGTCGCTTGCGAGCACGTCACGCAAGTTCGACAGCCGGGCATACATCGCGAGGACGAGCGAGGAATCCGAGTAGGACTGAGATGGAGAGAGTCGGAGCGTGAGGCAAACAACAGGGTCGAAGTTGAAAGCACGAACATTCGAGTCCGGACCGCGGCCTCGCATCGGCATCTCGTCGTGCCTGCTCGGCCAGAAGGTGCGGTTCGACGGCGGCCACAAGCGCGATGCCTTCCTCGTGGAGACCTTCGGGCAGTTTATCGAGTGGGTCGCGGTATGCCCGGAGGTGGAGCTCGGTCTCGGAACGCCCCGGGAGACGCTCCGGCTGGTCCGGAGAGACTCCGGCATCCGCATGGTCAACAACAAGACCGGGGACGACATTTCCGACGCCATGAGAGCCTGGGCGGACAGGCGCGTCGCGGCGCTCTCGAAGATGGATCTCTCCGGCTACGTCCTCAAGAAGGACTCGCCCAGCTGCGGGATGGAGCGGGTCAAGGTCTATGGCGACGCGCCAGGAAGCATGCCTGCCAGGTCTGGCCGTGGGCTGTTTGCCGAAATACTGATGGCGCGTCTCCCCGACCTCCCGGTCGAGGAGGAGGGGCGGCTCCAGGACCCACGCCTCCGTGAGAACTTCGTGGAGCGTGTGTTCGCCTACGTCCGACTGAAGGCGTTCTTCGCGGGCCGGTGGACAGTGGGCGGTCTGGTCGAGTTCCACACCGCGCACAAGCTCACGCTCCTGGCGCACTCCCCGGAGATGTACCGGGAATTGGGCCACCTCGTCGCCGGGGCCAAGGGTATGGAACGCCCGGACCTCGAGCGGCGCTACCGGGGAGGGTTCATGCGGGCGCTGTCCCTGATTGCGACCGCCAGGAAACACGCGAACGTGCTCATGCACATTGCGGGCTACTTCAAGCGGACGCTGGACGCCGCGTCACGCCAGGAGCTTCTCTCGTCGATCGAGGATTACCGGAGAGGCCTCGTCCCCCTGATAGTGCCCCTCACGCTCGTCCGCCACCACGTCAGGCGGACGGGCGAGGGGTACCTGCGAGGCCAGGTGTACCTCGATCCTCACCCGAAGGAGCTGATGCTGCGGAACCACGTCTGACGGCCGAGCGCGTTCAGCCGCGCTTACCGGTGTCGTCCGAGCCGCTGTGCATGGCTGTCAGCAACGAGGGTATCGAGCAGCGTTCAGAAGCAGCCACGGGGCTTCGGGCTCGGCTGACGGGTGACGCGCTCCGTTGTGCGTGCAGGGGTTTTGCCCGTATTCTGGACGCATGAGCCGCGCTCTTCGTTGTGCCGCTCTCACCGCTCTTCTTGGCGCGGCCCTGACCGTTTCGGGGGTGCCCCCAGCCGCGTTGGAGCTCCGAGGACAAGACAGGCACCCGGCTCTTCCCACATTCCGCACCGGGACTCGGACGGTGCCGGTCTACGTCACGGTGACCGACGCCAGCGGCCGCCTCGTTCCCGATCTCCAGCGGGACGACTTCGAGCTCCTCGACAACGGCCAGCCACAGCAGATCGCGGTGTTCGCGAACGAGATCCAGCCCATCACGGTGGTCGTGCTCCTGGATCGGAGCGTGAGCATGGCTCTGGAGTTCCGCACGACCCGGGAGGCCGCAGCTGAGTTCGTGCGGCAGCTCAGGCCCGAGGACAAGGCGCGAATCGGCAGCTTCTCGACAGGCGTCCAGATCGACCCGCCTTCGTTCACCAGCGACCACGCCGCTCTGCTCGAGATCATCGAGTACAACCTGCTGCCGATGGGGCCGACGCCCCTTTGGAATGCGCTGAGCGCCGGCATCGACGCTCTTCGCGATCAGCAGGGCCGAAAGGTGATCCTGGTCTTCACCGACGGCACGGACGAGCCCGGTCCCGAGATAAGGAAGCGCGCGAGCCAGAAGGACGTCATGACGAGGGCCCGCGAGCAGGACGTCATGGTTTACGCCGTCGGCCTGCGCGGCTACAGGCAGGCAGGCGCTGCGAAGCCGGATCCCGGGCTGAGGAAGGTGGCGACCGAGACCGGCGGCGGCTATTTCGAGCTCAAGAGCAGCGAGGACCTTGCCGCCACGTTCACCCGGGTTGCCGAGGAGCTCCACCGGCAGTACGCGCTGGGATTCGAGCCGGCCAGCTTGGATGGCAAGGTCCACGTGCTCGAAGTGCGTGTGAAGCGGGATGGGATGGCCGTTCGCGCCCGCCGCAGCTACACGGCAACAACGGGATCCCAGGCGAAGTAGGCCAGGTGGCGCCGCGCGAGCAGAGCCTGGCCACGGTCGGTACAACCCCGCCGACACAAGGCGCTTGACCGGACCCCTTCCGACGCCATAATGGTGCGCTGTCGAGTTGGAGAGCAACAATCCGATCAGCCCGCCCGTTCGCGCTTACACCCAGGGCAAACGACCGTATCGACTGAAGCGGCAAGGGGGCATTCGCATGGAAGGAACCTGGGTTTCTGTTCTGCCACCGACCGTGGCCATCGTCCTCGCGATAAAGACGAGGCAGGTCTACCCGTCACTCTTCCTTGGCATCTGGGTCGGATGGACCGCGCTGGCCGGCTGGAACCCGGTCCTCGGCCTGAGGGATGCGCTCGAGGCGTGCGTCGACACCTTCAAGGACCCCGGAAACACGAAGGTCATCCTGTTCAGCATGATGGTTGGCGCGCTGATCGTGATGATGCAGCACTCGGGCGGCGTGCACGGCTTCATCCAGTGGGTGAGCAGCAAGGGGCTGGCGAAGAATCGGAAGAGCGCGTCGCTGATGCTGTGGGTGATCGGGGTCCTGATCTTCATCGAAAGCAACATGATCAACCTGGTCATCGGCTCGATCGGGCGACCGCTTTTCGACACCTTCAAGGCGCCGCGAGAGAAGCTGGCCTACATCGCGCACTCGACGTCCGCGCCAGTCTGCGTGATGATCCCCTTCAACGGCTGGGGGGCCGTCCTGACCGGGCTCGTCCTCGCGCAGCAGGTCGAGGACCCGTTCTTCACCGTACTCAGGGCCGTACCCACGAATTTCTACGCGATCTTCGCCATCGCGATGGTGCTCGTGATAACCCAGAGCGGCAGGGATTACGGCGCGATGGCGAAAGCCGAGAGGCGCGCGAGGGAGACGGGTAAGGTGTCGCGCGACGGCGCCCAGCTCCTCGTGAGCGAGGAGACCATCGCCATGCCAGTGAAGGCGGGCGTGATGCCGCGCGCCGTCAACATGATCGTGCCCCTGGCCTCGATGGTGTTGATGGTGCCGCTCGGCCTCTACATAACCGGGAAGGGGAGCATCACGCAGGGTTCGGGCTCCACGGCTGTTTTCTGGGCGGTCATCACGGGCATCTCGGTGGGCGCCCTGATCTACAAGCTGCAGAGAATCTTCTCCGTGCCCGAGTCGATCGATCTGGTCATCAAAGGCATGGGCGGGCTGATTCCGATGGGGCTGCTCATGGTTTTCGCCTTCACTCTTGGAACTACGTGCAAGGCCATCGGAACCGGGCCTTACGTGGCAAACCTGGCCTCGGCGACGATCCACCCGGCACTGATCATCCCACTGGTGTTCCTGATCGCCTGCCTGATCTCGTTCGCCACCGGCACGTCCTGGGGCACCTTCGCAATAATGATTCCGATCGCGGTCCCGCTCGCGCTCAAGCTGGACCTCAACCTCCCGCTCATGGTCAGCGCGGTCATGGGCGGCGGCGTTTTCGGGGACCACAGCTCCCCGGTATCGGACACCACCCTGATGGCGTCGATGGCGTCGGCTTGCGACCTGATAGACCACGTCAATACACAGCTGCCCTATACGCTGACAGCTGCCGCCGGTGCGATCATCTGCTACATCGTGCTGGGGTTCGTCGGGTACTAGCCGGGATTCGCGCCTGACCCAGGATCGTGTGCCGTGGTCTGGCCTGCGAGCGCTGGCGACTTGCGCTTCGGTGTGGCGCGCCGTGACAGAAGAAGAGGGCTGCCGTGCCGAGGTCAGACGTCCGCTTCCCGTGGCCGAGCTGCTCAGTCGGGCCGCTTCCGTCGCGGTGGTGGCGGCGGAGGCGGGAGCTCCGGCGCGTACAGGACCGCTGCCGGCCTCGTTGCCGCCGACGGTTCGTTTGCAGCCGTCACGGCAAACACACGTATGCGGGGGTCGTCTGGCAGAACGAGCGCTATTGTGCCCTTCGGAAGGTCGAAGCCGTACTTGAACAAGTAGCCGAAGATGTAGGGCAGGTTCGCCGACCTGTCGTGCAGGTGTGTGGCGACCCATGCCACCTCGTCACGCTCGACCCACCCGGGCCGGACC
This sequence comes from Vicinamibacterales bacterium, assembly GCA_041947015.1. GTDB lineage: Bacteria > Acidobacteriota > Vicinamibacteria > Vicinamibacterales > Fen-181 > JBHGBL01. Next base: position 201,555 of record JBHGBL010000002.1, read on the forward strand.
TTCTCGATGCCGACAACCGTCGCGGCTCTGGCCGGCTTGTGCTCCGTCTCTTGTTTCGCCGAAGCGCCGCCTCGGCCACCAGCTTCCGCGCCGGCTGAAAGAGATCCGGTCTGCTGCCCGGGTGGCGGCATCCACCGAACGGTCATCTGCTCCGCGATGGCTTCTTGGGTCCACGACTGGCCTTTCATCGGCGGGACGAACGGCTCGCGGAGCAGCCTCTCGTCGGCAAGCCGGCTGCTCCACTGCCCGATGGCGCCTGTCCACTCCCGCACGCGCATCTGGGCGACCGACCGCTTGGCGGCGCCTTCGAAGGCGAGCGTCGCCTCGACGTTCCCACCCACGGCACTTGCGAGGAGATACACCCGGTTGAACGGCCCCACGGGCACCTCCACCCTCTGTCCGCGTGCGGTCAACACGTTCGGGTTTCCCGGAGCGGTCGAGCCAAGTTCGAAGAGGATACCGTTTATGTCGATCCTCTCGGGCAGGACCTCCGCGGGGAGCGTGCGCCCGCTGCCGTCGAAGTCCCCGTCCCCGCGGCTCTCGTCGGTGGAGATGCCGTCGAGATCGAAGGCCAGGTCCACAGGGAAGCTCCCGACGTCCGCGACACGCGCCTGCGGCGGTGCCGTGCGAAGGGCGAAGGACCGCGGCTGATACGGACCGAGATCGAAGACAAGGCGCCCGCCTTCGACCTTGGCAGCGCCTACCGGTTCCTCCGTAGCGTTGACCTCACGCGCTTCGAGGACCGGCGAAGCGAAGGCGAGGCGGACCGCGCCTGCCGGCTTCCCGTGGGTCTCCTGCACACGGACGACGATCTCGTCCGAGTCCTCGGCCTTCTTGATCGCGCGCACTGCTACCTGGTTACGCGGCGGCCCATCGAGCTGGACCATGGCCAGCTGCCGGCCGAACGGGCCGGGGTGCGGATCGGTCTGGAAGGCGAGCAGCGGCTGGTTGAGCCTCGAAGCCCGCGACGGGACCTCGCCCTCGCGCCAGTCGCCGGCATGGGGCGCGAGGGCGTATGTGAACCGGTGTCTGCCGAGGTCGTTGCTGGCCTGGTAGACAAAGCCCGTCTTCGGGGTCGGGGTGTGAATGAGCGTCAGGCGCAGCTCGTTGTCCGACGGCTTGTCCCACCCGTACTTCGAGTCGTTCAGGACCGACACGCCGTACTTCCCCGCTGCGTCAGTCAGGTCCGCCCACTGCTGCGCCGGCACTTCGTACAGGTTCTCTGACGCGTTTGGGCGCTGGATGGTGCCGAGACCGAGATCGTAGGTGGCCTTCGGGCTCGAGGCGGACAGCGGAAACGACGCTTTGAGAAGCGTGCCCGGGGTGCGCCAATCCACTTCCGTCTCGACCTCGAGGCAATCGCCCCCTCGCGCAAGGCGTATCGTCTGAACGAAGGTCGAACCTCCGCTTGTGCGCGTGACCTGCAGCGCGACGCGGACGGGCCCGCGCTCGACGATCCTGACCTTCGCAGGCCCTCTGACCCTTGCCCGGGGCGGGCCGCTCACAGAGCTCCACAGAATCTCCCATGCCGGCCAGGAAGGGGAGTAGTCGTCGAACATGAGCAGCCGCGCGGGGCCTCCAAGGAGCTCGAGGCGGAGCTGCTTGTCGAAGACGGACGCTATGTCGCCGTCGGCGTCGAGCTCGACTGTGTATCGCTCATTGGACAGCGATGCTGCCGTGACCGAAAGCCCGGCCGCCCGGGCCGGCGCTGCGGATGGCTGGACGTCGAAGACCTTGAACCCGACACCCGGAACTGACGCGAGGAAGAGCACCCTCACCCGATCTGCTGAACGAGACAGGACCTGGGCCGGGACCTCTTCGCCGGTCCCCATGTCCACGACGCGCACAGCCGCCGGCAGCGGAGCCGTCCAAAGCACGGACGCTTCTACCGGGTCGGTTCGCCGCTGCGCGATCGGGTTGAAGACGACGACCGGCACGCCTTCGTGCTGCCCGGCCGACGGCTCTTCCGGGCGCGTGTCGAGGCCGCTCGCGATGGCCCGGACGGACCCTGTCAGCACCGACGAGAACTGGTTGAGCGAGAGAAGCTGGTCGTTCCAGGAGAACTGGTACGCCTGCGGGATGCTCGTCCCCGTCAGGTCGTCGTGGAACTGATGCCAGAGGAAGCGGACCCAGGCGGTACGGAGTCTTTCGCCCGGATACGCCGGCCCGCCGACCCACTCGGCGACGACGCTCGCGCGTTCGGCCGCGTCGGCGAGCAGCTCGTTCTGCCGGTTCCAGGCCTTGAGCGCTGCCTGTGACGTGTAGCATCCGACGCCGTGTGTCTTTAGCAGCAGCTCGCCTTCGTAGACGGGCAGAGTCGATCTGGCAGTTTCGCCCAAGTCCCTTGCGAGTTGATCGGCGGAGGCGTTGCGGACGACCACCGGCGCCTGCGCATTGCTCATCGCCTTCTCGAGCCACTCCACCGACTCGGCATCGGGTGCGCCACCGACGTCCCCGACGCCGAAGTAGCGAAAGCCGACTTTGCGGCCGCCACCGATGTCCACCAGATCCTGGTTCCACTTCGGGTCGGTCGAGATGTCGCTCCTGAGCCTCGAAGTGTAATCGCCGCCGCGAATCGAGGCCACGAGCGACGAACCATCTGCCCCCTTCCAGAGGCCCACGGCGAATGGCGCAGGGAGCGCGGCGCCCCACGACAGCTTCTGCGTCGAGAACGCCTTCAGCCCGCAGTGTGCGCCAATCGATGGAAGCGCGAAGCCGAACCCGAAGCAGTCAGGGAGGTATATGTCCTGGCTGACCTTCCCGAATTCCTGACGGTAGAAGCGCTTCCCGTAAAGCGCCTGCCGCATGAGCGACTCGGGCGAGGGGATGTTGGTGTCGACCGCGTTCACCCACGACCCGGCAAGCTGCCACCGGCCGGAATCCACGAGTTTCTTCAAGGTGTCCCACGCTTCCGGGTGGTATTCCTTGAACCACATGTAGTGGACCGCACCCTCGAAGTTGAAGACGTAGTTCGGGAACCGCTCGAACAACTTGAAGTTGTCGAAGAAGGTGGCGGGCACGAACTGGCGGATCGTGTCCTGCACCGTCCAGTTCCACTGGGTATCGAGGTGGGAATTCGACACGACGTACAGAACGGGATTCTCCGGCGCAGGCTTGGCCCTGGGCGGCTGTTCCTGCCCGCTGGCAGCGAGTGCCAGAAGGGTGATGGCGGCGAGAACGAAAGCAACTCTCATATCTGCGTGTCGCAAGTCGTATGTCGCAGAACGGCCTGACTGGCCGCTCCTCCCCGAGACAAAGAATGGTCCGCCGTGCTGTCCAGTCGCGGTGGCGGAGCCCTTCCTTGCGGCCCTTCCTCCCTACCCGATTACCTCCAGTACCTGTTCGAACGTCTCACAGTACGCGTGGCAGAGCGCCTTGGTCCCGCTCTCGATGATGTTCCCGCCGCTGAAGCCGATGGCCGGGAAGCCTGCCAGCCGGATGGAACAGACGCCCGCGCCACTGTCCTCGATGCCGAACACACTGTTTCGGGCCTCGAACGGAATTCCCAGGCCAACGCGCGCAACCTCGGCATAGAGCCACGGGTGCGGCTTCGGGGATAGCTCGCCCAGCGTGCCAACCTCGCCGCGGCGCATCGGAAAACCCGCCGTCACGATCGCGTCGTAGAACCTCTTCGGATCGCCCAGCCCCATCGTCCTGAAGGCCGCGAGGATTTCAGGGTACGCTTTCTCGTAGAGGCCTGATGTGGCGAGACCGATTCGGACGTTCCTGGATTTCAGTTCGAGGAGGAAGTCCTTCAGTCCAGGGGTCGGGACGAAAGCGTCTGAGCGCCCGCGGCCCTCCACGATTTCGCGCATCTCCCGCCGGGCGTGCTCGAAGTAGTGGCGGCGCGCCTCCTCGACTGTCTTCTCCGGACAGTACTTGCGGATGCAGTGCTGCAGGTGCTCCGAAACGCTGTGCCCCGAGACGAACGGCAGGTCGGCTTCCTCGAGCCGGAACCCGGGGTCCCCGAGCAAGCTTGCCGTGGTTTGTTCGATGATCCAGACCCAGAACCCCTCGCTCCTGACGCTCGTCCCGTCGAGATCCATCAGGACTGCCCGGGCCGGCCGTTCGGCGGACACGGGGTGCACGGGGTAGTAGGCGGGATAGCCCATGGACGAAGCGACGCAGGCGATCGTGCGATCTGCAAAAGAGATGAACTCGACTTTCCGATCGCCTGTTGCGGTGATCGAAACGACACCGTCGCGGCCGGCGCGGAAGCAGCCGTCCGAGCACTCTTGAAGCGGGACGAGGCCGGAGGCGTCCTCGATGAATCCGAGACCTGGTATCGTCATCGTGCGCTGGGCCTGCCCCTTGCCGCTTGCCGCATCTGTCTGCACGGGCCTCCTCGTCCGGCGTCCGACCCACAATGATACCGTCAAGCTCGCCCGGCACGGTTGCGCGCCCGGGGTCCGCGGGATCCTGGCCCCGACGCCCGCCATCAGCGCCGCCGGGCACGAATCCCGCTGCGAGAGCCAGCCGTACAGAAGACACGATGTCCCACCGGGAACGGTTCTGAATGTCCGGCATGCGGGCTGCCGCCTTCCAGCGAACCCGGTCGCCCGCGCCAAGCCGACAGCGATCCGCGTTTTCGAATCGGGGCCTTCAAACCGTTGAATTGCCGTTTGTACGCCTGCCTGGAAACCCGAGACAGTTTCGCGAGAAACGACGCGTGGCGGCTGGAACGAGTACTGCTAGTGCACGATGTGTTCGCTTCCCACTTGGTGCGGCCTGCGTGCAGTCGGATGCTGACTGCGGGCACCGTGCTCGCTGGTCGCCCGGGGGTCTCCGCCAGGAGATGCTCCACCCGCTTCTCCCCGACCTGGTCGGACCCCCTTGTTATCGGTGATCGCTTCAGTGTTGGAGCGTCAGGTGATCGTCACTCGGCAGGTGAGGGATGATGACCAGGCGTCTTCTTCCCTCACTTCTTCCTCTTTCGCAGGCAGATGCCGTTCCGGCCTGGCGGCCGGAGGCGGCTGGCGTGGTTCGAGAAGGGAGGGACCGACATGCATTACACATGGTCGAAGCGCGCGTCGTCGCTTGTCATCGTGGCGATGCTGCTGGGGGCCGGCACGATGGTGTACGCGCAAGGTACGGCGACATCCACCCTTGCCGGCACCGTGACCGATGCGACGGGGGCTGTCGTTCCAGGCGCCGACATAAGCGCGCGGCACGTGACAACGGGGACGCTGTTCACCGCTGTCAGCGGAGCGAACGGAGCCTTCACTATTCCGGCGGTGCCAACCGGCACCTACACGGTAACCGTGTCGCTCCAGGGGTTCAAGACGGTGGTGCTCAACGACGTCGCAGTCACCGTTGCCGGGCCTGCCACGGTAAAGGCCGTGCTCGAGCCCGGCGAGCTGGCTGAGACGGTGCTCGTCACCGGGGCGACCGAGATCCTGCAGACACAGACTTCGGCTATCGCCAACACGATTACCTCCACCCAAATAACGAGGCTGCCCATCTCGCGCGCGGCCTTCGATGTGGTCGTGCAGCTTCCCGGCGTGGCGACGGCAACCACCACTCGCTACTCCAGCGTGATGGGGCTGCCGCAGAGCACGGTGAACATCACTCTGGACGGTATGAACATCCAAGACAACTACCTGAAGACGACCGATGGTATGTTCACCCGCGTCAGCCCCAGGATTGACGCCGTCGAGGAGGTGACGGTAGGAACGGCCGGGCAGGGCGCGGACACGGCCGGGCAGGGTGCGGTGCAGGTCCGCTTCGTCACCCGCAGCGGCACCAACCAGTACATCGGGAGCGGCTACTACTACTTCCAGCGGGACTGGATGAACACGAACACCTGGTTCAACCTGAACCGCAACTTTCAGCCCAAGCCGGAAGTTGCGCTCTATCAGCCAGGCGGCCGACTGGGCGGACCGATCACGATACCCGGGGTCTTCCAGGGGCGCGACAAGGCGTTCTTCTTCGTCAACTACGAGGTGTCGTACTCGCCCGGCACCTACACGCTCAACCGGACGATCATGAATCCCGCCTCTGAGAAGGGGCTCTTCCGCTACTCGGGTGGCGAGGTGGACCTGCTGGCGCTCGCCGCGAGCAGGGGCTTCGAGTCGACCATCGACCCGACCGTCGCCAAGGTGATATCGGCAATCAGGTCCGCCACCGCTCAGAAGGGGACGGTCTTCGACAGGGACCTCCAGACCCAGACCTACACCTGGCAGTTCCCGACCAAGGGCGTCACCTACTATCCGACGCTCAGGCTGGACTACAACCTGACGGCGAACCACAGGCTTACGGCTTCGGGAACACGGAACCACTTGATCTCGGACCCGGATACCCTCAACAGCTACTACCGCAACTTCCCAGGTTTTGCGACACACGGCAAACAGGATTCCTACCGCTACAGCGGCCAGGTTTCGCTGCGGTCGATCCTGTCGAGGAACCTGGTCAACGAGGCGCGGTTCGGGGCGACTGGCGGCGCCACGTACTTCAACCCTGAGCTCAACGCCTCGATGTTCGCCGGCCAGACGCCGGACATGAACGGGTACGCGATCGCGCTCAGCGCTTTCCGAAGCGTCAACAACCCGTACTCGGCTTCGGCCAACAGTTCGAGGGAGGCCTACACGAAGGTGGCCGAGGACACCCTGAACTGGCTGAAGGGGTCCCACAGCATGAGCATGGGGGCGTCGTTCACCCAGGCCAACGTCTGGTACAAGCAGCAGCAGCACGTTCCGACGATCAGCTTCGGCATCGTGCAGGGCGACCCCGCCGACTCGATGTTCAACACGACGAACTTCCCCGGGGCGTCCAGCACAGAGCTTGGCTACGCCCGCAGCCTGTACGCGGTCCTGACAGGCCGTGTCTCGTCGATCGGTCGAAATGCGCGGATTGCCGAAGACGGGACGACATACGTGATCCTCGGGCCGAGCATGCAGAGAGGGCGGATCCGTCAGATCGGACTCTTCGCCCAGGATTCGTGGCGTGTCAAGCCTAGCCTGACCGTCAACGCCGGCCTGAGGTACGACGTGCAGTTCCCGTTCGTCGCCCTCAACAACAGCTACTCGACGGCGACGCTCGCCGACGTGTTCGGCATCACGGGGCCCGGCACCGGCCTCGTTCCCGGCTCGACAGTCACGAATCTGGGCAACCTGTTCAAGCCGGGCGTCCTCGAAGGCGCGCCGCCGACCTACAAGATGCTCGAGAAGGGCAAGCACGGATACAACGTGGACTGGGACAACTTCTCGCCCAGCATCGGCGCCGCGTGGACGACGGGCGCTCAGTCCGGCTGGCTGCGCAGGATTTTCGGCGCTCACGGCGACTCCGTCTTCCGCGCGGGGTTCAACATCGCTTATCAGCGGGGTGGCATGAGCGACTTCACGGGCACCTACGGCAACAACCCCGGCGTGTCGATCGACGTCACGAGAAGCGTGACGAACGGCAACCTCGGGACGCCACCCGTGCTGCTTCGCGCCAGCGACCTCGGCCCGCCGGCCATCAGCCTGAGACGTGAGTACCCGATGAGGGTGCCGTCTGCGAGCTCCGACATCTATACCTTCGATCCCGATGTCGAGGTCCCGTGGGCGTCGTCGTTCTCGGTCGGATGGCAGCGTGCGCTGTCGAGGAGCATGGCGCTCGAGGCGCGATACGTCCACACCGCGAGCACGGGAACCTGGCGGCTCTTCGACTACAACGAGGTGAACATCGTCGAGAACGGATTCCTCGACGAGTTCAGGGTAGCGCAGGCGAACCTGCTCGCGAACATCGAGGCCGGCCGCGGCAACACGTTCGCCTACACCGGCGCCCCGGGCACACGGCCGCTGCCGACGCTTCTGGCGTGGCTCAACGGGCGCGACAGGGCGCAATCCGGCGATCCGTCGAGCTACACCGGGAACGCCTGGACCAACAGCACCTACGTCGGCTACCTCTACTCGATGAACGCCAACCCGTACGACTTCGCGACGTCGCTGAGGTCCAACGCGAACTACAGGGACAACGCGGCCAAGGCCGGCTTGCCGGCGAACTTCTTCGTCGTGAACCCGGACGTCGACAACGCCTACGTCAGGGCCAACGGCTTCGACACGCGGTACAACGGGCTCCAGCTGATCCTTACCCGGCGCTTCTCGCAGGGTCTCCAGCTGCAGGCGAACTACTCGTACGGCAAGGGCTACCAGTACGACTTCTACTCGTTCCGGAGGCCAGCGGTCGAGACCCTCAGCAACTACAGCAACTCGACTGACAACTCGACCGGCGGGGTCCGCCACGTGTTCTTCGCGAACTGGCTGTACGAGCTGCCCTTCGGGCAGGGCAAGCGGTTCGGCAGCGGCGTCGGCCGGAATCTCGACCGCCTGATCGGCAACTGGACCTTCTCGGGGGTGATAAGGCTCCAGAGCGGGCGCCAGTTCGATCTCGGCAACGTGCGCCTTTTCGGCATGACCCCCGACGAGGTGCGGGACATGCTCGAGATCCGCAAGACGAAGGACCCGGCCAATCCTTACCGGACTCTGGTCTTCAACTGGCCGGCCGACGTCATCGAAAACACTATCAAGGCGTTCAGCTACGATGCGAAAGGCTACACCCAGGGTCAGCCGACGGGCCGGTACTTCGCGCCCGCCAACAGCCCGGCGTGCATCGAGACGGTCGAGGGCTACGGCGACTGCGGCGTCAGGAGCCTCATCGTGACCGGACCGCCAATAGCCAGGGTGGACATGACGCTCGGCAAGCAGATTCCGGTCAGGGGACGAGTCAACCTGGAATTCCAGGTGCAGGTGTACAACGTCTTCAACCGGGTCAACTTCACGCCGGTGGCCGGGCAGAGCAGCTCGGGCGTCTTCAACGTCACGAGGAGCGGCTACGAGGTCACTGGCGCAATCGACCAGTCTCGCACGATGCAGTTGGCCTTCCGCATCAATTTCTAGAGGTCCCGCCTCCGGGGTGGAGGGCGCGCGCCGGTCGGCGCGCCCTCCACCCTCTCGAACATCCGCCATACGGACCTTGCGTTATCATCAGAACATTCCCAGGCCACAGCCGCCGCCGCAGCTCGGTCACGCGACGGACCGTCGGGCACTGGAATCGAGCGAGGACACGATGAGAGGCAAGGATGCCGTCGTCAACCCGGTCGCGGAATACCTCGCGCTCATCGACGAGGCCTACGACAGAAAGGCGTGGCACGGCACGACGCTGCGCGGGTCGCTGCGCGGGCTCAGCCAGGAACAGGCAGCGTGGCGGCCGGCGGAAGGCCGGCACAACATATGGGAGATCGTCGTTCACGCCGCTTACTGGAAGTACGCTGTTGCTCGCCGGCTCGCCGGTGGGCACCGGGGCGGCTTCCTCTACAAGGGGAGCAACTGGTTCACGAGGCCGGACCCGGTGAGCGGGCCGCGCGCGTGGGCGGACGACGTCGAGGTGCTGGACCGGTACCACCGCGAGCTCCGGGCCGTCGTCGCGGCTCTGGAGCCGGCTGATCTCTCGAACCGGCCGGAAGGGTCGCAGCAGTCCAGGGCCTACATCCTGCGCGGCATCGCTGCGCACGACCTCTACCACGCCGGGCAGATCCAGCTGCTGAAGCGCCTCCCGAAGCACTGAAGTAGTAGAATCCCCACCGCGGCCCCCTGCAAGGAGTGCGCCATGCGGACATGTGCCCGTCTTTCCACCGTCCTGGCGGCGATCGGCTTGCTTGCTGTCACCTTTGCCGCCGGCTGCTCGGAGCCGGTGGAGCCGGCCAGCCTCGTTCTCAGGAACGGCAGGATTTCGACAGTCGATGCTGCGAAGCCCGAGGTACAGGCCTTGGCTGTGCGCGGCGACACCATAGTTGCAGTCGGCACCGACGATGAGATCGCGCCATACGTGGGTGAGGCCACCGAGGTCATCGACCTTGCCGGCCGGCGCGCCATCCCGGGTTTCATCGAGGCCCACGCGCACTTCACCGGCATCGGGCAGTCGAAACTTGTACTGAACTTGATGAAGGTGAAGAGCTGGGGCGAGATAGTCGCGATGGTCGCGGATGCGGCCGCCAAGGCGCAGCCGGGCGAGTGGATCGTCGGGCGCGGCTGGCACCAGGAGAAGTGGGACAAGGTGCCCGAGCCGAACGTCGAGGGCTTCCCGTTCCATGACGAGCTCAGCAAGGTGTCACCGAACAACCCGGTACTTCTGACGCACGCCAGCGGCCACGCGACGTTCGCCAACAAGAAGGCGATGGAGATAGCCGGCGTCGATCGCCGCACGCCGAATCCGCCCGGAGGCGAGATCCTGAAGGATGCGAAAGGCAACCCGATTGGCGTCTTCCGCGAGACGGCGTCCGGCCTGCTTCGCCGCAGTCGCGACGGGGAGATGGGGAAGCGGACCCCCGAGCAGGTGGAGGCGGACGCCCGGCGCGAGATCGAACTGGCCGCCGAGGAGTGCCTGAAGAACGGCATCACCAGCGTCCACGATGCGGGCGTGTCGTTCGTGACGGTCGATCGCTACCGGCGCATGGCTGATGAAGGCAAGCTGGGCGTACGGCTCTACGTGATGATCAACGAGCGCAACGAGCGGATTGCGCAGAACGCCGCAAAGTACAAGCTTGTCGACGCAAACGGCAAGCACGTGACGGTACGGGCCATCAAGCGACTGGCGGACGGCGCGCTCGGGCCGCGCGGCGCCTGGCTGCTCGAGCCTTACGAGGACGCGCCGCAAGTGACCGGTCTGAACACCTACCCCATGGATCAGCTGGCGGAGACGGCGAAGCTCGCTATCGAGAACGGCTGGCAGCTGGCGGTGCACGCCATCGGCGACAGGGCGAACCGCGAGACGATCGACGTCTACGAGGCCGCTATGAAGGCGCATCCCAACCAGACCGACGTCCGGTGGCGGATAGAGCACGCGCAGCACATTTCGGCCGCCGACATTCAGCGCTTCGGCCGGCTCGGGATAATCGCCTCCATGCAGGGCATCCACGCCACGTCTGACGGGCCCTACGTGCTGGCTCGGCTCGGGGCGGCGCGGGCCGAAGAAGGCGCCTACGTCTGGCAGAAGCTGATGAAGTCGGGCGCGCTGATCTGCAACGGGACCGACGCGCCCGTCGAGGAGGTCTCGACGATCCCCAACTTCCACGCTCTCGTGACCAGGAAGATGGCGAACGGGCAGGCCTTCTACCCCGAACAGCGAATGTCGAGGGAGGAAGCCCTGAGGGCGTACACGCTCAACGGCGCGTTCGCGGCCTTCCAGGAAGCTTCGCGCGGTTCGCTCGCGGTGGGAAAGCTCGCCGACATCGCAGTCCTCTCGACCGACATCATGACGGTGCCCGAAGACGAGATCCTCTCGGCGCAGATCGCCTACACGATCGTCGGCGGCAAGGTGCTGTACAAGGGGGCGACGGGGAACACGAACTAGGTGGAATTAGGTCGCAGTCGTACGTCGGATGACAACTACTTCGACGACCTCCGGAACGCTGACTTGATGGTCAGTTCTTGGCCGCCGCGCCGGACGACGAATGTGACGCCGTCGCCCCATCTCTTCGCCGCGGTGAGCCGGTTGAGCGTTTCGCGATCGGGCACCGGCTGGCCGTCCATCGACACGATGACGTCCTTCAGCTGGAAGCCCGCCTGGCGGGCGAAGCCGTCCGGGTCCATCTGGATCACCTGGCGAGCGGAGCTGCCCGGGACGGCGCCGGTGGACATTCCGAGCGTCGGGTAGCGAGTGCTCTGCTCGCTGGCGACGCCCCACAGGAAGTTGGCGTAGGAGGCGCGGACCGACACCGGCCCGCTGTCGGCCGGGACCGGGATCAGACTGGCGACCCTGCCGTCGTACCACCGCTTCACCTGGCGCTCAATCCCGACGCCGTATGCCACGTGTCCTGACCCGACTAGCACGACCATCAGTGTCCTGTTGTCCGACGCCTTCTCCAGCGCCTTGACGGCGTTCCACCCCATGGTCGCATCCCACGTCGCCTGCGCGGCCAGCATCGATTTCCACATTTCCTCGCTTCCGCCGTGCATCATTCCGCCCATGCCTCCCTCTCCGCCCTCGCCGGACAGCGTTGCCTTGAAGAACGCCATGTGATCGGCGCTGTCGACGTCCACCTCCGTGGGGATGTGCTTCGCCTCTTCGGGGGTGAGGTTGGCGAACCCCTTCGTGCGAACGGCGGCGACCACCTCGCGCGGAGTATTGATGGCGACCAGCGGGATGCCGCTGTCGCGCGCGAAGAGGAAGATGTCGCGGTAGTAATGCCAGTGGTATCCCCAGTTCTCGTACCAGCGGGAGAGGCGGAGGAACCCGTCTTCGGTGAGCAGCCCCTCGCGCCACTGGTCGAGGAAGTGCTGCTCCGTGTATGGGTACATCTCGAGGCCGATCATGACCGGCCTGCCGGCCGACACTACGGCCTGGATTGTCTGGAGCTGTACCCTGTGGAACTCCGAGTTCGTGTGCTCCTCGCCGACGAGCAGCAGCTTCACACCCGCGAATCTCGCGGCAAGGTCGGCGGGCGTCAGCAGGTCGCCTCTCTCCGTATCGGTGATCGCGTCGAGAACGACCTGGGCATCCCGATCCTTCCTGGCAGGATCCCCGATCGACAGATGCAGCGCCCTGTCCTGGGCTGAAACGCTGCCGGCAAGCGAGAAGCAGCAGATTGCCAAGAGCGTGGTTTTCGGGAATTTCATACGAGCATCGTATCAGCTGCGCGGCTTGTGCAGCCGGTAGGCCCTCATCATCGGGCGGAGCCGCTTCCTGGCGGCTGCCTGTGCCGCCTTCTCCTGGCGCTCTTCGAGCGACCGCGCTTCCGCCCTGAGCTTCAGGTAGCCCTCGAGCCGCCGCGGGTCCAGCCCGCTCGTGGCAGCTGCCTCGCGGACTGCGCAACCCGGCTCGATCTCGTGGCGGCAGTCATTGAACCGGCAGCGCGCCGCGAGCTCCTCGATCTCGCGGAACACCTCTTTGATCGACTCGGACGCCTCCCAGGGCTGCAACTCCCTCAACCCCGGCGTATCGATTATGAGGGCACCGCCCGGCAGCACCATCAGCTGCCGACGCGTGGTTCTGTGGCGGCCGCGGCCCCCCGGCTGCACGCCAGCAGTCTTCTGAATATCGCGGCCAACGAGCCGGTTGATGAGCGTGGACTTGCCGACGCCGGAGGATCCGACGACCGCGACCGTCTGACCGGGCGCAAGGTATGGCTGCAGCTCGACGAGGCCGGTTCCGGTTGTCGCCGAGGTGATGACGATGGCGATTCCAGGCGCTACGGATGCCGCCTCCGCGGCAAGGGCGGGAGCGTCCGGGCAAAGGTCGGCCTTGTTCAGCAGGATCACCGGGCGCGCCTTGCTCTCCAGGACCATCACTAGGTAGCGCTCCAGGCGGCGCAGGTTGAAATCCGCATCCAGCGCCTGGACGATGAGTATCGTGTCGATGTTGGCAGCGAGGACCTGCTCGCGGACCGTGTCGCCTGCTGCCTTCCGCGATACGGCGCTCGTGCGCGGGAGCAGGGCCTCGATGCGGTGGTTCCGAGCGTGAGGGAGCGGGCGCACTGCGACCCAGTCACCGACAACCGGGTAATCCGATTGTCCGCCGGCGTTGTGCCTGAGGCCCCCCGCCACGCGGGCGAGCACTTCGCCCTCCTCGTTCAGAACACCGTAGATGTGCTGATACTCGGACGCCACCCGCCCGGCAACAAGCCCCTCGGCACCGTACGGAGCGAAATGCTCCGAGAAGAAGCCGTTCCAGCCGAGGTCATCGAGCGTGTACAGCTTCAAGCAGCCTCACTCCGGGCGAGCCCCATACAGCCGATTATATCGGTCCGAGCGGCTCGCCGCTGATGCTGCTCGACGTGCCCATCACGGCGCCACGAGGCACGAAGGCTTGTGGGCGCGATGTCCCCATCGCTGACTGCACGATGTTCCCATTCCTGATCACGGCGCCACGATTGCACTACCCGCGCAAGCGCGCTCGAAGGCTGCAATCGAAGGTTCGTGGCCGAGCACGTACTCGATCTCGTCGATGCCAGCCAGGAGGCAGCGCCGCGCGAAGGGATCGATCGAGAAGCTCGACGTCCAGCCGCCGGGCGCCGCGACGAGCTGCAGCTCGAGGTCGATTGCCACTTCCGCCGAGGGTTGCACCGAGAGGATGGAGAGGAGCTGCCGGTGGGCGCGAGGCGGGAGCTGGACCGGCAGCAGGCGGTTGCGGACCGCGTTCTGGCGAAAGATGTCGCCGAACGATGGCGCCACGATGGCGCGAAAGCCGAAATCCCGGAGCGCCCAGGCCGCGTGCTCGCGGGAGCTTCCGCAGCCGAAGTTCTCGCCCGCAAGGAGGATCCGGCAACGCTCCATGCCCGGCCTGTCGAGCACGAAGCTTCCCGTCCTGCGGCCGTCCGGGTCGTGGCGCCAGTCGTGGAACAGGTGCTCGGCCAGGCCGGTCCTCCTCGTCGTCGTGAGGAAACGGGCGGGGATGATCTGATCGGTGTCGATGTCGTTGCGGTCGATGACAGCGACCTGGCTGCAAACGACCGTGAACGGTTCGGTAAGCGGGCCTGTGCCGGGACTCACGGTTGTCAGAGCCTCCTGGCGTCGGCCACGCATCCCAGGACGGCCGATGCGGCCGCGGTGGCCGGACTGGCAAGCAGGGTCCTCGCGCCCTTTCCCTGCCTGCCTTCGAAGTTGCGATTGCTCGTCGAGACCACGGCATGGCCAGGCTCCGCCACGTCGCCGTTCATCGCGATGCACATCGAGCAGCCCGGCTCCCGCCACTCGGCACCGGCTTCCATGAAGATGCGATCGAGGCATTCGGCCTCGGCTGCGCGTTTCACCGTCTTCGAACCGGGAACGACGAGCACGCGCACGTTCGGGTGCACCCTGCGCCCGTCGAGAACTCGCGCCGCGTCGCGGAGGTCTGACAGGCGTGCGTTCGTGCAGCTGCCTATGAACACCTCGTCTACGGGATGGCCGGCGATTGGTTTGCCTGGCTCCAGGCGCATGTAGGCGAGAGCACGCTCGAGCGCTCCACGCGCGGCGGCGTCGTGAGTGTCGGCAGGGTCCGGGACGACCCCCGTGACCGGGATCGCCATCGCCGGCGTCGTGCCGAACGTGATCATCGGGGCCATCCCGCACGCGTCGATCTCGATTTCGCGGTCGAACCGCGCGTCTTCGTCAGTAGTCAAGGCGCGCCACCCCGCGACATTCGCGTCCCACCGGCTGTCGTCTGCCATGCACGGGCGCTCGCGCAGATAGGCGAACGTCACCTCGTCCGGGGCAATCAGGCCGGCTCGGGCGCCGGCCTCGATCGACATGTTGCAGACCGTCATTCGCTCTTCCATCGAGAGGGCGCGTATCGCTGACCCGGCATATTCGAGAACGAAGCCGGTTCCGCCAGCCGCGCCAATGCGCGTGATGACGGTGAGAATCAGGTCCTTCGCGCTGACGCCTGGCGGGCGGGCGCCGTTCACTGTCACCCTGAAGGTGCGAGGCCTCATCTGCAGCAGGCACTGCGATGCGAGCACCATCTCCACTTCGCTCGTCCCTATGCCGAAGGCCAGCGCGCCGAAGGCGCCGTGCGTGGCCGTGTGGCTGTCGCCGCACACTATGGTCATGCCCGGCCGGGTGAGCCCGAGCTCTGGCCCGACAACGTGCACGATGCCCTGGAGCGGACTGCGGGGACCGTGGCAGTTGACCCCGAACTCAGCGCAGTTTCTCTCGAGTTCCGCCACCTGCCGGGCGGCTGCCGTATCGGCGGCGCTTCCACCTGCGACCGTCGGCGTGCTGTGATCGGCTGTCGCAAAGGTCAGGTCCGGGCGGCGAACGCCCAGGCCCCGACGCCTCAGGCCGTCGAAAGCCTGCGGGGAGGTGACTTCGTGGACGAGGTGCAGGTCGATGTACAGCAGCGCCGGCTGCACGATGCCGTCGGCGGCATCGAGCCCTGGTCCGCGGACCACGTGCGCGTCCCAGATCTTGTCGAAGATCGTTCGCCCCGAGCTCATCGCGCCTCCGCCACGGCAGCTGCGACGGCTGCGCCCGCGTCCGAGGTGGAAGCCGCGCGACCCGGGGCGAGGTCGGCCGTGAGCACTCCGCGTTCCACGGCTGCTACCACAGCCTCCTCGACCGCTGCCGCCTCTGCTCGGAGTCCGAAGCTGTAGAGGAGCATCGCCGCGACCGAACGTATCGCTCCATACGGATTGGCGGTGGCTTTGCCGGCAATAGAGGGCGCGGACCCGTGCACGGGTTCGTAGAGCCCCGCCCACGCTCCCGAAGGCTTGCGCGGGCCGATCGACGCAGACGGCAGCATCCCGATCGAGCCGGCCAGAACCGCAGCCTCGTCGCTGAGGATGTCGCCGAACAGGTTCTCCGTCAGCACGACGTCGAACCTGCGGGGCTCCAGCACCAGCTGCATCGCGCAGTTGTCCACGTAGAGGTGATCGAGCGCAACGTGCGGGAACTCCCGCGCTACCTCCTCCACGATGGCGCGCCAGAGCTGCGAGTTCTCGAGGACGTTGGACTTGTCGACGCTCGTCACCTTCCCTCTTCGCTGCGCTGCCAGCTCGAAGGCCATCCGAGAAACCCGTTCGATCTCGGCGGCACTGTAGGCCATCGTGTTGACGGCTCGCCGGTCACGGCCGGACCCGAAGATCCCGCGGGGGGTGCCGTAGTAAAGGCCGGAAGTGAGCTCGCGGACAATCAGGAGATCGGCTCCCTCGATACGGTCGCGGCGGAGAGGCGAGAAGCCGGCCAGCGCCGGAAACGCGCTTACCGGCCGGAGATTCGCGAAGAGGCCGAGCGCAGCCCGCAGCTCCAGCAGCCCCTTCTCTGGCCTGCGGCCGGGCGGCGCGCCGTCGTATTCCGGCAGGCCGACCGCCCCGAGGAGCGTGGCGTCGGCTTCGCCAGCCGCGGCAAGGGTGGCGCCGGGTAGCGGAACACCCTCGGCTCGTAACGCCGCACCGCCAATCAGACCCTCGGAGAGCACCAGGCGATGAGCGAACCGTTCGGCGACGGCCCGCAGGACGCGAACCGCCTCGGCGGTCACCTCCGGGCCAATCCCATCGCCCGGAAGAACGAGGACCTTCAGATCCACGGACGGGACCCTTTGGCAGCCGCGGCCTCGCTTGTACCCGTACCGCCCGGACGCCGGGCCGTCTCCATGCGAATCATCCGAACGATCTCCTCGTCCATCACGCCCTTCTTGCGGTCGGCGAGGGCGGTGAACATCCGATACACGGACTCGATCTCGTCCCGCGTGAGCGTGTACCCGAGATCGGCGCACCGCTTGGCCAGCGCGTGGCGGCCGCTGTGCTTGCCGAGGACCAGTCGGCTCTCCGGGACACCAACCATCTCGGGCCGCATGATCTCGTAGGTTGCGGGCTCCTTGAGGACGCCGTCCTGATGGATCCCCGCCTCGTGGGAGAAGGCGTTGCGGCCGACTACTGCCTTGTTCGGCTGGGGGCCGAACGAGATGATCTCCGCGAGCCGGCGGCTGGCCGGGTAGAGGCCCTCCGTTCGCACCCCCGTCCTGTAGGGGAGGCAATCGGCTCTCACCTTGAGGATCATGACCACCTCCTCGAGGGAACAGTTCCCGGCGCGCTCGCCGATCCCGTTGACCGTGCACTCCACCTGCCTTGCACCGGCCTGGATGGCCGCAATGGAGTTGGCGACCGCGAGGCCGAGGTCGTCGTGGCAGTGGACGCTGATCACGACACGGTCCCCGACGGCCGACACGAGCCGGCGGACGAGCGCCGAGAACTCGTCCGGCGTCGCGTATCCGACGGTGTCCGGAACGTTGATGGTGCGGGCGCCCGCTGCGACTGCAGCGCGAGCAACCTCCTCGAGGTAGCCGGGGTCGGTCCTCGTGGCATCCTCGGCCGAGAACTCCACGTCCCCGACGAGCCGGCGCGCCCGTTCGACCGCCGCCACGGCCTCGTCCAGGACCTGGGCGCGCGTCTTCCGCAGCTTGTGGCGGAGGTGGATGTCGCTCGTCGCGATGAAAGTGTGGACGCGCGGCCTTGCGGCCCCCTCGACGGCCTTCGCAGCGCGGTCGATGTCGCCCGCCGTCGCCCGGGCGAGCCCTGCGACTACCGGCCCGCGGCACTCGCGCGCGATGGCGCTCACGGCGGCGAAGTCGCCGTCGGAGGCTACGGGGAAGCCGGCCTCGATCACGTCCACGCCGAGGTCGGCGAGCGTGCGCGCCATGGCCAGCTTCTCGCGGGCCGTCATGCTGCAGCCCGGCGACTGCTCGCCGTCGCGAAGAGTGGTGTCGAAGACGAAGACTCGATCTGCCATCAGGGCCTCTTCGGGCGAGCCGGCAGCCCCCGTGCCGACAAACGCCCTGTCGCGGCCGGTGTCGCCGCGCCGGCCAGTTTGAACGGGGCGAACGCAGGGACGAGTGTGCGTCATCCGCTCAAATAAAACAAATTTATAGTGTTGGCAATAGTGATTAGAGGTGCTAATGTTTACGGCTCCAGCTTATGGAGCGGACATGGAACTGCACGAACTCCGCGTTTTCCTCGAGGTTGCCTCCCAGAAGAGCTTCTCCCGCGCCGCCGCCAGGCTCTTCCGCACTCAGCCGGCCGTCTCGTTGGCCGTGCAGCGCCTCGAGGCCGAGCTCGAAGAGAAGCTGATCGAGCGCGGCGGTCGCGAGCTGCTGCCGACCGACGCGGGCCGCGTAGTCCTCGACTTCGCCCGGCGCTTCGACAACCTCGGGCGCGAGCTGCTGACCTCCCTCGCCGAGCTGCGCGATCGCGCCGCGGGCCGCCTGGTCATCGGTGCAAACGAGTCCACCACGCTGTACCTGCTCCCGCACCTATGCGCCTACCGCCGCAGCTACCCGCGAATCAAGATCCAGGTCCAGAGGTGCCTCTCGAGCACCGTGCCGAGACAGGTAGCCGAGGGCGACCTCGAGCTCGGCGTCATCAGCTACGAGCCCGACGATGGCCGGCTGCTCACCTCGGTCATCTACAGGGACCATCTCGCCTTTGTCGTTTCGCCGAGGCACCGGCTCGCGAGACGCAGGTCCGTGTCCATCACGGAGCTCGGGCTCGAGACGTTCATCGCTCACAACGTCGCCTCGCCCTACAGGAACGCGGTCCAGCGCGAGTTCCAGCGGCACAAGGTGCCGCTCAACATCGAGGTGGAGATGCCCACGCTGGAAAGCGTCCGCCGGCTCGTTCAGCAGGACGAGGGCGTAACCTTCCTTCCGCGCATGTGCGTCGAGCAGGAGATTGCGAAGCGGAGCCTGGCGGAGGTGCGCGTGCGCGAGCTCGATGTGGCGCGCGAGATCCGATTGGTTTATCCTGCTCACCGCACACTCAGCCACGCCGCCACGGCGTTCATGGAACTGATCGCCCGCCGGCCGCGGAAGAACAAGGATGCCTGAACCGATCGAACCAGCACGCCAAACGCGCCATGCCGGATCGGGCGGCCGCCGCGGCGTGCTGTTCCGAATCGCCTGGACCATGGTTTCAGTCGTGGTCGTCGAGACGGTCGTCTTCGGGCTCGCGCTCGTCCCGGCCCTATACCTGTGGAACGCGGTGGCGAACGCCCGTTACCCGTCCGCTTTCCTCCGAACGATGGCGATGTGCATGGCCTTCGTGCCGTCGTACCTCGTTTTTGCGCTCTCGCTCATGATCGTGTCAGCGTACTCGGCACGCCTCCTCGGCTGGCGCTCGCCCGCCAACGCGGAGATGAAGGTCGCGGAGGTGGACTGGCAGCTGGTCAAGTGGGCGCGCTACATGGTCCTCACCCATGTCGTGAGGGTTTTCGTCGGGTCGCTCCTCCGGAGCACGCCGGTCTGGACCCTCTACATGCGCATGAACGGGGCGAAGCTGGGACGCGGCGTCTACATCAACAGCGTCGGCCTCGCCGATCACAACCTGCTCGAGTTCGGCGACCACGTCGTGATCGGCGACGGGGTGCACCTCTCCGGGCACACCGCTGAACACGGGAAGGTCAAGACGGCCCCGGTGAAGCTGGGAAGCGGCACGAACGTCGGCCTCGGCACCATCGTAGGAATAGGGGTCGAGACGGGGCCGCGCTGCCAGATCGGTGCGCTCAGCCTCGTCCCGAAGTTCTCCCGCCTCGACGGCGACTCGGTGTACGTGGGCGTCCCGGTTGTGAAAATCCGGCGGGACGGCTTGCCCGAGCTGCCGCGTGCAGTGGAACCCGAAGCATCCCGCTGAGCGGAGGACGCTCGGAGTCGCCTTCGTAGAAGACCCGTTCCAGGAACAGCCCGGACGCCGGGGCCGTGACCTGCGAGGGCACGGGCGAGCGCCCCGAGAGGAAGCTCGCTACCGATTCCGGCTCGAGGCGGCCCGCGCCCACCTCCACGAGCACGCCGACCATCCTCCTCACCATCTTCCAGATGAAGTGTGAGCCCTCCACGCGCACGAGGATGAGCGCGTCCTCTTCGGCAATCTCCACGCGATCGAGGACTACGACGGTCGAACCGCCGTCCGCGCCCGCGTCGCCGAACGACCGGAAATCGTGTCGGCCGGCGAAGAGAGCGGCGGCCTCTCTCATGCGCTCGACGTCGAGCCACTCGCGCACCAGCCAGACGAACTGCTTGCCGAAGGCCGTGCGGCGCCTTGCTATCTGGTAGAGGTAACTGCGGGACAGCGCATCGTGCCTCGCGTGGAACCTTCTCGGCACGCGCTCGACGGCGCATATCACGATGTCGCGGGGCAGTGCGCCGTTCAACTGACGCAGGAGGTCCTCCGGTCTCGCCGTCGTGAAGAGATCGAGGTGCGCAACCTGTGCCAGAGCGTGCACGCCCGCGTCGGTCCGACCGGCGCCCTGGAGCTCGAAGTCGTCGCGTCCAAACACCTCGCCGACGGCGCGCGCAATTTCGCCCTGGACGGTCCTGGCGTTCTTCTGGATCTGCCAGCCGCTGTAGCGGGTCCCGGCATACTCCACGGTCAGCTTGAATCGCGACATGTGTCGTTCCTGAACCGTTGACCTCGACGGATGAGACCGCTATTCTCGAGTGGACGGCCCGACCGCGAAAGCGGACGGCCGTGGCGGCAGTGAGGCGCGCATGACTGGAGCCGCACGGCTCGTGCTGGCGCTCGTTGCTGCAGGGGTAATGGCCTCGGCAGCCAACGGCCGTCCTGCGCACGATGAATGGGATGCGGACGATACCGCCGAAGGCGTTCGATACACCGCAGACCTCGTAGCGCGCACCTGCCCGCCCAAAGCCTGGGTCGATGCCGTGAACCGGCAGTTCCCCTCGGGCATAACTTTCGACTACGACCCCGACCCGCTTGCGCCTGGAGGCTGCCCCGGCGGCGGCAGCCTGCCAGCCCTCACCCGCCTTCAGGCGAAAGTCTACCAGTCTCTTCACCTCATGCGGCGCTACCTGGCGTTCGACGCGCCGCTCCCGTGGACTCGCTTGCCGCTCTGGGAGTGGTTCCGGCAGTCGGTCCTGGGCATTGTATTCACGGCCGAACCGCACAGCTGGTGTTGCGACGCTTCCGGGCGGATCCACGTCGCGGTCGACGAAGGAAGTTCTCTGCTCGCGCCGTGGGGCGACACCTTCATGGACGCGGAGGGCAACGAGGGACTGCACGATTTCATCGGCCTGCTCGTTCACGAGGCGCGCCACGCGAACGGGATCCAGCACGGTTGCGGGGAGGCGACCGACGATACGACGCTCGGCGAGATGGGTGCGTGGGCGGTCGAGCGCTACCTATTTGCGTGGTGGGCAGACCATACGATCTCGCCCTCGTTCTGGGCGCCGGGAACCGACGGTCTCGCCCCAGACCTGTACCTCGTCGCGCTGAGGCGTCACGGCGACGCGCTCTGCCGCGTCGGCGGGCGCTTCTGCGAAGACGCCTGCCCGGGCAGGCCCTTCGTCGCGCCGGGCGACTACGACGGCGACGGCCGAGCTGACGCTGCTGTCTACCGCTACGCGAACCAGACCTGGTACGTGAGCGGCACCGCACTCGGCCCGATCACCAGCAGGATGGGCCGGCTAGGCGATGTTCCAGTGGCGGCGGACTACGACGGCGACTCGCTCAGGGACTTCGCCGTCTACAGGCCCGCGGGATCGTGGTGGCTCGTCTCGTTGAGCGGCGGTGGCCGCCTCGAGAAGGTCCTCGGTGCGGCCGGCGATGTTCCGGTGCCGGCCGACTACGACGGCGACGGTCGTACGGACATCGCCGTCTGGCGGCCATCGGATGGCTCGTGGCACATCGAGCAGAGCACGGACGGCACCCTCACTACCTTCGCGTGGGGCAGAGGGGACTGGACAGGCTGGATCGCGGTGCCCGCCGATTACGACGGTGACGGGAAATCAGAACCGGCCGCCTTCGACCCTCGGTCCGGAACCTGGCGCCTTGGCGGAGGCAAGGACGGTGAGCCGCCGCTCGCACGGCGATTCGGGCGCAATGGCGACGTTCCGGTGCCAGGTGATTACGATGGCGACGGTACCGTGGACCTCGGCGTCTGGCGGCCCGCAGACGCATCGTTCCACATCGTGCGGCCCGGAGTGGGCGAGGAGGCAATCGCGCTCGGAGGTCCGGGAGACATCCCGCTCGCCGGCCGATTCGACCTTGACCTGGCAGATGATGTCGCCGTCTTCAGTCCAGCTGTAGGGACGTGGACGATAAGGTACTCGGCGGGTTCACCTGCGCTGACGACCACAAGGTGGGGGCGCGCCGGCGACGTGCCGCAGTGAAGGACATGCGGCCGGCGGGCCGGGGCCCCATCGCCGTGGCTGCGGCGCTTCTCGCTGTCGCTTGCGCCGCCGCCGTTGCCTGGTGGCTTCTCCGTCGTCCTCCCCCGCTCCTCGAACCAGCCTATCTCTGGCCCGTAACGGTGAGCACGGTTGCGGGAGGCCAGACGCGCGGCGCCGCCGACGGTCCTCCCGTCGCCGCGCGCTTCTCGGATCCGTTCGGGATTGCCATCGATCCGGATGGTGTCACGTACGTGGCGGACGCGGGCGACAACAACTCCATCCGCCGCATAGGCCAGGCTGGCATCGTCAGCGTGCTCGCTGGCGGAGGAGGGGCGGGCTTCGCTGATGGCGCGCCGGCCGCTGCTCGATTCAGGACGCCGTCCGGGCTCGCTTACGACCCGATCCGTCGCCGACTCATTGTTGCGGACACCGGCAACCACGCTATCCGCGCCGTCACGACGAGGGGCGAAGTGACGACCCTCGCCGGCAACGGCACGCCCGGGGTCGAAGACGGCGAGGCCGCCGCCGCGCGGTTCGACGGCCCGCTCGGCGTTGCCGTCCGGCAGGACGGCACCATCGTCGTTGCCGACACCTACAACGACCGGATCCGCCTCATCGGGTCCAACGGCGAAGTCTCCACGCTCGCAGGCGGCAGAGCGACCGGTTGCCTCGACGGCCCGTCGAGCGAAGCTCTCTTCGATACACCTTCGGGAGTTGCCGTGTGCCCCGACGGAAACGTGTTCGTGGCCGACACGGGCAACAACCGGATCCGCCGCATCGATGCCGTCGGCAACGTCACGACGGTGACGGGCGTGGCGCCGGACGGCGCGGGCGGCGGGTGGGGCGGTGTCTACCATCCTGTTGCTGTCGCGTGCGATGAAGACGGCCGGCTCTATGTGACCGAGGCCAACCGGGTCGTCCTCTTTGCTCGCGGCCTGGGTGCCGTCACGCTCGCCGGCGCGGAAGCAGGTTTCGCCGACGGCGCCGGTCCGCTGGCCCGCTTCAGGGGACCGTCGGGCATTGCGCTCGACAATGCCGGCGTGGTGCGGGTAGCCGACGCCGAGAACCAGCGCGTGCGTCAGCTCACTCCACCTGACCTTGCACCTCCGGCCCGCGATGTGGACATCACACCCGTCTCGTGGCTGGCCCGGCCTGGTGGAGCGGCCGTCGAGCCGCGCCTGAAGTGGCCTGTGGACCCACAGGACGGGTCGCACGAGGTAACGGCAACAGCCGGCGAGGCGCGCGGCAGCGCCGGGGGCGACGGCCGCGAGAGGCTTCACACCGGCGTCGATGTGCGCGCGCAGATCGGCGCGATAGTCCGGGCGGTTCTAGACGACGAGGCGCGGCGCCCGCTCGCCGCTACCAGCTACGAGAGCCTCAACGAGTCGATCCGACTCGGCAACGCCGCGTACGTCCACGTTCGCGTGGGTCGCCGCGGCAAGGAATCCTTACTTGACCCGGCTCGCTTTTCGATTGCGCGTGGTCCGACAGGCGAGCCGGTTCGCGTCCGGGTTCGCCGCGGCACGCGCTTCGAGACGGGGGATCTTGTGGGGACGGTCAATCGCTACGCGCACGTGCACCTCGACGTAGGGCCACCTGGAGGCGAGATGAACCCCCTGACTCTCGGCCTGCCCAATCTCTCGGACCGGGTCGCGCCGACCATTCCGCGGGGCGGGGTTGCCATCTTCGATGCGGACGGCAGCCGGTTCACCGCGAAGAAGAAGGGGCGGCTTCTGATTTCGGGGTGTGTGTCGATCGTGGTCGAGGCATACGACCGGGTGGACGGCAACGCCCCGCGCCGCAGGCTTGCGCCTTACTCTCTCCGCTGGCAGGTGCTGGAGTCCTCCGGGCGCCCCGCGCCGGGCTTCGCATCGCCGCGTGTGGCCATCGAGTTCGACCGGCTTCCGCAGGGGCCGGAGGCGCCCCTCCGTACTTACGCGGACGGGAGCGGCATCACGGTCTACGGCAGCCCCGTCACTCGTTTCCGCTTCATCGTAACCAACACCGTTCGAGACGGAGAGGCCGAGGAGGGCATGTGGGACACGAGCGCACTGCCGCCCGGAGACTACGTTCTCAGAGTCTTCGCCGACGATCTCGCGGGGAACACCGCCACCTCGGACACAGCGATAACAATCCAGTCTGCGCCCTCTCGATCGTAGTGGGCAACGGGGCCACGAAGGCGCGGAGGCAGGAGCGCTGGGGCCGGGCGGACCCTTGGATTGCTTCTACGAAGGCGGATAGTGTTAGAGTCTGCCGTACGTTGTCCGGGAGCATTCGAAAGGAGCACTCCGATGGCCGCAGCGCTTACCTTCGACGACCTGAGGCACAAGACAGTGGCCGACCTGCGCCAGCTGGCTGCGGGCGTCCAACACCCGGCGGTCCAGGGTCACACGCAGATGCACAAGGAGCAGCTGCTGAAGGCGCTCTGCGCGGCGCTCGGGATCGAAATGCACACGCGCCACGAAGTCGTGGGATTGGACAAGTCGCAGATCAAGGCCCGCATCCGCGAGCTGAAGAAGAAGCGCGGCGAGGCCATCGCCGCGCACGATTCGCACGTCCTCCATGACATCCGCCGCGAGATGCACAGCCTCAAGCGCCGGATTCATCGGGCGACGGTCTAGGGCGAGCGAACTTCACAATCCAGCGGAGCTCCGACAGTGATCGCAACAGCAGCGCACTTGAACGGCAGAAGGCGCCGGCAGGCGGCTTCCATTCTCGCGGCGGCGTTTGTGACACTTGTGGCCGTGCCGGCGCCGGCCTCCCCGCGGCCGCCATCGGAGCAGCCGGCGCGCGTGGACGGCAGGGCTTACGAGGCGCAGTCGATCGAATCGAAGACCGCGGGCATGAGGAAGATCGACGGCTTCTTCCCGATGTACTGGGACGAGGCCGTCGGGGCGCTGTGGCTCGAGATCCCGCGGCTCGGGTCCGAGGTGCTGTACGTCACCGGCCTCACGGCCGGCATCGGCTCGAACGACATAGGATTGGATCGGGGGCAACTGGGGGGAACGCGGGTTGTTTCTTTCGAAAGGGTAGGCTCGAAAATCCTCATGGTGCAGCCCAACTACCGCTACAGGGCGGAGTTTGGCAGCGCCGACGAGCAGAAAGCAGTCCGGGACTCGTTTGCGACGTCGGTACTGTGGGGATTCACGGTTGCGGCCGAATCCGGCGGCCGCGTGCTCGTCGACGCCACCGACTTCCTGCTCCGCGACGCTCACGGTGTCATCTCGCGGCTGCGGCCGGCCTCATTCCGCCTCGACCGCACCAGGAGCGCCGTCTACATGCCGCGAACCAGGGCCTTCCCGAAGAACACCGAAATGGAAGTGACGCTGACCTTCGTCACCGAAGGGAGCACTGCGGGCGCAGGCGGCGGCGCGGACCGCGGAGCACTCTCCGCGGTTGCTCCGTCGGCCGACTCGGTCACCGTACGTCAGCACCATTCGCTCGTGGAGCTGCCGGAACCGGGCTTCACACCGCGGCGTTTCGACCCGCGATGCGGCTTCGGCGACTTCAGCTACGAGGACTTCTCGGCGCCGCTCGGCCGGCCCATCACACAGCAGTTCATCCGCAGGCATCGCTTGGAGAAGAAGGACCCGGCGGTGAAGGTCAGCGATCCGGTGAAGCCGATCGTCTACTACCTGGATCGCGGTGCCCCGGAACCGGTTCGGTCCGCGCTTCTCGAAGGGGCGCGGTGGTGGAACCAGGCGTTCGAGGCGGCCGGATACCGCAACGCGTTCCAGGTGGAGCTGATGCCGGAAGACGCCGACCCGATGGACGTCCGCTACAACGTCATCCAGTGGGTCCACCGCTCGACGCGCGGCTGGAGCTACGGGAGCGGCGTCACCGACCCCAGGACGGGCGAGATCATCCAGGGTCACGTGACGCTCGGCTCGCTGCGCGTTCGCCAGGACTACATGCTGGCCGAGGGCCTGCTCACGCCCTACGCGACCGGCGCCGAAGAGTCAGCCGAAGCGCGCGCCATGGCCCTCGCGCGCATGCGGCAGCTCGCAGCTCACGAGGTTGGTCACGCCATCGGCCTCGGGCACAACTACTACGACAGCTCGAAGGGGTACATCTCGGTCATGGATTACCCCCAGCCGATGGTCACGCTCCGGAAGGACGGCACCGTTGACACGTCGCGCGCCTACGGCGTAGGGATCGGCGAGTGGGACAAGGTTGCCGTGACCTGGGGCTACCAGCACTTCCCGCCAGGCGCCAACGAGCAGGCCGCGCTCGCCGCGATCCTCGACGCTGCCTGGAAGGACGATCTCCGCTACCTCTCGAATCAGGACACCGACTACAACCCGAGGGTCGATCAATGGGCGAACGGCACCGACGTCGCCGCAGAGCTGAACCGGATGATGGACATCCGGAGGGCGGTCCTCGCCCGGCTCGGAGACAACGTCATCAAGCAGGGACGACCGAACGCCCTTATCGAGGAAGTTCTGGTCCCGATGTACCTCTATCACCGGTACCAAGTCGAAGCGGCGGCGTCGGCGCTCGGCGGCCTGGACTATTTCTATACGGTTCGAGGCGACGGCCGGGAGCCGTGGAAGGCAGTCGGTGCGCAAGCTCAGAAGGCCGCGCTGCAGGCCCTGCTTCGAACCCTCTCCCCGAGTGAGCTCGTGCTGCCGCAACGCATCCTGAAGCTGCTGCCTCCAAGACCGGACGGTTTCGACATGAACCGCGAGCTGTTCCCGAGGACGACCGGCCTTCCCTTCGATGCGATCACCCCGGCGGTCGTTGCGGCGGACCTCACGGTGTCGACGATCCTCAGGCCCGATCGGGCGGCACGCCTCGTCAACCAGCACGCGCTCGACCCGACCCTTCCCGGCCTGCTCGATGTGACCAACGCGCTCGTCCGCGCGGGCTTCTATCAGGAGGCAGGAAGCGCCTACGAGGCCGAGGTCGCGCGTGCCATCGGCCGCGTCGTAATCGAGCGGCTCATGGCGCTCGCGGCGACGGCGCCAATGGCCCAGGTACGCGCGGTGGCAACTGCCGAACTGAACGACCTGCGCGAGAGGCTCAGGGCCGCCCTCGACGGCGAGTTCGTCGTCGGCAAGCGAGTCGTCCAGGCCCCGTCCAGGCTGCGCGACCTGGCTTCGGACATCCAGTACGCGGCGTTCTTCAACCTCGTCGCGGACGACATCCACCGATTCCTGACCCGGCCGGCGGAGCCGTACAGAACGCTCGCGGCGCCCGCCGCCCCACCCGGAGCACCAATCGGCGAGTCGGGCTATCAGTGGCTGCCACCCTGCGGGCTGGGCACGTGGTGGTGGAGGGACTGAGAGAGACTTCCCCGAGGCCTAGCTTTCCCGTTTTGGCCTGGACTAGGCTGCGAGCACCAGGGGCCGGGCGAATACGAGCATCAGGGGCGGGGCAAAAAGGCTAGCCGCTGTAGCAGTTTCGGATACACACCTGTTCAGTATCAAGACGCGGAAGCACCACCCAGGTGCCCATTCTTCGGGGCGACCAGTAGCGCAGCCCTGCGATCCGCCGCTTGCCGCAGAGGCGGGAACCCGCGCCTCCCGGCAAGCGTCCTACCTGTTGGGCGCCATTGAAGACCGAAAGAAAAGGGTTCGGCACTACCTGTGCATGACGTGATCCGGTTCTCCAGACATATGAAAGCAGACTCGACTCGCCGTGAACCCTGTCCGTGTGGCTGGTGGCGACTGGTGCTGATTGGCACGATGGTGCTCGTGAGCCCGCCGTCGATTGCGGCGGCGCGGCAGGCGGGTCCCCTGCAGGTTGAAACGATCCGCCTCGAGCGTGCGCTCGAGCTGGCCGAAGCGCGCAACCAGCAGATCACCGTCGCGCAGGCCGGCGTTCGCCGGGCGGAAGGCAACGAGCAGCAGGCGCGGAGTGGCTTCTTTCCTCAGCTCTTCGGTTCGGCTTCATACGACAGAACGCTCGACTCGGAGTTCCAGGGCATCTTCGGCGCTGCCGGCCCCGTTTGCGATCCGTTTTCCTTGCGACCGGGCGCTTCGATCGCGGAACGGGTCGGAGAGATCGAGCGGGCGATCGACTGCGGCGCAATCGGCGGCTTTGGGGGCGGGAACCTGGAGGACCTGCCTTTCGGACGGGAGAACGCCTACCGGGTGAACTTGTCGTTCTCGCAGGCGCTCTATACGGGCGGCAGGTTGACGGGGAGCCGCGCTCTCGCCCTCGCCGGCCGTGAGGCCGCTGAACTGGGTTTGGCCTCGACCAGGGCCCAGCTCGCCCTCGACGTCACGCAGTCGTTCTTCGACGCGGTGCTGTCGGACAGGCTTGTTGCGATTGCCGAGGCTACGCTTGCGCAGGCCGAGGCCACGCTGGCACAGGCGCAGCTCTCGCGACAGGCCGGCCGCGTGCCGGAGTTCGAGCTCCTGCGCGCCCGCGTCGCGCGTGACAACCAGAGGCCGCTCGTCATCAGAGCCCGCTCGCAGCGAATGCTGGCTTACCTTCGGCTCAAGCAGCTGCTCGCCATGCCGCCCGAGGCCAACGTCCAGCTCCTGGCGGACTTGAGCGACCCGAATCTGCCCGTCCCCGCGCCCTTTGTCGCTGGCGTTGCGGAGATCGACGCGCGCCGGGCAATTGCGGCGGAAGAGCGCGCCGCCGTCAGGCAGGCGGCGACAGTTGTTCGCGCGCGCAGTGCCGCGCTGAAAGTCGCGCGGTCCGGGCGACTGCCGACTTTGAGCCTGAGTTCGTCCTACGGCCGGGTGGCCTACCAGGGCGTGCCGGCGCTCAACGATTTCAGGACGAACTGGACCATCGGAGCCATCGCGGAAGTACCGATCCTGACCGGCGGGCGCCTGAGGGGCGCAGAGGCAGCGGCCCGGGCCGATCTTGCCGAAGCAGAAGCGCGACTGGAACTGGTGAAGCAGGTTGCCCTCATCGACACCCAGGCCGCCATCGAAGAGCTGGACGCAGCGCGGGCGGCATGGGAAGCGAGCGCCGGGACGGTGGAACAGGCGCGCAGGGCCTACGAGATCGCTGAATTGCGCTACCGCGAGGGGATATCGACTCAACTCGAACTCTCCGACGCACGGCTGCTGCTCGAGCAGGCCCAGGTGAACCAGGCGCGCGCTGCCCGCGATGTCCAGGTCGCCCGTGCACACGTGGCGCTGCTGCCCGACCTTCCGCTCGGAGGTTCGTCGGTTGGCGCGCCCTCTGAGGGCCAGTCTCCGGCGACGATGGCGACGCTGCCCGGCGGCGGGCAGCAGCAGGTCGCGACCGCGGGCACAGCGCAGACTGGTGGCTGGCAGTCGCCAGGCACGTCGACAGCGGCAATCGCCCGCCAGCCACCGAGGTGAGCCTGGTGCTGAACCAGTTTGCCGTTCGTCGAGCGCGAGTCGGGGTGCTCGGCGTCGCCGAAGACTGACGCCGGCGGCGGGTGCCGCATCAGCAGCGCATCGAGCCAGTGCAGCAGCAGTCGCCGGTTGCTGTCGGCTGCCGGTGCAGGTGAAGAACCCGCGGGTCGTGCGCGGCATTCCGAGCGCAGACAGCGGGGCCGGAATCGTGGCGTGGCAACTGGAGACCGAGATGCGGGTTGACGAGAAGGGCAAATGGAGCCGTGTGGTGGCGGTCGCGCTGGGGGCCTCGCTCGCCGCGTTCGGCGCTGCCTGCGATGGCGGCGCCAGGGCCGATAATGCCGCGGACACCGAATCGGCGATCGTCACCATCGGCCCGGAGAGCGCCACGACGGTCAGGCGCGACGAGATAAGGACCGGGCCGCTGCTCTCCGGCGAGATGCGTCCCGAGCGCGAGGCGACGATGCGTGCCGAGATGGGCGGCTCGGTGGTCGAGGTCAACGCCGAGACCGGGCAGCCGGTGAGGAAGGGCGCCGTGCTCGCGCGCATCGAGGCGCACTACCTCGAGGACAACCTCGTTTCCGCGCAGTCCGCGGTCAAGTCGGCGCAGCACGCCCTCCAGGTGGCGCGCCGCGAGGCGGAGCGAACGGTGAAGCTCGTTCAGGGCGGGGCCCTCGCACAGCGCGATCTCGAGATTGCGACTAACCAGGTCAGCGCAGCCGAAGCGCAGCTGGCGGACGCCCAGGCCCGCATGGCATCCGCCCGCAAGCAGCTCGACGACACCGTGGTGCGCTCGCCTGTCACCGGCATCGTGAGCAAGCGTGTCGTGAATGCAGGCGACATCGTCGCGCCCGGCGCCGAGCTCCTGACTATCATCGACCCGTCGAGCATGCGCCTCGAGGCGGCGGTGCCTTCCGAGGCCCTCGGCTCACTCCGGGTCGGCGCCAGCGTCGAGTTCCAGGTTCGCGGCTACCCCGGCCAGATATTCAGCGGCCACATCGAACGGATCAGCCCGGTGGCAGACCCGATTACCAGGCAGGTACCCATCCTCGTCTCGATACCCAACACTCGCGGTCGCATCGTTGCGGGCCTGTTTGCCGAGGGGCGCGTGACGACCGAGAGCAAGCAGGCTCTTGTCGTGCCCGCCTCTGCCGTGGAGACGAACGGATCCAGCGCGTGGGTCCTGCGTGTGCGCGACGGCAGGGCCGAGCGTGTCGACGTCCAGGTGGGTGTGCGGGACGAACGCACAGAACGGGTCGAGATCGTCGCCGGACTCTCGGAGGGCGACGTCCTCCTGACCGGCGCCGGCCAGTCCGTCACGCCGGGGACCCCGGTGAGGATCGTGGATCGCGACGAAGTGGCGCGCTCGGCGTCGTAGGTCATTTCATGTTCATCTCCAGTTTCGCGATCCGCCGGCCCATCATCACGATCGTCGCGATGGTCGCGCTTGTCGTCTTCGGCATCGCTGGCCTGGCGATGCTCAAGACCGACGAGTTCCCCGATGTGCAGCCGCCGGTGGTCGTCGTCTCGATCCTCTACCCTGGCGCCGCTCCGGAGAACGTGGAGCGGGAGGTGCTCGAGCCTGTCGAGGACGGCATCTCCGGCATAAGCGGCGTCGAGCGGATCAACTCCTCAGCTCTCGACAGCTTCGCGATCTTCATCGTCGAGTTCGCGTACGAAAAGGACCTGCAGGAAGCGACCCAGCAGATCCGGGACGAGATCGACGTCATCCGGAACGACCTGCCGCCCGAGATCGAGGAGCCGGTCCTCACCCGGTTCGATCCTGCCGACATACCGATCGTCTCGCTGACGCTCTCGTCCGAGAGACGCCGCGGTCCCGAGCTGACGCTTCTGGCCGACCCTGGCATCAGCAGGCAGCTGCGCGGCCTCCCGGGCGTTGCCGAAGTCAACGTCGTCGGCGGCATCACGCGTGAGCTCACCGTCGAACTTCGCCCTCGCGACCTGCAGGCGGCTGGCGTCGGCGTCGGCCAGGTCGTGGCGGCGCTCCAGGCGCAGAACCTCGCCGTCCCGGTCGGCCGGCTGACCGGCGACCTCGACGAGAGGACCATCCGACTGCTGGGGAGGCTCGATCGGCCGGAGGACTTCGAGCGAATCGCCATCGCGCAGAACAGTGCCGGCCGGCTGGTGCGGCTCGGCGACGTTGCCACGGTGCGCGACGGCACCGAGGAGCCGCGATCGGCGGCTTTCTACGACGGGGAAGAGGCGGTCGGCATCGAGGTGATCAAAGCGAAGGGCTACAGCACCACGGCGGTCGCCGACACAATCCGTGAAACCGTCGGGCGCATCCAGTCCACCCTGCCGGAGGACGTCACGCTCCGCATCGTCCGCGATGCCGGCGAGAGGGTCGAGAGGTCGGTCGGCGACGTAAAGACGGCGCTGGTCGAGGGTGCGGCCCTCACCGTCCTCGTCGTGTTCCTCTTCCTCAACTCATGGCGATCGACCGTCATCACAGGCGTTGCGCTGCCGATATCGGTCCTCGCCTCGTTCATCGCGGTCTGGGCGTTCGGCTTCACCCTGAACACCATGTCGCTGCTGGGGCTGTCGCTCGCGATCGGCATTCTCATAGACGACGCGATAGTCGTCCGGGAGAACATCGTGCGCCACGTCGAGATGGGGAAATCGCACTACAGGGCTGCGCACGAGGGGACCGACGAGATAGGGCTGGCGGTTGCAGCGACGACCTTCTCGATCGTCGTCGTCTTCATCCCAATTGCCTTCATGGGCGGCGTTGCGGAGCAGTGGTTTGCGCCCTTCGCGCTGACGATAGCGTGCTCGGTGCTCGTGTCGCTCTTCGTTTCGTTCTCGCTCGACCCGATGCTGTCGGCCTACTGGCCGGACCCCCACGTGGAGATGCGCGAGCGAGTGTTCCTGAGCCGATGGCTGGGTCGATTCAACGGCTGGTTCAACCGGCAGGCGGATCGCTACAAGCGGGTCGTTGGCTGGGCGCTCGACCACCCGATCTCGATGATCAGCCTGGGGACAGCCTTCTTCTTCGGCGCCCTGGCGCTCCCGGCCCTGGGGATCCTCGGCGGCTCGTTCTTCCCCGTCCAGGATGTCTCGGAGTTCAACGTTGTCATCGAGACGCCGCCCGGCTCGAACCTGGCGTACACCCGACTCAAGGCCCAGGAAGTGGCGAGGCTCGCGCGCTCGAAGCCTGAGGTCGCCTACACGTACACGACCATCGGCGGGAGCGGCGGCTTCGGCAGCGCCTCGGGGGCCGTGGACGAGGGGGCTGTCTTCGTGCGTCTGAAGCCCCGTGCGGAGCGCCATCGTCACCAGGAGGAGATCGAACAGGAACTGAGGAGTGATCTCCAGAAGATCGGCGGCGTGACGGCGTGGATCAGCGGCGACATGTTCGGGAACCAGAAGCAGATCCAGGTCGAGCTTCGCGGCGACGATGTGGACGAGCTCAACAGGCTTGCCGCCCGCGTGTCGGGTATCGTCCGCGACATCCCCGGTGCCGTTGATGTGGGGCTCTCCACCAAGGGCCAGAAGCCGGAACTGGAGGTGGAGATTGACCGGGCGCTCGCCGGAACGCTGGGAATCACGGTCGGCCAGGTAGCGCAGGCGCTTCGTCCCGCATTTGCCGGCATCGATGTGGGGGACTGGGTGGATCCGATCGGCGAGACGCGCGACGTTACCGTCCGCCTCGTGCCCGAGGCGCGCACGCGTGTGGCGGATCTGGAGTCGCTGCCCCTGGTCCTGCCGGGCCCTGAGGGCAGGCCGGTCACGATGCCGCTGGGCCAGGTGGCCCGGATCCGGCCTGGCATCGGCCCGGCGCGCATCGATCACCTCGACCGGGACCGCGTGATCGTCGTCCAGGCGAATACCGAAGGGCGACCGCTGAGCGACGTCATGACGGACTTCAACCAGCGGCTGCCGGCGATCGCCCTGCCCGCCGGCTATCAGGTCACGCAGGGCGGCGAGACTCGCGACTCCATCGAGGTCTTCGGCCGGATCCTCTTCGCTCTCGGTGTGGCGATCATGCTCATGTACATGGTGCTCGTCGTGCAGTTCGGGTCGTTCCTCGATCCGCTGGCGATACTTCTGTCGCTGCCCCTGTCGCTCATCGGCGTGATGCTCGCGCTGCTCGTGACCGGTTCGACGCTGAACATCATGAGCATGATCGGTGTGATCCTGCTCATGGGTATCGTTGCCAAGAACGCGATCCTGCTCATCGATTTCGCCAAGTGGGCCGAGGAGAACGGGACCGACCGCAGGACCGCCATCATCGAGGCAGGCCGCGTGCGGCTGCGCCCGATCCTCATGACCACCTTCGCGCTCATCGCCGGCATGATCCCGGTTGCGACCGGCCACGGCGAGGGCGCGGACTTCCGGGCGCCTCTCGGCCGGGCGGTCATTGGCGGGGTGCTGACGTCCACGATCCTGACGCTCCTCGTCATCCCGACGGTCTACGAGATCCTGAGCGACGGCCGCGACTGGCTGCTCGCGAAGCTCGGCCGGCGTGCCGGCGGGCGCGCTGCCCACCCGGAAAGGGACGAACACGAACAGCACCGGGCCCGGGTGCCTTCGCCCTCGACTGCAAGGGGGATGGCACGCTAGAGTAGGGGCTCAGCATGCCAGGCCCCTGCAATCATCCCCTCGTGGCTCCGGCCAGATCAGCGGGACGGGTGCTTGTTTGCCTCGCCGTGATCGCTGCCGCATCCATGGTCGCGTTCGCGACGGCCTCTTCGCAGGAAGAGGTGCTGGTGCGCCTCGACCGCGTCCAGCCGGTACCGGTACCGGACGAGCTGCGGGCCGCGGTTGCCGTCGTCCAGGAGCTCGAGTCCGCCTGGCTGGTCAGAGCAGCACCTGGAACCGTCGCACGTCTGCGGGCGCTGGGGGCCTCGTTCGCGACCTTGGACGTTGCGCCGGCCGGCAAGATCTACTTTCTCGCCTATGCCGCCTCCGATGATTTTCCCCGTTTGGAACGCGCGGGTACCGCGCGGTTCCTCGAGCCGGGCGTCTACCTGCTCGACGCCCGCACAGAGAGCGCTCGCGAGCTGCTGCCTCCATCCGTAAGTCTGAAGCGCCTGCCGGACCGCCTGCCGGTCGATGTGATCCTGAGCGGACCCGCGGGTCCTCGCGCCGTTCACAGGAAGACGTCCAAGTTCGGGATGGAGGCGAACCCGGAGGTGGCGCGAATTGCCGCGCGCGTTTCCGAGGAGCGCCTCGTCGGCTTCGTCAGCCGCCTCGAGAGCTTCCAGACCCGTTACGCCTCGACAGCAAGCCTCGAGGCGGCGGGGACGGCGATCCTGGAGTACTTCCGTGAAGCGGGCCTCGCGGCGCAGCCGGACTACTTCACCTTCGGCGCACAATCGCACACCACGAGCAATATCGTCGCCACGATTCCAGGCAGGACGGCGCCGGGGCGCGTCGTGATTGTCTGCGCTCACTATGACTCCACGAGCGATCACGCCGCGGTGCTGGCGCCGGGCGCCGACGACAATGCCAGCGGTACAGCGGCAGTGATGGAGGCCGCACACGCGCTCCTGCCGACAGCCTTCGATTTCACGATCAGGCTGATTGCGTTCTCTGCCGAGGAATGGGGGCTCATCGGGAGCAGGCACTACACCGAGAACGCCAGGCGGCAGGGCGAGGATGTCATCGCGGCGATCAACCTCGACATGATCGGGTACACGGACGAGCGCCGCCTTCCTGAAGACATCGACATCATCGTCGATTCGCGGTCCGAGTGGCTGGGCAGGCGATTCGAGTCGGTGGCGGCGCAATACGCGCCGCTGCCGATCAGGACGGTCGTGAGCCCGTCTGTCCGAGGGAGCGATCACTCGCCCTTCTGGGACCAGGGCTACAGCGCGTTGCTCGCCATCGAGGACTCTCCCCTCCGAAACCCGCACTATCACCGCACCACTGACACGCTGAGCACCCTTGGCGTCGGGTTCATGACGGCCGTGACGAGGGCGGCGGTTGCGCTGGCGGCCGACCTCGCGCAGCCGGTCAGCGCTCCGCCATCGCCCATCGGCGCGGCCGTCGGCGAGCAGCTGGACCGATATCGGATAGTAGCTCTCCAACCGCTCGCAGCTCGGACGGTTCGCTGAAGCCGTTGTGATCCACTCGTACTCACAGGAACCGATGGTTTCCGGACAGCTCCCGCCTGAGATGGCGGCGTCGCGTCCCTGTCCATCGATCGCAAGGGCGAGAACGTCGCCTCGTGACCCCGCCCTACACCGTCAGCCCCGGATCAAGGACAGCACGCTGTTCCCAGTTAGCACGAGCGTCAGCGCGATCATCACGAGGACGGCGCCCCAAGACACCAGGTTGTAGAAGCGGGAATTCACCCAGTCGCCCATCAGTTCCCTGTTGTTGACCAGCCTCACCATGTAGACCAGGACGACGGGGAGCAGGATGCCGTTGATCACCTGCGAGACGAGAATCAGGCGCACGAGGGGCACTCCCGGCAAGAGGACGCCTGCTGCGCCGAGGAAGATCAGGCCGGTGTAGAGCCAGTAGAACACCGGCGCGTCGCGGAACCGCCTGTTCACGCCAGACTCGAAACCCAGGCCCTCGCAAACGGTGTACGCGGTCGAAAGCGGCAGTATGCTGGCCGCGAAGAGCGAAGCGTTCAGGAGTCCCGCGCTGAAGAGCAGGTACGCCCAGCGGCCGAACGGCCTCAGCGCTGCCGCCGCTTGAGAGGCGTCCTCGATCTGTCGCGGAGCGACGCTCCAGATAGCGGCGGCGCAGGCGACCACTATGAAAAAGGCCACCGCCATCATCACCACGCAGCCGACGATGACCTCTATGCGCGATTCGGCGTACTCCTTTTCCGAAACACCCTTCTCGACGACGGCCGCTTGCAGGTAGAACTGCATCCATGGCGCTATCGACGTCCCTACGAGCGCGACGACCATGGCCAGGTAGGCCGAATCCGGGAGGAAGTCCGGCGTCACCAGCGCGAAGGCGGCCGACTCCCAGTCGGGCTGGATCATGAACGCAGCGACGATGTAACTCACGTAGGCGCCCGAAGCTACCAGGAAGATCTTCTCGACGCTCGTGTAGGTGCCGTGGACGACCAACATCCACACGAAGACGGCCGCGACCGGCACCGAGATGTAGCGGCTGACGTGAAACAACTCGAGCGAGGTGGCCACGCCGGCGAACTCCGCCAACACGTTAGCAAAGTTCGCCAGGACGAGCAGGATCATCATCCCGAAGGTGACCCGCAGCCCGAACTGCTCCCGGATCAGGTCGGACAGGCCCTTGCCCGTGACCGCACCCATCCGGGCAGACATTTCCTGTGCCACCACCAACAGGAGCAGGATCGGCGCAAAGGTCCAGAGCGTCGAGTAGCCGAAGCGGGCGCCTGCCTCCGAGTAGGTGTAGATGCCGCCCGCGTCGTTGTCCACCATTGCCGTGATGAACCCGGGTCCGATGACCGCGAAGAACACCACGAGTCGGCGGCGCAGGCGCTTCAACACGGGTCCGCTAGTCCCTTCGCAGGTACGAGATCACGTCGTCTGCCGTGATGATGCCGACCATCTCGCCATCTTCGCCGAGAACCGGGAGCTGGGTGAGGTTGTACTTGTCCACGAGCTCTATGGCGCGATCTGCCTTCTCGTCGACAGTGGTCGACACGACATTTGGGTTGGCGACGTCGGCGAGCCGCGTGCCCGGGGGGACCAGCAGCAGGCGGGGAAGCGCCACCACTCCGGCCAGCCTGCCCGTCTCATCGTGCAGGAAAAGAGTGTGCAGCTGGTCGGCCAGCTCTTCGTTCTTTCGGAGCGCAGCGAGCGCGTCATCGACCGTGGCGTCGATCGGCAGAAGCAGGAACTCGGTGTTCATCATGCCGCCCGCCGAGTCCTCAGGGTGCTCCAGCAGCTCCTGGACCTCGGCCTTCTCCTCGACCTCCATCTGGCCGAGGATCCGCTCCGAGGTCTCTTCCTCCATGTCGCCCAGGACGTCGGCGGCTTGGTCCGGGGCCATGTCCTCGACGATGTCGGCGGCGCGGTCAGCCTCGAGGGACTCGAGGATCTGGACCTGCATTCGCGGGTCGATCTCCGAGAGGGCCTCCGCGGCCACTTCGCTGTCCAGCTCGCGGAAGATCGCCTCGCGGTCCTCGGGGCTCAGTTCTTCGACGATGTCCGCGAGATCGGCCGGGTGGAGGTTCTCCAGCGCCCGGTGCGAGATGTTGAGCCGCAGCCTTCGCTGAGGGTCCGGCTCGAGGATGTTGCAGAACTCCCAGCGGATCGACCGCGGAGTGATCGCTTCCTGCAGGCGTCGCACCGTGCGCGGGGGGAGGATCCCCTTCACCAGTCGACGAGCCATGCTGCGGACACCGACGTCCACCTCGACCACTCTCAGGGTGGCGTGGTCGTTCGATTGCCTGATCTCGAAAGTGACATCGTTGACACGCACGACCTTCCGGCCGTGGACGTCGATGATCTGCTGATCGAGGAGGTCGCGCACCATGCGAAGGACGTACTCGTCCTCGTAGTGGGGAACGAGGCGATCGTCGCGGAGGAAGATGCCGTCGAGGCCTATGCGGGCTACCTGGTCGTGCCGGACTGTCAGCCAGGCCAGGTCGCCGCCGACGAGGAACTGGTCGACGCGGGCGGGATCGACGCGCGGCACGAGGCCCGCGTCGCGGATCCGCCCGATGCGGCGTCCGCGCGTGTCGTGGACCTCGAGTCCCACGAGCTCGGTGAGGTACAGAAGATGCTCGGACATCGGACCAGCGCCGTACGGGCAGGGGCATCCCGCCACGCCCCTGCCGCCGGATGCCGACGCGTCGTAGTTCCTATCGCAGGTTCCACTTCCATCCGTGCGTCCCGGTCTACTTCTTCGGGATGGTCCAGAAGTACACCTTCCGGCCGTCCACGTCGAGCTCCTGCTCCGGCGCCCAGTCGCCCATGTCGAAAGCGTGTGAAACGATCCGGGTGCCGGGCTTCAGCTCCGCCATGAGCTTGGGCTGGAGCTTGATATTGAGCGATGGCAGCAGGTAGAGCGTCACGACGGTAGCCTGCGAGATGTCGGTTTCGAACAGGTCGGCTTCGAGAATCTTGACCTTGTCGCTGACGCCGGCCGCCTTCGCGTTCTCCCGCGCCTCGGCGATGCGCTGCGGGTCGATGTCGATGCCTACCCCGGCCTTCGCGCCGAAGTCCTTCACCGCGCTGATGACGATGCGCCCGTCTCCACAGCCGAGGTCGTACACGACGTCGTTCGGCCCGACCTTGGCCACCTTCAGCATGGCCGCCACGACCTCGGGCGGCGTCGGAACGTAGATCACGTCCGGCGTTCGCTTCGGGGCCTGGGCCGTCTGCCCGTAGGCGGCGCCCGCCGCTACCACAAAGACCAGGACGACAACCGACATCACTCGACAGAGCTGCATCGAACCCTCCTCTCCTGTGCCGGCCCGCACGCGCCGGCAGAGCGACCAACCTCTCATCGTACAACACAATTGGCGGCCGGGATCCATCGTTCAGTCCGGCCGATTCGTGCCCGGCCCGCCCGTGTCGCGCACCAGCGCCACCACCAGATCGACGAGCGCATCCAGGTCGCGTGCATCGGCCACTTCCACCGGCGAGTGAGAGTAGCGGCCCGGCCACGAGATCGGGATCACGGCGCTCCCGAACCTGCTGAACTGCGAGCCGTCGTTGCCGCCGCCCGTCGTTCCAGGCCAAACCCGGATCCGGTTCGCCAGCGCCACCTCGGTCACGCGCGCCAGCACTTCGGGGGGCGTGATGCTGCTGTTGTCAATCGCGCGCAGGACCGCTCCCGAGCCGAGAGCGATGTTGGCCATGCGCTTCGGATCGATGGGCGAATCCGACGAGACGAAGGTGTCGACGGCGAACACTCTGGGCGGGTGGATCCTCTCGGCGAGAGCGCCGGCGCCGACCAGCCCGGTCTCTTCGCCCACGACCCAGGCGAAGGTGACGCGGTTCGGTACCTTGGCGGGATCCAGCCGGCCCATCGCCTCTATCAATACCGCCACGCCGCAGCGATCGTCGAGCGACCTCGCCGTCGCACGGAGACCGGCCAGTGGCACGAGCTGCTTACGAACCGTTATACCGTCGCCTTTCGCGACCCCGAGGGCCGCGGTTTGCTGCCTGGTCGTCGTGCCGAAGTGAACCCTGATCTCCTGCAGCGTCGGGGCAGCCGTTTCGGCACTCATGTAGTTCGGGCGCGGCGCCACGAGCGCTGGGACGGGGCCGCGAGCGGTGTGCACGAGCACCGGGTGCGCCTCGAGCAGGAGATCCATGAACCCGCCCAGCTTGCGCACGGCAGCGCTCCCGTCCTCCAAGATCTCGGCAACCTGGTAGCCGATCTCGTCCATGTGGGCAACGAACAGCAGTTCCTGCGAGCCCTGGCCGAAGGTCACGGTCAGGTTGCCAGCCTGATCGGTTTCCGGTTTCGCCCAGGCAGGCAGCTGGCGCTGAATTCGTTCCCGGACCGCCGCCTCGGCGCCCGAAACCCCGTAGGTTTCGATGAGAGGGGCCAGCGTGCGAAAGAACGGGCGCGCCAGCTGAGCAGAGGACTTGAACGCGCCCGGCGCGCCGCCCGCGACCGTGGCGGGCGCCTCCAAAACCCCGCGTGGCTTGCCGTCTTCCGGCAGGCCCGCCAGGCTCCGTAGCAGGTCCGTCAGCTGGGCCACGTCGGCAAGATCCACCATCTCGACCGGCGTCTGCGCGAAGCGGACGGGCAGAGCGACTGCCTGTGTCAGCGGCGCAGGCCAGGCTGCGGGGCCGCGCAAGCCTGGGAAGGACTGCGCGGAGATACCCTTCTGCCGGGCTTCCTGGACCCGTTCTTGTGAGGCAACCAGTGGGCCGTCGCCGAGGACGCCGGCATCTCCATGCGCGTCTGCCTCCCGAGTGGGTGCCGTTCGAACAACCGCAACGACCCGGTCGGGGGCGAACCTGCGAGCGAGCCGCGCGTGTCCCCGGTCGCCGAAGACGGTCTGCGCCACCCAGGCAAATGTGATTGTGCCAGTGGATGCCGGTTTCTGATCGTAAGCTCGGAGCACGTTGGCGAGGGCGAGCGCACCACCGCGTGCCTGAGCGGCCACGCCGGCAACTCTGGACTCAGACAGCGCCTGGAAACGCTCTCGGAGCGCTACCGTGTCCAGCATCTTGATGCCGAGCTTCTCGGCCTCAGCGCGCCGCTCCACCCCCACATCGACCCACAAGTCGCCCAAGCCTCGCGGGGTAGTCATCGGCTCCGCACCTCGAGCCAGATGCGTCGAGATGGTTGCCGTCACGCCCGGGATCAAAGCTCCACGCGCCGTCCGGATCACGACCGGCTGGCCGTAGTGGAACTGCTCGTACAAACGGTGCCTCGCCCCGGTCGTTACACGGTGCAGGCGCAGGAAGCCATCGTCGGTCATATCCGAGACAATGAAGCCGTCCTCGTCGAGCGGGGCGGTCAGCAGAACGTGAGGGCTGCCCTCACCGATCGTCAGCACCAGGTTGCCGGCCTCATCGGCAACCGGTTTTGCCCAGGGGGGGAGAAGGCTCGCGACGGCGGCCGCAACATCTCTTTCGAACCCCGCCACGCCCTGCGTCTGGACCAGGCGCGCCAGGTCGGCAGAGAGCGCGTCGATCATCGGAGCCGGACGCTGGGCCGCAATACCGGTGGCCAAAAGATGGAGCGACACGGCTGCAGTGAGAAGCGAAAGAGCGGCCTTCAGGCGGAACGCCATGACAGAGACCTCTAAGGGGTATTCCGAAACCGGCAGATGATACCACCTGTAGCAATGCATTCCACACGCGTGCATTGAATTGAAACTCCCGGCTCGGCGGAGTCCGCCGACGACCCCGCTAGCAGCGAGATATGTCGCCAGCCAACGCCGGGCCGAGGTTGGTCCGAACCTTGCTTACAAGAAAGCGCGCGGCGAATTGGGTGACTTGGTGGGCCGCGCCATCCAGCGTATGTCTGGGCCCCCAACCACCTAAGTCGCTCAGGCGCACATGTTTCGTGTGCGCTCCAGTTTTTGAGGTCCGCGGGGCAAGGCCCCCAAACCCGCGGGCCTCCATCGTTGCCGCCCAAACGCTCTGCTCGCGCGGCGTTACTTCCCCGTCTGGCTGGCGACCCCCGGCCCCCGCGGTACCGCTTCCGAGGTCGTCGCGACCTCAGACCTCACTTCTGAGAGCGGTGGTTGGCATTGACCGGCCCGTTGGGAAAAACGCCATTGACAATGTTCTATAATACTAATGCATTGCCTGTATGGCACAGGTTTCTCGACCATCGTCCTTCCAGTGCCGGCTCGACCTCGCCAGCGGCGTCCCCGTCTACCGCCAGATCATCGACCAGATCCTGGGCGCCATTGCTTCGGGTGCTTTGAGAGGCGGCGATCAGCTTCCCACCGTGCGGCAACTTGCCGTCGACCTCTCAGTCAACCCGAACACGGTTGTTCGGGCTTACCGCGAACTGGAGATCCGGGGTGTCCTGACGACGCAGCAAGGCACCGGGACGTTCGTCACGCGCGAACAGGTGAAGCCGGATGAAGCAGAGCGGCAACGGCAGTTGACGCAGCTCGTCGGCGAGTTCATGGCCAGGGCAGGTGCCGCGGGCTTCAGCGGGCGCGACCTGCTGGAACGGCTCCAGGAGTTCCTGTCGGACCAGAGGAGGATGACATGAGCGCAGGAACGGAACTCACGGCCATGATCCCGAACATCGTCTTCGAGGCTTGCGTGGATTCCGTCGAATCAGCTGTCGCAGCGCAGCGCGGCGGCGCGAACCGCGTCGAACTGTGCAGCGCCTTGATGGAGGGCGGCCTCACGCCCAGCCTTGGGATGCTGCGCGTGGCGCGCGAGATGCTCCAGATAGGCATCATGGCGTTGGTGAGGCCGCGCGGAGGGGACTTCTGCTACACGGACACCGAGTACCGCTCGATGCTCCATGACATAGACGCTGCCAGGGTGACCGGTGCGAACGGCATCGTCTTCGGCATCCTCAATCCCGACGGAAGCGTGGACGAGCGGCGAACGAGGGCGGCGATGGAGGTGGCGCGGCCACTGCCGGTCACCTTTCACCGCGCGTTCGACATGACGCGCGATCCGTTCGAGGCGCTCGACACGCTCATCGATCTCGGCATCGACCGCGTGCTGACATCGGGGCAGGAAGCCTCCGTTGTCGAAGGTCTCGATCTCATCGCGGCGCTCGTCGAGAGGGCGGCGGGAAGGATCATAGTGGTGCCAGGCGGCGGTGTCACCGAACGGAACGTGCGGAAGGTCGTTGCTGCGACTGGCGTTCGAGAGGTCCACTTCTACGGCGGCGCTGAGGTCGCGAGCCCGATGGCCTTCCGCAACGCGCGAGTGTTCATGGGCGGCACGCTGAGGCCGCCCGAGTACAGCCGCGAAGTGCTCGAGCCCGAATACGTCCGCCGGTTGATGAGCGCCGCTCTATAGGATGAACGCGATGGATGCGGCCGCGGCAGCTGCGGTCCACGCCGCGGTTGCCATCAGCCCCGCTCCGGGGATGAGAACCAGCGGCGCGACAACGGCGGCAACTGCCGCTCCGGCAAGGTCGGCCGCGTACAGTGCGCCGGCAATCTCCCCAAACTCGCCGGAGGTCTTTTCAGCGCCTCCACTTCCGACGGCGTCCTGGTCGAAGCGAGGATCGGCGCCGAGGCCGGCATAGCCGAATGCCATCGAGACGGCAGACCCGGTTGCCGCGAGAAGCGCAACGGTACCAACCAGGCCAACACCGGCTTCGATTCCTGTGACCGCCGCAGCCAACGCTGAGACGGCTGACATCAATGCCGGGACCCACAGGCGCCAGCGCCGCGCCGCGGCGCCGCTTTCGTCCAGCCGCCTCGTCTTAGTGGCCCTCTTGCTCGAGTGCGTTGGACCGTCTGCCCGCGCACCGCGATCCAAGGGGTCCCTGTGCCGTCG
The DNA here is from genome assembly GCA_041947015.1 of Vicinamibacterales bacterium. GTDB lineage: Bacteria > Acidobacteriota > Vicinamibacteria > Vicinamibacterales > Fen-181 > JBHGBL01. The sequence continues at coordinate 245,281 of JBHGBL010000002.1, forward strand.
CATATTCGTGGCCCCGCTGGCCCGCATAGCAGCGACCCATTGTCTGTCCACCATCCATGCGCCGATTGCCAGGCCGGCCATCAACGCAGCCAACAGGAGGCCGATGTCCTGGAAGACGACTCCGCTCTTCAGTTGGTAGTCAAGTAGCAGTACGGTCTCGACCGTCATGCCCGAGAAGCCGGCGATGGCTGCGAAGAAGGTCCACCGAGTTCTGGCGCTGCGGCCAAGGAAGGCAAGCGCTGCCGCGCCAGCCGCAAACAACAGACCAAGGCGCAGCGCGCCATGCAGCCTGCGGGTGAGAGATTCGGTTTCCAAAGCTGCGAGCCGAGGGTAGAAGCGCGACAGCCACATCACCGCGGCGTGCTGATAGCACACCGGCCTGAGGTCCGTGTTCATCGGCGCGCGCGCTTCCCGCAGCCGCGCGTCGATTTCGGCGAGGCGCGCGGGATCGTAGACGTACCGGATGTAAGGCATGCTCACCAGCCTGCCGGCGATGCGGCGTGCGCTGAACCTCGAAGCGAGCACCTCCGCGTCTCGCACGAGCGCCGCGTTCGAGGCGACGAACACGTTCGGAGAGCCGGCAAGGACCAAGACGTCGCCGAAAGCAGCAGCGGCCGCCGTGTGGACCCCTTTCGCCCGAGCTGCCGCTGCCGCCGTCCAGTAGTGCTCGCCCGAGGAAAGCCGAAAGGCGACAACACCCGCCGGCGACAGGTGCCGCGACGCCTCCGCAAAGAACTCTCGGGTGTAGAGCCTGTTCGCCTCGCCGGAGGTCGGCTCGGCCGAGCCGACGAGGATCAGATCGTAGCTGCCCGCACGGCGCAGGAACCTGCGGGGATCTTCGAGGAAGCGCTGGACCCGCGCGTCCTCGAGCGGGCCGCGGACGTGCGGCGGGAGCAGCGGCACAACGACGTCGAAAACGGCCCGATCGATCTCGACCCAGTGCACAGACCGGGGCCCGTGTCGGAGCACCTCCGCGACGAGCCCGGAGGGTCCTCCTCCGAGCACGAGCACGCGCTCCAACGGTTCCACTTGGATTGCTGCGACATGGACGAACGCTTCGGTTTCGGCTCCCTCTGTCTCGAACCACCAGGCGTCGTTCGTGAAGACGGCGATCGCCGGCCCGCGCGAGACCACGGCGAGACGGCCGTAAGGGGAGTCGCGGACCACCGCCAGGTCGGGGTGCGACCACCTCGTGCTGGCGACGTCGAGCAACGGGCCGAGCGCCACCGGCGCGGCCGCGAACACCGCGGCCCCGGCGAGCGCGACGCGCACGCGCGCGCGGCCCGAGTGGCGCGCCAGGCAAGCCGCGAGAAGGAAGGCGATTGCGGGTGCGGCCAAGGCCAGGCTCATGTTCGAGACACCCAGAGCGAGGCCTGCGGCCGGAAGCAGACCGCCGGCAAGCCCTCCAGCGCTCTCGACGGCGTACGCTCCCGCCAGAGAGCCGCCAGAGGTGACCCAAAGGCCGGCAGCCCTCCTGAAGAGGCCGCCGGACAGCATGCCGGTTGGCGCGAGGGCGACGGCCATGGCGAGCACCTGCCGGTCGAATTCGAGGTACGCCCCTGGAGTGCCTCCAAGTAGCAGTCTGCTTGCCCGGATGAACACCACGGACAGCGGGATTGCCGCTGCGCATGCTCCGAGCAGCAGTGAGAGTGGGGGGCTCGTGTCGGACCCGGCCACCCCATTGCCGGCTGCTGCAATCCTTCGAGCTGATGCCGAGGGCAGCAGCGCGCCCGCCGCGGTTGCAAGGAGCCATGTGCCGAGGGCCAGGATGTAAGCGAGTTCGACGCCGTAGAAGGCAACCGCCAGCTCCCGCAGCAGGACCACCTGGCCGAGGGTGGACACTGCGCCAAGCGTGAACAGTACTGAGCCCAGGCTCATCCGCATTCATTCCCACACGCCGGCAATCGGGGTTCTGCAGAACCTGCAGCGGCCGTTTTCCAGGTTCATCCTCGTGACGAAGAACCCCGTTCGCTGGACAACGAGCTGCCTGCACGCCGGACAGTACGTGTGGTTGCCCTCGTGGTCGGCGTTTCCGACGTACACGTAGCGCAACCCCCTGGCGAGGGCGATTTGCCTGGCGCGCGTCAGCGTGGAAATCGGCGTCGGCGGCAGGTTCTGCAGCTGGTAGTTCGGGAAGAAGCGGGAGAAGTGGAGCGGCACGTCCCGTCCCAGCTCACGCGCCACCCAGCCGGTCAGGGCCTCCAGGCTCGCATCCGAGTCGTTCAGCGTCGGCACGACGAGGTTGACGATCTCGAGGTGCACGCCGGATTTCGCCGCCTGCTGGATGGAGCGCAGGACCGGCTTCAACGACGCTCCGCACACGTCTCGGTAGAACTCCTCGGAGAACCCCTTGAGATCCACCTTGATGGCGTCGAGCACCCTGCACATGTCGGAGAGCGGCGCCTCGTTCATGAAGCCGCAGCTGACGGCCACCGGCCTCATCTTCCGTTTCCTCGCCTCGGCGGCGATGTCGAGCAGGTACTCGGCGAACACGGTCGGCTCGTTGTAGGTGAAAGCGATGACGGGCGCGCCGCGCCCCGACGCCGTGGCTGTGACGTCGGCGGGCGATGTGTGCGGCGAATCGTAGTCTTCGGGCGAAGCCTGCGAGATCTGCCAGTTCTGACAGAACCTGCACCGTAGCGGGCACCCGGAGGTCGAAAGCGAGTAAGCAGTCGAGCCAGGGAGAAAGTGGAAGAAGGGCTTCTTCTCGATCGGGTCCACCGCTGTGGCCATCGGCCGGCCGTAGACCAGGCTTCTGAGCTCGCCCGCCACGTTCATGCGCGCGCGACACGAGCCGCGCGCCCCATCGGGAATCACACAGCCCTGGGCGCACAGCAGGCACTTGACGGTCTTGGGATTGTGCGCATGGTCGCGCTCGCGAAATGTGCCCGGCTCGTGGCAGGCCAGGCAGTCGGAGCCCGCGATGGCCGGCGACGTCCAGTACTTCGCGCGCGGCGCGGACGCCACTATGCGGCTCAGAGCCTGAAGGACCGGGGCCGGGAACGCGCCAGATTCAGCCCACCGCTCGCGTCGCACCTTCGGCCACCCACCGCCTGCGGCCGGAACGACGCCGAGGGCCGCTGCGAGCAACTCGCGTCGTGACAGCAACGTCTTTCCCTAGCTCTCCTTCTCGGCGAAGACCTCGGCCTGGAAGACCTCGAATGTTGCGCCCCTCCGCCAGCCGTCGGGTGGCAGGCCGGCCTTCACCGCGAGGTTGTCCAGCATCTGTTCGCGGTTCCACCCCTGTTCGCCGGCCACCTGCGGCAGGAACACGGCGGCCTTGTCGCCCTTGCGGAGGATTACCCCATCCCTGCCAAGCACTATCTCATCGGGTCCTTTCACGGCGACAGGAGGAGTCAGGGCCGATATCTCGATCTTGATCTCGCGCAGCTCGGAGAGCCGGAGCTGGTCGAAGCGAGGATCGTTGAAGGCCGCCTGGATGGCCATCGCTGCCACCTGCCGCGCAAGCGGCGCGTCCGGCGATATGTGGCCGATGCAGCCGCGGAGCTCGCCGTCCTTCTCGAGCGTGACGAACGCTCCCTGGAGCCGTGAGGCCCGCGGTCCGAACCCGCGCGCCAGCGGCACGGTGTCTGTTGTGAGGAGCCTCTCGATCGACTTTCTGGCCAGGGCAAGGAGCGCCTCCTTGTCCGCGGCGTCCAGCGCAACCCCTGGCGGTGCGACCTCTTGTCGCGCGAGGGCACTGGTGTCGGGCGCGCCGGCCCCGCCCGCGTACGACAAGGCCCCGTATCCGACCACGCGGCTTCTGTCGCCTGTCACCGCTTCGGCAGAGTTGGCGTAGCTGAGGACGACCCCGTGCGTCGCGCCCATCTCCTTTGCGGCCGCCATCGCGACCAGAATCGGTCCGGTTCCGCACGCGGCGGTCACGAGGCTCGCGATGCCCCGCGATTCCTGCTGCCGCACCACGCGATCGAATTCCCGGGGGTCCATCGAGACCGCAGCTTCCAGCGTCCTGCGGTCGGCGTCAATCGCGTCCGACTCGGCCGGGTAGTGCGAGAGATCGGAGCTCGCCACGATCAGGACCGCTCGCCCCTTGACGGTTGCCCCCAGGCGGCGGCCGACCTCGACGCAGAAGTCGACGTCGGTCGACCCCACGACAACAGGCAGGATGCGCGCCTTCGGTAACAGGTGCTGGATGAACGGGACCTGCACCTCGACCGAGTGCTCCTTCTCGTGAACCGCGCTGTTCAACACGAAACGCGAATCGGCCGTCATCAACGCCGACCGGAGGTCGCCGTCAACCAGCGCAACGCCAAGGGGCGTCCTGAAACCGGCGCCGGCGTACATCGCGACCTGCCGGAAGGGAGGAGATGTGTGGTTGGTGCCGAGGATGACCACCGTCTCATAGGCGCGCCCTGCCACCTGCTTGTAGGCGTCGGCGGCAATCTGGCCCGAGTAGATGTAGCCGGCGTGCGGCGCGACGATGGCCAGGGGAGGGTCCGGGCGGACGGCCACGGCATCTTCCAGCATCAGCCTCAAACCAGCCTGCAGGCGCGAACGGTCGCGCGAGTAGAACTGGCCGGGACCAATGGGCGCACGGATGTCCCTGTCGGGTGCGGTTACGACCTGTCCCGCAGGCGACGCGCCGCACGCGCCCACAATGGCCGCCAGGAGGGCCACGAAACGGGTCCACCGTTTCCGGCGGTTCGATTCGTGTCGCATGTCCTGAAACAGCTTATCCGATATCAGGCGCCGCAGTACCTGATGTCCGGCGGTGCCGGGAATACGGCCGCTGCCTGTCAGAACCGCAGCCTGTGAGAACCCGGAGCCTGTCGGGACCGGGCAACGAGGACGCCGCAGCCCTCCGGCCTGGTTGCTCCCTTACACCTCCGTGCCGTTGCCGGCCCCTACCGACGCCTTGAGCGCCCTGTAGTCCGTCTTGCCGGTGCCGAGGACTGGGACCGAGTCAACCCGGATCACCCTGCGCACGTGATAGAGCGGGCTGAACCCATCGCGGCGAAGAGTGTCGTTGACGTCCGCCCGCGAGAGGTTCAGACGCGTGAAGACCGCAATCTCCGGATCCGTCTCGTCTCCCAGCGCTTCAACCGCGAGCGGCGGGCCCTCGTCGTCCTCCGACCCGTAGCGCGCGAGAAGCGCAGCCTCGATCGCCGGGAGTGAAATCATCTCGCCGCCTATCTTCACGAAGCGCTTGAGGCGCCCTTCGAAGAACAGCGCTCCGTCGTCGCGCTGTCGGACGAGATCGCCGGTGCGGTACCACGTCTTCCCGTCGAACTCGACGAACGGCGATTCGCCTTGGTAGTTGAGGTAGCCGCCGAAGATGGAGGGACCCCTTACCAGTAGGATTCCTGGTTCGCCTGGGCGCACCCGTCCGCCCGTTTCGACCGATACCACCACGCCCTCGAGTGACGGGAGGAGGCGCCCGATGCTCTGAGCGACGGGAGTTTCGTACAGGTTTGCCGAGACGACGGGGGAGCACTCGGTTATGCCGTAGCCTTCTATGACACGAAGCTGTGGCCAGCGCGATTCGAGAGTCTCGTAGAGCGAGGCCGGGCATTTCTCTGCGCCGGTTACTGCCATGCGCAGCGACGCCAGTTGCCCGGGCTCGGCTGCTCGGACGATACCAGCGAGGAACGTCGGCGTTCCAACGAGCAGCGTTGCCTTGTAATCCTCGACGATGCGCGCGAGGACGCCGGCCTCCGTCGGGTTGGGATGGTAGACCGTGCGGATGCCGAGGAGCAGCGGCAGCACGACGGTCACGGTGATCCCGAACGAGTGGAACGGCGGCAGCATCCCGACGAGGACGTCGTCCTGGCGGACCGGAACCATGTGCGGGATGTCCCGGACATTCGTCAGGATGTTGATGTGGGTGAGAGGAACCGCCTTGGGCAGGCTCTCGGACCCGCTCGTGAAGAGAACGACCGCGTGGTCGGGTGGCGTGACGCGGAGCGAGCGCCAACTGGCATAGCCTCTGATCAGGGCTCCGAGCTTTCTGCCGAGCGATACCCGCGAACGGAGATCCTCGACCATCAGGAAGCGGTCACGGATGGCGGCAAGGTCGATCCCGAGGGTGTCGAGCCTTGACAGGAGAGCGCGAGCGGTGAGAACGCGCTCGACGCCTAGAAGGTCGAGCGAGTGAGAGATGTGGCGCGACCCGGTCGTCCAGTTCACCATCACCGGCGTCTTGCCGGCGGCGAGCGCGGCGAGGTAGAAAACGGCCGCTCCAACTGACGCGGGGAACATCAGCCCGATATACCGGCCTGGCAGTTCTTCGATGAACGGCTTGAGGAGGATGATGGCCGTGACCATCTCGCGGTAGCTCTTTTCCCCGCTCGTCTGGTCGCCGATGGCGACGCGCGACGGCCCCTCGGCAGCCTGATGCAGGAAGACCTGCAGGACGTTGTCGCCCGGGGGCAGGCCCGTGAGATCCCTCCTTCGCGGGCGGAACCACCGCTTCCCCACGGGCTTCAGATACCCAGCACCTGCGACGCCTTTGCCGGCCGCAGCCAGGACGGCGTCTCCGGCAGTGACGAGGTTGGCAGCGGACTGGAGGCCCACCCCGAATTCCTGCTCGATCCAGAGCGCGAGTTCGGAGGTTGCCAGGCTGTCGAGGCCCAGGTCCGCCCCCAACCGTTCTTCGAGCCCGACGCTCGGACGCCCCGCGATCGCAGCAAGGTGGTCGAGGACGATCTGGCGCGTTGCGGGCGGAACTGAAGCCTGGCTCGACGCCCTTGCGGCGGATGGTTCCGGGGCGACGCGTTGTCTTCCTCTCTCCCAGAAGCCGTAGGGCACGTAGGTATTCGGGCTCGCCTTGGCGTTGTAGAACGACTCGAGGTACCGGTTCTGCGTGAGCCGATCCACGTGGCGCGGGAAATCGCCCGGCTCGACGAACTCGATCTCCACCTCGCGCCTCGTCATGAAGAAGACGCCATGCGCGATCATCGCCAGCACCGCCGAACGCACCACCTCGGAAACCCGCGGCAGCGCCCCGGTAGATGCGCGGCTGAAGCGGCTTCCCCAGAGCCCCGTCTGCCTGACCAGGACGATGCGAGCATCGGGGACGCTGTCGACTATCTCCTTGACAGCGCTCGCGCCGCCGATTTCCTCGAACCGGGTTCGCTTGAGGTGCCCCGCGGGATAGATGAGGAGGTTCTCGCCGGCCCGTACGCCCTCTACGGTCTCCTCCAGGACCGATCGCATCCGGGCCAGACCCTCGGCGCCGCGCCGTTCGAGGTTGGGCAGGACCCTGGCGCCAAGCAGCTTGGCGGCGGTCCTGATGACTGGACGGTCGATCTGCACCTCGTCGGCGACCGACCTCGGCGCGAACCGTGGATAGAGCACGGCGAGCATGATGATCGGGTCGATGAGCGCCGGGTGTTCGGGGAGGAAGACGATCGCGGTCCGGCCACGGCGCTCCACCTCGTCCAGGCCCGCGAGCCGGATGCGATATCGGAGCGACAGGATGCGCCGCGCGGCCCACATCAGCAGGCAGCCCGCCCGGCTGGGTCGTTCGGGTCTCATACCCTACACATAAGCACAGGAAGGTGCAGGTTACCGCGGAAGGCTCTGGGCGTAAAAGGATCATAACTCGGAGCTTGTCAGGCCGACGCCTGCATCCCCCTGTCCGGCGCCATGCCGCGGCGCGGCTGAACGCCAGCAGCTGGGAACTGAGTCTCACGCGTCCGTCGATCTGGCCACCAGCACGGCGAAGCCGCGCGGGACGGGAGCCGGCGTGACGGACCACGAGCCGGCCGGTCTGGCCACCGTCCGCCGCACGATCGCGCAGGGGTGGCTCCGGCGACTATGTCCGTCACGCCGCCCCGTCCCGTCTTGACACCCCCGGCTTCATCGGCCTAACTTCGGCAGCTACCGGATAGGGGCCGAAGAAGACGCCAAAGGAAGGAACGGATGAGACGAGGAACGACAGCCGCTCTCGCAGCTTGCGCCGTGATCGGCGCCGTGGCGCTGACGGGCGCGCAGACGAAGCGCCCAGCTGGCTTTGCGGACTACGGGCAGTGGGAGACGCTCGTGCCGGGTGGCCCTCGCGGAGGCCTGTCGCCGGACGGCCGGTTCGTTGCCTACGCCATCAACCGCACGAACCGCGCGAACGAGCTGAGAGTGACGACCCTCGCCGGCGGCGCGACGAAAACCATTGCTTTCGGCACCCAGCCGGCATGGTCGGCCGACTCGAAGTACCTCGCGTGCGCCATCGGAGTATCCGAGGACGAGCAGGAGAGGATGCGCCGCGAGCAGCGGCAGGTGAGGAACAAGCTGGGCCTGCTCGAGCTCGGGACGGGCAAGCTCGAGACGCTCGATGCGATCCAGTCGTTCGCGTTCAGCCCGGACGGAGCGTACCTGGCCATCAGGCCTTATCCGCCGGAGAGAGCGAGCGGAGCGGGGGCCAGCCAGGGTGGTGTTTCGGCTCGGGGCGGTCCCGGGTCAGCGGCTGGGCCAGCGGAACCGGACGAGACCCCAGGGACGACGCTGGTCGTTCGCGAGCTCGCGACCGGCCGCGACACCGCTTTCGGGAACGTATCGGAATTCGCGTGGCAGGCGTCGGACCGCGGCCGCTTTCTCGCCATGACCATCAGCGCTGCCGGCAAGACGGGCAACGGCGTGCACCTGCTCGACCCGGCAACGGGGGTCCTGCGGGTACTCGCTTCAGCACCTTCTGTCTTCACAGGGCTTTCATGGCGCAAGGACTCGTCGGACCTCGCCGTGCTGGAGGCGCGGACAGACGATCGCCGCGAGGGCGCAACACATGTCATCCTGGCCTGGACCGGCCTGGAGGGCAAGGAGCGCAGCCACCGATACGATCCCGCGGCCGACAAGGCGTTTCCCGCGGGGATGCGGACGGTTTCCTATCGGCGGCTCGAGTGGTCCCGTGACGGCTCGGTGCTGTTCCTCGGGGTGGCGAAGTGGGACGAGAAGATCGCGCCCGATAGAAAGACGACCGGCACGGCCAGCACAGCGACTGACGTCGCGCCCTATCGGAACAGGACGTCACAGCACCAGGAAGGCCAGGGAGGTCGAGGCTCGGGTGCGGGCGCAGAACCCCAGGTCTCGACCGTTGAAGTGTGGCACGCGAAGGACGTCTTCGTCATGCCGCTTCAGAAGACCCGCGCGGCGTCCGACAGGCGGCGCAACCTGCTCGCGGCGTGGCACCTGCACAAAGGGGTGCTGGTCCAGCTGGGAAAGGACTTTGTCAACGAGCAGGTGACGCCCATTCCCGGCACGATGCTGGCGAGTGTTGCGGAGTGGTCGAAGTACGCTATGAACCGGTCGATCGGCCGTCCCGGCGCGGACCTCTATCTGGCTGACGTCGCGACCGGCACACGAACTGCGGTCCGGGAGAACCTCAACGATCGGTACGTGCAGGCAGGTCCCGCTGGCCGCTGCCTTCTCTTCGTCCAGAACGGCCACTACTGGACCGTCAACCTCGAAACCAGGGCGGTCACGAACATCACGCGTTCTGTGCCGACCTCTTTCATCAACACCGAGTCCGACCAGACCTCGCCCGAGAAGCCGCCATACGGCGTGGCGGGCTGGACCCGCGAAGACGAGTCCGTGCTTCTCTACGACAAGTACGACGTGTGGCGTGTGCGGTCGGATGGTACGGGTGCCGAGCGGCTGACGAGCGGCGCAGCCGAGCAGGTCCGGCATCGCGTCGCGCGGCTTGAACCCGACGAGGACTCGATCGACCTGGCGAAACCGATCTACCTGAGCCTGTTCGGTGAATGGACGAAGAAGTCCGGATACGCGAGGCTCGACCCGGGGTCCGACGTGAAGCGCCTGGTGTGGCTCGACAAGAACGTGGGGTCGCTGGCCAAGGCGAAGGACGCCGATGTATACGCGTACATCGTTCAGGCCTACGACGATTCTCCCGATCTCTTTGCCGGAGACGCGGACCTTTCCGGAGCGAAGCAAACGACCAGTACGAACGCCTTCCAGGCGGACTTCGCCTGGGGAAAGAGCGAGCTCGTCGACTACAGGACGGGAACCGGCCGGCGGCTCCAGGCGGCGCTCATCTACCCCGCCGGCTATGAGCCTGGCCGCAAGTACCCGATGATCGTCTACAACTACGAGGCGCTTTCGCAGAATGTCCATCGGTACGTGGCCCCGTCGGACCGCGAGTACTACAACCTCAGCGTCTTCTCGAGCCAGGGCTACTTCGTCCTTCAGCCGGACATCGTGTTCACGCCGAGGAAACCGGGTGCATCGGTAATCGAGTGCGTCACGGCAGCCGTACGCAGGGTCATCGAGATGGGCCTCGTCGATCCGAAACGGATCGGGGTGGTCGGACACTCCATGGGCGGCTACAACACGTCGATCCTCGCCACGAGGACGAACGGAGTCTTCGCTGCGGCGGTTGCCGGCGCGCCGATGACCGACCTCGTGAGCTACTACGGCGACCACCACTGGAGCTCCGGCATCGCCGAAACCGACCACATCGAAACCGGGCAGGAGCGGATGGTCGTACCGCTCTACGAGGACCTCCAGGCCTACATCGACGCTTCGGCTGTCTTCGCGGTTCACAAGATGACGACGCCGCTGCTCCTGGAGGTAGGGGACCAGGACGGGACCGTGGCGTGGCACCAAGGCATAGAGCTCTACAACATCGCCAGGCGCGCCGGCAAGAACGTGGTGATGCTGGCATACATCGGAGAGGATCACGGCCTCCGCCAGAAGCCCAACCAGACGGACTACCAGAAGCGGATCCTCGCCTGGTTCGGTCACTACCTGAAGGGCGATCCGGCAGAGCCATGGATCACGGAAGGCCAGACCTTCCTCGAACGCGAGGCGGAGATCAGGAGAATACGGGCCATGGGGGAAAGGAGCCAGAGGAACCGATGAGCAATCTCCGGGTGCCCCGTTCCTCGCGTAGAATGAAGTAAGCGCATCGCTCTCTTCTAACCCATTCTCGGAGGCAACACAGTGGCGCTCGAAATCGACGAACTGATCCGCAGGCACGAGGAACTCGCCAGGCGCACCTCCGAGCTGCGGAGCTATCTTTGAGGCAGCTCGCCCTGCAGACGAGATATCCCGCCTGGAAGTCCGCATAGCTGAGCCCGACTTCTGGAAGGACCAGGCCGAGGCACAGAAGATTCTCCAGAGGCGGCGCCGGCTACAGGACGACCTGGACCTGCTCGCGTCGCTCAAGAAGCAACAGGAAGATCTCGAGGTGCTGGCGGAATGGGCGGCGGGAGGCGAGGACGTGGGATCGGACCTGCGTGAGGGCCTCGAGCGCCTCGAGGCCGAGGTGGAGGCAGCCGAGACCAAGCGTATCCTGGGCGGGGAACACGACAGGGCCAACGCGATTGTGACGATCCACCCGGGCGCCGGCGGAACCGAGTCGCAGGACTGGGCCGACATGCTGTTCCGGATGTACCTGAAGTGGGCCGAGCGCAGGAACTTCAAGCGCGAGGTCGTGGACTACCAACCCGGTGACGAAGCGGGCCTCAAGAGCGCGACGTTGATGCTCACCGGCGAGTACGCCTACGGGCTGATGCTGGCCGAAGCCGGGGTCCACCGGCTCGTGCGCATCTCGCCGTTCGACCAGGCCGCACGCAGGCACACCTCGTTCGCGTCGGTCTACGTCTGGCCGGAACTCGAAGACGACGTGGAAATACAGGTCGACGAGAAGGACATCCGGGTGGATACCTTCTGCTCGAGCGGGCCCGGTGGCCAGGGCGTCAACACGACGTACTCGGCGGTGCGCATCACGCACTTCCCGACCGGGATCGTCGTGTCGTGCCAGAACGAGCGGTCGCAGATCCGCAACCGCGAGGCCGCGATGAAGGTGCTCAAGTCGCGCCTCTTCGATCTGAAGTTGAAAGAGCAGCAGGACAAGCTCGAGAAGCTCGGGGGGGAGAAGAAGGAGATCGCTTTCGGCAGCCAGATTCGCAGCTACGTTCTCCATCCGTACCAGATGGTGAAGGACCACCGGACGAAAGAAACGGTCGGGAACGTCCAGAGAGTCCTCGACGGAGACATCGACGTTTTCATCAAGAGCTACCTCAGGCGCAAGGCGGCCGGCACGCTGGGGCAGGGTGCGCCGGAAGACGACCAGGCCTGATTTCTTCTGCCGTTGGCGTCGCTTCGCCGTAAGACATTCGAGCGCTGCCCGAAACCACTCCGAGAACCTTACGGCCCCTCGGGACATCGTGTCAAAGATGTTCGGTCTTGCCTGGTTGGAACCGAACAAGTTATGGCGACGGTCGCTCGGCTCGCCCCGGCGCCTGGCTGCGCTTCCTCCGTTTCGGATATAATCCCGCCGCTCGAACGCCAGCCTCCGCGTTCGGGAGACGCTTCTCCGGGACAGGCTGCAGGCCCTGCGGCGCTGGCAGCCGCGAGCGGAAGGTCTCGATTCCCGTTTGCCGGTACCGTTCCGCTCGTTGCCCTGCGGTTCAGTGCTCGTCTCCGGTTCTTGGGGGATTCAAGCAGTCACCGCGGCAGAGGACCGCGGCGCCGGGAAAAAGCGGCAGTTCAGGCCGTTCATTGGCCCGGCTATCCTGCCGGGCTCGTCAGGAGGCTCTCCATGAAGATCCTGGTATTCGGCGGCAGCGGAAAGATGGGGAAGGCGGTTGCATTCGACCTGGCCAAGGAGCCTGCTGTCACTCAGATCGGGCTCGTCGGGCGCCGGCAGGACGCCCTCGACGCGGCGAGCAGGTGGCTGCACAGCCCGAAAGTCGTGACGCACGCGATCGACGTCGAAGAGACGGCCGACGTGAAGGCGTTGATGAAACAGTACGACGTCGTGGCCTGCACGCTCCCCGACCGGCGCACCAGCTACCTTCTCATGCAGGCTGCCGTCGAGTCTGGCACGCACATGGTGGACATGCTCGAGGAGTACCACCGGCGGCCGGATGCCTACGAGACCGAAGGGCTCATCCTGCCGGCGGGCATGACCCTCAACGAGTACGGCGACTACCTCCACGAGACCGCGGTCGAGAACGACGTGTGTGTGATGGATGGGATCGGCTTTGCGCCGGGCCTCAGCAACATCACGACCGGCGAGGGCATCAGGAAGCTGGACGTTGCCGAGTCGGCCATCGCCAGGGTCGGCGGGATACCCTCAAAGGAAGCCGCCGCGAAGCACCCGCTGCGCTACATGATCACCTGGGCCTTCTGGCACGTGCTCCGCGAGTACATGATTCGTGTCAACGTCATCAAGGACGGCAAGGTCGTCGAGATCGACGCCGCCACCGACCGCGAGAAGTTCGTCTTCGACAAATTCGGCGTCAACGAGACGCTCGAGTGCGCCGTCACGCCCGGCATGCCCAGCTTCATCTTCACCAGGCCCGGCCTCAAGGAGTTCGCCGAGAAGACGGTTCGCTGGCCGTCGCACTGGGACTCCGTCGAAACGCTGAAGGAGTGCGGCCTGCTCGACGCCGAGGCGGTGGACTTCCGGTGCCAGAAAATCGTGCCGCGCGATTTCCTGTTGTCGCGCATAGAGCCGAGGCTTCGCGCCAACCCGGGCGAGACAGACGTGTGCGTCATGTACTGCACCGTCATCGGGACCAAGTACGGGATGAAGACCAAGGTTTCCTACTATCTCTGGGACACCGCCGACACGGTGAACGGGATCACCTCGATGGGCCGCGTCACCGGCTTCTCGGCCGCCATCGGGGCCGTGATGATCGGCAAGGGCCTTATCAAGGAGCGCGGCCTGGTGCCGCCCGAGGACTGCATCTACGGGCCGCTCTACCACCAGTTCATCGCCGAGCTCGAGAAGCGCAACATCCGCGTGCTCGAGACGGTGGAGACGATTGCGTAGGCGTAGACCGAACCTGTGCAGTACCGAGTAATGAGGCCTGAGGACTGAGGGAGGAACGTCAGCGGTCAGCTTTCAGCCGTCAGCATCCAGCTGATTACCCCAAGATTCTGGCGCTGATAGCTGACCGCTGACCGCTACTTCACAACCCTCAGCCCTCTTCCGTATTTCCCCCCACGACGCGCAACGCACGCCGCACCACCGAATACGTCGCCGGCAGCGTGCCCGGTTGTTCGCCGTCGCAGTCCACCAGGATCTCGGACGGTCCCCTGACGCGCAAGGAACTGGCGTCGTACACGCTCACGCCAGGTATGCCCTCGAGGCGCCCTGTGTACAGCTTGTAACCGTGCCGCAGTATGCGGGAGAGGGGAATGTCCGCGATTTCGACGACACGCAGCGTGCCGTCGTCGAGCCTGGCACCCTTGCCAGGGCGCATGCCGCCGCCGCAGTATTCCCCGTTGCAGACGAAGAGCCCGAGCAGCCGGGTCGTTCGCGGCGCGAGGCCGTCCACTTCGACCTGGATTTCGCGCGGCCTGTAAGCAAGAGCGGCCCGCGCTGTAGCGATGAAGAACTTCGCGAGGCCATGCCGGGGGAACCTGGCCGCGTTGACCTGCTTCGTCACCTCGCCGCTGGCCCCGCAGCCGCACATGTTCATCGAGTAGCGCCGCACGAGGTTTCCGGCCGCACGCCGCAGCGTCATCTCGCACACGTCGAGGGGCAACTGCTTGCCGGCCCGGAGCAGTTCGAGCGCTTTCACCGGGGAGTTCGGGACGCCGATACTCTTCACGAAGTCGCAGCCGGTTCCCACAGGGACGACACCGAGCGCCGGAGCGTCCGGCCTCTCGCCAGGCGGGCTCCAGGTTTGGCCGTTGGCCGCCGGAAGCCGTTCCTCTGCGCCGAGTCTCTCGCCCATCAGGCCGTTCACCACCTCGTTGACAGTGCCGTCGCCGCCGACGGCGACAACGAGATCCGCTCCCTCCACAGCCGCCCTCGCCGCGAGCGCGGCTGCCTGCCGCGGGCCCTTCGTCAGTGCCCAGCGTGCCCGAGGGAACATCTCCAGCACGGACCCGTGCAGATCGCGCCACCAGACCGAGGCCGTGCGGCCGCCGGCCGATTTCGGGTTGACTACAAAGAAGGGACGTTCGGGCATACGCGGGACATCTTAACAGCCGTACCCGTGCTATCCTCCGCCCGACCTGTCCCCCTTGGGAGGTGCGACGTGAGACTCGTCCAGCCGGCGCTTTGTGCACCGCTGATTCTATTCGTGTTGGTTCTCGCCCCGCTGGGATCCGCAAGCGCGCAACCAGCCGCGCCGCCGCAGCTCCCGACGACTCCGCTTTCCCAGGACATCCTGACGCTCCTGGCTAACGAGATCTCCGGTCAGATGGCTTACGACAACGAGGTCAAGCTTGCCGGGGCGCCCTGGGTGCGCGGCCGCTCCGAGTTCACAGATGGTTTCTACGAAGCCAAGGCGGTCCACGATCTCGTCAGATCCTACGGCATCGAGAACACACGCCTCGAGCGGTTTCCATCTCCCCGCACGTTCGACTACCCGACCGAAGGGGAGTTCTGGACGCTGGAGCCCTCGCGGAGGCTGATAGCGAGGATCGGCGCCGACCCGGCGCTCGTGGCCAGCGGTTCGGCAACGGCTGACGTGACCGGGGAGCTTGTCTACATCCCGCCGCTTTCGACCGATGACGTCAAGAAGATGCAGTCGGCAGGTCCGGACCCCCGCTACAAGGGCAGGATCGCACTCATGTGGTCTCACGCGCGCGAGGAGGCGGCGAGGGCGCTCGATGCCGCCGGCATCGTGGCCGTCGTCTCCTTCAACTCTCGCGAGCGCTACAACGACCCGAACCAGGTGGTCTACGGCGGCGGCTCCTACAAGAACGAGAACCTCGCGGCCGGCTTCAACCTGTCATGGCGGCAGTGGTCGGAGCTGCTCGAGGACGTGCTGTCCGGCCGGAAAGTGGTTGTCCGGGCCCGCGCCAAGGTAGAGTCGTTCAAGGACCGGTTCGAGGCTGTCTACAGCTGGATTCCGGGCACCGAGCCCGACAAGAAGGGCGTGATTTTCACCGCTCATCTCTTCGAGGGCTACCTGAAGCGAGGCGCGAACGACAACATGAGCGGCGTTGTCGTGCAGCTCGAGATTCTCCGCGCCCTGAGCAGGCTGATTGCCAGCGGCGAGCTGCCCCGCCCGCGCCGCACGATCTACTTCCTCTGGCCGAACGAGATCTCCGGCACCTACGAGTTCATCAAGCAGAAGCCAGGCGTCTCGGACAGGTGGAGCATCAACGTCAACATGGACATGGTTGGCGAGTGGCTCCGCAAGAACAACTCGCTCTTCACGATGAGCGAGTGTCCCGATCACCTTCCGAGCTACCTGGACGGCCTCGCCGCCTCGGTCATGAACTACGTCTGGCGCACCAACGACATCGTCTATCTCCCGGACTCGCCGCGCGGCCGGCCGGGCGGCCAGTACTTCCCGGTGCCCATGACGGAAAAGGCCGGGTCGGACGATGCCTTCAGGTTCTACGTGCACCGGGCCACGGGCGGCAGCGATCACATCTGCTTCAACAACCCCTCGGTTGCAGTCCCGGGCATCGAGTTCTTCACATGGCCCGACCAGTGGTACCACGCGGACCTCGACACGCCCGACAAGTCCGACCCGACGCAGATGAAGCGGGTTGCCTTCATCGGCGCCGCCGTCGCGTGGGCTGCCGCGAACTGTACCGACGAGGTGGTTGCGGGCCTCGTCGACGCGGTGTCGTCGTTCGGTTACCGGCGAATCGGCGAGCGAGAGCTGCCGCGGGCGCTCGCCTACCTCGATGCTGCCGACGCTGCTTCGCTCGAAACCGCGGCGGCAAGGGCGGCAAACCTCGTCGAGCACGCGACCGGCCGCGAGATCGCAGCGCTTCGAAGCATCGGCGAGATCCACAGCGGCTCGCCTGCGGCCGCATCCCTGGTCAATCAGCGTGTCGCGCAGTGGGAGCTCTACCGCGCCGGTTTGAAGAGCCAGATTCAAGGCTACATGAAGGTTCGCGCGGACGCTCTCGGCTGGAAGCCCGCTGGCTCGAAGCGGCCTGCGCCCACCGCCAGGCCTGCTGCAGCAGGCGCTGCGCTTGCAGCGCAGGTGCCCCGGCTGGCGCCGGGTGTGAGGGGCCGCGAGTTCTCGTTGGGCAGCTACCAACCTTACGAGGCATACATGAAGGAGCACCCGGAGGCGCTCAAGACTCTGGGCGTCACCCCGACTCAGGCGGCGACGATAGCGAACTACGTGAACGGCCGCCGCACGGTCGCCGACATTCGCAACGCCGTTGCGGCCGAAACAGACCGGGAGCTGACCAATGAGGCAGTCGCAGGCTACCTGGACATCCTGAAAACGGTCAACTGGGTGGTCTATCAGGACTGAGGTGTGAGGACTGAGGTGCGAGGACTGAGGAACGAGGACTGAGGCACGAGGGGCTCGTCACTCAGTCCTCAGCCCTCGTTGCTCAGCACTGACACCTTCCGCCCCCGCCTTCTTCCCGTCTTCGCCTTCGTGCAGGAAGGCTCCGACCTGCCGCCGCAGTTCTGTCTGTATGAGGTCGACAGGCCGGCGAGCGTCCAGCACGCGGAAACCGAACTCGCTCGCGAGGAGCTGGTACTGGCGCAGCAGCTGCCTCTGGTAGGCGCGGAAGTTGTCGTAGATGTCGTCGCCAAGCTTCAGGTCCATTCCCGACTCCCAGAAGTCCATGCCGCCCTTCTGGAGGACCCTCTGGGTGACCGTGTCGACGTCCACCCTCAGGTAGAAGATGAGGTGTGGCACGATCGCGAAGCCGTAGAGATTCCGCAGCCAGGCGCGATCCACGCCGCGCACGGCCGCTCTCGCCATCGCAGTATAGATGTAGCGGTCCGCGACGACGATGAAGCCTGATTTCAGGGCCGGGATGATCTCCTTCTCGAGGCGATCGGCGAAGTCGGTGGCGTAGAGCAGGACGAAAGTCAACTTGTTCAGCGTGTTGCTCGACTTTGCCAGCTCGATCGTCGGCTGCATGAGCTCCGAGCGTGTCCAGCCCGTTTCGACAACCCCGTACCCCTGCACCTCTAGCCACTCCCGCAGCAGCCGGATCTGGGTGGACCTGCCGACGCCGTCGGTCCCTTCCAACGCGACGAGCTTTCCAGGCAGCGAGCCGAGCGGCGCGTACGGCAGCCCGCGGCCGTAGTATTCACCTGGTTGACCGGGTCCGCCCGGGTTGCCGACTCGCCGGCCCGCGGGTCTCATTCCTCCTCCATCGTGTCCGAGACCAGGCGCCGAACGACCCGTTGCTGATCGGTTATGCTGCGCGCGGCGTCCACGCTCTTCAGGTCGAACTCGACTGCTATCTGCTCGTATTCCTCCAGGACCTTCGCTTGGAACAGCCGGAAGCTCTCGTGGACGTCGTTGCTCAGGCGCAGGTCCATGCCGGCTTCGTAGTACTTGAGCTTTGCCCTCCTCGCCGTCAGGCGGTCGAGCGACAGGTCCACCGGCACTCGGAAGTACAGAGCAAGGTCCGGCTTCACGGCAAAGCCGTAGAGCGCTCGCACCCACTGACGGTCCACGCCGCGCGCCGCGTCTCGCGCGAAGGCGGTGTAGGCGTATCGATCTGCGAGCACGATCATTCCGGCTTTGAGTGGCGGGATGATCCTGTAGAGGAGCCTGTCGGCGAAATCGGTAGCGTGAAGCAAGCTGAAGGTGGTCGGCGTCAGCGCGTTCTTCTTCTTGCCGGCCTTCGTGGCGGCCTTTACGAGCGTCGAGGAATTCCACTCGGTGACGAACACCGGGCGGTTGGCTGCTTGCAGCCACTTCGCGAGAAGGCCCAGCTGCGTCGTCTTTCCCGAGCCGTCTATGCCCTCGACGACGAACAGCTTGCCGGGGTAGCGGTGGGCCGTCTTCAAGGTGTCCAGCACGTCATTCACGCGCAGAAGAACAGATGCCTTTTGGTCAACCAGTATAATGGGAAAGGTCGATTCCATCCGCGTGCCGCATGCTGCCTGTCCCCTGGCCGCGTGCCCGCCTTCGATTGCGGCGGGCCGTTGCCCGCCGCCTCGAGGCCCTCGCGGCCAACCTTCCTGAAGCGCGCGCCGGCGACGTTCGCGCGGTTCATGACGCCCGTGTCGCGTCCAGGCGGCTTCGCGCGGCCCTGCCCCTCCTGATCGAGAGTCGTGGCGGGGGCGAAGGGTCAAGGCTCCGGAAGCGGCTGCGCAAGCTGACGCGCGCGCTTGGCCGCGTCCGAGAGCTGGACGTCGTTGCCGAAGGGCTGGGCAGGATCGAGGCCGGGCGTCCGGACCTCGCCCGCCCGGTGGCGAGAATGCGCAAGGCTGCGTTCGCCGAGCGCGCTGTTCGCAGGCGTGCGATGATCAAGGTGCTGGACCGCGCCGAGAAGGAACGACTCGGCGCGAAACTGAGCGCTCTCGTCGAAGAGGCGCTCACCGCCGAGAACGGAGACGGGCACGCCCGAACGCTCTCGATCCGGCTCGCCCGGACGTCCGAGCGGCTGGTTGCCGCCGCGCGCGCAGCCGGCGACGACTACAGCCCCAGGCTGCTTCACACTGTGCGGATCGCGGCCAAGAAGCTCCGTTACGGGCTCGAGCTGGCCGGCGAGATCTGGGCCTTGCGGACCGGGAGCGACGTTTCACGCCTGAAGGCGCTTCAGGACACTCTCGGCGAGCTCCACGACTCGACGGTCCTCCTTGCGAGGTCCGGCTCGCTTCCTGCCCGTACGCCGGCTGTTGCGGCCGAGCTCGAGCGGTTCAGGTCGGCTGTATCCGAGCGGGCCCTGCGGCTGCACGCGCGTTACATGGCGCTGCGCAAGACCATCTTCGATGTGGACAGGCGGTGCCGGGAGCGATTCTGCCCGCAACTTGCCGGTGAGCTGGCTGGCAGAGTCGCGGCAGCCATGGAGGAGACCGGACGCGATGGACGACGACAAACGGGTCTACCTGGTGCGGCACGCGATCGCCGCCGAGCGCGGAGAAGCTTTCCCGGACGACGGGAAGCGGCCACTGACGGAGAAAGGCATCACGCGCTTCCGCCAGATCGTCGCCGGGCTGACGGAGCTTGATGTCGAGATCGACGTCGTTCTGACAAGCCCTCTGGTGCGTGCCCGCCAGACGGCCGACCTCTTGGCAACCGGGCTCCGCTCCAGTCCCAGGGTGGTGGAAACCGTGGCGCTCGCGCCGGGAGCGTCCTACCAGTCGCTCATCGACGAACTCGCGATGCTGTCGGACCAGGAGGCAATCGCGCTCGTCGGGCACGAGCCGGGGATCGGCCAGGTGGCGGGACGGTTGATAGGAACCCGCCACCCTCTTCCTTTCAAGAAAGGGGGAGTGTGCCGGATAGACCTCGACGGTCTTCCCCCGGCGGGTCCGGGGCGCCTCGTCTGGTTCGCGACGCCAAGGATGCTGAGGGGTCTCGGGTAGAATCTCACGCTTCAGTCCTGTCGCTGCTCGGGCCCCCGAGGTACCTCACGATCAACACCGTCAGGTCGTCGCTCTGGGCGGCGCCGGCCGAGAAACGGCGCACGGCCGCCGTCAGCCGTTCGAGGATCGCCGGCGGATCCTCGCGGCGCGAAGCCTCGAGCGCCTTCAGGATTCGGTCCTCGCCAAACTCGTCTCCGCGCGGGTCGAAGGCCTCCGAAACTCCGTCGCTGAAGAGGACGACGAGGTCGCCCGGTTCGAGCACCAGCGTTTCTTCTTCGTAGGTCGCGTGCTCGAACAGACCGAGGATCAGCCCCCCTTTTTCGAGCCGCTCCACCTTCCCGCTCCTCAGGAGGAACGGCGGGTTGTGCCCGGCGTTGCAGTAAGTGAGCCTCCCGTCCGGCTCCAGCATCGCGTAGAGCATGGTCGCGAAACGCGCGTCGATCGACCTCCTGAGAAGGAGATGGTTCAAGCGCGACAGCGTTTCGGCCGCGGAACTCCCGAAGGAGGCCTGGACGCTGAAGCCTCCCTGCAGGACCGCGGTGAGCAGGGCGGCCGGAGCGCCCTTGCCGGCCACGTCCGCGACCGTGAAACCGAGGCCTCCCGAAGGCAGGTCCACGTAATCGAAGAAGTCGCCGCCGATGGCCCGGCACGGCAGGGTGGCGCCGACGGCGTCGAAATACGCGCCCGTCCTCCGCGTCTGCGGCACTAGCATCTGCTGGATCTTTGCCGCGATCTTCATTTCCTCCTCGAGCCGCGCCTTTTCGATCGCAGACCTGTAGAGCCTCGCGTTCTCGATGGCGACGGCGGCCTCGGTGGCCAGCGCTTCGACCGAGCTCGCGGCGGCGGGGGTGATGATCGAGCCGCGCTCGTGGCTGTCGAGGTAGAGCACGCCGATCTGCCGCGGCTCGCTCCCCGCCGCGTCCAGCTTGTCCACGAACCTGACTAGCTTGAGCGGCACGCACAGGACGTCGCGGATGCCGATGACGACCGTGGCCTGGTGCAGGTCCGCCAGCTCCCCCATCGGCAGGTCGGCGACGATCTGCGTCTGTCCCGTCGCGAAGACCTGCTCGGGGATCTTACGGCTCATCTTTATCGTTTCGTCGGGGAGCGTGGTTCCGCCTCGGCCGCGGCCGAGTTTGGTTTCGAGCTGCCCGTTCTCGCCCTCCAGCAGGATGAAGCCGCGCTCGGCTCCGCTCACGGCGATCGCCGAGTCGATCACCAGAGCGAGGACGTCGTCCAGGACGCGGCCGGAACCCAAGGCCCGGAGACTCTCGAGAAGGACGCCGAGCTGGTGGAGGTCGCTTACGACGGTGGTCGAGTTCCGTGGGGCGGGCGCCTCACCGAGCAGGAAGACCAGTTCCACCCCCCCGCTCCTCCCAAGACGGATCGCGTCCATCGACTTCAGTTCGTGCTCGGTCACCTGCTTGCCGTTGACGAAGGTGCCGAAGCGCGACCCGCGGTCCCGCAGCGTGTAGCGGCCGCCGGACTGGATGATTTCGGCGTGGTCGCGAGAGATGTCGGCGTTGGCGAGGCAGAGGTCGTTGTCGGTCCGCCGGCCTATCGCGAATGCCGGTTTGTCGATGACCACGTGCCTCGTGTCGTTGCCCTCCCGGATCTCGAGTCGGGCGATGTCCATGGGACTGACCTCCGTCGGCCGGGCGACGACGAACCGGGACGCGCGCCGCAGCGAGGAGACGCTGCGCGTTTTTTTCTGAGGAAGTCAGTATAACCCGGTGCCACGGTCACCTCTGGTGGCGGACGCCGGTGGGTGGCGGGTTCGGCTGCCTCTCGGGGTCAGCCTGCTACCTGCGCAGGCGCCTCGCGAAAGGCGCTCTCCACCGCCGAGGCGCCCGGCCCGGCTCCTTCTGTTGCAGATGATGGGCCGTCAGCGGCGGAGCGCCGCGAGGCCTTGTCCTCGTACATCCTCCGGTCGGCGACGGCGATCAGTTCCTCCTGCGAGAACCCGTCGTCGGGGTAGACGGCGAAGCCAGCGCTGGCCGAGAGCCTGATGTTCTCGCCTGGTTGGCTCTCGAAGTAGGCGGCTTTGACGGCGTCCTTCAACTCGCGGAGGCGCCTGTCGGCCTGTTCGGCATCACACTCCCAGAGTATGACGACGAACTCGTCGCCGCCGAATCGCACGCAGAGATCGTAGGCGCGGACCATGGACCTGAGCACTGCTGCTATCTCACGGAGTACGTGGTCGCCGCGCTGGTGTCCCAGCCGGTCGTTCACGTCCTTGAAGTCGTTGAGGTCTAGCATCACCAGTGTGAGCTTGGAACGGTGGCGTTCGGCCCTCCCGATCTGCTGGTTCAAGTACAGCAGCATCGCGCGCCGGTTCGGGAGGCCGGTGAGATGGTCGGTGAACGACTCCTGCTGAGTCTTCTCGAAGACGACCGAGTTCCGGATGACCGGGGCAGCCTGTGCGGCGATACGAACGAGGACGCGCCGGTCGTCGGTCCTGTAGTCCCGGGAGGTGTGGTAAACGGCGATCAGGCCCGTCGTGGTGCCGTTCAGCTCGAGCGGCGCAGCAGCCACGTACCGGAGCACCTCCTCCGGCAGTGCGCCCTTGTTGACCTGCGCGAGCGTTGCAGCGATGTCGGCAGGCGATGCAACCACGAGCTCTCGCAGCCGATGCTGCGCGACGCCGCAGGCATGGCGGCAGATGAAGCCGCGCGCGGCATCGTTCTTGAGGAACAGGGCGAAGGAAGAGAAGGGCACCAGCACGCGCAGGTTGGCGACCACCAGGTTGATCGTCTCGTCCATCGCGAGGCTCGAGCCGAGCGCCTGCGCTATCTGGCAGAGAGACTGCGCTTCCTGGTGCGCCACGGCGATGTCTTCGAGCACGCCGGCCTTCGCCGGCGATGATCCGGTTGCGGCGCCGGAGGCGGCGGTTTCTGCAGCGTCCCGCTCGAGCCCGGGCAGGATCGAGAGGAAGATCTCTACGAGCCTCGGGTCGAGGATGCGCCCGCAGGCCCGGCGCATGTTCGCGAGGACCGCGGCTTCGTCGAGGGCCGGCCTGTGAGGCCGATTCATGGACAGCGAGAAGTACGAATCGACCACCGCCATGATTCGCGCCCCGAGCGGGATCTCCTCGCCCTTCAGGCCTCCCGGATATCCGCTTCCATCCCAGTGCTCGTGGTGCCGCAGGATGAGGGGAGCGACCGGGTACGGGAAGGGGACCCTGGCCAGGATCTCCGCGCCGACACGCGGATGGATCCTCACCTTTTCCCACTCCTCCTCGGTGAGCGGCCCGGCCTTCGCCAGTATGTGTTCCGGGACGGCGAGGTTCCCTATGTCGTGAAGGAGCGTCGCCGTCTGCAGCCCGGGCAGCTCGTGGGCGGGCAGCCCGGCTGCTCGGGCGAGGGCTGCCGCGAACTTCTGCATCCGGCTGATCTGAGTGTACGAAGTGCCGTCCTTCGCCTCGATTGCCGCCGCGAGCGCCTCGATGATCGCCATCTGCACGTCGGAGGCGCGGCGGGCCTGCCGCCGTTCTTCGCCTATGCGCTCGATGAACTGTCGATAGCTGTGGTAGGTCAGGTAGCAGGGCACGGCCACCAGGAGCAGCCACCACGAGTAGCCGAACCTGTCGGCCGCGGCCACAACCGCGGCGGCGCCAGCGCCGACGAAGTAGCTCGGCGCGCTCCACATGAAGTCGCTGCGCCAGATGCGAACCGGGTTCTGGCCCGTGGAGAGCCCGATTGCACCGGCCACCAGGGCAGTGTTGAGGAGGTAGTAGGCGAGAGCCGAGAAGGCCAGAGGGCGCAAGCGCTCATAGAGAGGCTCGGCGCCGCTGACGCCCCGGGCCAGGTCGAAGACCGCGCCCGCCACCTGGAGCGTCACGGCGAGGGCAGCCATGCTGAAAAGCGTGCGATGGAGAGCGTTCCGGGTCCCGATTCGAGAGGTGCACTGGCTCCAGGCACCGGCTGTCGCAACTATCGTAGCTTCGGGTGCCCCGAGGATGAGCAGTGCGGCGAAGTCCACCGCGTAGGAGATCGAAAGGCTCGACGTGCCGTGCGTGAGCGGCAGGTCCAGCTTGATGGCAGACGCAGCCAGCGCGAGCGCGGCGAGCACAGCCAGCGTGGCGGGGCGCTCGAAACCGGACCTGGAAAAGGCCAGCAGAAGCGACAACGCACCCGCCGCGATCACGAGGATTACGTACGTGCGCGCGACGGCTGGCAACGAGGAGAAGTCCTGCCGCCCGCCGGGAACGCTCTCGGGGGGTGCCGGTCCAGACGTGCTGGAGCGTTCCACCCGCGACACCTCAGTGCACTCCTACCGTTCGGGCTGCTGCGAGATCGAGCGAGAGGCCCGCCGGGCAGGCATCGCGCCTGCTGCGGGCGGCCGTCAGCAGCTCGTCGAGCGTCCTTCCGTCAGCCGGAGCGAAGGCCAGACCCAGCCGCACCGCCGGGACCGAACGGGCCCACGCATCCTCGGTGATGCTTGCAGCGATTCGCGCCGCAGCCTGCCTGGCTGCATCCGGGCCGGTATCGGGCATGAGGAGCGCCAGCTCGCTCTCTCCTACCCGGAAAACGAGGTCCGTTGTGCGAAGCCTCTTTCTCGCTGAATCCGCGAGTGAACGGAGCAAGTCCGCGTCGAAGCCTGCGCCTGCGGCGCCCAGCGAGACCACGCCGACGGCGATCGGGGCCGGCCCCTCGAGCAACGAACCTGCGGCCAGGAGCTGGCGAAGCGACTGCTCGTTGGGCAAGCCGGTGACGGAGTCCCGGAGCGGGCTGCGGATGCGCTCCGAACGCATGGCAGCGGAGAGGGCGGCTGCAATGGCCGGAGCCGCGAGCTCCGCAACCCGGCGGTCATCGTCGGTGAAAGCAGTTCCGGCTGCGGCGTAAAGCGCGAGCACGCCGGTCAGCTCCCCCCGATCGACAAGGGGCACCGCCAGAGCGCCTTCGAGCGGCCGCGACCGGTCCTTCGGGACATCGGCGAGGTCGAGCGACGCGCTCGAGTTGAGGACGCTCCTGCGGTTGGCCGCCACCCAGCCGCTCAGGCGCTGGCCGAGCGGTATGCGCATGCCTTCCACGCGCTCGCCCTCGCAGCCGTACGCGCAGGCCGCCACGAGTTGACCGGCCTCTTCTTCCACAGCGAAGAAGATTACTAGCGACGCCGAGGTCAGCCGCAGGATCTGTCGGCCGAGGAGTTGGCCTATGTCATCGCGATTCCCGTGGCCCGTCAGCCACCTCGCCGTCTCGCACAGCCGCAGCAGCGCCTCGGCGGCTTGTGGCGCGTCCGGCAGCCGCGCGGCCGACGCTTTGGAAGGTTCCGGCGGGAGAGGGGCCCGGACCTGGTTCACCAATTCCAGCAGAGTGCGGTCTTCCGAGCCGGTCTTGATCGTGGCCGGCTCTCTGTTCACCTCCAGAAAGGCGTCGACGACTCGCGGGTCGTACATCGTCCCGCGCCGCTCGACGATGATCCTCAAGGCCTGCTCGCTCGAGAGGGCCAGCCGATACGGGCGGTCCGATGTGAGGGCGTCATAGCAGTCGACGACCGCCAAAATCCTCGCGCCGATCGGTATGTTCTCGCCCGCCATCCCGTCGGGGTAGCCTGTTCCGTCCCAGTTCTCGTGGTGATGCCGGACGATAGGCACGACGGGGTACGGGAACTTGATCTGCGAGAGGATGGTTGCGCCGATTTCCGCGTGAAGCTTGATCCGCTCGTACTCGCCTGCGGTCAGTCTTCCCGGCTTGTTCAGGATGAACTCCGGAACGGAGAGCTTCCCCATGTCGTGCAGGAGCGCGGCGGCCTCGATTGCCTTGAGGTCTGATTCGGAAGTCATGCCCAGAGCGCGGGCGAGCCTGACGGCGTAGTGCTGGACGCGCCGGATATGCCCGTGAGCGATCTGGTCCTTCGCGTCGATTGCCGCGGCCAGCGTCTCGACGGTCGAGAAGAACAGGTCGTTCAGCTCGCTCAGGTGGCGGTTTGCGTCGTCCATGCGCCCGGCGGAGCTGCGGAACGTGACGTAAGAAAGGACGGCGAGCGATACGACGATCGCGAGACTGCCCAGTCTCGAGGGGCCTGCAATGACGGCGGCAGCCGGCGCGGCGGCGGCGATGACAAGCGCGGCGACGAGATGGGGCGCGAGTCGGCCTGCTTGTTGCTTCGTTGTCATTTTAGCGACTGAAACGTCCGCTCTGCTCCTCGGCGGGCGCGGCGGCCCGGTTGTCTGTGCGTGAACCGGGTGCGAGGCCGTAGCAGCGGATCTTCCGATAGAGCGTCTCACGGCTGATCTCGAGGAGGCGGGAGGCGAGCTTCTTGTTCCAGTGAACCGACTCGAGTACCGACTGGATGTGAGCCCGCTCGACTTCGTGGAGCGGAACGATCCGGCGGCCCGCGCCCGCCAGGTCGTTCGTCCTTTGAGGTCTCAGGAAATGGACGTCGGCCGGCTGTATTACGCGCCCCCTCGATGAGAGGGCGGCCCTCGAGACCGTCGCGATCATCTCCCGGATGTTCCCGGGCCATCCGTACTGCTGCAGTAGGGACAGGGCGCCCGTGCTGAACACCTTCGCGTCGCTCTCCAGCCCCTGCTCGGCGCAGTAGGCCGCCAGGAAGCGGCCTGCGAGGATCGGGATGTCGACGGGCCTCTCGCGGAGCGAGGGCAGCCTGATGGTGAACGCATTGATACGGTAGTAGAGGTCCTCGCGAAAGCGGTTCTCCTCTACGAAGACATCGAGCGGCCTGTTCGTCGCCGATACGAGCCTGAAGTCGACGTCGAACGCCTGGCGCGAGCCGAGCCTCTCGACGCGCCTCTCTTCGAGCGCGCGCAGGAGCTTGGCCTGGGCGACCAGCGACAGATCTCCGATCTCGTCGAGGAAGAGTGTGCCGCGATCGGCCAGCTCCATCCGTCCCGGCTTTCGTTCGGCCGCGCCGGTGAACGCGCCCTTCTCGTAGCCGAAGACCTCGGACTCGAAGAGCGAGTCTGGAAGCGCCGCGCAGCTGACGGCCTGGAACGTGTTGCCGCGCCGGCGGCTGAGCTCGTGTATGACCCTGGCGGCGACTTCCTTGCCCACACCCGTCGGCCCCAGGATGAGGACGGAGATGTCCGTCTTGGCGACGGTCCGGATCGACTCGAGGACGAGCAGCATCTTCTCGTCGATTCCGATCAACTCGCGAAAACGTCTGAGCGCCGTCGAATCGTCTTCGGCAGTGGCGCGTGGGGGCTCCGCGAGGAACTCCTCGAGCAGCCTGCGGAGATGAGGATCGGCCGGCCAGCACGCGGAGAATGCAGGTTCGGGGCCGGGCGCGCGGCGCGCATAGCCCTGCGTGACGATCTGCGACATGCAGTTCTCGACGTCCGTGCGGATCCGGGCCAGCGCCTGGACGAGCTCGGTGATGCTGCGGATGGCGTCAGGCTGCGCGTGGAGGAACCGCAGGAGGGCAGCGCGAAGCGGAGATTGGACCAGCGAGCGGAACCGGGCCCGATCGATGGCCGAAACCGCGTCTGCCTGCGGGCTGCGCGGCGACGCGGGGGCAAACGACGGCGACGCCATACCGAAGTCCCCTACTTTCGTGCACCACAATGGCAGCACGAGTCATGAAGAATATCGGGTTGGGCGACGCGGCTCAGCAGTGAGAAGGAGTGCGCAGGAACGCGCAAGCAAGGGTACAGACAACTCGGCCGATGCCCCGATCACAGCAGTATTCGGCTAGCGCCTCGACAGTGCCCGCTGGAGCGCGGCCTCCGCGTGAATTCGCGCCGTGTCGAAGAGTGGCAGCGAACAACAGGCTGGCGTGACCAGAAGCGGGATCTCGGTGCAGCCGAGGACGAAGCCCTCGGCCCCCTGTGCTGCCAGCGCGTCCATGACGCGGAGGTACTCTCTCCTCGAGTCGTCTTTCAACACGCCGCGTGCCAGTTCATGCATGATGACTCGGTGGGTCGTCTCGCGGTCTTCCTTGTCCGGCACGATTGCCTGTATGCCGCGCCTCGCCAGGCCTTCAGCGTAGAAGGGCTTCTCCATGGTGAAGCGCGTTCCCAGGAGGCCGACCTTCGTGAGCCCGGCCGCCGTCACGGCGTCCGCGGTTGCATCGACGATGCTCAGGAGGGGGATCGGGCAGGAAGCCTGCAGCCGGTCGAAGAGCAGGTGCATGGTGTTCGTGGCGAGCAGCGCGAAGTCGGCCCCTGCCGCCGCAATGCGGTCGAGCGCCGTGGCCAGCGCTCCGGCGATGTCGTCCCAGCGCCCCGCCTCCATCCAGTCCTCGAACTGCTGGAAGCTCACGCTGTATATGACGATTTGCGGGTACGCGGAATCGCCGTGCAGCTCCTGGTACCGGCGTGTGATGTGTTGGTAGTAGAGAACCGTGGACTCCGCCGTCAGTCCGCCCAGGATGCCAATAGTCTCGTGCGCCATGGGCGCCAGTATACTAAACGGCCGTCTTCCTCTCGACAGCCACTCTGCGACCCTGGGCCACCTGGCTCTGCGGCGGCACGCTCGTCGTCAGCCACGCGTTGCCGCCGATGGTGGATCCCGCGCTCACCGTGATGCGGCCGAGGACGGTCGCGCCAGAGTAGATGATCACGTCGTCTTCGACGATAGGGTGTCGCGGGAGCCCCTTGACCGGGTGGCCGTGTTCGTCGAGCGGGAAGCTGCGCGCTCCCAGCGTCACGCCCTGGCAGAGACGGACCTTGTTCCCGATGATGCTCGTCTCGCCGATGACGACGCCTGTTCCGTGGTCGATGAAGAACCGCTCGCCGGCATTGCCTGCATCCGGCTGCGCCTCCAGCCAGCGAGGTCCGGGCCGCCGCTCGGCCGCCAAGAGTCGGTTGACGCAGGCGACGGCTACGAGTCAGGCTTCTTTTCGGCCCGCGCCTTCGCCACCATGTCCTTGACCTCCTTCATGAGCGTCGGGACGTGGTACGGGATGCCGTCCTTGATTGTCCACTCTATGCCGCCGCCACGCGCAGCCTTGACCTTGGGGTCGCCGGGCGCGACGGCGGAGTAGTTGTTCACTGGCTTCCCGTCGTAGGTCATGATGTCGGTGCCGTAGGGATTGAGGAGCCGCAGGTTCTCGAGCGGGTTCCCGTTGACTACCAGCAGGTCCGCTATGTAGCCCTGGCGGACGCGCCCCAGCCGGTCCTCCATCCCGATCATCTTCGCGCCGTTCACCGTCGCCATCTCGATGACTTCGAGAGGATGGAAGCCCGCCTCCTCGAGCAGTTCCATCTCGTGCACCTGGCCGAATCCGTACAGCGAGTAGATGAAGCCGGCGTCGTCTCCAACCGTGATCAGCCCGCCCTTGCGGGCGAACTCCACGAGGGTGTCCATCCAGACGCGGAACGTCCGGCGCCAGCGCACCTCCTGCGTGTTCGTCCAGCCCAGGAAGTACGACCCGTGGTGCTGCATGTCGGGCTTGAAGTACTCCTCCATTGTGGGGTGCAGGTAGTCCTTGTACCAGGGCAGGTTCTGCGCGCGGATCACGTCGCGGCTGGCGATGTAGATCGACAGGGTCGGGCACCAGAAGACCTTGTTCCTCACCATCAGGTCGAGGACGGCTGACAGCTTCTCGCGGTCGAGGTTCTTCTGTATGTAGAGTTCGCCGGCCCGGCCGAAGCGGTGGATCTCGTTGCTGGCATTGTGCTCCGGAGGGAAGTCCTGGATGCCGTCGAGCGCGGCGTCGGCGACGCCGTAGAAGTGCTCGATGGATGTGACGCCCAGCTCGGCGAAGTCTTTTGCCGTCGTCTCGTCCACCGCGATGTGGGTGGCGGACCGCAGACCCTGGATGCGGGCCTCGTCGAGGACGGCCTCCAGGAGGTCGCGATCCATCCCGCTCATCTTGAGGCCGTCCACGCCCTGCTCCTTGGCGTAGCGCACGCCCTCGCGTACCTGCTGCGCCGTGGCGGTGCCCTTTGCCGTCCAGATGCGCTCGTAGAGCAGGATCCGCGGCGCGACCATCGTGTGCGCGGCGCTCGCCGCGCGCCACTTCTGGGCTTTTTGCCAGTCGGCGCCGACGTCTCGAATGGTCGTGGCCCCGGCCGCAAGGTAGAGGTTCATCTCGTACTGGATCGGCTGCGGTATGCCGCCACGCTCGTCCTGGAGGTGCATGTGGCCGTTGACGATGCCTGGCATGACGTACTTGCCGGTTGCATCGATGACGGCATCTGGAGGCGGATCGGGCGTCCGAATGTTGCCGACACGAGCGATGAGGCCGTCCTGCACGAGGATGTCCACGGGTCCGAAAGCCGGCTTGGCGTTCCCGTAGATCACCATGGCGTTCCTGATGAGCAGCCGTGCGACGGCCTTGGCGTGCGTGGGCGGCGGCGCCTGAACCCGAGCGGAGGGAGCCTTGGTCTGACCTCGGCGCGCCTGCGGGGCCGCGGCCAGCGTCAGCGAGAAGGCTGCCGCCAGCGCAACGACAACGTATCGCCCGCGGATCGGTGAAGTGCGCATGGAGTTCTCCTTGTCTGCCGTGCGTATCCTATCATCGCGATGCCGTCGCACGGCTGAAAGCTGATTGCTGTCGCGGAAGCGCGAATCAGCGTGCGCGTACCGCCTGCGCTCCTACCGCAAGGGCAACGGCGGGGATGATGATCGACGTTCCGGCGACAACGTAACCGTCTATGCGCTCGCCGAGGATCAGCCAGCCCAGGAAGACGGCGATGACCGGGTTGACGTAGGCGTAGGTCGAGACCCTCGACGTCGGGACGTGGCGGAGCAGCCAGATGTAGGCGGAGTAACCCACCCAGGATCCGAAGACGATGAGGTAGAGGATGGCGCCGACGGCGGTCCAGTCCCAGCGCGCCCGGCCCCACTGCCCGACGAGCGAGGCCGCTGTCAGGTTGACCGCTCCGCCGATCGCCATCTGCCATGCACTCCCGACCAGCGGATCGACCGTGACGCGCAGATGGCGGCCGAGGACGGAGCCGAGGGCCCACACGAAGGACGATCCGAGCAGGCTGACAGCCGCGAGAAGCTGCAGCCAGCCGAGCGTGGAGGTGGCGGTCAGCCGGGGCCATAGCAGCACGACCATGCCGGCGGCGCCGAGGGCAACGCCTGCGAGACCCCGGCCACCTGGCGATTCTCCTCTCCGAATCACGTAGCGTTCGAGCAGGAGGAACCACACGGGAACGATGGCGACTATGAGCGCCGCCAGGCCGGTCGGGACGTGGAGCTCCGCCCATGCCAGGACCGAGTTGGCAACCGACAACAGCAGAATGCCGACGATGGCGAGGACGCCGAGCTGGCGGCGATCGACGACAATGCGCCGCCCGTTTGCCGCCGAGAAGGCCAGGAGCAGCGTGCCGGCAGTGAAGAAACGCACCCCCGCCATGAGCACCGGAGGCACGCGTTCGACGGCGATGCCTATTGCGAGGTAGGTCGATCCCCAGAAGAGGTAAACCAGGGCGAAGGCGATGATGACGCGGACGCGGAAGCTGATGGCGGACCTCGCGTGGATGCCTAGCGGAACATGCTCTTGACCACGAAGAGCACATTGGCGGGCCGCTCCGCCAGGCGCCGCATGTACCAGGGGAACCAGAACTCTCCGTAGCTTATGAGGACACGAAGCGGCCAGCCTTCAGCCAGGAGCCGGCGCTGCAGCCCGCGCTGTATGCCGTAAAGCATCTCGAACTCGTATCTCGCCCTCGGCACCGAGCGCTCTGTCACGAAGTGCTGGAGGCGTTCGATGACCCGTCCATCGTGCGTGCCGATGGCGAGCCGGCCACCGTTCTGGAGCGCGTCGGGCTGGAGCATGCGCGACGAGAGGGAATAGAAGTTCTCGTCCACGTCCGCCTTGCGGGCGATGGCCAGCGACGGCGGCTCGCTGTAGGCACCCTTCACGATGCGAACGGCGGGGCCCATCGACAGAAGCGCCTCGAGATCGGCGCGGGTCCTGTGAAGGTAGGCCTGGAGGCACACTCCGAGTGAAGGCACCTCGGCGCGGGCCCGGCGGAAGAGCGAGAGCGTCGGATCGACGTAGGGCGTGCTCTCCATGTCGATCCATACGAAGTTCGAGAGTTCGTAGGCGCGGCGGGCTATGGCGACCAGGTTGCGGTAGGCGAGCTCGACGTCGAGATCCAGCCCCAGCTGCGTCGGCTTGACCGATATCTCGCAGTCGTAGCCGCCTGCGCGGACCTGCTCCAACACGTCCAGGTAATGTGCGGTTACGGCTTCCGCTTCGGCCGGCGACGCGAGGTTCTCGCCGAGATGGGTCAGGATGCTGCCCATCCGCTCGGACTGCTGCAGGCGCCTCGCCGCCGCGAGGGCAGCGTCGAGGGTTTCGCCGGGCATGAACCTGGAAACTGACCTCCTTACGAAGGACGTCCTCATGGCTCGCTCGCGCAGCCAGACGCTCTTCGAGCCCGCAAGAAGCGCCGTTCGCATCAGTGCCATTTCACGCTCCGCCAGTCCTCTCAGCATAACCGAAACGCGTCTCTGCGAACGGGAACAACGAGCCGCTGCGAGGACTCGCTCGTCGCAGCGGAGTGTCGGCGCGGCGGCAGCAGGCCGAACCCGAGGACTATCGAAGGCGGGTCCCGGTGCTTGTGTGGCCCGTGAACTGGACCGCGGCACTTCAGTGACCCCTCGAACTGGATTGCAGCGCGACGACTTGACGCTCGTCCTGCTGCGGACCGCATTTCGATCGCAAAACACCTCTTGCGCGCGAAAAAATGATCGCAACAACTGTCATGATGCGGTAAGCTCTTGCAGCAAGATCATCGCCTGATGTACAGGCGCGTCGAGGAGGCTTGCTGCATGGCCAAGAAGAAGGCGGCTCCGAAGAAGAAGGCGGCTCCGAAGAAGAAGGCGGCGAAGAAGGTCGCGAAGAAGGCAGCGCCGAAGAAGAAGGTCGCCAAGAAGGCGGCGAAGAAGGCAGCGCCGAAGAAGGTTGCCAAGAAGGCGGCCCCGAAGAAGGCCGCGCCCGCCCCGGCTCCGGCACCCGAGCCGGTCGCGCCTCCGACGACAACGCCGGAGACCATGTAGGAGCCTCGGGGGTGGGTGCCCCACCCCCGACGCTTCGGCTCTTCAGCGCAGCGTCGCGGCAGCGGTACCTTCGGCCTTCGGCCTGCCGCGGCGGGTCGCTATCCTTGTCTCGTCAGAGTCCCGGCCCTGGGTGTTCCTCTGCCACCTTTCTGGCGGCTGGCCGCCGGTCCAGAGCGAACCGGCATCTGCAAAGACCATCCCCTCGATCGGCAGCGGACCGTACTCGAAACGCCTCGAGAGCAGGCCGAAGATCGGGAACCGGATTCCCACGTTGCCGACGAGCAGGCGACTTCCCGCCAGGGCCTCGAATGGGGAGCGGCCCCGCCGGTTGCCGCAGTCCACATCGAGCACGCTCGGCACGTTGTAGCCGCGGACCTGATTCCTCGACCCGACGACCAACGGAAGCAGCCAGCCGTCAGCGGCGTCGTTGCCGTGCCGCCCCACGTGCCGCGCGCGAAAGGCGACGGTGAACGGCTCCGTCGGGATGACGTAGCGGCGGTAGACCACCCAGTCCTCGTTGTTCGGTCCCGATCAGGTTCTGACCTCGAAGATCGAGATGCTCATCGGAGGGAGGGTCACAATCGGACCGAACGGTGCAGAGGGGACTTCTTCGATCGCCACCTGGGGCGGACGCCCGGGAACGTTGCAGGCCTTCTCGTCGGTTCCCGCTATTCGCCACAAGCGGGCGTTCGATGGCGGGTCGATTCCCTGTATGGCGACGCGCAGCGGCTGGGACTCGCGTGTGGCGTTGACCACGGCAACAGTGAGGACCCGGCGGTCGTCACGCCATGCCGCGGCGACGTCGAGCGGCTCCGGGGCTCCCTCGACGACGACCGGTACGTCGCCGAACCGCGCCCTGTACAGCTTCAGGACCAGGCCTGTCGTGTCGAAGACGCTCTCGGTCTTGCTCGTCTTGATGGCCCCTATCACGTTCACGGTCTGCGCGTAGTTGGCCATCGCGATGACGTCGCTCTGGCGAGCGTACTCGTGCAGGCCAGCGGCGATCCCTAGAGCGTCCTTGAGGAAGTACTGTGTGCCCAGCTCGCCGTAGACGTGCGGCCCGTACCAGTAGTTCCACTCGTCGAGAGCCACCCTGATGTCGTTTCGGGCGACCTGCGGCATGGTCTCGCGGTACCGTCTCATCGCGTTCGCTATCCGCCGCACCTGGGACGGAATCTGTGACACGTGGGCGAGCAACCCCGGCCGTTCCTGGCTGTAGAAGTGCTCGCTCAGGAGCGTCATGTGGTCGGCCGACTCGCGAAGCATGGCCTCGTCCCACTCGCCGACGTTGCCGACCGCTATGAGCTTGATCGACGAATCCTTCGCCCGCATGGCAGCCGCGAAGGCGTTGTGCTTCTTCGTGTATTCGGTGAGCGGCATGTGTCCGAGCTGCCAGTCACCGTACATCTCGTTCCCTATCGACCACCACCGGCACCCGAACGGCTTCTCGTGCCCGTTGGCCGCCCGCAACCGGCCCATTGGCGTGGTTGGTGCGCCATTAACGTACTCCACTTCGTCGGCGGCCGACGAGGCGTCGCCAAGGCCGCTGTTGACCGCGATGTAGGGTTCGGCTCCGAGCAGCCGGCAGAAGGCCATGAACTCGTGGATGCCCACGTCGTTGTGCTCGATGCCCCGCCAGGCCGGGTTCTTCCGGGGCGGCCGCTTGTCGGGATCTCCGACTCCGTCCCTCCAGTCGTAGCCGCTCACGAAATTGCCGCCCGGCCAACGGTAGACCGGCGCGTCGAGCTCGGCGAGCAGCCGCAGCACATCCGGACGGAAGCCCTCGACGTTGTCCGACGGCATGATGGACACGGCGCCGACCTTGAACCACCCGCGGCCCTTCCCGACGATTTCCAGCCAGCCCGATTCGGTGCTGCCTCCGGCCGTTAACGTGAACGGCACCTTCTGGAAGGACTGTCCGAGGCCGTGCACTGTGACAGTCTTGCGTTCCGCCGGCCCATCGCCCCAGACCAGGCTCACCTCGACGGGTGCCGCGGAGGCCTCGCCGGCGAGAACGACGCGGCCCGTGTACGACTTGCCTCGGATGAGCGCGAGGCCACCGTGGCGTATACCGTTGGCGCCGCCTGTTCTGACCATGGGGGAATGCTCCCCGACGTAGGGACCGTCCTTGGACATCACTACAGCGCCAGCCTCACCGACCGCTGCCCAGGGCGACTCCTTGGCGCCAACCGGGTAATAGAACTTCCGGTCCTCGAGCATCTCGGCCCAGATCCCGCCGTAGATGCACCGCCCGAGGTGCTCGATGAACTGCCCGTAGATGTACTTGGAAACCGGGTGGAGCCTCTGCCCGGCGCGTATGGTCACGGACGGAGCCAGTTCCCGCGCCGACAGCATCTCCAGACGCACGTCGTCGAACCAGGCGGTTCCGCGCGCCCGTCCCCAGCCACCGAACAGGCAGTTCAGTTGCACGGCGTCGTTTGCCTCGGTGTCGAACTCGAGCGATACCTCGGTCCAGTCCGTTGTACCGGTGACCGCGCGTGTCCGCACCTGGCTCAGGCCGTGGAGGTTGAAGAGAGCGCCCTGCCCGCTGCCGGCGTCGAGTCCTTCCGTCTTGATCCATCCGCTCAGCCTGTAGCGCGCGTACGGCCGCACGGGCACGATGGTGAACCACCATGCGTCGGCGCCCTGTGCAGAGGAGATCCTCACGCTGCGGCTGCCTTCGTGGCCGGTTTCATCGGTCTCGAAGACGGCGGTCCTGGCCGACGAGGTTCTCCATCCGCGGGGCGTCCTGCCTTCGAGCTCTTCGAAGGATCCGTTGACGACGGCGTTCCCGCCGGTCTGCGCCAGAACGAGCCCGAGCGGCATCGCCGGATGGTCGTCCGTACCCGTCACGAGGGCCATCGCGATGACCGTTCCAACGGCCAGGAACCGAAACGGTCTTGCAGTCATGTCCAACCCTCCGGCCACGGGGGATCGGGAATCCTCCGCCCGCGGCATTCAGTCCTTTTCAGGTTCGGTCCTCCGCTGCCCGTAGTAGGCAGCCGGGCCGTGCTTCCGGAGGAAGTGCTTCTCGCTCAGGGCGAGCGGAATCGGGCCTGCCGAAGGGTCCAGCCCGATCGTCAGGTACGCGAGCCGGGCGATTTCCTCGAGAGCCGCCGACGTCTCGGCCGCTGCCGTCGCCGAATGTCCCCAGCAGAAGGGCCCATGGCCGACGACCAGCGCGCCTGGCGTTGCCAGGGGATCGAGCGACGTGAACCGCCGCGCGATTGCCAGGCCGGTGTTGAACTCGTAGGCTGACTCGATCTCCTCGTCCGCCAGCGGATCTGTCAGGGGCACCTCGCCCCGGAAGTGATCGGCGTGCGTGGTGCCGAGACACGGGATCGGCCTTCGAGCCTGGGCCCAGGCCGTGGCATACCGGGAGTGCGTGTGGGCAACGCCCCCGACGTCGGGGAAAGCGCGGTAGAGCGCCAGGTGTGTGGGTAGGTCGGTCGAAGGCCGCAGCGAACCGCCGCCCAGCGTTTTCCCGTCCAGGTCCGTCACGACCATGTCGCCCGCGCCGAGGCGTTCGTAGGCGACTCCGCTCGGCTTGATCACGACGAGGCCACGCGACCGGTCGATGGCGCTGACGTTTCCGAACGAGAATGTCACGAGGCCAGACCGGACCAGATAGAGGTTGGCCTCGAAAACCTCCTCGCGTATTTCCTCGATCGACCTCATGCCCGCCTCGCCTCGGCGGCGATCCTCCGAAGCGCCGGCAGGATGTCGCCCACTGCCTCCGGCTTCGACTGCTTGTCGCCGAAGGCGAAGTAGAGCCTTCGGAACAGAGGGAAGATCTCCTGGTAGACCGAGACCGCCTCCGGCCGCGGCTCGACGGTAGAGTAGCCGGGGCACAGCGCTTCCTGCGCCTGTTCGATCGTCTCGAAGGCACCGCACGCCAGGAACGCGAAGATAGCCGACCCTACTCCGGGCACCTCTGTAGTCGGCACCAGCACGGGTTTTCCGAGGACATCGGCGTAAACCTGGTTGAGCGCGTGGTTCTTCCGCGGTATCCCTCCAGCGTTGATGACGCGCTCGATCGGCACGCCGTATTCAGCCATCCGCTCGAAGATGACCCGCGTATGGAATGCGGTTCCCTCGATGGCCGCGAAGAGCTCGTCCTCGGCCGTGTGCGTGAGCGTCCACCCGAAGGTCGCTCCGCCGAGGTCCGGCGTGACGAGGATGGTTCGGTCGCCGTTGTCCCAGGTCAGCCGCAGGAGCCCCGTTTCGCCTGCCCGGAAACGCGGCAGGTTCACCGAGAGCGCGGACACGGTCGTCCCGGCGCGGCGGGCGATCGCGTCGAAGATGTCGCCCACCGCAGACAACCCGGCTTCGATGCCCGTCTTTGCAGGGTGCACCGATCCGGGCACGACACCGCAGACGCCGGGCACCAGCTTCTCCCTGTCGCTGATTGCGATGATACACGTCGAGGTGCCGATGACGTTGACGACGTCGCCCACGCGGACGCCCGCGCCGATGGCATCCCAGTGCGCGTCGAAAGCGCCGACGGGGACAGGGATGCCGGCCCTGAGGCCGAGACGTTCGGCCCACTCCGGGGCCAGGCGTCCGGCAAGGCGGTCGGACGTGGCGAAGCGGCCCTGCAGCTTGTCGCGAACACCTGCAAGAAGCGGGTCCACACGCGCCAGGAAAGTTTCAGGAGGGAAGCCGCCGAGCGCCTGATTCCACATCCACTTGTGGCCCGCGGCGCAGACGCTGCGCGGGATTTCCGCGGGCTCCGTTATCCCGCAGAGTACGGCCGCCACCATGTCGCAGTGCTCGAGCGCGGTGACGAAGTAAGGGCGCTTGTCGGGATTGTGCCGGAGCCAGTGCAGGAGCTTCGAGAAGCCCCACTCCGACGAGTACGTTCCGCCGCACCACTTGATCGCCTCGAGCCCTGTCTCGTGGGCGACGCGAGTGATCAGGGCGGCCTCTTCCGACGCCCGGTGGTCGCACCAGAGGTAGTAGTCGTCGAGCGGTACGAGCCCTTCGCCAACGGGGATGACACTCGAGCCCGTGGTATCGAGAGCGATGGCCTCGGCCGACTCGCCTGCGACGCCAGCCGCCTTCAGAGCGTCGCGCATCGCCCGGGCGAGGGCATCCATGTGGTCGCGGTGCCCCTGCGTGGCGTGGTTGGGATCGTCCTTCCTGCGGTGCAGCGGGTAATCTGCGATCGCCGAGCCCAGGCTGCCGCGCTCGTTGTCGAATATCGAGACGCGGACCGTCAATGTTCCGAAGTCAACGCCAGCGACGATGCTCACCTCTGGTCTCCCGGTCGTCGAAGTCGAATGTCGAATGTCGCAGGTTGAAAGTCGAGGGGGCAGTCGGTCAGCCGTCACCCCCGCACATCGGACCCGTGCCAGTACAGCTCCCAGTCCAGGTAGTGGGCAGCCTCGTGGATCACCCCCGCGACGGCCGAGAGGTTGGCGGCCGTGTGGTGCTCGAACCCGCGCGAGCAGATGAAGCGCAGCAGGGCCTGCATGCGCGGGATCCGGACCACGCCGGCCCCACCGAAGGTCTCGAGCGGGTCGTCGGTGAACTCGCCCTCGCCCACGTAACCCGCGATTCGGCCGCGCTCATCGTCCGTGGAGAGCCTGAGGAAGGTCATCGGTCCGGACTTGACGCGCCCCACGAGCGTCCCGTATGTGTTCTCACGGCCAACGGTGCCGGCGATTATCTCCTGGTAGTCCATACGCGCGTCCCGGAAGAAGTGCTTTGGCAGGTTGCTGCAGTGGAAGCATACCGCCTTGTCCGGGTCGTCGCCGTAGTTGTTGTTCCAGTCGAGAAGCGCGCTGGGCGTGCCGGAGGCGAGAGCGAGAGCGTGCATGGCAATGGCGCCGCAGATGTCGACCTCGCAGGCGCTGGACATGAGGCCCTCGCTCATCATGCTCATCACCGTGCACGGCACCACGCCGAAGTACTCCTCTATCGCGGTCCAGCACTGTACAGCGCTGACCGTCGCGCCGACTTCCTTCATCCACCCTTCGACGACCGCCCCGAGCTTGGCCATCTTGACGAGGGCCGGCGGGGGCGTTGCCCCGGCCGGGACGTATCGGCGGATAGCTTCGAGCTTCTGGCTAGCTTCCGGGTCGCCGTCTTTCATCCGGCCGATCCTGCCGAGTATCTCGGACAGGTCGACGGTTTCAACCGAGATACCGTGCGATTCGAGGATCTTCTCGCTGTAGCGGACGGTGTTGAAAGCGGCAGGCCGAGCGCCGATGGCGCCCACCCTCAGGCCGCGCATGCCGCGGACGACCCGGCAGACGGCCATGAACCGGCCGAGGTCGGCAGCAAAGGCGTCAGATGCGGGCGCCTCGGTGTGCAGGGTGGTGAGCGAGTAACGGATGCCGTACTGCGTGAGGTTGTTGCACGCCGACATCTTTCCGCAGAAGCTGTCACGGCGGTCGCGGATGGACAACCGCTTCGGGTCGTCCGGCGTCGCCTGGACGAGGACCGGCACATCGAGCCCTGCCATCCTTATGGTCTCTGCGATGCCGCGCTCGTCACCGAAGTTCGGAAGGGTGACGACGATCCCGTCTATCTCGTCGCGGTGAGCCTTGAACAGGTCGGCGCAGCGTACGGCTTCCTGGCGCGTTTCGACGGCGCCGTGTTTCGTCTCCTCGGGCCCGAGCGCCACGACCTTGGCGCCGCCTCGCTCGAGGGCCGCGAGCATCTCCTCGCGCCCGCTCCTGGCCAGATGATCGGGGAAGAACCCCCGGTTTCCAACGATCAGGCCGAGAGTGACCGGGCGAGTCGGATTGCTGTGCATGTCGAGGGTCTCCGCATGAAGCCTGCCATCTGGCCGCCTTGCGGCATGCGGCAGGAAGAGAAAAGATATAGTCGCCGGGCGACCCCGTCAACGGCGCCGGCCGGCGCCCCCACGCGCCATGGCGTGAGACCCGCCGGCTGTCCGTGAACGTTCACGGTATGATACATGGTGCAGGAGCGGCCCACAACAACCGGTAGAGAGCCGGCGTCGGTCGGGCCACGTACGCGACGCTCTGCGAGGATACCCATGACTGCAGCACTCAATCGAACGAGCATCCGGGTGGCCGCCCTCGCGCTGGCGCTCGGGCTCGCAGCGGCAGGACGGCCGGAGCCCCTCCCGGCAGGCGGGCAGGCGGTACGGTCGCGCGATTACCCCGTGCAGCCGGTGCCTTTCACTCTAGTTCACCTCGACGATGTGTTCTGGGCACCGCGCATAGAGACGAACCGCGTGACGACGATCCCGTTCGCCTTCGAACAGTGCGAGCTCTCCGGGCGGGTGGACAACTTCGAGCGGGCTGCGCGCGCGCTGGCCGGCCTCGAGTTGTCGAACCGGAAACCCCCTGGCTACCCGTTCGACGACACCGACCCCTACAAGGTCATAGAGGGCGCCTCCTACACCCTCAGCGTCAACCGAGATCCGAAGCTGGAAGCCTACGTGGACGGTCTCATCGCGAAGATCGCGGCCGCGCAGGAGAAGGACGGCTACCTGTACACGACGCGAGCCATCGACCCGAAGAACCCTCACCCCTGGGCAGGGCCAGAGCGCTGGGTGCTGGAGAAGGTCGACAGCCACGAGCTCTACAACCTCGGTCACCTCTACGAGGCGGCGGTCGCTCACTTCCAGGCGACAGGGAAGCGGACGCTGCTCGACGTGGCGTTGAAGAGCGCCGACCTGCTGGTCGCCACCTTCGGCCCCGGGAAGCGGGCCATCTGGCCGGGTCATCAGATCACGGAGATGGGGCTCGTGAAGCTGTACCGTCTGACCGGGAAAGAGCCCTACCTGGAGCTCGCGAAGTTCATGCTCGACCAGCGCGGCCCGGATGGCGACAAGGGCGCGGGCCGCACCTACAATCAGTCGCACCTGAAAGTTATCGAGCAAACGGAACCTGTTGGACACGCCGTTCGCGCCACCTACATGTACTCTGGCATGGCGGACGTCGCAGCGTTGACCGGTGATGCGGGCCTGCTGCGGGCCGGCGACACGATCTGGCAGAACCTGGTCTCGAAGAAGCTCTACATAACCGGCGGGATAGGGGCCACCGGAAGCGGGGAGGCTTTCGGCGCCGACTACGAGCTGCCGAACATGACCGCCTACAACGAAACCTGCGCCGCCGTCGGCAACGACTTCTGGAACCACCGGCTCTTCCTGCTGCACGCCGACGCGAAGTACGTCGATGTCATGGAGCGTACGCTCTACAACGGCCTGATCTCGGGGGTGTCGCTCGACGGCAAGTCTTTCTTCTACCCGAATCCTCTCGAGTCGAACGGCCAGCACGCGAGGAGTCCATGGTTTGGCGTCGCCTGCTGCCCGGGGAACATCACTCGCTTCATGGCGTCGGTGCCGGGCTACGTCTACGCGGTCCGCCCCTCGGCGCTCTACGTCAACCTGTTCGCAGCCGGCTCGGCCGACATCAAGCTGCCAGGCGGGACGGCGGTCAACGTGATCCAGGACACGCGCTATCCATGGGATGGCAATGTCCGCATCGAGGTCAACCCCGAGAGTCCCACGACGTTTGCAGTCCACGTGCGCATTCCGGGCTGGGCGCGAAACGAACCGGTTCCGTCGGACCTGTACCGCTTCCTCGACACCGTCACCGACCCGGTGACGATGAGAGTGAACGGGGCGGCTGTGCCCATCGAGCTCGACAAGGGGTACGTGCGGGTGGAACGCAGATGGCAGCGGGGCGACACCCTGCATCTCACGCTCCCGATGCCCGTGCGCCGGGTGATCGCGCACGAGAAGGTAGCCGCCGACCGGGGACGCGTTGCGCTCCAGCGCGGCCCGATAGTTTACGCGGCGGAGTGGCCGGACAACCCGGGCGGGCGTGTCCGCAACCTGGTCCTTCCGGACAGCGTGAAGCTCGCCTCCGAGTTCCGCCCTGACCTTTTGAACGGAGTCCAGGTCGTCAAGGGACGTTCGTTCGCGCTGGCCTACGATCAGAACGGCAACGTCTCCAGGAAGGAGCAGGACTTCTTGGCAATCCCGTACTACGCGTGGGCGAATCGCGGCCGCGGGCAGATGATCGTGTGGTTGCCGCGGACCGAGGACGTGGCGCGGCCCGCGCCGTGGCCTACCGTGGCGACCTCGGCGAAGGTCTCCGCATCCGGGAAGAGCCGCCGCAGCCCCCGGATGATCAACGACGGCGAGGAGCCGCAGTCGTCGAACGAC
The DNA here is from genome assembly GCA_041947015.1 of Vicinamibacterales bacterium. Classification (GTDB taxonomy): domain Bacteria; phylum Acidobacteriota; class Vicinamibacteria; order Vicinamibacterales; family Fen-181; genus JBHGBL01. The sequence continues at coordinate 287,546 of JBHGBL010000002.1, forward strand.
TCCGCTTCCTACTTCGACTGGTGGCCGGCTCGAGGCGCGACCGAGTACGTCGAGTACGCCTTCGCCGCCCCGTCTCGGGTCAGCGAGACCGAGGTCTACTGGTTCGACGACACGGGCCGCGGCGAGGTGCGTGTGCCGGCGCGCTGGCGGTTGCTCTACAAGGACGGCGAAGAGTGGAAGGCCGTCGAAGCCCTGGATCCGTACGGCGTCGAGAAAGACCGTTACAACAAGGTGCGCTTCCTGCCGGTTACCACGAGCGGCATGCGTCTGGAGGTCACCATGCAGCCCGACTGGTCCGCAGGAATCCAGGAGTGGAAGGTCAAGTGAGGATGTCCGTGTAACCCGTTTCCACGGGTTCGAAGAAGAGGCCCTGGCAGGTGTCGTCCGGCTGGGTAATCTGGACGTGAAGCAAAAGGCGCTCCGGGGCCAGCCGCGTTGCGCGGTAGTCGTCGGGTGTCACTGGACCGGCCACGCCTGCTGGCCGCCAGCCAGACGGACAACCGCTGCAGGAGATTCGAGACGTGGCGGGCACGGCGGGGCGGCGGCGCCGTCGCCTGCTGCGTGCGCGACTGCCAGCGCCAGGCCGGACCCGAGGAGAAGAAGGACCATTCCACGCAGCCTGAGCATCCACGGAAACCGATGCCCGGGGGGCTCGTCGGGCAACGAGCCGGCCGATGAAAGCCGGCGAACACTCGGCCTTCTATCCATTGAAGTACAGGTACGCCGCTAGGATCAGTAGCAGCACCACGGCCGACGCGATCACGTCGTTTGCCCCCCAGCTGCGCCGTGATTCGCGCCGGTGCTCTTCCGTCTGAGTGGCGTATGTGAGCCCTTCGATCTGCTTCTCGGAGGGTGCGCTCGTCAGGTAGCTCACCCCGATCAGCACGGCGGAGGACACGACGAAGATGAGGAGGCTGTAGTACTGGAAGTAGATGTTGTTCAAGATCCAGAGGAACGAGCCCTCCGGGTACCCATGTTCGAAGCCGCTCAGCTTCAGGGCGACCGGCGTGTCCACCGCGAGGCGGACTACCCCGAGCATGAACCCGGTCACGAGGGCCGCGAGCGCGCCCGGGCCGTTCAGCCGCTTCATGAAGACACCGAGAAAGAACACGGCGAAGATTGGCGGGGCGAGGTAGGACTGGACCCCCTGCAGATATTCATAGAGCCCTCGCGCGCCCTGAATGACAGGAATCCACAACAGCCCGACCAGCACCATGACGGTGGTTGCGACTCGGCCGATCCAGACCAGCTGGTGTTCGCTCGCGCCCGGGCGAAGCTTCCGGTAGAAGTCGATGGTGAAGAGCGTCGAGGAGGCGTTGAAGACGCCGGCAAGCGAGCTCATGAGCGCCGCCAAGAGGCCCGCGACGACGATGCCCCTGAGGCCGGTTGGCATGACGGCCTGGACGAGAAGCGGGAAGGCTGCCTGGGCGGCCGACGGCACGGCGTTGCCGCTGCTGTCAACGATTGCCTCGAGGCCGGGCGCTCTGCCGGTTCGCGCCAGGGCCAGAGCGATCATGCCCGGGATGATGAAGATGAAGACGGGCAGAAGCTTGAGGTACGACGCGAAGATCGAGCCTCGCCGGGCCTCGCGCTCGTTTGGCGCGCCCAGGGCCCGCTGCACGATGTATTGATCGGTGCACCAGTACCACAGACCGATGATCGGCGCGCAGAAGAGCATTCCGAGCCAGGGATAATTGGTGTTGAAGTACCAGGCGATTCGCCCGGATTCCCTGACCGGGGCCCAGGTGCCCTCGACACCCGCAGGGATGAGCGGCTTCCACAAGTTGAACATGTCCGAGGGAAGCGCCGCGCGCAGTTCGCCCCATCCTCCCAGGGCAAAGAGGCCGAAGACGGTGAGGAGCAGCGAACCTATGACCAGCACGAACGTCTGGAGCGCCTCCGTATAGGCCACGGCCCTCATGCCGCCGAGGACAGTGTAGAGCCCGGTGAGGACCACCACCGCCACGGACCCGACCCAGAAGGCGTTGAAGGAGGTGCCGCCGAGCGTGACCTGGATTTCGGGCAGGAGCGTCGCGAAGACCACTCCGCCGGCGAAGATGCCGACGGCGATCTTCGTCAGGACGTAGGCGACCAGCGAGATGACAGACAGCACCCACCGCGAGGCCGGCGAGAAGCGGCGCTCGAGGAACTCGGGCATCGTGTAGACACGCGAACGCGTGTAGAAAGGCACGAACACCCAGCCGAGAACCAGCAGGCACCACGCGTGGAGCTCGTAGTGCGCGAAGGCGACGCCGCTCGTAGCGCCTGCGCCGGCAAGTCCCACGAGGTGCTCGGAGCCTATGTTGGAGGCGAAGATGGAGGCGCCGACGATGAGCCACCCGAGGTTCCGGCCGGCCAGGAAGTAGTCGTCTGCGGTGTCCCGGTTCCTCTTCAACACCCACCAAGTGAGCCCGGCCAGGACGCCGAAGTAAGCCAAGATGATAAGCCAGTCGATCGTCGCCATGTCACCTGCCTTTGAGTGCGGCGACTCTAGCAAGCGGTTTCGGGCATGTCAACAAGGATACGTCGGGTGGATCTCTCGAGCGTGCACGTTACCGGTGAACATTCCGGCTCGTTGCGGTAAGATGAATTCTCCGGACGCTTCCCGCCGGAGCGGCGGGCGGAGCCAGATGAACGCAGCCAGCCGCGCACTGCCACCACCCTCGAGGCGCGTCGGAATCAAGGACATCGCACGCGCTCTGGGGATCTCGACCGGCACCGTCGATCGAGCCCTGCACGCCAAGCCCGGCATCAACCATATGACCCGTGCGCGTGTACTGAGCATGGCCGAGTCGCTGGGGTATCGGCCGAATCTGGCAGCGCGCCAGCTGAAGTCGCCCCGGGCATGGAAGCTCTCGGTGCACCTGCCGCGCGAAATCGCCCTTTTTTGGGATGCGCTCCGCGACGGCATTCGCGAGGGGGCGGCGCCGTTCGAAGCCGTGGTGGACGTGGAGTTCCGGAGCTACCCGGGGCTCGGCGACGGCGACATCCCGCTGTTCGAGCAGGCGCTCGCGGGCGGCACCGACGGGATCATAGTCGCGCCCGGCGACCCGGCGGCGCTCCGGCCGTGGATCCGCAGAGCCGCCAAGAAGAAAGTCCCGGTCGTCTGCGTGGTCACCGACGCGCCGGGAACCGAGCGGCTCACCTCGGTCTCCGCCGATCCGTTCACGGTCGGCGCGGTTGCCGGCGAGCTCATCGGGCGCTGTCTCCCGTCGGGCGGCAGGGTGGCGTTCTTCACAGGATGGCTCGCGACGCAGGATCACTCGGAGAAGCTCCGGGGATTCCGGCAGAGCCTGAGGATTTCCGGCAAGGGCGCGGAGATTGCGCAAGTCGTCGAGGCGCACGACGACCCGCGCGCCGGTTATGGACGTGCACTGAGCCTGCTCAAAGACAGGCGTGACACCAAGGGGATCTACGTCAGCACCGTCAACTCGCTGCCGGTCCTGGAAGCGCTCGCCCACGTAGGCCTGCTGGGGTCGGTGGCGGTCGTGACCACGGATCTCTTTCCTGAACTCGTTCCCTACATCCGGCAGGGGAGCGTCGCTGCCACGGTGTACCAACGCCCCCTCACGCAGGGCCAGATGGCCGTCAGATCGCTCGTCGAGTTCCTGCAGAACGGCACCGTCCCGCCGCCGACCATCAAGGTCATCCCGCATCTGGTGATGCGCAGCAACCTCGACCTGTTCCTCGAGCGCCTGCGAATGGACGCCGGGGCGCCGGGCCGGGAAGAAGGCGCCCGGCGCAGACTGGCTGGCAAGACAGCATCTCCAGGTCCCACTTCGCGGCACCGAGAGGGGCGGCGCGCCGCGGAGTCCACGTACTGATCGGCAAACAGCCGGGCCAGCTAATCGGAGGGGCTGCAGAGGGCCGGCGGCGGGGTTGACACGGGGCCAGGGCTGCTGTTTTCATGAAACGATCGTGAACGTTTACGATCGACGAGAGGACGACCGCATCGCGAGATGGGCGTGAGCGCCACGCCAGGAGGAGTGCAATGTCCACTCGATCTCTCGTCCGCCGCCCGCCGTTGAGACTGCTCGCAGTTTTGGCCGTGATGATGGCGGCGTCGGCGGACCCAGTTCTTGCGCAACAGCAGCTCGCAGCCATCCAGGGCACGATTGCCGACCAGACCGGTGGCGTCCTGCCCGGCGTTACCGTGACCGTGACGAACCTCGATACCGGTGTTTCGCGCTCCACGGTCACGAACGAGGCCGGCCTCTACCGGGTGCCGAGCCTCGAGCCCGGGAGGTACCAGGTGACGGCCGAACTCCAGGGCTTCCGCAAGTTCTCGACCTCGGAGGTGGTGCTCACCGTCGGTGCGACACAGGGCCTCAGCATCACGCTGGAACCGGGTGCCGTCACCGAGACGGTGGAGGTCACCGGCGCGACCACCCTCGTCCAGACAGAGATCGCCCAGGTGTCCGCCGTTGTGGAGCGCGAGAAGGTCGAGGCGCTCCCGCTCGTCGGCCGAAACGTGATGGCGCTGGCGACGCTCCAGCCCGGAATCAACGGAGTTCCGGGCACGACCGACTTCCTCTCCGCCGAACAGGGGATTGGCATCAACGCCAGCGGCCAGCGAGGCAGCGGCAACAGCGCGACGATCGACGGAATGAGCATAAACGGCGGCCCCTGGGGTGGAACGGTGCTCCTCGTCCCCAACGCAGAGGCAGTCCAGGAGTTCCAGGTCATCGCCAACAACCAGTCGGCCGAGTACGGCCGCAATTCGGGAGCCGCCGTGAGCATCATCACCCGTGGCGGCACCAACGCGTTCCGCGGAAGCGTCTTCGAGTTCCACAGGGACAAGACGCTTCGCGCCAAGGGGATCTTCGAAACCGTCAAGCCCGATTTCGTGCGGAACGACTTCGGCGGGAGCATCGGCGGACCGATCCGCCGCGACAGCACGTTCTTCTTCGCTTCCTACGAGGGAGTGCGGGAGACTTCCGGGCAAGGCGCCCTCTACACGGTCGAGACGGAGGAGTTCGTGAACTTCGTCAAGGCGACTCGGCCCAACTCGATTGCCGCAAAGCTGCTCAGCACCTACAAGCCGCCCTCCTACCCGACGACCGGGCTCCGTGACCTCGGCAGCCCCGCTCCAGGAGCAAACGTGATTGGCCCGCCGGACGGGATCATGGACGTTGGGACCATCAGCCACGCTTTCCGCAATCGCCGCACAGGCAACCAGCTCAACGGGCGCGTCGACCAGGTGTTCCGGGACGGCAACGACCGGCTCAGGGCCACCTACTACTTCTCCGAGATCGAAAGCCCTTACAGTTATCTGCGCTCCGCCTTCGACCACCCGTACCCGTTCCGCAACCAGCTCTTCAGCGCCGGGTACACGCGGGTTCTCTCGAACCAGACCTTGAACGAAGCCAGTTTCGGATGGGTGCGCATGCACGGCGAGGCAGGCGACCCGACGCCCGAGGCGCCTACCATCAGCATCACGAACCTCAGCGCCGGGTTCGGAGTGGAGTTCTGGCACCCGATCTACTTCACGCAGAACAACTTCGAGTTCAAGGACACGCTGACGATGACCCGCGGGACGCACAGTCTACGCATGGGCGCCGAGTTCCGGCTCGCCTACGATGCCAGCGAGATGCACCACTGGGAACGGCCGAACTACAACTTCAGGAGCATCCTCGATTTCGCCGACGACGAAACGTGGACCGAGACTCGTGCCGTGAACCCGGCGACGGGGCTGCCGACGCTCGCCGTGGCAGACTACCGGAACACAGAGTTCGCCTTCTTCGCGCAGGACAACTGGAAACTGCGCCCCGACATGACGCTGAACCTCGGGCTCCGCTACGAGACCTTCATGGCGCCGACCAAGTCGAACGGGCCTTTCAACGGGATCATCCTGGGTCCCGGCAGCACTCGCCAGGAGCAGGTGAAGAACGCCAAGGTTGCTGCCGTTGATAGCCTGTACAAGACCGACTGGAACAACCTTGCCCCTCGTGTCGGCATTGCCTGGGATCCCGCCGGTGACGCCAAGCTGGTGTTCAGGGCGGGCGGCGGCATCGCCTACAACCGCATCAACAATACCGTGTGGAGCGACGAGAAGTTCAACCCGCCGCTTTTCGCACAGGCTACCGGCGGCGTCCAGGACGGAACCCCCATGGTCTACTCGCTGGGGCCGGACTACCCACCGAACCCAGCCCTCGGCCGGGGCGTGGACGAGCGGGGCGGCATCAAGGGCAGCCGCGTCGCGTTGCGCGTCATCGACCCGGAGGTGGTCGTTCCGTACGTCTACAGCTGGTTCGCGGGAGTCCAGAGGCAGCTCTTCGGCAACTGGATGGTTGAGGCCAACTACATCGGCTCGGCGGGGCGGAAGCTGATGAGCAACGACGGCCCTGGCGGCGAGGACTATAACCGCTTTGCCGGCGACCTGGCGGACGGGCGCCGCGACTATCTCAATCCGAGCTTCTCCACCGTGGGCCTGGCAGAGAGCCGGATTTCCTCCGAGTACCACGGCCTCGCAGTGCAGGTGAACCGGCGGTTCAACCGGGGCTTCTCGCTGCAGGCCTCTTACACGCTGGGCAAGGCGACGGACACCCCGGGCGTGGCCACGGAGGTCACCCGACCCGAGCTGGACAAGGGGCCGGCGGGTCACGACATCCGCCACAAGCTGGCGGTGAACCTCCTCTGGCAGATCCCAGTTACTTTCGCGAGCCGCGGACTCGACGCCGTTCTCGGCGGGTGGCAGGTGAACACGATCACGTTCCTGCAGTCCGGCTCGCATTTCTCCATCACGTGCAGCAACCCGTACCCGGTGTGCGACCCGAACGGCGACGGCTACACCGGTGACAGGGTGAACTTGCCAAGCTTCGGCACTGACTATGGCCACCCTTCGAGGTCCCAGTGGCTTGCCGGCGTATTCAAGGTGAGCGACTTCCCGCTGCCGGCCCCTGGCACGCTTCCCAACATGCCGCGCAACGCCTACACGGGACCGGGCTACTTCAATACGGATCTCTCGCTCCTGAAGAACTTCAAGCTGGGCCTCTCGTCTGCCTCGAACCTCCAGATCCGCTTCGAGGCGTTCAACGTGTTCAACCAGGTCAACCTCAACAACCCCGCTACGAGCCTCCAGAGCACGCAGTTCGGGAAGGTCACCAGCCATCGGCCAATGCGGGTGATTCAGCTTGGAGCGCGGTTCTCCTTCTGAAGACTGCCGCGACAACAGCGGCGGCCGGGCAACTAGCGTCGGTGCCCGGCCGTCGCAGCCCCCAGAGGTCCCAGTCCCCTCGGGCGCCTCCGCCTGAGCGGATTTCCCGGGAAGGTTTCTGGTCCCCTGGACGCGCGAGCTCGAGCCGGATCGCGTATATTCGTTCCGCCAATTCTGCTGGAGAACTGTGATGAAGCTGGATCGATTCTCTTTCGTTGCCACGATGCTCCTGCTTACAGCGTCGGCGTCGGCGCAGGACATGTCGGCCGACTACGCACGCGCTGCCGCTCTTCGGGACAAGTACCTGTCGTCCGCTGTCGGCATGGCGGAGCCGGCAACCTGGGTCGGCGCCACAAACACGTTCTGGTACCGCAGGTCGGTCAAGGGCGGCAGCGAATTCGTGCTGTATGACGTGGACACGCGGACCAAGCGGGCGCCCTTCGACCATGCCAGGCTTGCTTCCGCCCTGTCGAAGATGTCCGGCCGCGCCTACACGGCCGAGACGCTGCCGTTTCAGGCCTTCACCCTGCGGGACGCCGGCATGACGCTCGAGGCGCGGTTCGACGGTGCTTCGTGGCGCTGCGACCTGGCGGACTACACGTGTACAAGAACGGAGCTGACCGGCGCCTTCGAACGCGTCCAGGACGTGCCGGGTTGCGCCGCGGCGTCGCCGCCCGACCGCCCGGCCGTTTCGCCCGACGGGAAGTGGGAGGCCGTCATCGACAACTACAACGTGGCCGTGCGACAGTCCGGCTCCCGGGAGATTGCGTACCTGAGTCACGACGGCTCGGAGGGTAACTGCTACGACATGAGGTCGCTCGCCTGGTCGCCGGATTCGAAGAAACTGGCCGCCTACCGCGTGGTGCCTGGCTACAGGAGGATGATCCACTACGTCGAGTCGTCTCCCGCCGACCAGTTGCAGCCGAAACACTCGTCGCGCTTCTACGCCAAACCAGGCGACGTCCTGGACCGCGAGCAGCCAGTGATCTTCGACGTGGTGGGGCAGAGGAAACAAACGGCCGTCGATCCAGCGCTCTTCCCGAACGCCTATGACATGTCGCCGCTCGTCTGGCGGAAAGACGGCTCGGCCCTCACCTTCGAGTACAACCAGCGCGGGCACCAGGTGTACCGCATCATCGAGGTGGAGGCCGCGACAGGGCGCGCGCGCGCAGTCATTTCGGAGGAGCCAAAAACGTTCTTCTACTACAACCAGGCATCCAGCTCCCGCGGCGCCGGCAAGCGGTTCCGATTCGATATCGACGACGGCAAGGAGATCATCTGGATGTCCGAGCGCGACGGGTGGAACCACCTCTACCTCTTCGACGGCGCCACGGGAACCGTCAAGAACCAGATCACGAAGGGCGAGTGGGTGGTTCACGGTGTCGAGAAGGTAGATACCGTGAAGCGGCAGATCTGGTTCAGCGCCAGCGGCATGTACCCGGGGAAGGACCCCTACTTCATCCATTACTACCGGATCAACTTCGATGGGACGGGCCTCGTGCCTCTCACCGAGGCCGACGCCGATCACGTGGTCCGCTTCTCGAACGACATGCGCTACTACGTGGACACGTGGTCGCGCCTCGATGCCGCGCCGGTGATGGAGCTGCGGAACGCAGCGGACGGTTCGCTCGTTTCAGAGATCGAGCGCGGCGACCTGACGGCCCTGAAGGCCACGGGCTGGGCGCCGCCCGAGGTTTTCGTCGCCAAGGGGCGCGACGGGGTGACCGACATCTGGGGGATCATCTACCGGCCCACGAACTTCGACCCGAAGAAGAAGTACCCCGTCATCGAGAGCATCTACGCCGGGCCGCACGGTTCTCACGTGCCCAAGTCCTTCGCTGCCTACTCGCCGCTCCAGGCCCAGGCGGAGATAGGCTTCGTCGTGGTGCAGATCGACGGCATGGGGACGTCGAACCGCTCGAAGGCCTTTCACGACGTCGCCTGGCAGAACCTGGCCGACGCCGGTTTCCCGGACCGCATCCTCTGGCACAAGGCGGCAGCGGCAAAGTACCCCTGGTACGACATCACGCGGGTCGGCATCTACGGCGGCTCCGCCGGAGGCCAGAACAGCCTTGGCGCGCTCCTGTTCCACCCGGAGTTCTACAAGGTGGCCGTCTCCTACGCCGGTTGCCACGACAACAGGATGGACAAGATCTGGTGGAACGAGCAGTGGATGGGGTGGCCTGTCGGGCCTCAGTATTCGGCCTCCTCGAACGTTGACAACGCGTGGCGCCTCCAGGGCAAGGTGCTGCTCGTCGTCGGCGAGCTCGATACGAACGTCGATCCGGCTTCGACCATGCAGGTCGTGGACGCCTTGATCAAGGCGGGCAAGATGTTCGACCTGCTCGTCATCCCGGGCGCGAACCACGGCGCGGGCCGGTCGGACGACAATGCCGCATACGGCGAGCGCAAGCGCTTCGACTTCTTCGTGCAGCACCTTCTCGGGATCCGGCCGCCGGACTGGAACGCGAAGAAGCCCTCCTGAGCTGGTGTACGATATCCGTGTTGCCCGGGTGCGCGGGTGCGCACCCGGCAGGCGTCGACCGCACTCGCTGGAGCATCCGATGACGGAACGTGTAGCACGCTTGAGAAGGACCAGCCTCGAGACCAGGCCATGGCTTTCGACAGAGCGCGCCGAACTCATGACGGAGTTTTACGAGCACGCACCGGCTGCCTCGGTCCCCGTTCTGAGGGCAATGGCGCTGAGGCACCTCCTCGAGCGGAAGCAGATCTCCATCGCCGACGGCGAGCTGATTGTGGGCGAGCGCGGCCCCTCGCCGAAGGCGACGCCCACATACCCAGAGCTGTGCTGCCACAGCCTGGAGGACCTGAAGATCCTCGACACGCGCGAGAAGATATCGTTCCGGGTCTGTGAAGAGGCCTATCGCTGCTACCAGGACAAGGTCATCCCGTTCTGGCGGGGGCGCTCGATGCGAGACAGGATCTTCGAGCGCATGTCGCCCGAGTGGAAGGCGGCTTACGAGGCCGGTGTCTTCACCGAGTTCATGGAGCAGCGGGCGCCGGGCCACACTGTGGCCGACGACAAGGTGTACCGGAAGGGCCTGGCCGGCCTGAAGGCTGAGATAGACGCCGCTCTGGCTGCCATCGACGACCTCGCCGACCCGCTGGCCCTCGACAGGCGCGAGCAACTGACGGCCATGAGAATAGCCGCCGACGCGGTGATCCACTACGCGCGGCGGCACGCGGACCTGGCGCGGGCAATGGCGGAAGTGGAGCCAGACCCGGCGCGCAGGGCCGAACTAGAAGAGATTGCCAGGGTCTGTTCCCGGGTCCCGGAGCACCCGGCCCGGAGTTTCTGGGAGGCGCTCCAGTCGTACTGGTTCGTGCATCTGGGCGTGATAACAGAGCTCAACACGTGGGATTCCTTCTGTCCGGGACGCCTGGATCAGCACCTGTTCCCGTATTACAGGCGCGAGGTCGAAGCCGGGACGCTGACAAGGGAAGCGGCGCAGGAGCTGCTCGAGTGCTTCTGGGTGAAGTTCAACAACCAGCCCGCGCCGCCGAAGGTCGGCGTCACGGCGGCCGAAAGCGGCACTTACACGGACTTCTGCAACATCAACAACGGCGGCCTCCGGCCCGACGGCAGCGACGGCGTCAACGAGGTCTCGTACCTGATTCTCGATGTCATCGACGAGATGCGTCTGCTGCAGCCCTCGTCGAACGTGCAGGTGAGCAAGAAGAGCCCTGATCGTTTCGTGCGCAGGGCGGTCGAGGTCATCCGGAAGGGCTGGGGCCAGCCGTCCGTCTTCAACGCCGACATGGTGGTGCAGGAACTTGTCCGGCAGGGGAAGTCGATCGAGGACGCGCGCCAGGGTGGAACGAGCGGTTGCGTCGAAACCGGGGCATTCGGCAAGGAAAGCTACATCCTCACCGGCTACTTCAACCTGCCGAAGGTGGTCGAGCTGACCCTCACGAACGGCTTCGACAGGCGCACCCGGCGGCAGGTCGGCATCGAGAGCGGCGACCCGCGCACCTTCACGACGTTCGACGACTTCGTTTCCGCCTTCGAACGCCAGCTGCGTTACCTGGTGGACGTGAAGGTTCGCGGCAGCAACATCATCGAGAGGCTCTACGCGACCGAAATGCCCGCGCCGTTCTTGTCCACGATTACGGAGGGCTGCATCGGCTCCGGGCGCGATTACAACGCCGGCGGCGCCCGCTACAACACCCGTTACATCATGCCCGTCGGCCCGGCGACAACCGTCGATTCGCTGTCGGCCATCCGGACGCACGTCTTCGAGGACCGGTCTTTGACCATGGAGCGGTTGCTCGCGGCGCTCGCCAACGACTTCGAGAGCGACGAGCCGCTTCGCCAGGCCCTCCTCAACCGGACGCCGAAGTACGGCAACGACGACGAGAGGGCAGACTCGCTCGTGGCAAGGCTGTGCGGGATGGTCTTCGATGCGATCGATGGCAGGCGCGGCCCGACCGGCTCCACATACCACGTCAACTACCTGTCGACGACGTGCCACGTGTACTTCGGGTCCGTCACCGGGGCGACGCCGGACGGGCGGCGGGCGTGGAAGCCCGTCTCCGACGGCATCTCGCCGGCGCACGGCGCCGACAGGTGCGGCCCGACGGCCGTCCTCAAGTCGGCCGCCAGGATGGATCACGCGCGGAGCGGCGGAACGCTGCTCAACCAGAAGTTCACGCCGTCGCTCCTCTCGACCGACGAGGGCATAGATCGGCTCGTGCAGCTGATTCGTTCCTACTTCCGGCTGGACGGCCACCACATCCAGTTCAACGTCGTGACGGCCGACACTCTTCGCGCGGCGCAGCGCAACCCGGACGAGTACCGCGACCTCATCGTGCGCGTTGCGGGCTACAGCGACTACTTCTGCGACCTGACGCCCGAGCTCCAGGATGAGATCATCGCAAGGACCGAGCAGACGGAGCTCTAACCTAGCCGATAATTCTCCGCCAGGGCGGCCTCGAACAGGATAGCCCGCTGCTCGTGCCGCCCGTCACTCTTGTCGCAGCACTTGTGCTGGACTCGAAGCCAGGGTCCGGCATAGCGGTCCCGATAGCGCCAGCGCCACCACCGAGGACCCGTGCGCCGGACGGCCCCGACTACAGCCCGGCCAGCGCGGCCAGCCGGGTCATCTCCCGCGCCATCCCCCTCTCTATCGCCCCGATCAGGTATGGCCTGAGGTCCCTCGCCTTGATGATGCAGTCGAGCGATCCGACCTTCAGCGCGCGGTGCACGCTGTGGACGGCGTCGAACTCGTCGGCCACCTCGCCGAGCTTCTCCGAGCGCACAGCGGGGATCAACTCTGCGAGCCTCGCGCGAAGCGCCGCCTTGTCTTCCTCAGCCGCCGCCTCGATTTGCTTTTCGAGCGCCTTGACACGCTCGTCCTTCCTCGTTCGCGTGTCAACCTCGCGAGAGAACACGACCGCTGCGGCGGGCGCCCCACCGATGACCGACGCGTAGGTGCCCTCGAGCGCAGCCACCTCCATGTTCTCGTTCAGGGTCTTCGAGAAGACCACGAACGCCCCGCCGTGGTAGCGCGAGATGACGCAGAAGACGATCGGCCCCTTGAAGTTGACGACCGCGCGGCCGATCTCGGCCCCGAACTCCAGCTGCCGCCTGCGCATCGACTCGGGTGATCCGTCGAACCCGGACAGGTTGGCGAGGATGACGAGAGGACGGTTGCCGCTTGCCGCATTGATCGCCCGGGCCACCTTCTTCGACGCCATCGGGAACAGCGTGCCCGACGTCCACTGCTCCGGGCCGTCGGTCGGCACGAACCCGAGCCGCGGTACGGGCCTCGACTCGAAGCCGAGCAGGCAGACCGGGTAGCCGCCGATCTGCGCCTCCCAGGTCACCGCCACCTCCGCGTCGCGCCAGCCGGCCCAGCGCTCGAGAGGCTGCCGATCCTGGTCGGTCACCGCGCGCATGACGTGCCTGATGTCGAAGGCCTTCTTCCTCCCAGGATTCTTCTCGTCGGAGAAGATCTCGCCCACGGTCTGGAAGCCCTCGATTCCGTCGTGCGGGAAGCTGCACACGTCGCGATCGAACGGGTCGGAGGTCTTCGCCCGGCGCGGGAAACGTTCCCCAGGCGCCACATATGTGTGGTCGTAGTAACGGATGAGCAGCTGGCAGGCCTCGGCGAGATCCCTGGCCCAGTACTGCGCCTGCCCGTTGGGTCCCATGATCGGTTCGTAGCCGCCGATGCCGTGGTTGTCTTCGGCAGAGACCGACCCCGAGTAGTCGAGCGCGGTCTTTCCCGTCAACACCATTGCCGCCTCGGGAGTCATCACCAGGATCCCGCGCGTGTGCATCAGCATCGTCGCCTCGGCGTTCCAGTAAGGCTGGCCGCCCACGTTGATTCCCATGATGATCAGGTTCACCTCGTTGCCGGCCTGCGTGAACTCGACGAGCCGCCTGAGCACCCTCGCTATCCAATCCATGTTCTCGGTGCCGCTCTCCATCGAAATCTTCGCTCCAGCCGAGAGGGTGAACCATTCGAGCGGGACGCGCATGCGCTCGGCAAGATCCAGGGCCGCGAGTATCCGCGCGCACTCGGGCTCCGCCAGCGAGCCGACCTCCTTGCTCGGGTCGCCGAGGAGGATCACGCGAGTCATGCCCTCCGGGTACTTGGCCGTGATATTGCGCACTAGCCCGACGACGATGTTCGCCTTGTTCTGGCCGTATGGGCGGTCGACCGGCCGCAGATCCCCATCGGCGTCGAGGTCGTACTCGGTGAACTCGCCGGGAGGAAGGTCCGACTGCGCAGCCCGGTCCGGCGTCAGCATCCTCACGACCTCGTACGGATAGGCGAGGCCCCGCTGACGCATGCGAAGGACTTTCTGTTCGTAGTCGGACAGCGTCCTTATCGGCTCTTCGCCGGGCGCGCCGAAACGGATGACCAAGCCTTGACCCTTCGGGCGTGAGAGCGAGACGATGGTGTCGGCCGGCTTGCCCGTCTGAGGATCGGGCATGAAGGCTCTTATCACCACCTTCTCCAGGCCCAGGCCGTCGGTGCCGGCCCCGATTCGCCTGGCGACCTGCTCCATTTCCGCGCGAGTGAGCGACAACGGGCACCGGACATAAAGCGTGACGCGGTTCCAGTGCAGGCGTTCAGATGGCGAACGACCGGCTTGAACGCGCCGGATAGCGGTGAATGCCTCCATCGCTATGCGCTCGAGCTCCGGCGCACGGGCGGCACCGTCTTCGTCCCGGGCAGAGGTCACCTCTCGCACTTCGGCAATGACGAACAGTCGTTCATCCTTCGGGTTGCCGCGCGCGACTCCGCGGAACACATAGACGTCTTCGACCGATGGCAGCCGATCGACGGAGAAGTTCGAGAGCCTCCAGATCTGCAGCCTTTCAGCCACCATCGGGTGAAGGCCGCGGTAGAGCCGCTCCTCGTGCAGCCCGTCTGCCGACACGAGGAAGGTGAAGTATTGGATGCCTACCTGTTCCGGCGATTCCGACGGTCCTGCGACCGACACGACGTAGCGAGAGAACCGGTCTTCGATTCCCGCCTTCTGAAGCGCCGCCTTGATCCATTCGGAGGCGGCTTCCGCTTCGCCCGGCCCGTCCGGCGCCCAGGCGTAGACGTCGAGGGTGCGTTCCACGCCGGCGGCGAAGGGCAGCGCGCCCGCGTCTCGGAAAGCGGCGTCGAGGTCGCCGAACGCCGCTTCGGTCGCCGCCACCTCGTACGGCCTGCCCTGGTGCTCGAAGCTCGCGCAGGCGAAGCTCCTCTGGCCGCGCTCCTCGAACGTAATCCCGGTTATCGGGCGCACGCGGTAGTAACAGCGGAGCAGGACCTCCAAGATCGCGCGACGCATCCCGGGCGAGGCTACCGCGAGCCGGGGTGAGAGGAACTTCTTCAACGGCTGCGGGCATTCGACGAGGGACTCCACGAGAGAATGGCGATTGGGCCCTTCGGGGTCCAGCGCGAGCGCCGCCAGCCGGCGCTCGGCCTCGGCGTACACCGAAGCGCGCGCCTGCTCGAAGGCTGGTCGGTCCACCGAACGGTAGTGGATCTCGCGTGCGAGGTCGGCCAGAGAGGAGTGGCGCCCCTCGGCGACGCCGATGATGCGCTCCAGGATGGCCGCGAATCGCTCTCCTCCCGGACCTGTCGCCTCGAGGTTTGCCAGTCGGCGTTCGAGGACCGCCTGCACGGCCGCGGCTTGCTGGTCTGCCCGGTGGTGCGACTTGAAGATCCAGAGAAGGCTTTCCCTGAGTGCGGGCGTGGGTTCCAGGCTCCGCACGTCATAGTGAGCCAGCGCCCGTCGCAGCAGGCGGAGGAAACCCTCCGGCAGGTCCGCACCGCGCGAGTCCAGCGTGCGCAGATAGATGAGGAGGTACTGCTCCGCGCTCAAGCCGGACGTCAGGGACCCGCCTTCCCCGGGTTGCCTGCCGAAGAGCGACGCGATGTCGGCGAAGATCGTGAGGACTTCCTCCTCGCCACGGACCAGGTCCTCGTCGTTCGGGGGAAGCGCCTGGCAGCAACGGGTGTACTCGACGATCAGGCGACGCGACTCGTGCGGGCTGACGTCGAAGCCCAGCATCAGCCGCCGCAGGTTGTGCAGGACGCTCGGCGGGCGCTGCCGCGACGGCCGCTTCAGCTCCCCCAGGCCGGCCCGAACGCCCCTGAGAAGCGCTCTGGTCCGAGAGGCGCGGGCGGCAGCGCCAGAGACGGGCACAGCTCCGTCGAACTCGACCCGCAGGCTGGCCTTTCCCGGCGCATCGAGCGCCGGGTCGAGGTGCACGAGCGGTGCGCCCGCACCTACCTGGGCGTTGTTCATCACGAGCACCTGCCGCACGGCGGCGGAGAAGGGCGCCGTGATGGTGGTTTCCATCTTCATCGCCTCGAGCACGACGAGCGGCGCACCGGCGACCACCCGCTGGCCGGCCTGGACGAGCACCCGCACCACCACGGCCGGCGATTCGGCTCTGACGATGCCCGCGTCCGCCCGCGATATGACGTGCGGCACATCGTCGACCTCGACAAGGCACGAGTAGCCCTGCGTTACCGCCACCGCGTGGTGCCTCTCCCCGCCACAGGTCAACCACCTCTCGACCGCACCTGTCCTTTCGACGTGCGCATCGATCCTCTGCCCATCGATCTCGAGCCGGTAGTCATTGGGCGACGAGCGGTAGACGACGAACCGGTAGTGGTGGCCGCGGTAGCTGATCTGTACCTCGCGGCCTGCTTCGCCCCGGACCACCGGCCGGACGCGCGAGGCTGAAGTGAAGAACGTCTGGAGCTCGGAGGCGAATTCGTTGTCGTAGATCTCGATTGCCGCCTGGATGAGGGCGATGTCGGCATTCCGATCCGAGACGTGCTCGCCGGTGGCGGTCAGACGGTCGAGCCAGCCCGTGTCCACCTGGTTTCGCCGGATTTCGTCGCGTTCGAGCAGGCCGCGCAGGAAGGACCTGTTGGTCGTCCCTCCCGCTACGACGACCGCGCAGGTGGCAAGCGCCCGCTGCAGCCGGCCGATGGCCTCTTCGCGCGAGTGTCCGCCGGCCGCTATGCGCCCGATCCGAGCGTCGTATTCGGCCGGGATGTTGCCGCCTTCTTCTATGCCCAGGTCGACGCGCACGCCGGGTCCGGTGGGTATTCGGAGCAACTCGACCTGGCCCGGGGAAGCAGCGAAGTTCGAGTAAGGGTCCTCGGCATTGAGCCTGACTTCAACCGCGTGGCCATTGGGCGCAGGAAACGGCAACGGGAGCTTCGCGCCGCGCGCGATGTGGAGCTGTAGCTTGACGAGATCCAGGCCAGTGGTCATCTCCGTCACCGCGTGCTCGACCTGGAGCCGGGGGTTGACCTCCATGAAAGCGAACCGGTCGCCGCCGTCCCACAGGAACTCCACCGTCGCCTGGTCTTCGTAGTGTGCGGCCTCGCAAAGCAAGAGTGCGTAGCCGGTCACCTCGGCAGCCTGCGCGGAGGTGAGCGACGGGGCCGGCGCCTCCACCAGCAGCTTCTGGAGCCGCCTCTGGACGGTGCACTCCCGCGTGCCCAGAGCCGCGATCGCCCCGTGGCGGTCGGCCTGAATCTGCACCTCGATGTGACGCGCGTCGCGGACCCACCGCTCGATGAAGACTGTCGGATCGGCGAAGCTGCGCGCTGCTTCCTGCCGGGCGGCTACGAAGGCATCGGTGAGATCGGCTTCCGTGTCCGCGCGCCTGAGGCCGCGGCCGCCCGCTCCCGCGGCGGCCTTCACCACGACCGGGTAGCCGAGGCGCTTGGCTTGTGCCCGCGCTGCATCGAGCGTGACTGCCGCCATGCCCGCCCAGGGGATCACGGGGATCGCCAGCTCCTCGGCCAGCCGCTTCGCGCTGATCTTGTTGGCGAGCCGCCTGAGCGAAACGGCGCTCGGGCCGATGAACACGATGCCGAGGCGATCGCAGAGTTCGGCGAAGTCGGCACGCTCGGACAGGAACCCCCAGCCCACCCACGCGGCCTCGGCGCCCGCGCTCGCCAACGCCTGCTGGACTCTCGGGAGGTCGAGGTGGCTGGCCCTGCGCTGGCCGTCGAGAGGATCGACGTAGGTCGCCGAGCCGAGATCGACGGCTTCGTCCGCCTCGCGAGCGTATAGGGCCTTTCGATCGGGTTCGGTGTAGAAGGCTATGGTCACCAGCCCCGCGGAATGCTGGAGGTTGTACTCGCGGACCGCGTGAATGAACCGCACGGCCGGCTCACCGCGGTTTATGATGGCGATGCGCCGGAAGTCTTTCCGCATATGGTCCTCGCAGGGAGCGAAGGTCGCTCCGGGGAGAAACGTGTATTTTATCGGGGATCGAGGATCCGATGTCATTGCTCAGGAACGAGTGGGACGACCGCGCTACCCCGGCGAAGGACCGCCGAGCGGCCGATGGGAGACTTGTCGGCTGATCGCTGACCGCTGAAAGCTGATCGCTGAAAACTGAAAGCTGATCGCTCCCCCACGACGTATACTGGTGCCGCGGCGACGTCCTCTTTGTAAGGGTGCACTGCACGGAGACATTCTTGACAACCGACAATCGCGCCGGAGATGCGCCGGGCGCGGAGAAGCTCAAGCGTCCCTGCATACCGGCCCTGGACGCCGTCCTCGGCGAGCCGTTCAAGGTCCTGGACGAAGGCTTCGTCCGGCTGGTTGACTACATGGGCGATGATGCCGCCATCGTCCAGGCGGCGCGGGTCTCGTACGGGAAAGGGACGAGGCGCGTCCAGGAGGACCGTGCGCTCATCCGCTACCTGATGCGGCACGATCACACCACGCCCTTCGAGATGTGCGAGGTGAAGCTGCACGTGCGCGCCCCGATGGACGTCTGGCGCCAGTGGATACGCCACCGGACGGCGAACGTCAATGAGTACTCGACGCGCTACTCGGAGGCAATCGACGCCGCGCAGCGCACGAGGCCCGACCGATGGCGCCGGCAGTCGGCTTCGAACCGCCAGGGGAGCAATGGCTTCCTCGAGCCGGGTGCGGGCAACCGGCTTTCAGCAGAGGAGGCGGAACTCCAGGAGCACGCCCGAAGCGTCTACAAGGGCCGGCTGGCGGCCGGCGTCGCTCGCGAGCAGGCGCGCAAGGACCTGCCGCTCTCCACGTACACAGAGGCGTACTGGAAGATCGATCTCCACAACCTGCTCCACTTCCTCGAGCTCAGGATGGACCTTCGAGCGCAGGAAGAGATCCGGGCCTACGCAAACGTCATCGGCGAGGAAATCGTCGCGAAGTGGGTCCCGCTGGCGTGGGAGGCGTTTCTCGACTACCGGTTCCACGCCATGCGCCTCTCGCGGCTCGAAGGCCGGGTCGTTAGGGCGCTCGCGGCCGGCAAGCCAGACGAGGCAATCGAGCAGGTGAAGGCTGCGGGCCTCATTGAGCGAGGCGCCGACGGACGGTTGCTCCCGAGCCGCGAGCGTCGCGACATCGAAGCGAAGGTGCGCGAGCTGGGGCTCCGTGTGCCATGGTAGTTCTCGCGGACGGTCCGATGTTGACTTCCGCAACCGCTGATAGGACACTTCTCGATGGCGGAAGCCTAGGGGTGGCCTGACGGCCTGAGATCACACCCTTCGAACCTGAACCGGGTCATACCGGCGTAGGGAAGGCGCGATTCAACCTCCCTGGGAACCGCCTCGGCTGCCGGCCGGCGACTGAACGACGGCCGGGAGGAGGCGCTTCCATGAAGTCGTCCAGGAGCGAGCGCCGCTCGGCGCTCAGGATTCAGATCTTCACCTTTCGGGCTTGGGCGGTGGCAACGGTCCTGCCGCTTCTCGTTGCGGCGCCGGCGCAGATGTCCGGCGCCCAGCTGCCCCAGGCGCCGGTCTTGCAGGCGGTTACCGGGACGGTGCTCACGGCGGCCGGCACTCCGGTCGCTGGCGCGGTCGTTCGCGCGGAGCCGGACGGCATCGAGACCGCGACCGACGAGCGGGGCCACTACGTTCTTCGGCTGCGGCCCGGCGACCACGTTCTGCGCGTCAGGCACCCCTGGTACGAACCGCGGGACCGCGCCGTGAAGGTGGACGGCAGCATCGCCCCGGTCGATTTCTCCCTCGACGCGCTGCCCTACCGCTTCGAGGAGAACGTGGTCGTCAGCGCCGTCCGCGCCGAGGCCGGTGCCCCGATCACGGTCTCAAACATCCCGAGGATCGAGATATCGAAGCGCAACTACGGCCAGGAGGTGCCGTTCCTCCTCAAAGAGGCGCCTTCGCTGACCCAGTACGCCGACGCAGGCGGCGGCGCGGGTTATTCGTACATGTCTCTTCGAGGGATTCAGCAGACCCGGCTCAACATGACCCTCGACGGCGTTCCGCTGAACGAGCCCGAGGATTCCGCAGTCTACTTCTCGAACTACGCCGACCTTGCCGCTTCAATCGACAGCGTCCAGATCCAGCGCGGTGTCGGCGCCTCGACCTTCGGCGCCGCGTCCTACGGCGGGTCGGTCAATTTCGCCAGCGTCGATCCGAAGCCGGAATCGGAGATTTCAGCCGACGCGACTTTCGGCTCGTTCGCGACGAGAAGGATCGGGCTGACTGTCCACACGGGCACCTTCGGGCCGGGCCTGGCCCTCTTCGCCCGCGCAGCCTACCGCGACTCCGATGGCTATCGACGCAACTCCGGGGCCCGCCAGCGTGGCGTTGCCGTCGGCGTGGCGCGGCACGGCGAACGGTCGCTGGTCAGGGCGTTCGGTTTCCTCGGCCACGCGCGCACCCATCTCGCCTACTACGCGGTTGAGCCTGAGCTGCTCGAACAGGACCGCCGCCAGAACCCGATGTCGCCCGACGAGCGGGACAGCTTCACGCAGGCGCTCGCCCACGTTCAGTACACACGCTTCCTGAACGGAACGACCAGCGTGGCCGGCCAGGCGTACTTCCAGGATGCCGGCGGGTGGTACCGCATCTACGCGGACGCCGAGAGGACCCGCCTTCACCAGTACGGTCTCGACTGGTCGTACGGCGGCGCGATGGTCAACTTACGGCACGAGAGGGGCAGCGCCAGCTTCAACGCGGGCGCGCACGCCTACCTTTACGGCAGCCGCCACACTCGTGACGTGGTGGGCCAGGGAAGGGAATACGTCAACCACGGCGACAAGACGACCGCGGACGCGTTCCTGAAGGTCGAGTGGGACACCGGGCCGGCGCTCCTCTACGGGGACCTGCAGGTCCGCCGGGTGGGGTTCGGCTACCAGGGCAGCCTGGAGATAGGTTCTACCTCGTGGACCTTCGTCAACCCGAAGGCCGGCGTGCGAGTGCCTCTGGGCAGTTCGCTGCAGGCTTACGTCTCTGTTGGCCGCACGACGCGTGAGCCCACCAGGGCGGACCTCTTCGCCGGCGAAGACAATCCAACCATCCTGTACGCCCTCGACGCGGTCGAGTCGGAGCGGGTCACCGACGTCGAAGGCGGGCTGACGCTGCAGGCCGGCAAGGTGACGGCAACCGCCAACCTGTACTTCATGGAATTCCGCAACGAGATCGCGCTCACGGGCGAGCTCTCCGAGATCGGCCTGCCACTGCGCCGGAACGTCCCGAGGAGCCACAGGCGCGGCGTCGAGTTCGACATCGACTATCGCCCCACAACTTCGCTCCGGTTTGCGGCCAATGCCACCATCAGCCACGACCGCATCGCGCGCTGGACCCAGTTCTACGACGTCTTCGACGGTTCTGGCGGGTGGGTGGCCAGCGAGCCCAGGACCTTCGACGACGTCCGGCCGCTGCTCACGCCGGCGGCGACGCTGAACCAGCGGGTGGAGGTGGAGCCCGTTCGCGGGTTCACCTTCGCCGCCTCCGGCCGCTGGGTGGCCGAGGCGTGGCTCGACAACACGAACACGCTCGGTCTCCGCACGCCGTCCTGGTTGTGCCTCGACCTCACTGCAACGATCCCCTTGGCGAGGTGGGTGCCTGCCGGTGAACCGCGCCTGCGCGTGCAGGTTGACAACGTCCTCGACAACCGCGGGATCTACCCGAGCGGCTACAGCTACCAGTACCTGGTGCGAGGCCCCGGTGCGGGGACCGGCGCTGCGTTCGGCGTGCGCTACTTCTACCCGCAGGCGACCCGGAGCGTGTTCGTCGGGCTCGATGTGAGGATGTGAGGCGGCCCGAATGACCTGGCTCGAGGTAGTTGGAGTCGTCTTCGGCTTCATCGCCATCTGGCTGACCGTCCGCGAGGACTGGCGCTGCTGGCCTGCTGGCCTCGCCTGCGTCGCGGCGTACGCTGCCGTCTTCTGGGAGGCGAGGCTGTACGCGGCTGCGGTCCTGCAAATCCTGTATGCGGCCCTCGCCCTTTACGGCTGGCATTCGTGGGTCCGTGGCGGAGAAGACCGCGGGGCGCTGAAGGTGACGCGTTCGCCGCGCAGGGCGCTCGCCGGCCTGTTGGCAGCGGGCACCGTCGCGGCCGTGATCCTAGGGACTGCGCTGAGACGCTTCACCGACGCGGCCCTGCCGGCTTCGGACGCGGCGACCACGGCGTTCAGCCTCGTTGCGCAGGCCCTCCAGACGCGCAAGTGGATCGAGAACTGGCTGATCTGGATTGCCGTGGACGCCGTCTACCTCGCGATGTACCTGTCGCAGGGGCTCTACCTCACGACGCTCCTCTACGCGGCCTTCCTCGTCCTTGCAGTCCTCGGTTGGAGGGCCTGGCGGCGTTCGATGGCGCCAGCGGCCTCTGCCTGACGCTTTGCCTCGTTGTCGCGGCGGCGTTCGCAGGCGGAGTCGAGCTTCCTGGCACGCCGGGCGCCAGTAGGTGAGGCGCGCGAGGCCGGCTGCCTCGATGAACTCGGCCACCGGGACGTTGAAGCCCACCGCTACCCACTCTGGAGCGATGACGATGCGCATGGCGGCGCGGGGACGCCGCCACTTCTCAACCCCGCCTGTAGACGTGCTACTGGCCGTTCATCCGCATGTGGGTGCGCGGTACGCCGGCCGGGCCGGCCGCCTGGGGCGCGCCCCCGATCTCTGCTATCCTAACGGCTGCCGTTGACCCCCCGGAAACGACTGGTCAGGTGAAGCGTCCGGATATCCCGCCAGCCGTCGTGGCCCTCTCGGCCACGCACCTGGTGAACGACATATTCTCGAACATCTACGCGCCGCTGCTGCCCCTCTTCATTCCGCGGCTCGGTCTCTCGCTTGCCGCGGCGGGCGCGCTCGCGATGGCGACGCAGGTAGCCGGATCGGTCGCGCAGCTCTTCTTCGGCCCTCTCGCCGATCGCTGGCGGCCGAAGATGCTCGTGGTCCTCGGCCCCATAGTGGCCGTAGCCGTGCTGAGCCTCGCGGGACTGTCCGGCTCCACGCTGACGCTCGGCGCGATTCTGGTAGCCGGAAGCCTCGGCAGTGCGGCCTTCCACCCGACCGCTGCCGCCATCATAAACCGCGTTGGCGGCTCGCGCCGGGGCCTGGCGATGTCGATCCACGTCACCGGGGGCACGATTGGAAACGCCATCGCACCGGTGATATTCGCTCCCTTCGCACAGCGGTTCGGCCTCGGGTGGACTCCTGTCCTTGCGCTGCCGGCGCTGATGTTCCTGCCTCACGCCATGCGGCGGGTGCCCGATGTCCGGCTGTCGCTCGGGGGCGAGCGAAACGGGTTCAGCGCCCTCGAACCCTACGCGGCGCCGCTCGCCCTCCTGTGGACCGTTGTCGTCATACGGACGATGGTGTCGGCGGGCTACTCGACGTTCCTGCCTGTGCTCATGACGCGGCAAGGCATGTCCGTCAGCCGCGCGGGCCTTGCGGTTACCCTCTACCTGATGGCTGGCAGCGCCGGAGGCCTCGCCGGCGGCCCCTTCGCAGACCACTTCGGCCCGCGGCGCGTCATCGCGTGGTCGCTGTTCCTCGCAGTGCCGCTCCTTGCGTCCGTCCCGCTCGTCACGGGCCCGCTGTCTCTCATCCTGCTGACGGCCGGCGGCTTCTTCCTCGGGTCCACGCTGCCAGTGAACATCACCTACGCCCACATGATCGCGCCGGTGGCGACCGGCACGGTCTCCTCGCTGATGATGGGGGTTGCATGGGGCGTCGGCGGCATGGCGGTGCCGATCGTCGGCCTGGCGGGCGACCTGATGGGCCTTTCCTTCGCGCTGCAGGGGCTGGCGTTACTCCTTGCCCTCGGCGCGCTGATCACGCTTGCCCTCCCGGCGGGCGAAGGGCACATCGAGGCGCGTGCCGGTACCGGAGGCGCAGGAAGTCGCTGAGCAGGGATCACACAGGTGTTCCTCATCGGATCACGGGGCCACGAAGATACGAAGGCACGAAGCGGAGCGATCTACCGCGAGTCACCGAAGACCGAAAAACCGGCCCAGAAGTAGGGGTGGCGAGATGGACCCTCGAGGAGCGGCAGCGTTGCCCGCCGGAGAGCTTCGGAAGCGCGAAGTGAAGGGGAAGGTGTGCGCGCCGGCCTGGCTGTGTCGGGTGAAGCGGCGGCTGGCGGCGCCGGCGCCCGCGACACGTTGCGGACGAAGTTCCTCACGAGCGTCACGGTGGACGTCGCGTCGACCACCCAGCTCGTCATCACCGTCGTCGGCACGCCGGCAACGAACCACGACCACACGACCGCGTGGGCGCCCGCACCGATATTCTGCTGGCCGGGGTCGCCATGCACCCTCGACAGCAAGACCGTTCTGGCGGTGACGTCCCAGTCCATCACGTCGGACGCCTCGAGAAGAGGAGTGGCCCGGGCTTCGCGTTTTTCGGGCGCTGAGAAGGCAATGAGGCTGTGCAGCGGGCTTGCATCGACAAGGACGGCTGGCAGCGCGAGGTGGAGGATTGCTGCCTTCGATGCGTCTGCCGCGACCTTTTCTGCGAGCGCAGCAGGTCCGGCGTGGACCCGGGCGCGGCCCGGCGGAAACAGCGCGCCGACCGACTTCGCCTCGCGCTCCGCCTCGAGCATAGGCGCGAACTTCAAGTCGGGTCGGGCGAGCGACAAATGCCTGGATGCCGCCGGCCCGGCTGCCGCGAGGCCGGCAGCGACGACGTCGAACTCCGTCGCTTGGCGGTCGGCCTGTCGTTCGGCCGACGCGGCAAGTGCGGTCAGGGACAGGCCGTAGGCAACGGCAGCATCCTCGATGACGTAACGGCCGGCGGCAGACCGCAGCGCCTGGAAGGGAAGCGCCCAGAGCGAACCGTCGGGAACGATCAAGAGCCGGCGCTTGCCCGAAATCTGTGCTGCTGCCGGCTGGAGGAGAAGCGCCCAGAGCTCCTGGCCGCGCGTCTCGCAGTCGTCCGTCCGCTCGGCGATGGCGGTCCGGAAACCGGATACGCGCTTTGCCAGCTCGGCAGGCGTCATGTCGATCCTGAAGACGGCTACGTCTAGGGGCGAAGCCGCGCCTTCATCCCGCGTCTTCTGGGCTCCCGACTCCCCCGCGGCGCTCGCCTCACCGGGGCTCGCCTCTGAGCCGCTGCTTCCACTGCCGCCGGAGCGCAGCGTTGTTGCCAGCAGCCACGTGGCGGTTTCGGTCACGGCGTACTCGAGAAGCGCTGTGCTCGAATCGATGGCCGCTTCAGCGCTTCTGGGAGGCGTGGCCGTTTCCCCTCGTGCCCTCAGCACCTGGAGTTCGGGGCGAGAAGCATACAGGCGATCTTCATACTCCTTGTGGGCGGCCGTTGCGTTCACGAGTTCCGCCGAGAGCTGCGCGAGCCGCGCGGCGCCGGCGTCCTTGCCCTCGCTGGCCTTTCTCAGCTGGCGTCGAAGCGACACGACGCGCTTCTCGAGCCTCGATTCCTCTTCCCGCTCCTCGGCCGACAGCCCCTTGACCACACGCGCGCCCTTCAAGATGCCCTGCATCCTGACCTGCCTTGCGCGCTCCAGGAGATCGGATGCATCTCCGGTCCGCTGCTGCTCCAGAAGCAGGTTGACCAGGGCGATGAACGGCGCAATCGTGTCGTTGAAGAACCGTTCGTCCGAGCGGATGCCAGCCTCGCGGACGCGGTCTGCCAGGGCAACGGCTTCGCTCAGCGCGGCTTCGGCTTCGCTCAACTCGCTCCGGAGGCGCCTTGCGTCGCCTTCCGCGATCTTCGCCCGAATCGCGATGTCGAGGTCGTCGACCTCCTTTGCCAGTGTGTACGCCCTGGCTGCGAGCTCCAGCGCCTCGTCCGTAGAGTCCGCCGCGCACGCGGCCTCGGCCGAAAGCGTCAGCGCGACCGCCATCGTCCACCTTTCGCCGGCAGCCCTGGCCCTTTCGAGGCTCCGCGCGAACGACGCGCGCGCCTCCGGGAGTTTCTCCTGCGCCTTGAGAACGAGGCCTGTCTGTGCGAACGTGAGCGCAGCGCCGCGATCGTCCTTCAGTTCCTCGCGAACCGAGAGACTCTTCTTGTAGCTCTCGAGCGCGAGGTCGAAGCTGCCCGCTAGGAAGTGCGCTCCCCCCATTCCGCCGAGGACGGTTGCGACCGCCTCGCGCTCCCCGGCGCGCTCGAAGATCTCGAGGCTCTTCTGCAGGTAGCCGAGCGCGACCGCGTAACGCTGCTCGAGGGCGTAGACCTCGCCGATCTCCGCGAGGAGCTTCGCCTCGTTCACAGGGTCCCTGGCGTCAGCCCGGATCTTCACCGCCATGTCCAGGGCCGAGAGGAAATGGGACAACGCGAGGGTGAAGTCGCCCTCCAGGCGGCACACCTCGCCGAGCTCCCGCTCGACGTTGACCATTCCGGACCTGTCGTCGAAGGAGGCGTAGGCGGCCAGACTCCTTGAAAGCGCCTCGAATGCCGACGGGTAGTCGGCCTGCTCCTTGAGCACCATGCCGATTGCCTGGTGCGCGGCAGCCACGCCCCGCACCTGCAGCATCGTCCGTTTCTCGCCGGCTTCGGCGAGGGCCTGCTCCTGGATGGCAAGAGTCCTCTTGTAGTAGTCGAGGGCCTGATCCCACTGCCCGAGGAGGTACGACGTGTTGCCGAGGCTGTGGAGGATCGAGGCGTGCCAGCCCGTTTCGCCCACGGCCTCGTAAGCCGCCAGAGCCCGCCGATAATGGCCGGCCGCCTCGGAGTACAAAGAGAAGCGTGCCTTCTCGTCCTGTTCGAGCACCGCCTGCTTGTAGCGTATGCCCGCGAGGTTCATCTCGGTGTCGCCAAGCCTGGCCGTCTCTCCCGCCGCGGCCAGGTAGTCACGGGCCTTCGCAAGCGATTCCGTCGCCTTCTGAAGGTCCTCCAGCGCCTGGTAGTGGAGACCCAGGTCGACCCAGGCGGACCATTGACTTCGAGGGTCCTTTGCTCGCTCGGCCACCGTCGCTGCCAGCTTCAGCAGCCCCTCCGAGCTGACGTTGTCGCGCTTCATGTAGGCCGCGTTCGCCCGACGGCTCAGCGCTGCGCGAAGCGGTTCCGCCACGAGGTCAGGCTCCCTGTCGAGTATCGCCAGCCGCTCTTCCTCGGTCGCCGCCTTTTCCAGCAGCGCGGCGAGACTGTCAACGGGCGATTCCTCGCGCCAGATGCGCCACGCGCCTTCTTCCTGCCGGAAGACGAAGTCTCTGAGCCACGTCACGTTCTCTGCCTGCTTGCGCCGCGTATCGGTGATTCTGGCGTTGGCGATGACACGCGCCACCGGTCCCTCCGGGCCCGAGGCCCATCGCGCGACCCCGATGCCCGAAAAGCGGAAGTCGTAGGTGAAGAACTGAGAGGTGGCGAGCGCCTTCTTGGTGCTGGCGTCAGGTGATGCCGTGTGCCAGATTGAGGCGAACGCGGCGTGGTCCTCGGCCGCAAAGGCGGCAAAGTACTGGTCGACCAGGGCTCGCATCGCCGATGCGTCGGCGGGTGCCGGCTCTTGGAGAACGAAACCGGGCACCACCAGCAGGAGTGCGGCGCAGGCGGCTCTTCCCGTGCATCTCATGCAGGACACCGTGAAAATACTAATTTCTTAGTACCGACGAAGTCAACAGTTGCGAGCTTCCGGGTGGCGGGCCGGCACCGTCGCGTCGGGCGCGCATGTTATCTCTGTTACCTCTTCAACGGGCGGCCAGCTCGCCGTGTGCTCTGCCCCAGTCGCGTTGAGGTTGCCCGAGCACGCGGCGGCAGGACCGCTTGTCGCGAAGAAGCGTATAATCCTCGCCGGAAGATATACAGCCCATCTGCCGCCGCCGGGTACCTGGCGAGAGTCGCCTCTCACCCGTTCGTCCGACGCCTGCTTCCGAGGTTCACGCATGAGATGCACCGGAATCGAGATCATCGGCGACGTGCCATGGGGGACGCACTTCTGCCAGTTCTACCAGGACGAGCACGATCTCGTCGATGTGCTTGTGCCGTATTTCAAGGCGGGCCTCGAGGCGAACGAATTCTGCATGTGGATCGCCTCCGAGCCGCTCCGGGCGGAAAGCGCGAAGGTGGCCATGAGGTCTGCTGTGCAGAGCCTCGACGACTACATCGCACGCGGGCAGATAGAGTTCCTTGAGCACGACGAGTGGTACACAGCAGGCGGAACGTTCGACGCCAAGCGCGTGCTCGACGGATGGTTGCGAAAGCTCGACGCAGCCAAGGCGCGCGGCTTCGAGGGCCTCCGCCTGACGGGCAACACGTTCTGGCTCGAGCAATCCGACTGGGCCGACTTCACCGACTACGAGGCCTCGGTCAACGCCGTGATCGGCAAGCACCCGATGCTCGCGATGTGCACGTACAGCCTGGCGAAGTGCGGTGCCATCGAGATCATGGACGTGATGAGCAATCATGCCTTTGCTCTGATACGGCGCGGAGAGCGGTGGCAGGTGATCGAGAGTGCCGAGCGGAAACAGATCGAGGCGTCGCTGCGCTCGAGCGAGGCGCGCTATCGCGCCCTTTTCAACGGGATGACCGAGGGCTTCGCCCTCCACGAGATAGTGTGCGACGAGCGGGGTGAACCGAGGGACTACCGGTTCATCGACATCAATCCCGCCTTCGAGAGACTCACAGGGCTGGTGCGCGACAACGTCGTGGGCCGCCTCATGAGCGAAGTGCTCCCCGGCGACAACCCGCGGTGGGTGAAGGTCTACGGGCGGGTCGCCCTCACGGGCGAACCGGTTCACTTCGAGGACTACTCCCCGGTGCTCGGGCGGTACTATGAGGTCTTCGCATATCAGCCGGCCCCCGGACAGTTTGCGGTGATCTTCATGGACGTGACTGTTCGGAAGCGCAGCGAGCTGGAGCTCGCCGAGGCCAACCGCCTGAAGGACGAGTTCCTGGCGACTCTCTCTCACGAGCTTCGAACACCGCTCAACGCGATCATCGGCTGGTCGGACATGCTGTCGCGCGATTTGCTGGACCACGATACGAGGAAGCGCGCCATCGAGAGCATATCTCGCAACGCTCGCGCTCAGGCACAGCTCATCGCCGACGTCCTCGACGTTTCGCGGATTGTCGCGGGGAAGCTCGCCCTCGACGTCCGCGAAGTGGATCTCGCCTCTGTGCTGCGCAGCGCGATGGACGTCGTCAGGCCGGCCGCCGCGGCGAAGGGAATATCGATCGAGCCGACCGGCGTTGGGGCGCCGGCGAGGATCGTTGGCGATCCCGACCGCCTGCAGCAGGTCCTGTGGAACCTGCTCTCGAACTCGGTGAAGTTCACGCAGGCGGGCGGCCGCGTCGAGGTCCGGCTGGGGCGGGTCGACTCCCAGATCGAGGTGGAAATCAAGGACACGGGCATCGGCATCGAAGCTGATTTCCTGCCCTACGTCTTCGACCGATTCCGGCAGGCAGACAGCTCGACGTCGCGCCAGCAGGGCGGCCTCGGCCTCGGCCTGGCGATTGTGCGGTACCTGGTCGAGCTGCACGGGGGCACGGTGAAGGCGGAGAGTGCTGGCAGGGGCCTCGGCTCCACGTTCACGCTGCGGCTCCCGGTGCGCGCGATCGTCGAAAGCGACGAGCGTCCGCGCGCCGGCAGCGTCGACAAGGCTGGTCAGCCGGGGGACCCGCCCGGGCCATCGGCCGGCGTGCTGACGGGCATGTCGGTGCTGGCAGTCGACGACGAGGCGGACGCGCGCGCGCTTATCGAAGCGGTGCTGAGGCGTGCGGGGGCCGACGTCAGGACTGCGGCTTCGGCAGCGGAGGCACTGGCCGCACTGCACGATGCGGTGCCTGACGTGCTCCTGGCCGACATCGGGATGCCTGGCGATGACGGCTACCGCCTGATTGAAACGGTCCGGAGGTCGACTAGGGAGCGCCTGTCCAAGGTCCCGGCGATCGCGCTGACGGCCTACGGCCGCACCGAGGATCGTGAGCGCGCGCTGGCTGCAGGCTTCGCGCGGCACGTGGCCAAACCGGTGCTGCCAGACGAGCTGGTGGCCGCCGTTGCGGGGGCCGCTGCAGCGCCGGCCCGACGTTGAGGTCATCAGCTGCGCTCGAAGGTGGCACCCGCAGCCGCCGAGCAGGCTCCGTGATGCACGCAATATAATCACGGTCGTGAAGCGCAAGGCCGAGGTCGTCATCATAGGCGGCGGATGCATGGGCGCCAGCGTTGCCTTCCACCTCACCCGCTGCGGCGTCACGGACATCCTGCTGCTGGAGCGCGAGCAGTTCCTCGGCTCGTGCTCGACGGGGCGAAACGCGGGAGGCGTCCGGCACCAGTTCTCGAGCGAGGCCAACGTACGCCTGTCAATCGAGTCGATACGCCTGTTCGAGCGGTTCGAGGAAGAAGTCGGCTCGCCGATCGATTTTCACCAGGACGGGTACCTTTTTCTCCTGTCGTCGGATGAGAGCGTCGCCGCGTTCCGCAGCGGCGCCGAAATGCAGCGCCGGCTCGGAGTGCAGGTCGAGTGGCTCGCCCCGGGCGACGCGGCGCGTCTCGCGCCCGGCCTCGAGGTGTCAGGTGTCGCCGCCGCGACCTTCTGCGGCCGCGACGGCATAGCGGACCCGGGTGGCGTGACGCTCGCTTTCGCATCGGCTGCCCGGGCGGCGGGCGCCGAAATAGCGAAGGCAACGGCGGCGACTGGCATTCGAGTCGAGCGAGGCAGGGTCAGAGCTGTCGAAACGACCGACGGCGAAGTCGAAACGCCAGTCGTCGTGAACGCAGCGGGTGCCTGGGCTGGAGAGGTGGGACACATGGCAGGCCTCGACGTCCCCGTTTCACCGCTCCGCCGCCACATCTTCATTGCGAGCCCGCCCTGTGTCGAGGGGTGGAAGAGGCGGCTCCCGGGCGGCGCCATCGAGGAGTTCGCGCCGGCGTCGCACATCATGGTCATCGACTTCGATACCAGCTTCTATTTCCACCGGGAGGGCGCGAACGTCCTCTTCGGGATGGGGGACCCGGACGAGAGACCCGGCTTCGACCAGACGGTCCGCTGGGATTTCCTTCCGCAGGTCGTCGAGGTCGCCGTGCGGCGGCTGCCGGCCCTTGCCGGCGCGGCCGTCGCGCGTGCGTGGGCGGGCCTCTACGAGATGACGCCGGACGCCATGCCGCTCATCGGGGTGGCGCCGGGACTCGAGGGGTTCTATGTGGTGGCTGGCTTCAGCGGCCACGGGTTCCAGCACTCCCCGGCCGCCGGTAGGATCCTCGCCGACCTGATTACCGTCGGCGACGCAGGGGTGGACCTCGCGCCGTTCGCGTTGGATCGCTTCGGGTCGGACGGCGCTTCCGGCGAGCGTCACTTCGTTTGACGGAGGAGGGCTCATCTCTCCCGATCTGCACATCCGATCTGGAACATTGCTCGAGCATCGGTCATCCGTCGTGATCGGGCTGATATCGGACACTCACGGCCTCGTCAGGCGCGAGTGCCACGGCGCACTTGCGGGAGTCGAGCTGATCTTTCACGCGGGCGACGTCGGAGGCGCAGACGTCCTGCTGGAACTCGCCGCGATTGCTCCCGTCGAAGCCGTTGCGGGCAACATCGATGGCCCCGGCTCGAACCTGCCGCGGCGTATCCGGCGTGAACTCGCGGGTCTCACCGTTCTCGTTACCCACGGAGACGAGCTGGGCAGCCCGACACCGGGGCAGTTGTTTGCCCGCTACGATGCCGACGTCATCGTGTACGGCCACACCCACAAGGCAGCCGTGCACCGTGAGGGTTCGAGGCTGGCGGTCAACCCGGGGGCCGCGGGACCGCGCCGCTTCAGGGCGGTCCCGAGCGTTGCGCGGCTGGCGATCGAGAACGGCCGTGCCGAAGTCGAGGTCCTGGAGATCGTGCCGGGTCCCGGGTAGGACGTTCGGCCGCGGGTCACTCGGAGCAGTCGGCGAGATCTGCCGGACCGCTCACCCCAGCATTGCGAGGAGCGCGCCTGCGGCGATGGCCGTCCCGATGACGCCTGCCACGTTGGGCCCCATGGCGTGCATGAGGAGATAGTTTCCGGCGTCGGCTTCCTGCCCGACGTTGTGCGCGACGCGCGCTGCCATCGGCACCGCCGAGACGCCTGCGGCACCGATGAGCGGGTTGACAGGGCTTCCCGGAAGCAGCGACATCAGCTTGCCGAGGAGCACGCCGCCCGCCGTCGAGAGCGCGAATGCCACCGAGCCGAGGGCGAGTATCTTGATGGTCGAGATCCTCAGGAACGAGTCGCCTCCCATCGTCACGCCGACCGAAAGGCCGAGCAGGATCGTGACCAGGTTGATCAGCTCGTTCTGGGCGGACTTCGTGAGCCGCTCTGTCACGCCGCACTCGCGGAGCAGGTTCCCGAACATCAGGAGCCCTATGAGCGACGTCGCCGCCGGGACGAGCAGCGCGCCCGCGATGGTGACGAGGATCGGGAACGCGATGCGCAGCCAGCGGGGCACGTTGAAGTCGCCTTCCATGCGGATTGCGCGTTCCTTCGGGGTCGTCAGCGCGCGTATGATCGGCGGCTGGATGAGCGGCACGAGCGCCATGTACGAGTAGGCGGAAACCGCGATCGGCCCGAGGAGGTGCGGGGCGAGCTTTGCTGAAAGGTAGATCGAGGTCGGGCCGTCCGCCCCGCCGATGATGCCGATCGATGCCGCCTCCTGCGGCGAGAAGCCGAGGGAATACGCTCCGAGGAACGAGCCGAACACGCCGAGCTGCGCTGCGCCTCCCAGGAGCAGCGTCTTCGGGTTCGACAGCAGCGGCCCGAAGTCCGTGAGCGCGCCGAGCCCAAGGAAGATGAGCGGCGGGAAAATCTCGAGGCGCACGCCGTAGCCGATGTAGTGGAACAGCCCGCCGATCTCATCGCCGTGAGGCGGCGTCATCAGGCCGTTGAGCGGCAGGTTCGCCATCAGGGCCCCGAAGCCTATCGGCACGAGCAGGAGCGGCTCGAACCCCTTGACGATGGCCAGCCACAGGAGCAGGGCGGCAACGCACAGCATCGTCATCTGCTGCCATGTGGCCGCCGCGAAACCGGTCGACTGCAGGAACTCGACCACCTCAAGCCTCCGGCTGGTACCGCATGAGGGAGTCGCCAACCTGGACGGCGTCTCCCGGCGCCACGCCGACCTCGGACACGACACCGTCGCGCGGGGCGTAGATGTAGGTGTCCATCTTCATCGCTTCGAGCAGCACGACCGGGGATTTGGCCTCAACCCTCGCACCCTTCTGCACGAACACCTTCTGAACGCTTCCCGCTATCGGCGCGAGGATGGCGTTGGGGTCGCCCTTGATCTGTGCGCCCGAGGGCGTGGTCACCGGCGCGCGCGGAGCCGCCGGCGCCGGGGCCGCGGCCGCCTGGCGATCGGGCGGCATGAAGGGCAGCGGAGAGTACGGGTTGGCGCCCGGCACCCGCTCGTCGTCTTCCAGCACCTGCACGACGACTTCGTACACCTTGTCGTTGACCGTTATCCGTAGCTTCTTCATCGCCTCGGCTCCACGCGGTGGGAAACCATGATGTCCATCCGCCCGGCGCGCGACCACTGGTCGGCCGCGGGCCCGCGGTAGACGTGAATCTGATGCAGGACTACCGGCGAGTCGAGGGCCGCGGCTGCGGCGGCGGCGAGGACGGCGACGAGTTCCGGCGCGAACTCGAGGCTGCCCGCCTCCCCGGCTGCCGGCGCCGCGGTCCGCTCGGTTCGCTTCGCCATCCGGCGCAAACCGTAGAGCAGGACCGTCAGCGTCGCCATGCCGATCATGACGACCGTGAAAGCGAGGGCCGCGACGACTAGCGGGTGCATGGCATCGGGTCCTCAGAGCGGCAGGTTGCCGTGTTTCTTTTGCGGCCGCAGGTCGCGCTTCGACCGGAGTATGCCGAGACGCTCGATCAGCAGCCGCCGCGTCGATGACGGACGGATCACGTCGTGGACGTGGAAGGCTGCGGCCGCCTTGTACGGATTGGCGTGCACCGACCGGTACTCCTCGATCTTCTCTTGCAGAAAGGCCTCCGGATCTGCCGCACGCTCCAGCTCTCGCTTGTAGAGGACCCTCGCAGCACCTTCCGGTCCCATGACCGCGATTTCGGCCGACGGCCACGCAAGAACGGAATCCGCGCCCAGGTCCCGCGAGCACATCGCGAGGTAGGCGCCTCCATAAGCCTTGCGCAGGATGACGGTGAGCTTCGGAACCGTCGCCGCCGAGTACGAAAAGAGCATCTTGGCGCCGTGGCGGATGATCCCACCGTGCTCTTGGGCGACGCCCGGAAGGAAGCCGGGCACGTCCACGAGCGTTACGAGCGGAACGTTGTAGACATTGCACATCCGCACGAAACGCGCGGCCTTGTCGGATGCATTGATGTCTATGGCGCCGGCCAGAACCGCGGGCTGGTTCGCCACGATGCCGACCGACATCCCGCCGAGGCGCGCTAGGCCGATGAC
Source organism: Vicinamibacterales bacterium (assembly GCA_041947015.1). Taxonomy (GTDB): domain Bacteria; phylum Acidobacteriota; class Vicinamibacteria; order Vicinamibacterales; family Fen-181; genus JBHGBL01. Next base: position 321,774 of record JBHGBL010000002.1, read on the forward strand.
CATGTTCGTCGCGAACTCGGCCTGGATTTCGAGGAAGCTTCCCGGATCGACGAGCCTCTCGATGACCGGCTTGATGTCGTAGGAACGGCGGGGATCCTCAGGGATGATCTCGTCCATGGCCGGGTCGTCGACGACCGGCCCGCCGAGACCGAGGTCGGGAGGCGACTCGAGGTTGTTGAGCGGGAGGTACGAAAGGATCCTTTTCACGAGGAGGACGGCCTCCGCGTCGTCGTTCGCCACGAAGTGGACGTTGCCCGAAATGCTGGCGTGAGCGGCGGCCCCGCCGAGATCCGCTTCCGATATCCTCTCGCCGGTAGCAGCGCGGATCACCTCTGGACCGGCGATGAACATGGTCGCCGAGCGGTTCACCATGACGACGAGATCCGTGAGGGCGGGAGAGTAGGCGGCCCCGCCGGCGCACGGCCCTGCTATCACCGAGATCTGGGGTACGACGCCCGACAGCAAGGTGTTGTGGTAGAAGATCTGCCCGTAGCCCGACAGCGCCTCGATCCCCTCCTGAATGCGCGCGCCGCCGCCGTCGTTGAAGCCGACAACCGGGACGCCGCACTTGAGGGCGTAGGCGAGGCACTCGACGATCTTCGTCGCGTGACGCTCGCCGACAGCACCGCCGCCGACCGTGAAGTCCTGGGAGAAGGCGAATGCCGGCCGGGCCAGTATCTCGCCCTTGCCGGTGACCACGCCGTCGCCGGGGAACTCCTTGCCGACGAGGTCAGGGCAGTGGTGCTTCACCCACAGCCCGAACTCGATGAAACTGCCGGGGTCGAAGAGCAGCGCGAGGCGTTCGCGCGCCGTGAGCTTGCCCTGTGCATGCTGCCTTGCCGTCCGCTCGGGACCGCCGCCGGCCTGCAGCTCGGCGCGCCGCCGTTCCAGGTCGAGGAGTCTGGGATCCACGTGAGTCCTCTGAGAGTGGTTCATTGGGCCGAAAAGGGCCGTCTGCGCGGGGGGATGCGGCCGCCGGGGTGCTATCCGGGTCGCGCCCGGCTGCCCAACAGGTCAGCATACCACATGGGCGAAAGCCAACGCGCCGCGCGCGACGAAGGGCACGGTGCTCGAGCGCCCGTCGCTCGCCAATCGGTCCTCGCCGCTCGGTCACTGCGCAGGTCCGGACCTGTGTCAGAATCCCGCCGTGCATCTCTTCCTGTCGATCTTCGCAAACGACGTTCTTCCTATCTTCATCGTGACCGCCGCGGGGTTCCTCTTCGCCCGGGTTCTCGGCGGCGACGTCCGTACCCTGTCGCGCGTCACGTTCAACGTCCTGTCGCCGTGCCTGGTGTTCACGCTGCTCGTGACTTCGGAGATCGGAGCGGGTGCGTTCGCCCGCATGACGGCGGCAGCCGTGATCGTCGTACTTGCTACGGGTATCACGACGCGGGCGATCGCGCTGCCGATGGGAATGGACCGCCAGACGCTGAGCGCGCTCCTCCTGGTCGTCATGTTCTCGAACAACGGCAACTACGGTCTGCCCGTGGTGCTTTTCGCGTTTGGGCAGGAGGCGATGGCGCAGGCTTCGGTGTACTTCGTGGCGAACGCGGTGCTCACCTACACGCTCGGTGTCTTCCTGGCTTCGGCAGGCCGTCGTTCGGCGCCGGATGCGCTGCGCGGCGTGCTGCGCGTGCCGGCCGTCTATGGTGTGGTTGCGGCTGCCCTCGTGATGACGACGGGCGCAAGGCCTCCGCTGGCGGTCGAGCGTGCCGTTGCACTACTGGCAGACGCTGCCGTCCCGCTCATGATATTCGTCCTCGGCATGCAGCTCGACAGGGGAGCGTGGCCGAAGCGCCCGGCGCTGGTCGCCCTGGCAGCATGCCTGTCTCTCGTCGTGATGCCGATGGTTGCCGTTCCCGTGTCGCACCTGCTCGGGCTGACCGAGGCAGCCCGCCAGGCTGCTGTCGTCCAGGCGGGGATGCCGAGCGCGGTGCTCACCACGATAATCGCCAACGAGTTCGATGTCGCGCCCGACTTCGTCACGGCGTGCGTGCTCGTATCGACGTTGGCGAGCACCGTTTCCGTGACCCTGTTGATCCTCTACCTGCGTTGACTTCACCTTCCCCATGCCGCATCCACGTGCCGCGCTCGCCGTTCCCGGTGGGCTCGGCGTCCTCAGCGTCGGGGCCCTTGGAGCCCTGCCTTGGGCAGGCCGCGGTTGCCCGCAGACCAGATTCTCTTACAATGGGCCCGATGGCCGCTTCCCGTACTGTTCCAGCGCTGCCGCCGGCGGTTCGGGCGACGCTCGACAGGTTCGTTGCCGGGGTCCGCCGCGACTTCGGAGCCCGAGTCCGGTCGCTGAGGCTTTTCGGTTCTTACGCGCGCGGAGAGGCCACAGAGGAATCCGATGTGGACTGCCTCGTCCTGCTCGACCGCGTGAGCCGCGAGGATGACCGCAGGGTCACGGATCTCGCAGCTGACTTGATCTGGCAAGGTGGCGGCGTCGTCATTTCGCCCATGGTCATGTCGGCCACGGAGTTCGAGGCCTGGAAGCGTAGGGAGCGCAGCACGCCGCTCGAGATCGATCGCGAAGGGATTCCGCTGTGACACCCGAGAACAAGCGCGCCAACATCGCCTCCGAGCTCGAACGCGCGGACGAGAGTCTGCGGTCCGCGTTCGTGCTGATAGAGGCGCGGCTGTTCCGCGATGCCGAGAGCCGACTCTACTACGCCGCGTACCATGCCGCGGTCGCTCTGTTGCTGACCGAAGGGGTCGAGCCGCGCTCCCACGCCGGCCTCGCGAGCCTTCTCGGACAGCACTTCGTCAAGAGCGGCCGTCTCGACCCGGCCGATGCGCGGCTCTTTGCGCGGCTTCAGAAGTACCGGCTCGAGGCCGACTACGGTCGCGATTTCGTCCTGACCGCCGATGCGCTCCGCGAGGACTCAGAGGCCTGCCGAGCGTTCGTCGAGAAGGTCCGCGTCCTGGTTGCTTCGCCTTGAGGCGGGCGGTCACTCCGGTGACGGCAGATTGAAGGCCCATCGTCACTCCCGCTGTGGGGCCGCCTGGAAACCGCCGGCGCGCCGGGTGAAGCCGGCGTCCGCGAGGTAGGGCGAGAGCGCGTGCTCGAAGACGGGCCTCCCGTCGACCTCTGCTATCAGCATTCCGGCGCGATCGTTGCCCGAGGTGGCCAGGCCGTGGAGTGCTTTCGCCACCTCGCGCGCGACGAAGTCTCGTGAGGGTTCCTCCTCTGGCAGGTAGGTGGCGATCTGCCGGTCCGCACGGCCCACGTAGGCGGCAAGGGCCCCGTTGACGAGGATGACCGACGCTCCGGCCGATCGACTGGGTCCGCGCCGTTCACCGTGGCGGGGCTCCCGTCTTGAATCGTCGGGTTCTTCACGATTGAAGTAGCTGCCCTGCTGCGCGACCGCCGGCCCGCTGCTGCGGGTCGGCGCTCCCTCCGGCCACCGGAGGATGGCGCCGTAGGGATTGGCCGGATCGGTTGCGGCAAGGACGGCGGTTTGCGGGCGCTCGGGCTCGTCTCGCAGCGAACGGAGCAGGTCCACCGCAGCGGGCAGCGCGAACTGCGCCGCGCCGAGCCCGGCGACGAAGTAGCCGCGGCGTATCCGTCCAGCCTGCTCCAGGGCTTTGAAGACCTCGTAGACGGCCGAGAACCCGCCACGGATGTCCTCGACCGCAGTTACCTCCCGCGTCACGATCCCGTACCTGTTCAGAATCTGCCAGGCCAGAGTCGTGATGCGCGCCGTGGACGACGGGCGTTGATTCAGCCGGGACTCGATCAGCGACCATCGCCCCTCGACGGCTGGCGGCACCGCCGTCCGGCGCGAGCGGAAGGGCTGCGCCTCGTTCCGCGTTCGTTTCGAAGGCGGGCGCGTGAACGCACGAATCGGGTGGAAAGTGTCGTTCGTCACGAGGCCCTGCCAGACGAGATCCCAGAGCGCGCCGACCGTCTCGCCCGGGTAGCCGCCACCAGCCGCCGCATGAATTGCCGGGAAGAAAGAGGCGCCGCTCTGGCGCAGGTGCTCAATGATCCCCGCAGCCCTTTCGTGCAGCACCCTTTTCGGCCGGTCGGGCAGGAGCTTCGGCAGGTGGTCTGCGAGGAACAACGCGACACGCCCATCCCGCTCGCCGACCGCTTCGATGCCGACCCAGACGATCTCGCCTGCTCCGATGAGGTAATCGAGGTCCGACGGCTCGTAGTCCTCGAGCCGAGCGGGGAGGATCTCGCGCTCGAGCACTGACGCTGCCAGCGGCGCGCCCTGTATCTGCTCGACGACATCGAGGAGCGCGTCGAGGCCGCGTCGCCGAAGGGCCACGCCCTGCCACGTTACCGCGAGGCGGCCCAGAGCGGCAGCGTCGACGGGCTCGACGTCGTGGCGCAGCCGCGCGAGCGATCGCTGGCGTATCCGGCGCAGGACCTCGTTCTCGGCCCATTCGCGGCCGCGTCGCCCCGGTCGGAATTCCCCCTGCACCAGGCGCCCTTCTGCGGCCAGTCGGAGGAGAGCGGCCTCGGCGACCGAGCGCGGCAGAGCGAAACGGGCCGCAAGGTCCGCGGTAGTGAACGGCGAGTGCGTGCGCGCGTAGCGGAGCACGATGTCCCGCAGCGGGTTGCTCGCTGGCTCGAGGAATGGTTCGGGCAACCCGGGTGGCAGGGGTACGCCAAGCGCATCCCTGTATCGGCTCGCGTCTTCGGCCGCAATGATCCGCTCGCCCCCGGCCAGGCTTACGGCAACGGCGCGCCGCTTTCGAAGGAGCGCTTCGAGCTCGCCTCGCAGATCGCCAGCAGCGCGCGCCTGAATCTCCTCCCGCGCCAGGTCACCGACCCTGAGCAGCAGGTCGTGAAGCGCGTCGGCCGTCCGCACACGGCAGCGCGGGTCGAGGTGCTGCAGCTGCGCCTCCACTTCATCCACCACTGCTGGGTCGAGCAGGTCACGCAGCTCGATTTCGCCAACGAGATCGCGCAGCTGCCCCGGGTCGACGAGCAGGGCCTGCGCCCGGCGCTCGGCAAGCGGCGCATCCCCGTCGTACAGGAAGTTCGCGGTGTAACCGAAGAGCGTCGAGGCCGCAAACGGCGACGGTTTTTCGGTGTCCACCGTGACGACCCGGATGGAGCGGTCGGCGACGCGGGTCAGCAGGCCGATGAGCGCGGGGACGTCGAAGAGATCGCGCAGGCACTCGCGGTAGGTTTCGAGCAGCGCCGGGAACGACCCGTGGCGCGAAGCCACGGCGAGCAGATCCGAAGCGCGCTTCCGCTGCTGCCAGAGCGGCGTTCGAACTCCCGCCCGGCGCCGCGGCAGCAGGAGCGCCCGCGCGGCGACCTCGCGGAACCTGGCAGCGAAGAGCGCCGTGCCTCCGAGGCGGTCGAGAAGCAGGCGTTCGACATCGTCCGGAGGCGGCACGAGAAGCGTCGGGTCCGGTGGCTCGTCGGTATCCGGGAACCTGACGACGAACCCATCGTCCGACCACATCGTCTCGACGTCGATGCCTTTCTCGCGGCGGATCCGGCCCTCGGCGGCCATCGCCCACGGGGCGAGCACCTGGGTCCCGAGCGGCGCGAGCAGGCAGACACGCCAGTCGCCCAGCTCGTCGCGGCACCTCTCTATGACGACAGTGCGGTCGTCTGGGACCACCTGCGCCGCCTGCGCCTGGTCGACAAGGTACTGAACCAGGTTCTCCGCGGCGACGCGATCGAGGTCGTGTTCCTCGATCAGGCGCGCGATGGCCGCGGGGCGCGGCACCGAGATCAGCTCGCGCGTCAGCTCGCCTATGGCGAGGCCGAGCTCGAGCGGCCTGCCCGGCCTGTCCCCGTGCCAGAACGGCATCTTGCCGGGCTCGCCTGGTGCTGGCGACACGAGCACACGGTCGTTGGTGATTTCCTCTATGCGCCATGCGGACGAGCCGAGGAGGAATGTCTCGCCCACGCGCGACTCGAAGACCATCTCTTCGTCCAGCTCGCCGACACGCGCTCCAGCCTTCTCCGCGCCCGCGAGGAACACTCCGTAGAGGCCTCGATCCGGGATGGCTCCGCCGTTCGCTATGGCTATTCTCTTCGCGCCCTCCCTCGCGGTGATGCGGTTGCCGACGCGGTCCCAGGTGATCCGCGGCCGGAGTTCTGCGAACTCGTCCGCCGGGTAGCGCCCCGACAGCATGTCGAGGACTCCCTCGAACATCCGGCGGCTGAGCGTGGCGAACGGCGCGGCCGACCGGACTGCGGCGTAGAGGCGATCCACCTCCCATTCCTCGACGCTCGCCATCGCGACGACCTGTTGCGCCAGGACATCGAGCGGGTTTCGGGGGTAGCGCGTCGCCTCTACCCGGCCCTCGTGCATCGCCCGCGTCACCGCAGCAGCCGCGACGAGGTCGCCGCGGAACTTGGGGAATATGATCCCCTCGCTGACGGCGTCAATCTGGTGGCTCGCGCGCCCTATCCGCTGGAGGCCGCTCGCGACCGAAGGCGGCGCCTCGATCTGGACGACGAGATCGATTGCGCCCATGTCGATTCCGAGCTCCAGCGAGGAGGTGGCCACGAGCGCGGGCAACCGCCCGTCCTTGAGCGCGTCCTCGATCTCGACCCGCTGTGCCCGCGCAAGCGAGCCATGGTGCGAGCGGGCGATGCTCTCGCCCGCCAGCTCGTTGAGCGCGGCCGCGAGGCGCTCGGCCAGACGCCGGCTGTTGACGAAGAGAAGGGTCGTCCGGTGCTGGCGGACGATTTCGAGGAGCCGCGAATGGATCGAGGACCAGATCGAGGGCTGCACCGCTCCCTGACCGGCCGGGCCGCTCAGCACCGGAGCCGGTTTGGCGAGCCGCGCGAGGTCTTCGACCGGCACCTCCACCCTGAGTCGCAGTCCCTTCGGCTGCCTGGCATCCACAATCGTGACCGGCCTGTATTCGATCGAGCTGCCCGGAGAGCCGAACTCGTTGTCGAGGGCGGAGTGTCGTTCAGTTCCCGCAGCTGTCAGCGCCGCACTTTCGTCCGGCCTGTTCACGCCGCCGAGGAACCTCGCCACCTCGTCCAGCGGTCGCTGCGTCGCACTCAGCCCGATGCGGCGCAGCAAGGATGGGACAATCGCCTGGAGCCGCTCGAGCGATAGCGCGAGGTGCGCGCCGCGTTTGGTCGGAACGAGCGCATGGATCTCGTCGACGATCACGGTCTCGACAGAGCGAAGCGCTTCCCTTGCGCGTGACGTCAGCAAGAGGTAGAGGGATTCCGGCGTCGTGATCAGGATGTCCGCAGGGTTGCGCAGGAACCGCGCGCGTTCCGAAGAAGGCGTGTCGCCGGTGCGGATTCCTACCGCTGGCTTCACGAAGGGGTCGCCACGCTCCTCCGCGATCTTCGTTATGCCGGCTATCGGCGAACGTAAATTCCGCTCGACGTCCGCCGCAAGCGCCTTGAGCGGCGACACGTACAGGATCCGGCAGCGGCGGCCAGGCGGCGGTTCGGGCTCGAACATGATCCGGTCGATGGACCAGAGAAAAGCGGCAAGCGTCTTTCCGGTCCCTGTCGGCGAACAGATGAGCGTCGATTCGCCGCGGGCGATGGCCGGCCAGCCCTGCGCCTGCGGCGCCGTCGGGGAGGCGAACGAACGCCGGAACCAGTCTCGAACCGCCGGACGGAACAGACCGAGAACATCCGGGGAACGCGTGCCCACGGAGGGATCTTAGCAGGAGTGTCGTACCAGGCTGCGTTCCGGCCCGCGCGCAGACGTGCGAGGGCGGCGCCTCGATCTGGCGCACCTGTTCCCTCGTGATCGCCAGCCGCCTGCCTATCTCCTCGAGCGTGTGTTCGCGGCCGTTGGTCAAGCCGTAGCGCAGGCGCAGCACTTCACGCTCGCCTTCGGTCAGCGGCGCCGGCGCGTGCTCGGCGAGCGAGGCCATCTCCTGCCGTTCTAGGATCTCCGGTGTCCGCGAGCCCGGGTCCTGCATGAGCGCGCCCAGTTCCGTCGTCTCGTGCTCGCCAACGGGTATCTCGAGCGAGCAGCGGAGGCGCGTCGATCGCAGGAGCACCTCGACCTTGGCTACAGGCGATTCCTTGTACTTCGCAAAGTTCCTGGGCCGTCGGCGACGTCTGTCGCTTCGGCCGACTCCCGGCGGCTCCGTTCCAGGCGGTTCGCCGACTCGACGACGTGGACTGGCAAACGGATTGTGCGGCCGCAGTCGGCGATGGCGCGAGTGACGGCCTGGCGGATCCACCACGTGGCACAGGTCGAGAACTTGAAGCCGCGCCCCCACCCGGCCGGAACAAGCTGGGCGGCTTCGTTGGGGGCGGGGCCATGTCGAGGCCGACGCAAGAAGCGCCGCTCTCCGAGTCGGCGTTAAGACGGGGACCCGCCGTTCAGCCGCGCCCGAAGACCGTCAACTCCCAACGGTCCGCGACACCGTCGTGGCGCAATATGTATATGTCGCCGTCGTCGTCCCGCACCTTGAAGTAGCGGTGATCGGGCGCCAGCCACGCATCGAGCACCTCGGCTACGGACACCTCGCGCCTCTCGAGCCAGAAACGCCGCGGGGTCTGCTCGCCACGATGACCCGCGTAGCATTCAACCCGAACGGCCAAGCTCGGTTCACCCATCCGGTCTCTCCGCGGAGCAGTGCGCCGCCATGCCCGGCGACGGCCGGGTCCCCGAGCGCCAGGTGAGCAGCCACGCGCCGCCTGTCCTGCCGGGCTCGGCGAAGCCCGGAGCGCCGGCGCTAGCCGGCCGTCGCGGTAATTGCTCAGCGTGGGTCGCCGGACGCCGCGCGCAGGCGCCGGCGTGGCGCTCGTGGCCGGCATTGCTCTCCTTTTCGCGGGCCGGCGGCAGCCATCGTGACGTGTGGCCGGTCCCGGTGCCGGCGAGGACCAAACGCTGAGAGAGGTGACAGAGGGACGAGGACTGAGCCGCATCGAAGAGCGTGCCGAGGCTAGGGAGTCGAGGGGTAAGGGCGTGCTGGCCACGCCGGTCACCTACAGGTATCATGGTCCGGGTCCCGAATGCGACGCTTCCCACTGCGAAAGGCCGCGCTCGTCGCGGCCGGCATGGCCTCGCTGGCGCTCGGTGCAATCGGCGTGTTCGTCCCTTTGATGCCGGCGACGGTGTTCCTGCTCATCTCCGCCGCCTGCTTCCTTCGGAGCTCCGAGCGGCTGTACCGCTGGCTGATGACGCACCGGTTGTTCGGCCCGTACATCCGAAACTACAGGGAGCATCGCGCAATGCCGGCACGGACGAAGGCGTTCGTCCTGGTGCTGCTCTGGTCGACGATCGGCTACAGCATGGTTTTCGCAGTGGACTCCATCCTCATCCGTCTCGGCCTTGCTGTCGTGGCGATCGGCGTGACGGCCCACGTGCTTTCGCTCCGTTCGCCGCCGCCGGAGGGCCGCGGTGAGGCGGCGACGGATTTCTCGCCGGTCGAGCGCGTCACCAGTCCGAGCCGGCTGCCTTGATGTCGAGGGTGAGCCGGCCGAGGTCGCCGTGGATCCTGAACTTGGCCGGCCCGAACTGGATTGTTCCGCCAGTCTTGCAGTGTTCGGAGGTCCATGCGCGGGCCTTCGGCGCGTCGCTGCCCTCGAAGTGGAGGCCGGCAAGGCCCACGAAGAGCGGTGCGACGAGTTCCTCTTTGGGCGGGCCCGACTGCGTTATCGTCGCCGTGACGTACTCGATCTTTAGCGGCGCGGAACCGTAGAACCTGACCATGTAAGAGACGAGCGGCGTCCGGGTCTGGCACGTCCAGACACTCGTACCGCCCTCGAGTCTCGGCCCCTCGCACACGAGCCCGCGGGACTCCGCCACCTTCTTCACGTCGGTTGCGGACAGCCCGCGGAGCCAGCGGTTCTCCGGGCCCTCCGGCGCCTTGGTGGCCGGCTGGCTGCCGCCGCCACCGCAGCCTCCCCAAAGGAACGAAACAACGGCCACGCAGGCAGCGAGACGAGACATGTGGCGACTGTGACTGCTCTTCATCTGTTCTGTCCCTCGCCGGGTTTCACTCTGTGAGCACGGTCGTCGACACAGGGCTCTACACCTTCGCCTTCATCCAACCGGCGGAGTTGTGGAAGTTGACCAGCGTCGATCCGGGCGGATTGATCGAGTCGAGCGCTGCCCGCTCTTCATCGAGGAGTGTCATTTCGCAAACCGGCAGCGCCTCTTCCATGTGTGCCAGGGTCCTCACGCCGACTATCGGGGCGGTGATGCCCGGTTGGTCCTTGCACCAGAGAAGCGCGAGCTGCGCCGGCGTCCTGCCGAATTCGCGGGCGCAGCTGGCGAACATGCGGCCAGCCTCGATGCCGCGCGCCGTCACACGTTCGGCGTAGATCGTCCCAGGCATCCTGGCCGCGCGTGAGCCGGGGGGCAGGAACGCTGCCAGCTCCTGCACGCCCGGCGCTCCGTCGCGGCCGGTCACCCGGACTTCCGAGTAACGGCCCGCGAGCACGCCCTGAGCAAGCGGCGCCCATGCCAGGATTGCGAGCCCGTAGCGCTCCGCCAGCGGCACGAGTTCGTTCTCGATCCGCCGGTCCAGCAGATTGTACGGCGACTCCTCGCTCACGTACCGCGCGAACCCGTGCCTGTCGCTCGTTGCGAGGGCTTCCATCACCATCCAGGCGGGGTGCGTCGAACAGCCGACATAGCGGACCTTTCCCGCGCGGACCAGGTCGGTCAGAGCGCCGAGCGTCTCGTCAACGGGGATCTCCGGGCTCGGCCGGTGGACCAGATACAGGTCGATGTGATCGGTCGCAAGGCGCCTGAGGGACGCCTCGCAGGCCTCGAGAATATGAAGGCGCGAGTTGCCGCAGTCGTTCGGGCCGTCGCCCATCGGGAAGTGCACTTTGGTGACGACGAACGCGCGGTGCCTGCGCCCCGCGAGCGCCTTGCCGACCAGCTGCTCGCTCAGCCCATTGTTGTAGCAGTCGGCTGTGTCGATCAGGTTGATGCCGCTGGCAATCGCCGCGTGGACTATTCGAATCGATTCCGCCTCGTCGGTGACGTCGCCGAAGTTTTCGGTCCCCAAACAAAGCGGCGAGACGCGGACGCCGGTTCGGCCTAGAAGTCGGTACTGCATCGGGGGATAGTACCCCAATCGTGGATAGCCGTGGACTCGGGATCCTGTGGTCCTCCCGATGCTCCGATCCCACCCGTGCTATCCTCCACGCGGGAGTAGAGCCGATGGCACGGATCAGAAGCGGCAGCTTCGGCTACCAGGGCCGATGGGCATGGGTGGACCTGACGAACCGGACGGTTCGCGTCGAGCCGGCCGACGAGCGGATGTGCCGGGCGCACATAGGCGGTCGCGGCTTGCAGGCGCAGCTGATCCTGGCTCACCTGGCCGGAAAGCACTCGCTGGACCCTCTCGGCGAGGACAATCGGATCGTGATCGGGACCGGTCCTCTCAACGACACCGCGGTCGCGACGGCAGGTCGTGCGTCATGCTCGTTCATCAGCCCGCTGACCAGGTCTGTCGAGCCGGCGCCCTGGCTTCCCGGTCACGAACCCCTTCACGGGCTCGTGACGCACTCAAGCGCCGGCGGGCACTTCCCCAACATGCTGAAGAGAGCCGGGTTCGACCAGGTGATCGTCGATGGCTGGGCGGATTCCCCCGTTCGCCTGCTCGCCAGCGAAGGACGCCTGGAAATCCTGGATGCAGAGGACGATCTCTTCGAGGCCGTCGGAGGGGAACGCGTGGCGCGCTCCGCCTCGGAGATCACCGACCGCCTGACCGCGCTCCACCCCGGGTCCGCGACGATGACGCTCGGGCCTGCCGGCTGGAACAAGGTTGCATGCGCCTGCCTGACCGGAGATCACCACCGCAACTTCGGCCGGGGTGGCGCGGGTGCGGTCTTCGGCTCGAAGCGGCTCGTGGCCGTGACCGCAGAGGGACGGCAGAGGCCTTCTTTCTACGATCGCGAGGCCTTCGAACGAGCAGCGCGCGATCTCGACGAGCGCGTCCGCCGTGACGTCGAGGACGAAAAGGCTACGGCGAGCTTCCGGCCGGCCACCGGGACGACATGGTGGCTCGACCGCGCTTTCGATGGGGGTTACCGCGGCCGGGCGGGCGGATACCTGCCGTGGCACAACTTCGACGAAGGCACCTTCGACCCGGACGTGTACTCGCGTGTGGGCACGGAGGCCTTCCTCGAGATCGCCGGAAGGCACAAGGTGTGCAGCAGGTGCCGCCACGTCATGTGCACCCGTGCCGCCGCGGTCGAGTCGGGGCCGTGGGCGGGCGAAGGCGTGCGCCCCGAGTTCGAAACCGTCGCGCTCTGGATCAACTGCTGCCTCGCCGACCGCGACGCCATCTTCCATCTGAACCTGTTGTCCAATCGCCTGGGCCTCGACACGATGACGTCGGCGAGCATCGTGGCCGCGGTGATGGACCTCGAGGAACACGGACTGCTGCGCCTTCATGGTGCGCCGTCGTTCGGCGATCTGGAAGGCGCCGTCCGGATGCTGAAGGCGATTGCCTACCGCTCCACCGATCTCGGCAGGGCGGCTGGCGAGCCTGCTGACAGGATGGTGGCCGCGCTCTCTCACTCGCCAGGCGACAGGGGCTCGATTGCGGCCCTCGTGACCACGTCGTTCGGCGGTCTCGGCTACGCCGGCATCGAGCCGAAGGTCTTCCCCGGCATGTTCCTGGCGTACGCCACATCGAACCGCGGCCGCGGTGACCACACCTCAGCGTGGACCATTCAGGCGGAGGAGGGCGGCCTTTCTGCGCCGGCAGCTCTTGCCGGGTACGTGGCCGAGGCGCAGGCGGGCAAGGCGCTCGTCGATTCGCTCGGCCTCTGCGACTTCTTTCCCGAGGACGTCGCTTCCGAATCGTTCCTGCGCCTCCACCAGGCGCTCACGGGCATTCAATACACACCCGAGGAGATGCAGCGGTGCGGCGAGCGGATCGTGAACGTCGAGCGGCTGGCTAACTCTCTGCAGGGGAGGGGCCGTGCGTACGACTTGTACGTGCCTCCGAAGTTCACCGTGCCATTGACCTCTGGCGCGCATGCAGGAAAGGCCGTCGATCCTGCCGCGCACGCCGCGCTCGTGGACGCCTACTACGCGCGCCAGGGTTGGACGAGGGACGGAATCGTGCCGCGGGAGAAACTCAGGGATCTCGGAATAACGGCTGGGGAATCCATCTGGCCAGCTCTCCGTGTTTCGTAGAGCGTATTTTCCGGATTGGCGAGGGCGCTGCCGCCAGGCCGGGCCGCGGCGCGGCCCGGGGCAACGACATCTCGGACGGCTCGCTACCCGAACACCTGCTCGAGCGCCTGGTAGTGATCGTGCACGGCATCGATTGCCGCCTTGATCTTCTGCTCGTCGCTGGTGTCGAGGGCGGCCACCAGCGCGTCGACCGACCTCGACAGGGCGTTTCTCGCTGCGGTGTAATCCGCTTCTTTGGGCTTGAAGCGCGCGGGCAGCGCGGCGGCGGCGAGCGCGTCCATTTTCATCTTCAGGATCCTGACGTTGGTGGTGACCGTGGGTAGCGCGAACCTGTCCTTGTCGTAGTGATAGAGCACGTAGAGGGCCTGGTGGAAGGCCTCTATCTCGGGCGTGACCGGCCGGATGGTCCGCACCAGTTTCTCGTAGTCGGTGTGTACTTGCTCGGCCGCCTCGAGCAATGCCTCGGTGTTCCCGGCCTGGACCGCCTTCCTGTAATCGGAGACGCTCGCCTGGAGCGCAGCCACGCCCTGCTTCCAGGCTGCCTGCTTGTCGCGCAGGATCCCGGGCAGCTGCGCGCCAGCGACCGCGGCGACGTGCTTCTCGATCTCTGGAAGGAGCGCAGCCATCTTCTTGACGTCCTTGGCGGGCCACGCTTCATGCCAGAGCGGATAGATCACCTCGTGCATGGCGCCGAGCGCCGGCACCTCTGCGGAAGTCTCGTGCTGGCCAGGCGTCGCTGATTGTGCGGCAACGGCAACGACAGCGGGCAGCAGGCAGCAGGCCGCCGCGATACCGAGCGTCATCGACAGCAAACCGTCTCTCCTCATCGTCTCAGTCCTCCGGGCTCCCGCGGCGTTCGGCGGCCCGGGCAGCCACCCCGACAGATTACAGCGTGTCGTCTCGCCGGAAAAGAGCTTGCGTCGCCGGTCGGGGTTATCATGTAGCCCGCGTGCAGCTGCCCTTGCCTTTCCGCAACCCGCGCCGCGCTGGCGCGTCGGGGCAGGTTCCGCTCGTAGCGGGGCGTGCCACCTATCTCGTCGAGTACGTCCGCCACCGCCGCGCGCGTCATTACATACTCCGCGTTCTCGACGACGGCCGGGTGCGGGTGACGGTACCGAGGGGAGGGAACCGGGCGGCCGCAGAGAAGTTCGTCCGCGACAAACTTGCATGGGTGCAGCGGGAACGCTATCGGTGCCTGCTCGAGGCGTCGAAGCAGGGGCCGTGGCGCGACGGCACGAAGATTCTGTGGCGCGGCACCGATGCGGTCCTCCAGGTTCGCCCTTACGGCGACCGGCTCCGCGTGCTCTTCGCCGACCAGCGGCTCATGGTCCCGGCTTCGGCCGCCGCGGACCTCCGGCCGCACGTCGAACGCCACCTCATGAGGCTCGCGGCGCGCGAGCTGCCCGCCCGCCTTCGCGAGATCGCCGCGGCTCACGCTCTGGAGCAGCCCAGGACGGTGGCCGTCCGCAACCAGCGTTCGCGCTGGGGCGCATGCTCGCCTTCAGGCCGGATCTCGCTCAACTGGCGGCTGCTGCAGATGCCGGCAGCCGTGCGGGACTACGTACTGATCCACGAGCTGGTGCACATGAAGTACCTCGATCACTCTGCCGGTTTCTGGCGGGAGGTCGAAAGACTGTGTCCATGGCACCAGGACGCGCGGCGGTGGCTGAGAGTCAATCCGCTGGGAACGTAGACAGACTGCGGGTTGCGGGTACTGCAGCAGAACGCGCGTGGAACAGGTTGCAGGCCGCATACCGGAGGACGGGGGCACGGCCAGGTGCCCCGTCCTCCAGCCGGTGCTCCTGCGGCGTGGGCCTGACCCGGCCGCTTCCTGCGGGATCCCCTGCCCGCGTCGTGCCGAGGAGCGCCACAAACCCGACGGCCGCCAGGAAGCCTGCCGCTCCACCGAGAATTGCCGCGACAACCGACCTGAGCATCGACCTCCTCATGTCGACGGTTTCGGGCAGTGGAAGGCAGGTGGCGGTTTCGAACTTCGACTTCATTGCGATCATTGGACGCAAGGCTGGTGTCCTTCCTGTGTCGCGTTTGTGAAGTAAGTGTGGCAAGCTCATCCGAAATCGTTCGCCCCACCAATCACCTGAAGCCGGCAGGCGGCCGCCCTGGAGGCTGTTGCAGGAATGGGCTGCTCACGGTGCGGCTCGCCGCGATCTCGTTCTCCACTTCACGAACCGCCACCACGACCTCCATTCCCTCCTCGAGGCCCTCTGCTCTTACCTCGGTATAGAGCCCGTCGCTCAGGCCTGTTTTCACAGGCACGGCAAAGAGCTGGCCGTCGCGGACGACCCAGACCCTGCCGTTGCTCTCCACCGGAGCCACGGGCTCGAACAGCAGATCTGCGGTCGACTCTGACTGCGCGTTGACGACCGCCGGCCTGTCGCCGTTCGTGCCTGCCTCGCCCTCTAAGCCCTCCCGGGAGGCCGACGTCGACAGCGACGCCGGGCGAAGCGACGGATCGAATGCGGATCCCGGCCGGTCCTGCGCCGGTTCTGGCCGAGCCTGTCCGAGCAGCGCGTATGTTTCGGGGTTCGGGCTGAAGCGCACGGCCGCGTTGCTGACCCTGAGCACGTCATCGTGCCGCGCCACTTCGATCGTCACGTTGGTGGACATACCGGGCCGCAGCATCAGCTCGGGGTTCGAGACGTCGATGAGTACCGCGTAGGTCACCACGTTCTGTTCGACGACGGGCTGGAGGCGCACCTGCTCGACGACTCCCTCGAATTCGCGATCGGGAAAGGCGTCGACACGAAAAGTCGCCTTCTGGCCTTTGCGCAGCCTTCCGATGTCGGATTCGTCGACGCTCGTGTTGACTCGCATCCGCGCCAGGCCTGCCGCGAGCTGGAACAGCGTCGGCGCCTGCGTGCTCGCTGAAACCGTCTGGCCCACGTCCACGTCCCGGCTGATCACGATCCCGTCGATCGGCGAGTAGATGGCCGTCTTCTGCAGGTTGAGACGCGCCTGGTTCACCGAGGCGCGGGCCTGCGCGACCTGGGCCTCCGCCGACTTCACCTGCGCCTCGGCCGACCGCCGCGCGGAATCGGCGGAATCGAGTTCCGCCTGCGCGACGATGCGGCGAGCGGCGAGGTCGCGGGCGCGCGCGAAGTTCCTCTCCGCGTCCTCGAGGGTGACGCGGAGGCGCTCCACGCCTGCTTCGGCGCTGGCAAGGTTCGCCTGAGCCTGCTCGAGCTGCGCCTCGTAGAGCGACGGATCGATCCTCGCGAGGAGCTGGCCTTTGCGGACGATCGAGTTGAAGTCGGCGTCAAGCTCCTGGACCCTGCCGGTGACCTGAGTGCCGACGAGCAGCGTCGATACGGCCTCCAGCGTGCCCACCGCGCCCACCGAGTCGACCACGCTGCCGCGGGTGAGGGCGGCCGTTTCGATCTCGACGACCGCCTCGTCGCGGCTGGCGTAGTGCCAGGTGGCGGCCGTGCCGGCGGCGACGGCGAGCACCGTCAACGCGATCGCGACTCGTTGCTTACGCTTCGTCTCCTTCATTGTCCCACCTCTACCCCATGGAACGCGGGCAGGGTGTCAGCGAGGTGGTGCACGTGTGAAGGCGCCGTGGCCGCCATGTGAAGAAAGTGTGTCGGCCGCTTTCCTGTGATCCAGGGTGCCGCTGCGGGTCTAGAATGCTCGCAGGACTGGAACTGCGGTGGCAAGCGGCGATACTGGCGGACCTCACGGCTGCGGGCAGCGTGTGCTGGTCGTAGAGGACGACCCGGGCATCCGCGAGCTCGTGTTGCTTCACCTTGGCCTCGAGGGACTTGCGCCCATGGGCATCGGCGAGGGTGACGAGGCCCTTCGCCTGGCGCGGGCGGAACCCTTCGACTTGATCGTTCTCGATCTCATGCTGCCCGGCCTGGACGGCATCACGGTGTGCAGGGCGATTCGGCGCGACTCGCTCAACCGCGACGTCCCTATCCTGATGCTGACGGCCCGCGACGAAGAATCGGACAAAGTGCTCGGGCTCGACAGCGGCGCGGACGATTACCTCACGAAGCCCTTCGGCATACGCGAACTCGTCGCGCGGGTCCGCGCCCTTCTCCGCCGCCCGCGGCTCTCGCGCCTCCCTGCGGCAGCCGAAGCCGGCGAGCCCGGGCGGCCCAAGGCCATCACGGTGGCCGGCCTAACGATCGATCCGGCGCGGCGGCAGGCGCGCATCGGGGACCGCGACGTCGAGCTCACCGTCCTCGAGTTCGACTTGCTCTACCTGCTCGCCTCGCACAGGGGGATCGTGTTCACGCGCGAGGCGCTCGTCTCGCGCGTATGGGGTGCCGACACCTACGTCGTCGAGCGCAACGTCGACACCATCGTCAAGCGCCTGCGCAGGAAGATCGAGCCGGACCCGGCCAACCCCACCTACATCCTCACGGTGTGGGGCTCCGGCTACAAGTTCGCGGAGCTCTGACAGTGTGGTACCGCAGCCTCTACTGGCGCATCGGTCTCGGGTTCGTCGCTCTTCTCGCGAGCCTCCTGCTCGTTCAGGCGGTGCTCGTCCTGTGGATGACAGGGCAGGCAGACAACTGGTTTCCCATCAGGTCGCCGTTCCGGCTAGTGACGCTCGTCGCGCGCGACGTCTCCGGTGCTTTGACGCAGGACCCTGACCTGCCACTTGAAAGCTACATCCGCGACGAGTTCGCACACATCTTCCAGCCGTTCTTCATCGTCATGGCCGATGGCCGCGTCATCCACAGCCGCGAAGGCCGGGTGCCGTCGGGGGTCGTGCGCGCGGCGCGCGAGCGGCTCGGCGTGCCGGCCCGCTTCCCCACGGATGCGCCTCCCGGAGGCATGCCCCCGCGGCCGCCGGACGACCAACAGCGGTCCCCGGGCGAACCCCAGCGGCCGCTTGGCGGACAATCCCGGTCTCCTGATGCTGCGGGACCGCAGCTCGCCGGCCCGCAAGGCCTCTCGAGAGAGAGCGAGGCGCAGTCGCAGCAGCAATCGGCCGACGTCGCACGACCTTCGGCCGACGTCGCACGACCTTCGGCCGAACCGCAACGTCCAGGGCAGGAGCGCCCGCGCCGGTCGCCGGGCGACGGCCTCCTGAGGCCGATCGAAGGACGAGGTCCAATCGACCCGCTGGAGGAGTCCGCGCCGATCGTGGCCAACGGAAAGACAGTCGGCCTGGTGGTGGTTTCGATGCGCGGTCAGCCGCTCCTCTTCGTCAGGCAGTTCGGCCCGACGCTAGCCTTCATCGGCCTCATGTTGCTGGTTGCTGGCGCCGCGATCGGATCGCTCGTCATTTTCGGACCGGCTAGAAAGCGGATGCGCGGCCTCGAGCAGGCGGCTGCCGCCCTGGGATCGGGCCGAACGTCGGTTCGGGCACCCGAGGAAGGAGACGACGAGGTGTCGGCGCTCGCGCGCGCCTTCAACCGTATGGCTTCGGCGCTCGAGAGCTCCGACGCGGCGAGGCGTCGCCTGCTTGCAGACGTGTCGCACGAGCTGCGGACGCCGCTCACGGCGATCCGAGGCTATATCGAAACGCTCTCGATGCCAGAGATCGACCTCGACGAGGCGACCAGGACCCGCTACCTGAGAATCGTCGGCGACGAGACGCACAAGCTCGAAGCCATCGTCGGCGACCTTTTGGACCTGTCGCGCCTGGAAAGCGGCGGCATGCCCCTAGAAAGGCAGCAGGTGGCCGTGGCGGTGTTGTTCGAACGCGTCAAGGACCGCCACGAGCCCGCGCTCCGGGACAGGCAGGTGACCCTCGAGACGGAGATCGAACCGGATGCTGGCGAGGTCATGGGCGACCCCCGACGCCTCGAGCAGGCCCTTCAGAACCTCGCTGCCAATGCCGTGAGGCACTCCCCGCCGGGCGGGCGCGTATCGTTTCGCGCGTCTCGTGATGGCGGCAAGGTGCGCATCACGGTTCGCGACAACGGCCTCGGCATTCCCGCCGAGCACCTGCCTCACATCTTCGACAGGTTCTACAAGGTCCAGGCTTCGCGAACGGCAGGCCAGAGCCCCGCGGGGAGCGGACTGGGCCTGTCCATCGTGAAGGCAATCGTGGAGCAGCACGGCGGCACAGTAAGCGCGTCGAACCACCCCGATGGAGGCGCGGTGTTCCAGGTCGTGCTTCCCGCGCCTCCGGTTGCCCGGTCGTAAGACGAGATCGGGCATAATCTGCCCATGTCCATCTCGATGACAATGCAAGGTCGGGCCGCCGTGCGAACTCTCCTTGGCGGCGCCGCCGTGGCTGGGGTTCTCTCCGGCCTGCTTGGCAGGAGCGTGACCGCGCAGGTGCCAGCCCAGTCGCCGCCGCCCGCCCCCCAGGCTGCATTCAGCGTTGTCGAGGCGACGATATCGGACATCCACACGGCCATGAAGGCCGGGACGCTGACCTGCCGAAGTCTCGTGGAGCAATATCTCAGGAGGATCGACGCGTACGACAAGAACGGGCCCGCGCTGAACTCGATTGTTGTCGTCAATCCGGCGGCGCTGGACGAGGCAGCGGCACTGGACCGGCGGTTCTCGAAAGAGGGCATGACCGGGCCGCTCCACTGCGTACCGGTCATCGTCAAGGACAACTTCGAGACCATCGGGCTTCAGAGCGCGGCCGGGTCCCTGTCGCTCGCCGGCTTCGTGTCGTCGAAGGATGCCTTCCAGGTGCGCCGGGTCAAGCAGGCCGGCGCCATCGTTCTCGCCAAGTCGAACATGGCAGAGTTCGCCTTCAGCCCGTACGAGACGGTCAACTCCATCCTGCCGGGTTACACGCGAAACCCGTACGCGCTCGATCGCGTCACGGCTGGATCGAGCGGCGGGACTGCTGCTGCGGTTGCGGCGAGTTTCGGCGCAGTCGGCCTGGGCAGCGATACGGGGAACTCGATTCGAGGGCCGTCGGCTCACCAGGCTCTTGTCGGCATCAGGTCGACCATGGGCCTCACCAGTCGCGCCGGAATCGTGCCGCTCAACCTGCTTGCCGATATCGCGGGCCCTATGGCGCGGACGATGGAGGATGCCGTCGCGGTGTTCCAGGTCATCGTGGGGGAAGATCCGGATGACCCGGTCACGGCAGCCAGCCGCGGGCACGTCGCCGAGGATTACGCCGCCTCCCTCGTTGCCGGCGCGCTGAAGGGTGCCCGCATCGGCGTGTTGAGGCAGGCCTACGAGCGGCAGACGACGGACCCCGAAGTGGTGCACGTGTTCCTTCGCGCCCTCGAGGACATGCGGCGGGCCGGCGCGACCATGGTCGATCCCGCCGCGGTGGAAGGCCTCGACAAGATACGCCGTCCGCAGGGTGCGGGCACCTGCCGAGGCTTCAAGTACGACATGAATCGGTATCTCGCTTCGCACGGCGAGGAAGTGAGCGTCCACAACGTCGCCGAGATACTCAAGTCACGGCGGTTCCACCCGTCAGTGCAGGTGCGGCTGGAGAGCGCGGAACGAGGTGCAGAGGAAGGTCCGGAGAGCGCGGCTTGCCGCGCCGACGCGGAATACAGGCAGGCGGTACGCGATGCGGTGCTCAGGACGATGGAGGCCCTGAAGCTCGATGCTTTCGTCTATCCTACGTGGAGCAACCCGCCGCGGCTCATCGGTGACCTCAACACCCCTCACGGCGACAACAGCCAGTTCTTCTCGCCAACGACGGGGTTTCCGGCGATCAACGTGCCGATGGGTTACACGCGGGGAGGCCTGCTGCCAGCCGGCATCACCTTCTTCGGGAAGGCCTGGGACGAGCCGACGTTGATAAAGCTGGCTTACTCCTACGAACAGGCGACTCGGCACCGCCGTCCGCCGTCCACCACGCCGCCGTTGAGGTAGCGGTCGGTCCATCAGCCATGGGTCGGCGGTCAGCGGTGGGGCAGGCTGAAAGCTGTCCGGGCAGGTCGTGCATCGTGCATCGCGTCGGACCCGTGCTGTGGTATCGAAAGCTGAAAGCTGATAGCTGAAAGCTTGCAAGTAACTTGAGTCGCTGGAACGAGAGGCACCAGTGCGATATCGGCCTTCTCGACCCGACCTGCGGGGCGCAGGCTAACCCGGCATTAGGCATCGAGGGAAGTTACTTTTTGTGATGGGGCCGCCCGCAGGCGGCCTGGGACGCTGAAAGCTGATAGCCGAAAGCTGAAAGCTGATAGCTGAAAGCTGATAGCTGATAGCTATTTAAGTAGATGGCTCATTCTCATCCGCCCGCTCGCGGCAGCAACCGTGGAGCCAACCGCAGGCGTCTCGCCCTCGTTCTCGTCCTCGTCGGGACCTACATGGTGGCCGAGGTCGTGGGTGGCTTTCTCAGCAACTCGCTCGCACTCCTCGCCGACGCGGGCCACATGTTCTCGGATGCCGCGGCCCTCGGCCTTGCCCTCTTCGCCCTGTGGTTTGCCGCACGCCCGGCCCCTCCTCAGAGGACCTACGGGTATTACCGGGCGGAGATACTGGCGGCTCTCGTCAACGGGGCCGCTCTTGTCGCCATAGCGCTCTTCATCATCGTCGAGGCGTGGCGGCGGTTCCGTGAACCGCAGATTGTTGCCGGGGGCCTGATGATGTGGGTCGCCGGGGGCGGATTCGCCGTCAACCTGGCGAGCCTCCTGATCCTGCGTGGCGGAAAGGAAGAGAGCCTCAACATCCGCGGCGCGTGGCTGCACGTGTTGATGGACCTTCTTGGGAGCGTCCAGGTGCTCGTAGCCGGCACCCTCGTCCTCGTGTTCGGGTTGACGTGGGTTGACCCGCTGGCATCGATCCTGATCGCGCTGCTCGTGCTGTATTCGTCCTGGGAGCTCGTTTCGGCTTCTGTGTCGGTGCTGATGGAGAGTGCGCCCGGGCACATCGACATCGATGCGGTCCGCGACGCTCTGCGATCGCTGCCCGGGGTGGTGGAGGTCCACGACCTGCACGTGTGGACCATCACGAGCGGCATGGTGGCGCTCTCAGCGCACCTGATTGCCGAGGAGCGCCGGCCCGAGCTGCTCTCGGACGCGCGCCGTACGCTGTCGCACCGTTTCGCGATAACGCACGCGACGATACAGGTGGAGCGCGAACGGGGAGACGACTGTCCCGGCGGTTGCTGAGCGCTCTATGTGAGCGCCTCGGCGCGCCGGTACATCCCGCGCGAGGTGCGCGAGAGGAAACCGCAAGCGACCAGGTCGTTGAGGACCCGCCGGCAGATGTCTTCGTGGACGCCGAATAGGAGCCTCGCCTGGGCCAGCGTCAGGTTCAACCCGGGCATTTCCTCGAATTCGCCGCGCACCCTTTCGATCAGCTGCCGCCGCCTGGCGGAGTCGCGTCGCTCCATCCGTATCTGCATCCGCTACACCCGGCCCTTCGGAGCCAATCCCGCGACGTTGCCACAAGTTCGACAGGCTTCCCCCGATCCTACGGGACCGGCTTTCCCGTTTCAATCAGGGCCGTTACCGGGCTGGGCAACGAGGACCGAGGACCGAGTCTCTTACTCCTTCTTCAGTCCTCAGTCCTCATTCCTTCGTCCTTGTTGCGCCGGCACAATACGAAAGATCCTGTCGTCTTCAGGGGCGGGAGCGCCGCGCCCGTCACGGTTGCTCGTGGTGAAGTACAGGTAGCCGTCAGGTCCGCTCACGACCTCGCGAAGGCGGCCGTAACGATCTTCCATCAGCCGCTCATGGCTTGCGATGCGCCTCCTGCCGCTCTGGAGCACAGCGCGATGCAAATGCCGCCCGCTGAGCGTTGCGAAGAAGAGGTTGCCGGTGAAGGCAGGGATGCGCGTACCCCTGTAGAACGCGGCGCCGGAGGGCGCGACCGACCGGCCGGGAAAGTGGATGACCGGCGCGATCATCCCGGGCGCCGTCTCGTCTGCCTGTATGAGAGGCCACCCATAGTTTCCGCCGGCCACGATGAGGTTGACCTCGTCGTTCGCCGTCTGGCCGTGCTCGGTCTCCCACAGGAGCCCCGTTGCCGGATCCCAGTCGATCCCCTGCGGGTTGCGGTGGCCGTACGAGAAGACCGGCGAGGAGAACGGGTTGTCCCGAGGGGTCGTGCCATCCGGGTCGAGGCGGAGTACCTTGCCGTTCAGCGAAGCGAGATCCTGCGCGACGGACGGCGATGCCGCGTCCCCCATCGTGACGTAGAGCAGACCGTCGGGGCCGAACTTGATTCTCGCTCCATCGTGGATTGAAGCAGCGTCCAGGCCGTCGAGCAGCACTACCTGCTCGCCAAGCCTCCCTCCAGCTTCGCGGTAGCGCACCACCCGGTTGGCGATCCGGCCCCCGTCGCGAGCGGTGTAGACGAGGTAGACGAGGCGGGTGGCACCGAAATCCGGGTGTAGTGTGAGGCCGAGCAGTCCCGCCTCGCCCTGGGCAAAGACATCGTCGAGCACCAGCGCTGGCTCGCTGACGAGCTGGCCGTTCTCGACTATGCGCACCCGCCCAGGGCGCTCGGTGACGAACATTCGCCCGTCCGGCGCGAAGGCGATGGCCCACGGCACTTCGAGGTTCGAGGCGACCGTCTGGACGCCGAAACGGGTCCCGTCGCTTGCGGTGTAGGTGTCGGACGGCCCTTGCCCGTCGCCAGGTGGTTGCTGCAGCATGCGGGACCCGTCACAGGTGTACGAGGAGACAGCGAGGAGGCAGGCGAGCATCAGGGCGGAGGCGGCCGCCCCGGCCTGCAGGCGCGTGAGCATTTGGGAGCCCTCGCTGCAATCGTACCACGCTCCTTCGAATGCCCGTAGCAGGCGTGTTGCGGCAGCGAGTACAAGGCTCCTGGCCGGGGACTTGCTAATCGAAGACCGGCCCCACCGCGTCTCCGGCTCGCGAACGGCAGCACGAGAGACTTCTGCGGCTCGACCGCACTGCGGAGTCAACCATGAAACAGGCCTTCACGCTCTTTGCCCTGTGCGCCGCGGCAATCGCCGCGAGGCTTGCGCTGCAGCCGCTTTTGCTCTCGGCGCAGTCATCCGCCGCGATCCAGCCGCGACCGGTGGCCGGCTCGCGCCCTATGCCGAGCTCGTGACACCGGGCGTTTCGAACGCCGGAAGGTGGTCGGACCCGATAACGGGCGCCTGGGGGGCCGAAGGCCGAACGTTCCTGGAACTGAAGTTCGATGGCAAGCGTACGGTATCCGGGACGACAATCTGGCGCGGCGATGGATACAAGGAGAGCAAGAGCGAAATCAAGACCGGAACCTTCGATCCCGACACACGGATTCTGAGGTTGGAAGGCGAGGCGAAGCGCCCGGACAACGGCGAGGTGGCTGCCTACGTCATCGAGGGCAAGCTGAGCGAGGAGGGGATTCTGTCCGGCACCTACTCGTTCGCCGGCCACGAGGGCACATTCAGCTTCACCCGCCGGTGACGTCGACGCGGCGGCCCGTCTTGTCGTGCATAATCTTGCGGAGGCGCCTGGGCCGGCGCGCCCGCAGGACGCGCCGGCGGGCAGGCCGCCGTGAGGATCAGATGACGACGTACTCGAGGTTTTCGCAGGAGCTGCCGCGCTCCGGCATCCGCGCCATCATGGCCATTGCGGCACGGACGAAGGGGCTCATCTCGCTCGCCGTGGGCGAGCCGGACTTCCGGACGCCGCCGCACATCATCGAGGCCGCCTTCGAGGCCGCGCGCGCCGGGCACACGCACTACACGCCGACGCTCGGAACCGTTGCGCTTCGCGAGGCGGTTGCTGCACGCTACGCGGAGCGGTGGCGACAGCCGGTCACACCCGACCAGGTCCTGATAGGCGCCGGCGCTGTCAACTCCATCCTCGCAACGCTCATCACCGTCGTGGACCCGGGCGACGAGGTGCTGGTTCCCGACCCGTCCTGGCCGAACTACGACGCGCAGATCCGAACGGCCCGCGCCGTCCCGGTAACATACCCGCTGCGGCCGGACGCCGGGTACCTGCCGGACCTCGGCGAGCTCGACCGACTCGTCACCTCGCGCACGCGCGTCATCATCACCAACAACCCCTGCAACCCATCCGGTGTCGTCTGGCCGCGCGAGAGGGTCGAGGCCCTCGTTCAGTGGGTGCGCAAGCGCGACCTGTGGCTGCTCTCAGACGAGATCTACGAGGACCTGGTCTTCGACGGCGAGATGGCATGGGCAGCGCCCTACGACCGCGAACGCACGATCACGATTTCCGGGTGCTCGAAGACATTCGCGATGACCGGCTGGCGGTTGGGGTGGGCCGTGGCCCCGCAGCCGCTGATCGACCTGGCGCTCAAGGTCCAGGAGCCGCTGGTCTCGTGTGCGTCCGACGTCTCGCAGCAGGCCGCGCTGGCCGCTCTGAGGGGGCCGCAGGAAGTAATCGAGGAGATGCGCGCGGCCTACCGGCGACGCCGCGACATCGCCCGCGAGCTGCTGGGGCCTGCCGGCATGTTGCCGACGGTACCCGCCGGCGCCTTCTACGCAATGGTGGACGTACGGCGGACCGGCCTTCCCAGCCTCGAGGTGGTGATGCGGTTGATCGAGGAGGAGCAGATAGCGGTGGTGCCGGGCACGGCCTTCGGGCGGGTTGCAGAGGGATTCCTCCGGATCTCGCTTGCTTCGTCCGACGAGCACGTGCGAACGGGCTGCGAGAGGATCGTCCGGTTCGTCGAGCGCAACTCCGCCGCGCCAGTGCGCTGACCGGCTCAGCTCGTGCGTGGCTGGCGGGCGCGCAGGGATTTCCGCGACCGGGCCGGGCTCTCGCGGCACACCCAGAGCTGCTCGGCCAGTCGTCCCTCGGCTTCACGGTGCTCGTGCTAGCCTTCATTGATGCCCCCTCCAACGAACGCTGCCGACAGCCGCCGTCTGGAAGCGCTCCGTCGCTGGGCCAGCCTGCTCGACGCTGCCTTCGGCATTCCGGGAACCGGGATTCGCTTCGGCTTCGACGCCATCATCGGTCTCGTGCCCGGACTCGGGGACGCCGTCGGCGGACTCTTTTCCGCGATGCTGGTCTTCCAGGCCTTCCGCATGGGCGTTCCGCGCATCGTCCTCGCGCGGATGGTGTCGAACGTGGCGCTCGAGGTGCTTGCCGGAGCCGTTCCCTTCTTGGGCGACCTGTTCGACATCGGATGGAAGGCGAACCTCCAGAACGTCCAGCTGCTCGACAGGTTCGTCGTCCAGGGAGCGGTGAAGCCATCCAGAGGCGACTACTTCTTCGTGTTCGGCCTGTTGCTTGCGCTTCTCGTGGTCGTGGCGGTGCCAATCCTGATGATGTTCGTCCTGCTGCGACTGTTCGATCGGCCGCTTGCCTGAGGACCGGCCGGCGGAGGGTTGAGGTGGTCTCCTCAGCCCTCGTGCCGTAGCTTCAGGCCACCTGAGGGCAGGCGTAGGCTCTACCGTCTGATTGCGCCTCCGGGCCGTGAACTGACCAGAGCGAACCCGTATACTTGACGGGTGTTCAAGCAAGCTGATTGTGCCGACCTCGAGTTCGCCCCGGACGAGATGCGGGAGATGGGGCGGCTCGTTCTCGAGCGCGTGATCGGCCACGTGGCCAGCCTCGAAAGGCAACCTGCCGTTGGTGATCTCGCCGCGGAGGACCTCTGCCGTTCCATGCGCGAACCGGCTCCGCAGGACCCAGCGCCGCTCGAGCAACTGCTCGACAAACTGTTCGACGAGTGGATCCCGCGTTCCTACACTTCGTCCGGGCCCGGCTACCTGGCCTACATCCCGGGCGGCGGCGTTTTCCCCGCCGCGCTCGCAGACCTGATCGCCGACGGCACCAACCGCTACACCGGCATCTGGCAGGCGGCGCCGGCGCTGGTGCAGATCGAGGCGAACGTTCTGGACTGGCTGCGCGACTGGATGGAGTTCCCGCCAACGACGCGCGGGCTCTTCACGACAGGCGGGTCGATGGCCAACTTCAACGCCATCGTGTGCGCGCGCGAGCGGCTGCTGGGGCCGCACCTGCGGCAGGGGGTGCTCTACACCTCGACCCAGGCACATCACTCGGTCCTCAAGTCGGCCCGCATCGCCGGAATCCTCGGCGATCGGGTTCGCGCCCTGCCAGTGGACAGCAGCTTCCGCATGGACGCCGGAGCGCTCGAGCAGGCAATCCTGGAGGATCGGCGGCGAGGCCTGGCGCCGTTCATCGTGGTGTCCGCTGCGGGCACGACGAACACCGGTGCGGTTGACCCGCTCGATGCGATTACGGACATTTGTCGTGAGCACGGGCTGTGGCACCACGTGGATGGGGCCTACGGGGCCTGCTTCTACGCCTGCGAGCACCTGCGGCGGTTGCTGCCCGGTTTGCCGCGGGTCGATTCGCTCACTCTCGATCCGCACAAGGGACTCTTCCTGCCTTACGGGACCGGCGCGCTCCTCGTGGCTGACGGTTCGGCGCTTCGCGCCGTTCATGCCGTTTCGGCGGCGTATCTGCCCGCAGGCCCGGACGCGGACGAGTTCTACGACCCGAGCCAGCACGGTCCCGACCTGACGCGGGGATTTCCGGGGCTCCGCGTCTGGCTCGCTTTCAAGTTGTACGGCGCTCGCCGTATCGAGGCGGCCATTGCGGAGAAGCGGGACCTCGCGGTGTATGCGGCCGGGCGGATTGCGGCTCTTCCCGGGGTCGTGATGGCGGCGCCGCCGCAGCTTTCGCTCTTCGCGTTCCACCTGCGATGGCCGGGCTCGACGCTCGAAGACGAGAACCGTGCGACGATGCTCCTGCTGGAGAAGGTGCGCCAGCGTCAACGCGTTCTTCTGACCGGCTGTAGGGTGGACGGGCGATTCCTGGCGCGTGTATGCGTGCTTGGCTTCCGGACGCGAAAACCGCGTGTCGATGCCTGCATCGAGGACGTGACGGAGGAATCGGCGGCCATCCTGGAACTCGCCGCATCGGGCGCCGGGCGGCTTCCGCCGCTCCCTTCGTAGGCGCTTCCCGAGGGCGCGCAGCCAGCATGAGCATCCGCCTGATAGCGCTCGATATAGACGGGACGCTGCTCGACTCCGAATGGCAGGTGCCCGACGCCAACCGCGACGCCGTCGCGCGGGCGGTGGCCTGCGGCATCGAGGTGGCTCTCGTAACGGGCCGGCGCTTCGACTTCGCGCGCCCTGTAGCCGATCAGCTCGCATCTCCTGTCACGCTCATCGTGAGCAACGGTGCGCTCGTGAAGTCGCCTGACGGCACTACGAGGCTCGCCCACCTGCTGCCGGTGGAATTGGCCAGGCGCGTCCTCGAGGCTACCGCCAGTTTCCGCGAGAGCGCGTCGGTGACGTTCGATCGGCCGCGCGAGCGGCAGCTTGTATTCGAGCGGATCGACTGGGGAACGCCGTCGCGGCGGACCGCATTCGCCGAACGGCAGCGGGCCTACATAGCGGAAATCGATCCGCTCGAGGAGTGCCTTACAGAAGACCCGGTGCAGGTGTCCTTCACCGGGACGTTCGCGGAGATGGTCGCGCTCCAGGAAGCCATCCGGTCGCTGCCTTTCCGCGATTCCTTTTCGGTTGCTGTGACGGAGTACGAGTCGCGCGATTTCACTCTGGTGGATGTGATGGCAGCCGGCTGCTCGAAGGGGGCGACGCTCGCCCGCTGGGCCGCCGCGCGTGGAATCGCCAGGGCCGAAGTGATGGCGGTCGGCGACAACCTGAACGACATCGAGATGCTCGAGTACGCCGGGCTGCCGGTCGTGATGGGCAACGCAGTCGCCGCCCTGCGGCGTGACGGCTGGTACGTGACGGGGACGAACGACGAAGGCGGCGTCGCCGAGGCGATCGAGAAACTCGCCCTGCGGTCCGTCCGCTGACATCCGCCACGGTCCTGCCTCTGCCGGGAATCTCCATCTGCCGCCGGGTGTTCTGGTACGTCGAGCCTGGGGTGGCCCCTGACTGCAGCGCCCCGGGAGTGCCGGGCACGGCGCCCTTGCGGCGCACCGGGTGGTCGATGCCAAGGCCCGAGCCTTGCAGGTAGGAGAAACCCCATGCGGAGCGTTACCGGACTTCACCACGTCACGGCAATAGCCGGCTCTCCCCAGGAGAACCTCGACTTCTACACGGGCATACTGGGAGTCCGGCTCGTCAAGAAGAGCGTCAATCAGGACGACCCGGGTACCTATCACCTCTTCTACGCGGACGCGGAGGGCAACCCCGGCACTGACCTCACGTTCTTTCCGTGGACGGCAATGGCGCCGTCGCGTCCGGGCCACGGGCTGAGCGTGGAGGTGGCCCTCGCGGTTCCTCCCGGCACCCTGCGGTTCTGGGGTGAAAGGCTGGAGCGTCATGGGGTGCCATTCGACGCGGTCGAGGCGCGGTTTGGCGAACGGGCGCTGCCGCTGACGGATCCGCACGGCCTTCGCGTCGCACTCGTCGAGAGCGAAGACAGTGTTGCGCGGAAGGTTGCGCCGTGGGTGGACAGTCCGGTTGCCGCCGACCGCCAGATTCGCGGGCTCCATGCGGTCAGGCTGTGGGAAGCGAGCCTCGCGCCGACCTCCGACTTCCTGGCGAACGTGCTCGGCCTGCGGGGCGTTGGCGAAGAGAGTGGCTGGCATCGTTACCTCGCGCCGGGTGGAACGTCTGGCCGCATCGTCGATGTGCGCGAGGTCACCGACGCCCGCCGGGGCGCTTGGGGTATCGGGAGCATCCATCACGTTGCCTGGCGAGTGGACGACGAGGAGCACCAGGCTGAAGTGCGGCAGAGGGTGGAGGATTCGGGCAGGCGGCCGACGCCGGTCATCGACCGCTTCTGGTTCAAGTCCGTTTACTTCGCCGAGCCCGGCGGTGTGCTGTTCGAGCTGGCCACCGACGGTCCAGGTTTCGCGATCGACGAAGACGCCGGCCACCTTGGTGAGCGTCTGGTCCTGCCGCCGTGGCTGGAACCGGAGCGCCAGCAGATCGAAGCGTCGCTTCCGGCACTCACACACGGCCGCAAGCCGGCGCGGCTGAGAACGCCACGAGCCCAGTGATCTCGCAGGACAAGTCGCCCTCGGTGCCACACCTGACAGCCAGGAACAGACCCGGGCCGCATCGCAGGGCGCCGCGCTCTCCATACGTCCAACCGTAGAACCGTGCGGAACGCGCCCGCGGGCCGGCGCGATTCGCGTCAGCCGGGCCTGCCTCCGGGCATCAGCAGGGAGTCGAAGCTGTGGTCGGAGACAGCCCGCTTGGCTCACGCGTTGCCTGTGCCCTGCCGAAGGGGGTAGAGTGTCGCCATGCGGCGACTCTCCTGCTCCGACCGTGGGCAGGCTGGCCGAAATCTGAGGCCGCTCCGCTGGCTCCTCACCGCCGTCTTCCTTTTCAGCCTTGCCGCCTGCGGCGGGGCCAAGCCATCTCCTGTCACGCCAACGCCGACTCCTCCGACGCCGGCGCCGGTACCGCCCGCGAGCGGTTGCGCGCGCACCTCGGTGGGCTTGACGCCTCTCATCGATCTGGCCGGCAGCTACCAGGGCGAGCCGGGCGGCCTCTACCCGGGCGGAACGAACCAGCGCCCAGGTGCGCACCAGGCGACCGGGATGGAACTGGCCGCGGCCATCGGTCCCTTGAACGCGGCTGGCGCAGCTGACCCGTCGGGGCGGTACGTGTTGATCTCAATCGGCATGTCGAACACCACGCAGGAGTTCTCGGTATTCAAGGACCTGGCGGATCAGGACCCGCTGAAGGACCCACGGCTAACCATCGTCGACGGTGCCCAGGGAGGGATGACGGCCCAGCGGTGGAGCGACCCCGCCTGCCCGTGCTGGGCGACCCTCGATGATCGGCTGAGGGCAGCGGGAGTCGCTGCCGCACAGGTCACGGTCGCCTGGATCAAGCTCGCCAACTCGCAGCCAACCGAAGGGTGGCCAGCGCACGCACAGCGGCTTGCCGCCCAGACGTTGGAGACGCTCGGCCTGCTCGCGTCGCGGTTCCCGAACCTCGTGCTGGCGTATCTCTCGAGTCGCATCTATGCGGGGTACGCGACGACAGCGCTCAATCCTGAACCCTACGCCTACGAGAGCGCTTTCGCCGTCAGGTGGGTCATCGAGGACCAGCTCCGCGGCGGTCCGGGATTCAGGGCTCCGACATTGTCGAAGCCGGCGCGCGTGCCGAGCGGGTACGTCGGTCCCAGGCCATGGCTGTCGTGGGGGCCCTACCTGTGGGCCGACGGCATGAACCCGAGGAGCGACGGCCTCACCTGGGCCTGCTCGGATCTGCAGGCGTCCGACGGGACGCACCCCAGCGCAACCGGGCGGCGCAAGGTGGCCGAGCTCCTCCACGCGTTCGTGCGGGAGGACTCGACCGCGCGCCAATGGTACCTGACCTACCCTTGACGCGGCATGCCGTGCGGATTGTACGAGGGCGCCGTGCACCGGCCCCCAATCCATGCCGCGGTCTGCACCGCAGCGAACCGATCATGCCATCAGTCCGTCTAACCGCGTGTGAAAGTGTGGCGTGAATGCTCCGGATGGCCTGGCATGATGCGACCCTCGAGGTGGGCGGCCGCTTTCCTCGCGCCGCTCGTACTGCTCGCCCTTCCCGCAATTGCGTTGGCGCAGTCGCCGACCCGCTCTGAGCCCGACACTGCCTCGCCCGTGGCGAACGCCGCCCGCCGCGAGGCCGCCGTCACCATCGATGGCCGGCTGGACGAGGCCGCGTGGCAAGCTGCCAGGGCGAGCACGGAGTTCAGGCAGTCGCAGCCCAAAGAGGGTTTGCCCGCGTCGCTCTCCACCGAGGTGCGGGTGCTGTACGACGACGAGGCGCTCTACATCGGCGCCCGCATGACGCAGCCGGGTGGAGTAGTGGCCCCCCTCGCCCGGCGGGACCAGTTGCTGGACGCCGACGGCGACAACGGCTCCTTCAACTCCCTCACCACCGACAAGCTGATCATCAGGCTCGATCCCTACCACAACCACCTGGATGACGTCTGGTTCGAGGTCAACCCGGCGGGTGTGAAGGGCGACCAGTTCAACGGCGACCCTTCGTGGGACCCGATCTGGGATGCGGCCGCGCAGGTGGACTCGGACGGGTGGACGGTGGAGATGCGCATCCCGTTCAGCCAGCTGCGCTTCTCCCGGGAGGCCGTGCAGTCCTGGGGGTTACAGGTATGGCGATACATCGACCGGCTGAACGAGCAGGTGATGTGGTCGTTCCGGCGGCGCGACGAGCCCGGCGGGCCTGCGTTCTTCGGCCACCTTGCCGGCCTGGAAATCTCCAGGCAGCCGCGCCAGCTAGAGCTACTGCCGTACGTTGTCACAGGCAGCACGTTCAAGCACGCTGAGCGCGGCGATCCGTTTCACGACAGCCGGGACATGCGCTTCGGCTTCGGGGGCGACCTGAAGTACCTGCTCACCAGCAATCTCACCCTCGATGCCACCTTCAATCCCGATTTCGGGCAGGTCGAGGTGGACCCCTCGGTCCTGAATCTGAGCGCGTTCGAGACCTTCTACGACGAGAAGCGGCCGTTTTTCATCGCGGGTGCCAGTGCCTTCCGCTTCGGGGGCATGCGTTGCTTCTTCTGCAGCAACACCTCCAGTCTGAGCGCCTTCTACTCCCGCCGTATCGGCCGGCCGCCGCAGCTGGCCGGCTACCTCGATGAGATCTCGTCCTTCGCGGAAACGCCGGACAACGTCACCATCATCGGGGCGGCCAAGATCACAGGCCGGACACAGGGCGGCTACACGGTCGGCATCCTGAATGCCGTGACCGGGCCGGCGCGTGCCAGTTATCTGCCTGATGGCGGCGGCCAGGAGGCCACGCAGCTGGTTGAGCCGCTCACCAACTACTTCGTCGGCCGGGTGAAGAAGGAGTTCCGGGGCGGCGCCACCACCTTCGGTGGAGTGTTGACGTCGACGGCACGGCAGCTGGGCGACCTGGCGGCGAGGGCTCGGCTCCGCAGCCACGCGGAAGCGGCGGGCTTCGACTGGAACCACACGTGGCGCGGCCGGCAGTACTCGTGGATGGGCACCACCATGGTGTCGAGCGTTTCAGGCTCGCCGGAGGCGATCGCGTTGACGCAACGCTCGAGCGCGCACTATTTCCAGCGCCCGGACCGGTCGGCAACCGGGGACGGCCTGTTCGACACGCGTTACGACCCCTCGGCGACGTCGCTTCAAGGCTACGGCTTGTACACTCGCGTGGGCAAGGATGCCGGCGGCGTGCTTCGCTGGGAGGCCATGGCCAACATCCGGAGCCCGGGCTTCGAGGTCAACGACCTGTCGTTCCTCAGCCGCGCCGATTTCAAGTGGTTCAACGGCAACATCGCCGGCAGCTGGACCGTGCCGACCCGCTGGTACCGCAGCATCTTTGCCTCCTTTGGCGGCGCCACGGAGTACAACTACGATGGCGACCGCACCTGGTCGCAGCTCCAGGGGTTCTACGGCCACGAGTTCTCGAACTACTGGAACCTGCGCGTCATCGGTATCCACAACTTCATCTCCCACGACCACCGCCTCACGCGGGGCGGTCCGGTAGTGAAGCGGGCCGGCTACGACTACGGCAGCGTGGGCATCTCCACGGATGCCCGGTCGCCAGCTGTGTTCGACGTGGAAGTGGAGATGGCTCGCGGTGTTGGCGACGACACGACGCGGTTCGGGCTGCGGCCGGGGGTGGCGCTCAAGCCGGCCAGCAACATCTTCATTCAGCTCTCGCCCAGTTACAGCCGCGATGAGAATGCCGCGCAGTACGTCACGGCAGTCGCTGATCCCACGGCGGCTGCGTTCTCTGGCAATCGCTACGTGTTCGGCTACATCAGGACCAGGACGGTTTCGCTCGACACGCGCGTCAACTGGACGTTCACCCCGGACCTGACGCTCCAGCTTTTCGCCCAGCCGTTCATCGCGAGCGGCCAGTACGAGTCGTTCCGCGAGTTCGCCGCACCCCGCTCCCTCAGCAAGCTGGTGTACGGCAAGGACCTGGGCACTATCAGCTACGACGGGGAGACGTCGTCGTACCGCGTGGATCCCGATGGCCCGGGACCCGCCTCGCCCTTCACCTTCGACAACCCGGATTTCACCACGGCCTCGCTCCGCGGGACCGCAGTCTTGCGTTGGGAGTACAGGCCGGGCTCCACGCTCTACCTGGTCTGGACCCATGAGCGGTCGGACTTGGACCCGGCCGGGAGCTTCGATTTTGCGGGAGCTGGCAGGGCCATCTTCCGTGGCCGGCCCACGAACGTCTTCCAGGTCAAGGCGACCTACTGGTTCGGGCGGTAGGGCGCGGTGCAGGCGTCCCGGGGAACAACAGCCCCGTCGAGCAACCGATTCAGCGCGTACGCCAGGCGCAGCCGTTCCGCCTCCGCTGAAGCTACTGCGGATCCGCCTTGGCCTCGGCGCAGGCGGCAGCTCACAGGTCGCCTGTCGGGGGCGAAGGAGGGCGCGCTGTCGGCATCCTCGAGCCAGCGAATTGACGGCCCCCCCAGCACTGGAATCCTGAACAGGCTCCGATGGCGCTGCCGCGAGACTGGGTGACGTAGTAGACGTAGTCGTGACGACCGTCTCGCCCTGTCGCGCTGGACCTCGGCGAGCGACGCCGTGTTGATTGCCACGCGCTGAGGTATCTCTGCCCTGCAGGCGATCCAGCGGCCGTCCCTGGAGAACCGCCCGTTGCGCTCCTCGGTTCCTCGGCGGCCGTTGCCATCCGCGGACGGTCGGTGGCGACCGCGGCCGAGGGTCGCCCCGGAACCAGGAAGGTTCGCTTACCGGTCGCGAGGCAACAGTCTCGGGCGGCCCTTGATCGACACCGCAGCGAAATGCCGCAGGTCCAGCGTGGCGATCGCTTCGGCCTTGACCCGCTCGGCCACGGCGATGACCACGGCATCGACGAGATCGAGCCCGAGCGACTTGTAGCGACGGTTGATGCGCTCTGCCGCCAGGAGGTCACCGTCGCGGCCCCACTCGACCAGGAACGCGCCGTTCGACAGGTCGGCGAGCCAGGCGGCCTGGGCCTCGTGGCCCAGCTCGGTCGAAACGAGGTAGTCGACCTCCGGCAAGATGGCCCACGGGAGAAGCCAGGCGTCCGGGCCCTCTTCGTAGATCTCCCGCATCGCCTCGTGGTGCCTGTCGCTTCGATCGAGGAGTGCGAGCATCGACCCCGTATCGGCGACGATCATCTCGACCTGCCGAAGCCGCGCAGGAGTTCCTCCGCCCGCTCGCCCACGTTCCCGCGTCCGCTCGAGAAGGCGCCGATGCTCCGTGGCGCGCGCACGGTGTCGTGCCTGGCCACGTACTCGGCGACGGCCTCGCGGACGAGCTGCGCGGAAGGGACACGCCGCCTGGCCGCCACGCGTTTCAACCGCCGGTAGTCGGAGCCGTCGAGGTAGAGAGTGGTCTTTTGGGACAGGTGACTGGCCCCTTGGGACGGCACGACGACTGACCGGCCGATACCTGTGAACGTCCGTCTGTCCGAGAGATGTCGGGGTGAACACCTTACTCAATCGTTTCGATTCGCGCGCGGCGGCCTGGTGCCTTCGCAAGCCGCGTGTCGCAGGTGACGACGGGTGCATCGAGCGCCTCCGCCAACGCCAGCGTGCAGGACTCCGCGGAAGGTGGCGCAAGCCCAGTCGACACCTACGGGCACCTCGTGCCCGGGGGAACCTCTCGGCAGTCGATCGGCTGGGCGAGGAGACGGCGAAGCAACCACCTGCAGTCCCCGCGCAACCGGAGGCGGTTTCAGTGGGGCAGCGGCGTGGCCGTAAATTGTCTAGATTGAATGGTGAGCCGCGCAGGAATCGAACCTGCAACCCGCAGATTAAGAGTCTGCTGCTCTGCCAATTGAGCTAGCGGCCCACTCAGTCGGAGGAGCCCGGGACGGCGCCGCACAGGCGCGCGCCCGGAACCTTCCTATTGTACTGTTCCGGCTGTTGTCGTCAAGCGTACGTGAGCATCACGCGAGCCCGCGGATCGCGTGAACCCAGTGCCCCGGTAACGCTGCGACGCTGCCGTGACGCGGCCCAGGAACCCGCCGGAGCGCTTCACGGTCGCCACTTGTCCTCATCGCGGCACCGCTTTCGCGGCCTTCCCTGCCGCCCGTTGAGGCCGCCACCGTAGACCGGCGCAGCGAGACAAGCCGCGACGCTCACCGGTCGCCCCGACCGCTCGTGGCGGCCGGCCGACAGTCAAATGCCCTCGCTCGAAGCGCCCTTCCATCGGAACGGCCAGAGCCAAGGTAGTCGATCGTTTATACTGCATGGTCGAGGTAGTAAGAGGTGAACAACATGTTCAGCGTTCGGCGCTATTCATCGTGGCTCATCGTCATCTTGTTCTCATTCTTGTTGATCCCCGCGCCGGCTTCTTCACAGGGCAGAGGTCGCTTGATCGGGAAGGTCGTGGACCCGGACAAGAAGCCGCTCGAGGGAGTCGTCGTGACCATCACGACGCCGGAGATCTCCAGCTTCAAAGAAGTCAAGAAGACCGACCGGCGCGGGACCTTCACGGTCGACTTCCGGCACATCGACATCACCTACACCTACAGGTTCGAGAAGGACGGCTTCCAGACCATGGAGGTCCAGCAGGAGTGGCACCTCGAGGGCACCCAGCGCGTCGAGTGGACCATGATGCCGGGTTCCTCGGGTCCCACCGCCGGCCCGTTGCCCACCACGTCGCAGCCGGCCGTGGTGGCATACAACGCCGGCCTCGCGGCCCTCAAGGCCAAGGACTATGCGACCGCCGAGACGAAGTTCTCCGAAGCAGTAGGCCACGATCCCAACCTGCTCCAGGGATGGATCGCCCTCACCAGCATCCACATGCAGACCGGCAAGAACAAGGAAGCCGCCGCGGCCGCCGAGAAGGCCATCGCGCTCGGATCGACCGATAGCGCAATCCTCACCGCCCGCTACCAGGCCTACCGCAACATGAAAGACGAGGCCAAGGCCGCCGAGGCACTCAAGGACCTCGAAACCATCGGCCGACGCGCCGAGGAGGCCAAGAAAATCCACAACGAAGCGGTCGCCCTCGTGAAGGCAAAGGACAGCCGGGCGGCCTTCGCGAAGTTCCAGGAGGCCCTCAAGGTAGACCCCAACCTTCAGGCCTCGCTCATAGGGCTCGCAACCGCCGGCCTCCAGATCGGGAAGAACGAGGAGGCCGCGACCGCCGCCGAAACGGTGCTCAAGACCGATCCCGGCAACGAGCAAGCCATCCGGCTCCGATACAACGCCTGCCTCGCCCTCGGGGACAAGGACCGCCTCGCCGAAGCCCTCGTCGGCCTTGCGGCCGTCGAGCCCGAGGTCGCTCGCAACGGCCTCCTGAAGCTCGCCTTCGATGCCTTCGACGCCAATGACATGCCCAAGGCCAGGGCTGCCTTCCTCAATGTTCTGAAGGTGGACCCGAACCAGCCCCAGGCGAACTACTACCTGGCGATGGTCCTCATCAACAGCGGCGAAACGGCCGAGGCGCGGAAGTATCTGGAGAAGTTCATCTCGCTCGCTCCCAACACCCCGGAGGCGGCAACCGCCAAGGAGATGCTGAAGCAGATCAAGTGACTGGGATCCAGCCAATTGGATCCAATCCAGTGAATACAGGCTGCGGGCTCACCGCTGTCCGGGCAAGCTCGGTTGTAAAGCGTTGCTCCGGATGTGTTTGCCCACTCGGTTGGGGTACTCCGAACGACACCTACCTCTGGCATAGTGTGTGCTCCGAACCGAGCCGTCGCGTCTTCCGACGTCGAGGTGCGCGGTCTGCGGCGCAGAAAATTCAGCCTGTTCAAGACCATCGGCGGCACCTGCCGCCGCCCCGTGCGTTTCCCCGCGGGGCATCGCTGCGCCGTCAGCCCGAGTTCATACGCGGACGTCGCCTTCATCGGTCGCATCGAGTGGTTACAGAAGGTCGGAGAAGAAGGAGGGTTAGTTAGATGAGAAGACTCCCATGGGTTCTGGCTGTTCTCATGATCCTGGCGCTGCCGTTCGCCGCAGCAGCGCAGGGCGAGGGCGGCCGCATTGCCGGCGTCGTGACAGACGACACCGGCGCGGTTCTGCCCGGCGTGACCGTCACCATCACCGGGCCCGGCGGCATCGTGCGGTCGACCACGACCGATGCGACCGGCCGCTACTCCTTCGACAAGGTAGCGGCTGGCGCCTACGAGTTGACGGTCGAACTCGCTGGCTTCGCCAAACAGACGAGCAAGGTGGACGTTTCGGCGCAGCCGGTCACCCTCGACATCAAGCTCCAGATTGCCGGGCAGACCGAGGCGGTCCAGGTAACAGGGACGCTCATCCCCCGGCCCACGCTGGAGGCCATGAGCCCGGTCACGACGATGGACGTCGAGGCGATCACCTATCAGGGCGCGACGCGCGTGGAAGACCTGCTCATCACCCTTCCGCAGGTCTTCATCTCGCAGAACTCCACGATTGCCAACGGTGCTTCCGGCACCGCGACCGTGGACCTGCGCTACATGGGCGCGAACCGCACTCTCGTCCTGATCGATGGCCGCAGGATGTCCGCGGGTGATGCGTGGGAAACCGCTCCGGACCTGAACTTCATCCCCTCCGCTCTCGTCAAGCGGGTCGACGTCCTCACCGGCGGTGCCTCCTCGGTCTATGGCGCGGACGCGGTTGCCGGCGTTGTCAACTTCGTTCTCGACAGGGACTTCGAGGGCATCAGGGGCGGCGTCCAGTTCGGAGCCTACCAGCACAACAACCGGAACGACATCGCGCAGGCGATGAACAAGGCCAAGGGCTTCACCGCGCCGACCGGCAGCGTGTGGAACCAGGCGCCCTACAACTTCAACGTCGCCCTCGGCGGCAGGTTCGCGGACAGGAAGGGCCACGCGGCCGCCTACCTCGACTACCGCAGGATGGATGCGATCACCAAGGACGCGCGCGACTACACGAACTGCTCCGGCTCCCTTGGAGCGAGCGGTCCCGTGTGCGGAGGTTCAGGCACATGGCAGAACGGCCGCTTCCTGGTCTTCTCGGCCGACGGTTCGCGCACCCGGGACTACGTGCTCGACGTCTCCGGGTCGGGCGATCAGTTCAGGCCTCGCACCTCTACGGACGTTTACAACTACGCGCCCGCGAACTTCATGCAGCGTCCTGACACCAGGTGGGCCGGCGGCGGATTCCTCACCTACGAGTGGAACCGCAAAGTCAACGGCTACGCCGAAGTGATGTTCATGGACGACTACACGGACGCGCAGATTGCTCCGTCGGGGAACTTCGGCAACACCAGCATGCTCAACTGCAACAACCCGATGCTCAGCGCCCAGCAGCGCAAGCTGCTGTGCACGGACATGGGTTACGGCCCCAACGACATGGCCGACGTCATCATCTACCGGCGGAACATCGAAGGCGGCGGCCGCGTCGCCCAGATTCGCCACACGGCGCTGCGCTTCTCCTTCGGCGCCAAGGGTGAAATCAACGACCAGTGGCGTTGGGACGCCTACGGCCTGCAGGCCGAGGTCCACTCGCCGCAGTCCTATGCCAACGACTTCAACATCAACAACATCCAGGATGCGCTGATCGTCGACGGCGATCCGAACGACCCGAGCACGTGGCACTGCCGCTCCGGCAACCCGGGCTGTCAGCCCTGGAACATCTTCAAGGCAGGCGGGGTGACCCCGGGAGCGCTCCAGTACCTGCAGCTGCCGATGGTGCTGAACTCGGGTGTCAGGACGCGCGTCATCAACGGTACCCTCAGCGGTGACCTGAAGGACTACGGGCTGTTCCTGCCGAGCGCGATCGAGGGCATCAGGGTCGCCTTCGGCACGGAGTACCGCCATGAGAACCTGTTCGTGAACCCGGACCTCGCATACAGGAATGCCTGGGGCGCCGGACAGGGCGGTCCGACGCTGCCGGTCGACGGGAGCTACGACGTGAAGGAGTTCTTCGCCGAGGGCCTCGTTCCCCTGGTGCAGGACCGGCCCGGCTTCCAGGACCTCAGCCTCGAGCTAGGCTACCGGTACTCGAACTACAGCACGACTGGCGGGTGGCCCACCTACAAGGTGCAGACCTCGTGGTCGCCGGCCGAAGACGTCAAATTCAGGCTCGGATTCAACCGCGCAACCCGTTCGCCGAACGTACGAGAGCTCTTCGTTCCGCAAGGCCTCGGCCTGAACGGAAGCCAGGATATCTGCGCGGGCACCAACCCGACGGCAACGCGTGAGCAGTGCGCTCGAACTGGCGTTCCGGCCGAATGGTACGGAAGGGTCCTCGAGAACCCGGCGGAGCAGTACAACACCTGGGACGGCGGCAACCCCGATCTCGCGCCTGAAGTTGCCGACACGATCACTGGCGGAGTAGTGCTGATTCCTCGGGCGCTCCCAGGCTTCACCGCCGCGCTCGACTTCTACAACATCAAGGTGAAGGACACCATCGGCTCGCTCGAGGCCGATGACATCATCAACCAGTGCGCCGCCACGGGCAACCCGTTCCTCTGCGGCCTGATCCACCGCGACAGGCTCTACACCCTGTGGGCGACGACCGACGGTTACACCATTTCGACCAACCAGAACGTCGGCAAGCGGGAGTCGCGCGGACTGGACGTCAACGCCACCTATGCGCGGTCCCTCGGCGGCATCGGCACCCTCACGACCAGCGTGATCGGCACGTGGCTGATGAACCAGAAGATCGACACCGGCCTCTACGCGTACGATTGCATGGGCTTCTTCGGCAACCAGTGCGGCATCCCCACGCCGCGGTGGCGCCACATGGCCCGTTTCTCGTGGGAGACGCGCTTCAACACCACCTTCTCGCTGGGCTGGCGGCTGTTCGGCCCGGTCACCAACGACGACGGCAGCTCGAACGAGGCGCTTGCGGATCCGAGCAACATCGCGACGCTGGAGGCGAACGGAATCTACAAGATCCCGACGTTCAACTACTTCGATGTCGCCGCGAGCTACAACATAGGGCGGCGTTATCGCCTCGTCTTCGGCGTCAACAACATCTTCGACAAGGAACCGCCGCTGGCGCCGGGCATGCAGGACAACGACTACGGCACGGGCTTCTACGGCACGTACGACCCGCTCGGCCGGTACGTGTTCTCGTCCATCCAGTTCAACTTCTAGGCGGCGGCAGTCGCCCGGAACGAACGAAAGGAGGCGGCCCTCAGGGCCGCCTTCTTTTTTGCTGTCAGCCGTCAGCGGTCAGCGGTCAGCGGTCAGCTATCAGCTATCAGCTTTCAGCGGTCAGCGGTCAGCGGTCAGCGATCAGCTTTCAACTTTCAGCTATCAGCTTTCGGCTATCAGCTTTCAGCGATCAGCCATCACTTCAGCAAGTTCCGACATCACGCCGCCGACCCTCGCGGCGTCCGCGACCCGGCGCGACTTGCCGCCGCCAGATATACGATCGACGAACGGCGGTGTGAGGCGCCGGCTCGGGTCTTTCAACCATGTCTTTCGCAGATCAATCCTGGATCCTCGACTCGGGCGGCGCAGGCCGCGGCGCATGGCAGGGAGGCGTCATCCATCGTTTCATGGCATGGGGACGCGAACGTGGGGCGCTTCCCGCCGTAACGATGGGAGCTTCGGCAGGAGGCTACGCCGCGGCGGACGTCGCTACCGGCACGGAGGACACGGTCACGAAGGGCTGGACCTGGTGGGGCAGAGGCGAAACCTCCGGTTTCGGCGAACCCCTTCCGCCGGGATGGCGGGCGCGGGGCATGGGCCGCTTTCGCGCCTCCCTTCACGCCTCTGTCCACTATGTCATGGCAGAAGCTGAGCTCGCCTCCATCTTCGACCTGCGTCCGCCCAAGAAGATCCTCGTCTTCACGACCCGCGCCAGACGAAAGGATGGCCGGTGTTTCGGCACGGCGGATATGTCGCGCTACTTCCTCCGGTCGGCGACCAGGAAGCTGCCGCGCTCGCTCAAGTACCTGCCGAGCATCTACCACGAAGACCTTGTCGTCTTCGCAGCGCCCCTCCCGCAGGAGCTCGAATCGGAGTGGGTGCGCCCGCTGACACCCGCCAACCTGCATGCCGTCCTCGAGGCGTCGTGCCTCGTTCCGCTGGCGATGGGAGCGCCAATCGCGCCCTCGGCGCTGAGCCCTGGCGCGGCTCTTCCCGGTGATGCGGGCGCCGTTTTCGTGGACGGCGGCTTCGCCGTGAAGATGCCGATGGCCATCTTCGAGGAGGACGAAAGATACCGCCTGGTAGGCGCCTGGGCAGCGACGCGAAAGACGATTGTCTTCTGCTGCGACCCGGCCGGCAACCTGTGGGAGACGAGCTCGAGGCTGCGACGCCTGAACGATCATCCGGCAGTCCGACACAAGCTCGATGCGGGCACGCTTCTGATCGTCCATCCCGACCATCCCGTCGAAGCCGGGTTCCTCTGCACTGACAACGACCGCATCATGAGGACGTTCCGGCGCGGGCAGGAGCAGGGGGATCGCCTTCTTGCCTCAGACGCAGTGCGCCGGTTCCTTCAGTTGTGACCTCCCACGCCGGCCCCGCCCCGGCGCCACCAGTGCCACAGTCTGCGCTCCAACAGGAGGCTCTCGCCGGGCGAGGAGATTGCTCGGGAACGCGGAACGGAACAAGGAACGGCAGAAGATGGAAATCGTGCTCGCGCCCCGGACGTCGAAAGGAAAGCCGGCCCCAAGAGGGCCGGCACCAGTGCGTCGCGCCAAGTGGAACGCTGAGAGCGGTTTCGACGACCCAGCCCTGGGACCACGGACTGGACCGACGGGCACGTGTAACCCTTCAGCAACGCTCGTGACCGCGCCCTTGACGTTCACGGGCACGCCCGACTGTTGCTACCACTGCTGCGAGGCTGTAATCGGTCTTGCTGGAACCCGGCCGGGCACGTGCTCGTAAGGAAGACGTGACGGGCCGGGAACCGGTCGGGCACGTGCTCGTGAGGAAGACGTGCCTGCCGCGGATGGCCGTTTCGTGGAGACGACATGTTCAGCTTGTTCCAGGATCTCCGTTACGGAGCCCGCCTCCTGACCAGACGGCCGGGACTTGCCTTCGCTGCCGTCGTTTCGCTCGCGCTCGGCATCGGCGCCAACGCAACCGTCTACACGTGGATGCAGGGCGCGCTCTTCAGGCCGTTGGCTCGCGTGCCAGACCAGGACGAGATCGTCTTCGTGCAGAACCGGCCGCGGTCGGGTTCGGCCTGGAGCATGTCGTATCCGGACTACGTGGACTACCGTGATCGCAACAAGACCCTAGCTGGTCTCATCGTGTCGAGCGACCTTGCGGTCAGCCTGACCGAGGGAGGGCGGGCCGAGCGTGTCTACGGC
Organism: Vicinamibacterales bacterium; assembly: GCA_041947015.1. Classification (GTDB taxonomy): domain Bacteria; phylum Acidobacteriota; class Vicinamibacteria; order Vicinamibacterales; family Fen-181; genus JBHGBL01. Next base: position 364,826 of record JBHGBL010000002.1, read on the forward strand.
GCCATCGTGTCGGGCAACTTCTTCGACGCGCTGCGAGTCGAGCCGGTCCTTGGCCGCGGCTTCCTGCCTGAAGAGGACAGGACGCCGGGCAGCCATCCGGTGGTGGTTCTGAGCCATGGCTTCTGGCAGCGCCGATTTTCCGGGGACCCGTCGGTCGTGGGCCGCACAATCAGCCTCAACACCCGACCGTTCACGGTTGTAGGGATCGCGCCGCCAGGTTTCACCGGCGTCCTGGTCGGCCTGCGTGCCGACCTCTTCGTGCCGATCATGATGCAAGCCGAGATGATGGGATCCTCCCAGCTCGAGCGGCGCGGCAACCACTGGCTCAATGCGTTCGGGCGCCTTCGACCGGGCGTGTCACTCGAGCAGGCGCGCGCAGATCTGAACGTCGTTGCGGCGCAGATGGCGAAAGAGCACCCCGACTCGAACGACGGGATGAAGGTGGACGTCTACAACCTGTGGAACGCACCTTCGGGCGCGGCCAGAGTGCTCGGCCCGGTGTTGTGGGTCCTCATGGCAGTCGTCCTCACCGTCCTCTTGATCGCATGCGCGAACGTGGCGAACCTGCTGCTCGGAAGAGCGCTCGACAGGCGGCGCGAGGTTGCGATTCGCCTTTCGATGGGTGCGACTCGGTGGCGCCTCGCGCGCCAGCTCCTCACCGAGAGTCTCCTGCTCGCCCTTCTTGGCGGACTCGGCGGCGTCGTCGTTGCGCGGTGGAGCGCGGGGCTCCTGATGTCGTTCCTGCCGCCGACCGACATGCCGCTCAGCCTGGCGGTCCAGGTGGACGCGCGCGTGCTGGCCTTCACCTTTCTCATCTCCCTTGTCGCCGGCGTCCTCTTCGGACTTGCCCCGGCATTCCAGGGTTCGAAGCAGGAGATCGTTGGCACGCTCAGGGAGGAGAGCGGAAGCGTGGCGGGCGGGCGCCGGAAGGCGGTCTTGAGGAACGCCATTGTCGTGGCGCAGGTCGCGCTCTCGGTCGTGCTGCTGATCGGGGCGGGCCTCTTCGTGCGAGCGCTCGGGGCCGCCCACCGCGTCCGGCCGGGGTTCAACGTGGACCGCGTGGCGCTGGCGTCGCTGGACCTCTTCCCCAACGGCTACACCCGCGAAACGGGGCTCGATTTCCACAGGCGGCTGCTCGCGCGCGTCAGGGCGCTCCCGGGCGTGGAATCCGCATCCATCGCGCGCCGCGCGCCGTTCGAACTGGGTTCATCGAGCATGGGCATACGCGTGGACGGCTACACGCCCGCGCCGGACGAGGAGATGAGCATCGAGTACCAGAACGTGGCGCCGGACTACTTCCGCACCATGGAAATCCCGATCGTCCGGGGCCGGGAGTTCGTTGAGAGCGACAGCGGGGAACAGTGGACGGCAGCGGTCGTGAACGAAGCGATGGCCGCCAGGTTCTGGCCGGGCGAGGAAGCCGTCGGCAAGCAGTTTCACATCGGGAACCGCACGCTTTCAGTCGTCGGCGTGGCGAAGAACGTGAAGTACCACAGCCTGAACGAGGCGCCGTATGCCGTCATGTACCTGTGCATGTGGCAGGCGTACAGGCCCGACGCGGTGCTGCACGTGCGCACGTCAGGCGACCCGTCAGCGGTGTTGCCTGTGCTGCGTTCGGAGATAGCGTCCCTCGATCCGAATCTTCCGCTCTTCGACGTGCAGACGATGTCGGAACGGATGCAGTTCGCCTTCTTCGTCCAGGAGATCGCGAGCACACTCCTCTCCGTCTTCGGCGGCCTCGCGCTCGTGCTGGCGGTGGTGGGCCTGTACGGCGTGGTCGCGTATGCCGTCGGGCAGCGCTGCCACGAGATGGGGATACGGATGGCGCTGGGCGCGGCGCCTCGCGACATCCTGGTGCTGGTCGTACGGCAGGGCGTCTTCGTGACCGGACTGGGAATGGGAGCCGGGATCCTGGGTGCGGCCGCCGCTACACGCCTTGCCGCGAGTCAGCTGCACGGCGTGAGCCCGACCGATCCGATGACCTTCGCCGCCGTGATCGCGCTGATGCTGGCGGTGGCATCGATTGCTAGCTATCTGCCCGCGCGCCGCGCGAGCAGCCTCGATCCAATCAGCACGCTGCACCGCACGTGACGGTCAGCGTCACGGCCCCTTTTCCGAAACCCTTCCGGGCCCCCCGTGCCGGCGCTTCAGGTGGACGGACATCTGCTGGAGCGGCATCTCGATCCCTTCGGCCTCGAAGGCGAGCTTCATCCGGCGGCGCAGCTCCCGGGCGACCGCCCATTGGTGGCTCGCCGCCGTTTTCATCCTCGCCTTCACGATCACCGCCGACGGCGCGAGTTGATCCAGGCCGAGCACCTCCAGAGGCCCGAGAATGTAAGGGGCCAGCGCCGGGTCGCGTGCCACTTCGGCGCCCATCCTTTCCAGCACCCCCGCCACGCGGTCGACGTCCTCGTTGTACGAGACGTTCGCGTCGATCACCGCGTACGAGTAGTCCTTGGTCATGTTCGAGATCTGCGTTATGGCTCCGTTCGGGATTATGTGGACCGTGCCGTCGAGCGCGCGAAGCGTGATCGTCCGCAGGCGGATCTCTTCTACGCCGCCGGTCTTACCGTTTATGTCCACCACGTCGCCGACGCGCACCTGGTCCTCGAGGATCAGGAAGAAGCCGCTGATGACGTCACGCACGAGGTTCTGGGCGCCGAAGCCCACGGCGAGCCCTGCGATCCCGGCTCCCGTCAGTATCGGGCGGATATCCACGTTGACGAGAGCGAGGATGGTGACGATGGCGATGCCGGCGATCAGGACCGTCGCCACCAGAGCCAGCATGCTGCCCATCGTCGCGATCCGCTTCTTCCGTTCATCGAGGTCTTCACCCGGCGCTGCGCGGGACACCAGCAGGATCTGCAGGCTCTCGACGAGGAACTGCACGGCGCGCACGAGAATGTACGCGCTGCCGGCGACGAGGACGATTCGCAGGCCAGGGCCGGTGAGCCACGCCAGGACGCTCGTCCACGTGACGCGGGCCACCCCGGGCACGCCGACGATCTCGACCATCACCACGGCGGCGACCAGCACTACGAGAGCCTGGACGGCGTGCCGGGTCAGCGAGATTATCCGCTTCGCCCAGAGCTCGGCTTCCTCGCGATAACCCTGAAGCTCCAGCCTCGTTGCCGATCTTCGGACGGCCCTGCGGATGCACCGCATCACCAGCAGCAGGCCACCCGCAATGAACAAGAGCACGACGAGTGCCGTGAGGATCCTCTCGAGCTCGATCGTCATGTCGCTGCCCTCAATCGCCGCGCGCTCCACCGCCGGTGCCCGACGGCCCGGCGCCCGGTGCCGCAGCGCGGTCGCCGGACGCCACGCGATTGCAGCCAACTGTAACAGGTCGATGATAGATCGGGCGACGTGCGGTCGACTGGCCGGCGCGCTCACGTTCGGTCATCGATCGCGGAGGGCTCGGCTCCCGTCGTTTCGGCCCGTGCCCTTCGGTCTCGAGTCTCGTTTGGCAGTGGTGTGGGCAGGAAGGCAGTGTAGAATGTAGGTCCGTTCGAGGGCTGGTGGCGTGGAGGATTTTCAGTGGAGACCTTTGGTGCGTAAGGGGCCCGAGACGGTCCCGGACGCCGACCCGGGCGACCTGCCAGAACAGCTGGACGGGACGGGCGAACCGTCGCAGGCGCGAGAAGGGCTGCCGCCGACGTACCGGATGCGCCACGACGCCCACTACGTGGACAGGCTGCTGCGCCCGGCCAGCCCCCCTGTGAGGATGGTGGCGCTGGCGGACATCGATCACGCGCCCGGCCCGCGCGCGGCCGACGTCGCTCACCTGATGCGCTCCATCCAGCGCTTCGGCATCCTCCAACCGCTCCTCGTGCGGAGAAAGAACGGCCGGTACGAGCTGATAGCCGGTGCCCGGCGCCTGGCGGCAGCCGCCGCGGCCGGGCTGTCGGAGATTCCTTGTATCGTGCACGAGGCAGACGAGTGGCACGCGCGCGCGCTTGCCGATGCCGCGAACCTGCGCGACCAGGAGCAGGCTGCTGCACCGAGGCGGGATGCGCGTGTTTCGGTCGCGATGCCCGCTTCCGTGCTCGGGGAAGTCACGGCCCACCTCGAGGCGATCGGGTCCTCGCTGAACCTCTTCTCCCGCCGCGGAAGGCCGCTTCGCGAGCGCGTTGCCCACGAACTGATAGAAGCCGAGGTGCAGAGGGCTGCGCGTCTTGCGCAGGGGCTGGCCGTCCTCGCCGAAGACCCTGCGCTCGCGCGCCGCCCGGTGGATCTCAGGGCGATGCTTCGCGACGTCGTCAATCGCATGCGGTCCGAGCAGACCCTGGCGAAGGTCGAGATCGTCGTGGACGAAGGAAGCCGGCCCGTGCCAGCCTGGGCGGACGACAGGCTCATGTCAATCGGGCTCGCGAGCGCGATAGGCGGCTTCCACGCGATGGTCGAGCAGGTGCCTGGAGCCTGTGTCCGAGCTGCAGCAGGCACAGACGAGTCGCGCGCCACTGCAATGGTCGAGATATCCGAGAGTGCAGTCGCCCTGCCGCCGGCGTGGCTGGCGCGGTTCTTCGATGTCTCGTGGACCGACCGGCCGGGGCGCTGCCTTGCAGCGGTAGGTTTCGCATCCGCCAGGCGGATTGTGGAGCTGCACGGCGGCAACTCGGCAATCTCGGTTGCCCCCGACGGTGGCTGCATCCTGAGGCTGGAGTTCCCGCCCGAGCCGAAGCGACAGCTGCTCTAGCTGGGGCGGTGCGCCGCGGCTCCGGCGCGACAGCCGAACCACCCTCCCGGGTGCTCGTCGCTCCGGATCAGCCTTCGTCGTCGCGGCTCGCCCTCGCCATCGCCTGGTTCACCGCGCGTCGAAGCTCGCTCAGCTCGGCCTGCTGCACATCGTCGGTCGATATCCAACCGGTCAACGTCAGGCCGTCGAAGAGACGCGTCATGCGCACGCGGTAACGCGCCGCGGCTGGCTCCGCTTGGGCGGGCTGTCCGACCTCCCAGAGGTCGCCCTCGTTCACGAAGCGGCGCGGCGCCAGGGAAGCTACGTCCGAAGCCGGCTTGTCGGGTCCGGTCCTGCGGGCGCCGGCTGTGCGGTGCAGCGGCTGGCGCCATCGTTCCGACTGGTTCTTGTGGCTCGTCACGCGCCGCCCTCCTTCGCGGCGGGCTGTCACCGCCCGGCCCGCTCGACCGATCGCGTTCGAAGCTGAGCAGTCAGGATACGGCGCAGCCGCCCCTGCGGGCAAGGGGCTTTTCGCATGCGTCGAGCGAGCATTCGAGCGGAGTAGCGGCAGAGATGGTACGGAACGTGCCAAGTTCGTTCGCCGGGTGTCCCGTCTCTCACCTCGGCGTCGCCGGTCGTGACAGTGGCCGTCCGGGAAACAGAATGCCGCTGGTCGAGCGCTGTCTTCGACAAGCTCGATACTCCCCATGTGGCCCGTTGCAGGACAGGGCACTTCGAGCGTAGCGGAGGCGCGCGAATAAGTACCGGTCGGCAGCCCATGGTCGGTTCCCCGCGGGGAAGCTCGCCCATTCGGTGGACGAGCGTCAAGCGGTCAGCTCCAGCACCTCCCTCGTGTGCTGCCGGATGCGGCAGCACATTTCGCGGTCGGCCGGCAGCGACATGCCGAAGGTGGGGATCATCTTCCTGAGCCTGGTTTGCCACGCCTCCGTGGCAAAGCGATGCGGGAAGCACCTCGCCAGCAGTTCGAGCACGATCGCAACCGAGGTTGACGCTCCCGGCGAGGCGCCGAGCAGAGCCGACAGTGTCCCTTCCGCGGAGTTGACCACCTCCGTGCCGAACTGCAGGTACGTTCCAGTCTTCGGGTCCTGGTGAATCACCTGGACCCGCTGGCCCGCAACGCGCAGCTCCCAGTCCTCGGCCCTCGCTTCGGGATAGTACTCCCTGAGCGTCTGCAGGCGGCGCTCGGACGATTGCAGCACCTCGCGCACGAGGTACCTGACCAGCGACAGGTTGTGGACCGCCGACATCAGCAGAGGGACGATGTTGTGCAGGCGGATCGAATACGGCAGGTCGAAATACGACCCGAGCTTCAGGAACTTCGTCGAGAATCCGGCGTACGGCCCGAAGAGCAGCGTCTTCTCCCCGTCTACCACTCGTGTGTCGAGGTGCGGGACGGACATCGGCGGAGCGCCGATTTCGGCCTTGCCGTAGACCTTGGCATGGTGCCGCTCGATGACGGCTGGGTTCAGGCACACCAGCCACTCGCCGCTGACCGGGAAGCCTCCGTAACCTCTGGCTTCGGGGATGCCCGAGTTGAGGAGCAACGGCAATGCCCGGCCGCCGGCGCCGAGGAAGACGAAGCGGGCGGCGATGTGCTTCGTCTCTCCCGTGGCCGTGTCCTTGACGGTGACGCGCCACGAACCATCCCCGAGCCGTGTGAGGTCCTTCACGTCGTGCTGCAGGTGCACCCTGACGCTGCTCTTGTGGCTCATCGCCCGGAACAATCCGTGGGTCAGCGCGCCGAAATTGACGTCGGTCCCCGCGCGGGCGCGCGTTGCCGCCACCCTGCCGCCCGCCGGGCGTCCTTCCATGACGAGCGGCATCCACTCGGCCATCTGGCCGCGATCCTCCGTGTACTCCATTCCATCGAACAACGGATGGCAGCAGAGCGCCTCGAAGCGCTTCCGGAGGAAAGCCACGTCTTCCTCACCGCGAACGAAGCTGATGTGAGGAACCGAACTGATGAAGTCGCGCGGCCTGGAAAGGTGGCCCTCGGTGACGAGGTAAGACCAGAACTGCCGCGACAACTCGAACATCTCGTTGATCTTGAGGGCCTTCGAGATGTCGATCGAACCGTCGGCCTGCTGCGGCGTGTAGTTGAGCTCGCAGTAGGCGGAGTGGCCCGTGCCGGCGTTGTTGTAGACGTGCGAGCTCTCGAGGGCGATGTCTTGAAGCCGCTCGAACACCTCCACGGACCACCCCGGCTCGAGCTCTTTGAGAAGCGCTCCGACCGTCGCGCTCATGACCCCGCCGCCCACCAGGACGGCATCGACAGTTCTGAGTTCGAGGTTCGAGGGCATACCTGACTCACCCGGCCCGTCAATGCCGGCACCCGCGCAGTATTGCTGTAAACGAGCCCTGACCAGAATTGTATCGCGGGCGAGCCGCTATGCACGAGCTTCTGCCTCGTGCCCCGTCCGGCTGCGGGCGGCGTCCTCGAACCTACGCTGGGAAGGATCGCGCCTGTCGAAGTGAAACCGCCGGCTGACGAAACGTTGCTTCGGTACGGACCCTCTGCTGCTACAATGCCCCGGCCGAAAGGGGGCTTGATGACGGCTGATTCGATGCCGGGTTCCGCACCGATGACGCAACCCAGGCAGTCTGCGCTGAGGACGGCGCTGGCCGGGTTGATTGGCAACGTCCTCGAGTGGTTCGATTTCGCAGTCTACGGATACTTTGCCACCAACATCGGGAAGCAGTTCTTCCCGCAGACCGACCCGACCGTTCAGCAACTGTGGACGTTCGGGACCTTTGCGCTGGGTTTCTTTGCCCGCCCCGTCGGAAGTCTGGCGCTCGGCTACGTGGGTGACCGGATCGGCCGCCGGGCGCTTTTGACGCTCTCGATCGCGTTGATGGGGGGCGCTACGCTCATTCTCGGCCTGCTTCCGACCTACGAGCAGATTGGCGTTGCGGCACCGATCCTCCTCATGACCATGCGACTCGTCCAGGGCTTCTCGCTCGGCGGGGAGTTCACGGGGTCGATGGTCTATACGACCGAGGGCGCATCGCCTCTGACTCGCGGTCTCGTCAGCAGTTCAACCGCCGCCGGGACGACCATTGGTTTCATCCTGGGGTCCGGCTCGGCCTGGCTCGTCAACTCGATGATGGCGCCGGCGGAAGTCGTGGCGTGGGGCTGGCGCATCCCGTTCGTCGGCAGCGTGATCTTCTGCATAGCGGGATGGTTCCTGCGACGCGGGATCGTCGAGACGGAGGCCGGACTCAAGGCCGCGACGATCCGCCCGCCCCTTTTCGCCTCGCTGCTCAGCGACTGGCTCCCGACCCTCCGGACCTTCGGAATCGTCGCGATGACGAACGCGGCGTACTACGTGACGTTCACCTACGCGGTCGAACGAAGAAACCAGGAAACGGGCGATCCTTCGTACCTGCTGGCCAACACGCTGGTCCTCTTCTTCATCGTCCTCGCCTCGAAGCCGTTCGGGGGGTGGCTGTCGGACAAGGTGGGCCGCCGGCGGCTGATGATGACGCTGACGGTGGCGTTGCTGGCGGCGGTGTATCCAGCGCTGCGCCTGATGCTCGCCGGCTCGCCGCTGGCGTTCGGGCTGGGACAGACGCTCCTCGCCGTACCGATAGGCATGGCGCTCGGACTGCAGGGTGCGATGGTGGTAGAGATCTTCCCTCTCCGTACCCGCGTCACCTCGATGAGCTTCGCCTACAGCATCACGCTGGCGCTGGCCGGCGGCAGTGCTCCGTTCGTCTCGACGTGGCTGATCAAGACTTTCGGCAACCCGATGGTGCCTGCTTACTACATCATGTTGTACGGCATCATCGGTCTCGCGATCATGTGGCCCATGGAGGAGACGAACACGAAAGTGCTGGAGGAATAGCACCGTGTGGCCGGCTCCGAATGGCAGTGGGAGGACCTCGGAGCGGATCATGCGTTGGCGTCTCTGCCTCGCACTCCCAGGCGGTAACCGTCACCAAGGGACGCGTCTACCTTAGGCGAAGGGAAACCCAACATCAGCGCTGAGCACCCGATACAGGACACTGACAAGCCGTTGCTCGACGACTTCCTGAGGAAGGCGGACCTGCCCTGGAAGGTCGCCTGTTCGTGGGCCGGCTGGGAAGACGCGACCGCGAAGCTGTACCAGATCAGCGCTACGCCGTCCACATGGCTGATCGACCGCGGCGGGGTCGTGCGGTACTGCGATGTGAGGGGCGAAGAGCTGCGCAAGGCGGTGGAGGCGCTCGTCACCGAGGAGAGTAGCGAGCCGCATCAGGTCGTTCGAGCCGGCTCTGCGCCCTCTGCCCGGGCCGGGGCGAACCGCTGAACCTGACGCGGCATTCGGCCAGCGACCGCTGCCCCGCGGCGTCTCCCGAAGGGAAGCGCATCGCCTTTCCAGGCGATCGCGGCGAGCAACTTCTGCATCTACACCATGGCCATCGGCGGGAGCGATGTGCGGCAGCCCACCACCTCCACTGGAAGCCGAAGAGCACCCGGCGTTCAGCCCGGACTGCCGCTTAGTCGTGTTCGTCAGGGACTTCCGGCAGACAACCGAGATAAGTGGCGCGCCCGACAGGATTCGAACCTGTGGCCTTTGGCTCCGGAGGCCGTTCTTGACCCTGCCCGACCTTGCCTGACCCCGTTCCGAACACTACACGATCCGCACGCGCGCGCGAGGGCTGAAAGTGCTCCCTGCACGCTGGCGTGGGGTCGCGAAGCCTCTCCAATTGTCAACATTTTGCCAACGGGAATTCGGGCACGCCTCTCGCCATCGCGGCGGCCCGAACGGTAACATCGCCGGTGATGGCGCGCGGCTAGGCTGATCACCGAACGGCCGCTTCTGCACGGTCCCGCCGACGCGCCCCCTTCCCCCTTGCAGACTGCGAGCAGAGGCAGCGATGGCACGCCGGAGCAGAAGACCCACGATCACGACGATCACGGCCGCAGAGTCGTCGCGCTTCGACCGACTGTTTACCAAGCGCCAGCACGCCGACCCACGCTGGCAGGAGATCTGGCATACGTACGTCACCGCGCTGGAGAGGGAGAAAGCGCGGGGCGTCGACCTTGAGGCGGTCGCGAAGGTCGTAGAAGTGACCCCGCTTTACGGACCGGCTGGTCTCGACACGGAGAAGTCTGCGGCAGCGTACCGCACCCAGTGCCGCCGGGCATTGAAACTGCTTGACCAGACCGAACGCGCGGTCCGGTGGGTCTACGCGCTCGATTGCCCGCCCGCTCGTTATGAAGACGGTCGCCCCGTCCCGCCAGATCCCGACGCCCTTCACCTCATTGATGCGCTCCAGCCTGTGCGCGCCCGGTTCGCGGCAGAAGTCCCGCGTCACCGTCCCAAGGGGCACCTCGACGAGGCGCGGCAACAGCTACGATCGCTCGGCGTCCACACCGACGACATCGACACGATCCTCATTCCCGTGCGGTCTCGGAAGCATTAACCCCGCCCAAAATACCCCGACTTAGTGGCGGCTGCGGTGCAGCAATTCTCCCCCAGACTGGGGTCGTGACGAGCCGTTCCATTAGCAGTCCGTGGTTGACCCTTCCTGAAGCGACCATCTACGTCCGCGCCTCCGGCCAGAAGACGCTCCGAAACGCGGTGCGCTCTGGAACGCTGCACTGTGCCCGCGTGGGAGGACGTCGACAGATGGTCTTCAAGCGGGAGTGGTTGGACCGCTGGCTCGAAGGTAATGAGGAAAGAGTCCGGGCCGTCGGATGACGACCCGGTCAGGAACCCTCGCGGCGTTGAGGTGCCAGCCTCGCCGCGCGACCGACGCGGTTGCGAGTCTCAGTGTAGCACGCGCATCGCGTCGGAACACGCTTCCCGGTCGAGCAGGCACCGAAGACCGGCGAGCGAGGCCGCACGCAAGTATGCGCGGTGCTCCATGCCCACCGGCGGGCTCAGAACGAGGCCGGGAACCTGCACCGAGGCGGTGCTGCCAGCGGGCAACGTCGCGCCCTGACGACCCGCGCAAAGACGCCTGAGGCTGCGAGTCAGCCTTACGAGTGGCGCCGCCGAACGCCGACGAAAGACTAACGTCACGTGACTCCGAGATGCGCGTGACGGGGCGAGGGTCGGGCGGGGGGCAGCGGAGGGAAAGGCCCGAAAGCCGCCGGGGAAGTACAGGCGAGGAATAGAGGGCGTCTGTTCGAAGGCAACGGAAGGAGCCGTGTCATGTTCGCAGCAATTCAACAGAACCTCGGGCGCGCGAGGAACGAAGTCGCGTTCTTCGTAAGAACCACCGTCGACATCCTCGACGGCCGGGTCGAGCGCGGCCTGCTCACCGCGGAGGACGCGGCTCACGTTCGCGACGTGGCCGACCTCGTTATGAAAGCCGTGACGACCTTCATGGAGTTCGTCGGCAGCGTACACGACCGCTTCGCCCCGGGGCAGGTACCGAGCGAGGTCGCCGCAGCGGCAGCGAAAGCGCTCGCTGAACTGGACGAGGAAGCGGCCGGTCTGCAGGGGAAAGAGAACGCGACCGACGTAATCGTCGCAAACATCTATCCTGGCATTCCGCACGAGTTCGATGGGCGCAACGGCTACGTCCCGCCGCAGACGATAGCGACGTTGAACCGACTCCTCGATCGGCTTGAGAAGGAGACGCTGACCCGGAAGCGGTCGATCGTCATCGAGTCCGCTGCGCGGGGTGACGACCAACCGTATCAGGCATACCGGTTCATGGCCCCAAAACTGATCTGGGACGAACTGCTCGACGAACGCACGCGCCAGAGACTGGAGGACGTCTACCTCGATCGCTCGGGGAGGCGTCAGCAGGTCGAGAGCGGCCGGATGGCAGTGGCGCTCGCGCGACATCTCGTCGAGAAGGGGCAAGCGGCAGTTCGCGCGATCTCCGGCGGTGCGAGCGAGAAGCAGATCCTTCGCAGCTTGCCCGACGGGAGCACCGAGCCAATTCGATGACCGCGAGGCGGGTGGAGTGTACCCGCCGGGTGACGACGACCAGCCCGAGGGTCGTCGTTGCCAGCCGCCTTGCCACTAGAAATTACACGTGCACGCCATCAGGAGACCAAGACCATGACCGGCCACGACTCGGTGACGACGGAGCCTCTGGCGGATCGGACCATCGAGTGCCGCGAGTGCGGTACGCCGTTCGTCTGGACGTTGGGCGAACAGCGTTACTACGCCGAACGCGACTTCAGCGCGCCGAAGAAGTGTCGACCCTGCCGGGAAGCCGCAAGGGCAAGGCGGGACGCGTTGAAGGACGACCGCCTGTTCTGACCGCTTGTATGCGAGGCGTCCGACGTATCCACCGGCACTCCACCGCGAGACCCGAGGGAGCAACTCCATGTCCGAAGCAGAGACCTCATACCCGACCCAAGGCGACGACGGCGTCTGGCGCGACGCGGCCGGTCACCGCTGCTGCGGCGCGAAAAACCGGAACGGTACTCGCTGCCGGGTCTGGGTCGGCCTCGGTGCCGGGCATCGGTGCAAGCGGCACGGCGGGATGAGCCCGAGCGGCCCGGCGTCGCCCGCGTGGAAGACAGGGCGCTTCTCCAAGCTCTTGCCGAAGAACCTGCGGCGGCATTACGAGCAGTGGGAGCGGGACGTCGACCGCCTGTCGTGCGAGCGTGACGTCGGGATCATCGAGGCGCAGATCAGGGAGCGGCTGGAGTCGCTTGCGAAGAACCAGACGGCCGGGTCCGCGCGGGAGATCAGAAGGGCGTTCGCGGCGTTCGAGTCGGCGATGCCGACCAAGGACCCACTGGCGATCCAAGCCGCGTTCGAGAAGCTGCGTAGCGTGATCACGTCGGCGGCAGATGCCGACAAGCTCTTCGCCGAGATCGTCGCGCTTCAGGCCACGAAGTCCAAGATCGTTGACCGTGAGAGTCGGCGGCTCTTGGCCTCGCAGACGGTGATCTCGGCGCCGCAGGCGTGGGCACTGGTCGGCGCACTCGTCGCCCTCATCAGGACGCACGTTGACGACCCGCTGGTTAGACGCGCGATCGGCGACGGCATCGCGCGGCTCACCGCGCACCGCCTTCCTGAAGGCACCGGCGTGAACTAGCGGCAGGAAACCCCACAGGCGCGCCACGTTGCCCACAGGGGCCCGTAGAAGGCGCCCGGCAAGGGAAAAGCGGGCGCCCCCGGCAGGGAGCCCGCCACACAGGCCCGTGTGGGCCTCCGGTGGGCCTCGGAGAACGGCTCGCTCAGAGGCGGTTCTGGGCGGCCGTCGGCTCAATGAGCCAGTGGCTGGCCCCCGGATCTTGCGGGAAACCGGCCAGTTTCCCGGCGGAGGACTTCGACGTTGACAACGTGTTGGCGAAGAGCGTGGATGGAGGCGGGACGTCGCCGGGTAGAAGCCGACGGCGCCCCTGACCCGCGAACCGTCACAGGCGATCCGGGGCTAGCAGAGAGTCTAGCACCGGCTCGCGGGAGGAGACCGTGAGCACCACGCGCAAACGCCACAGCAGGCGAGGGCACATCGCCCGCGCCCAGTCCCACCACAGCTTCCGAGGCCGCCTTCGCTGGAACGGCCACGCCTTCGTCTTCACCCTGCCTGCCGACCTGCGACCGCAGGACGCGGCACGGGCAGCCGAACTGGTCATCGCGGCCATCCGCACCGGTCAGACTCTGGAAGACCTGCACGTCACGGTTCGCATCGGAGCGAGCGACGTCGCCATCCCGGTCAAGGTCCGGCGCGATGGCGTCCTGCTCGCGAAGGTCGCCCCGCCTCCCCCTCCCGTGAGCGCCCTGACGATCGATCAGGCCCTGACGCAATACGTGGCGGCGACCGCGCTGGTGCCGCGCGCGGGCCGACACCGCAAGGGTGCAGGGGGCACGAAGGCCTCGGTCCGGTCGGACGTCGCACGCACGAACATGATGGCGTGCTGGTGGATCTTCACCGGCGAGAAGCCGCTCGCCGGATTCCGCTTCGGCAGCCTGCCGGTCGCGGAACTCCGCTCGGACCACATCGAGCGCATCCTGCTCGACCAAGCCTCGCAGGGGAGACCGGGGAGCACCCAGAACAAGTTCAGGCAGCTTCTCACGGGCTTCGCGAAGTGGGTGACCGCGAAGGGCATGGTTGACCGCCCGCTTACGCTCGACGCCGAACTGGTCCGCCGGAACACCGAGACGCGCCGTACGCGCAGGCTGAACGAAACCGAGAGGGCCGCGCTTCTGGCGGCCTGCAAGCCTTGGCTGCGCGCGCTGGTCGAGGGAGCGCTGGAGACGGGCTGCCGCCTTGGCGAACTTCTCGGGATGACGTGGGAGATGGCGGACCTCGACAAGCGCAGGATCACGCTGCCTGCCTCGCTTACGAAGTCGAGCGCTTCGCGGGTGATCCCGATCTCGACCCGGTTGCACGCGATCCTGACCATGCGGCGGCTCGGGCCAGACGGGGAAGACCTGCCGCCGACCGCCTACGTCTTCGGCAACGAGATCGGCCAGCAGATGAAGAGCATCAAGACCTGCTGGACAACGGCGTGCCGCAAGGCGGGCGTCGAGGGCCTTCACTTCCACGACCTGCGCCGCGAGGCTGCGAGCCGCCTGCTCGAAGCCGGGCTGCCGCTCCACCACGTCTCGAAGCTGCTCGGTCACCAGAACATCGCTACGACGTCGATCTACCTCTCCGCAACGGACAGGGACCTTGAGCGAGCCTTCGCGGACGTGGAACGCCGGGAGGCCGAGGCGATGGAGCGGGAGCAGCGGGAACGCGAAGAGCGCGAGCGCGCCAAGGCGAAGAAGAGCCCGAGTAACTCTCACACGAGCGCGAACACTTCGCGCTCGATGGCCGACATGAGCATGTCGCGGCCAGTCTCCAGCCAGTAGGTCAGGTCCTGCTCAATGAAGAGCCACTTGACGATAAACAGCAGCTGGTCAGGAGGAAGCCCTGCGGCATCAAGCGAGGCGATGTCGGGACGGTTTGCTAGGACGATCGCGGGTTCAGAGCAGTTGTAGACGTCCGCCACAGCGGCAAAGAGCTGCGGAACGAGCGAAGGGTGACGCTTAGCTTTGGTCGCCAAGTCGAAGATTACGTCCTTATGGGACGGCATCTCGCGGGTTTGGCCTTTCGCTTCTCTCGTCTGGCTACGGAAACCTTCGACGTTAACCTGAAAGTCGAAGCCCTTGTTTAGCCACGTCGGACGCAGAAGGTAGACCCGGTTGCCGGCCTTGCACGTTTCGACGTTGTAGCGATAGCGACTATGCGGCTCCTCGGTTAGCCACTTTGCGGCGACCGCCGCCCTCAGCGACCTACGGTCGGAACCTGTCAACTGCCAGTCCACGACCGTGATTGGTTTCTCGGGCGGGTATTGTCGAGAGACACGTAGCATGTCGTCACCTCCTGCCGGACGTCGATCCGGCGAAGCGTTCGAGGAACTCCCGCGGCGCTCGAAAAAAGGGGCAGTCGTGCGGGGCAGGAAGACCGTCAGAAACCGCGACGTTCGCACTCGGCGGCGATTTCTCTCCAGCGCATCTTGCGGCTGAAGTTCGCCGCTGCGTTGACCTCAAAACCCTCAATGAGCAGTTGATGAACTCCGAGGCGCTTCACGCGCTTGCCGAGTTTAGTGAAAGCGCGTCGTTCTTCAGCAACCATCGCGACGTAGAGGACCGAGAAGAGCACCTCGACTTCCAATGCGTCCTTTCCGTAATGCTGCGCCAACTGGTGAATCCGCTCGAACACCGAGTCCTGCACCTCCGACGTGGTGCCGTCGTAGAGGGCTTGGAAGTCAGCGTAGACCCGTTCAACGCCGTGTTGAGCTGCCAGCTGGCTCAGCGTAGCGAAGTATTGGGTGTCGCGAGGGGGGTGACGGGGCGTGCCCGGCCGGGTCAGGTACACGCAGTGGTCGTCGAAGGCACCCCGGGCATATTCGAGCACGCTGCCGTCTGCGAAGGTCTTGAGAACGGGCATGTTCCTAGTCTTGAGCGAACAGTGCTGGTTGTCGCGCTTGAGTGCCCTCGTCGCTCTTGAGGTCTACCGTCTCCCCGGCGGCGACAGCGGTCAGGCGGCGCGCGGCAATGGCGGCGTATTGTGCGTCACGTTCGCACCCCCGAAAACGGCGACCTAAGGCGAGAGCTGCGACACCAGTCGTTCCGGAACCGGCGAACGGGTCAACGACACACTCACCGGGGCGCGTGCTAGCCCTGAGACACCGCGCGACGAGGGCGACCGGCTTCTGTGTAGGATGCTTTCCGAACTTCTTCTCGTTTTGGGCCGGAGCTGGTAGCCGCCAGACGTTCTTCATCTGCTTCCCACCGTTCTCCTCCTTCATCGCCCTGTAGTTGAAGAAGTGCTTGTCCTTCCCGCCCTTCTTGGCCTTCGTAGCCCAGAGGAGCAACTCGGTGGAGTGGGTGAAGCAACGGCAACCAAGGTTCGGAGGAGGAGCGGGCTTCTCCCAGACGATATCGTTCAGAACTCTGAAGCCCAACTGTAGCATGGCCATGCCAACGCTTAGGTAGATGTGCAGCGTGCCGCTGACCCAGACGGTTCCGGACGGCTTCAGTATCCGGTGGCACTCCCTCAGCCAGCGTCGGTTGAACTCGTGGTCAGCATCGATTCCGTTGCTGCGGTCCCACTCTCCCTTGTTAACCTTCACCATCTTCCCCGCGACGCACGTAACGCCGTCGTTAGACAGTAAGTACGGGGGGTCGGTCCAGACGCAGTCTACGGAGTTGTCCGGGATGGCAGCCATCCAGTCGAAGCAATCGGCGAGTGTTAGCGACGAAGCACCGTCCGAGGACCGCCACATCGGTTCCCGGGTCTGCGCTTCAAGGGCGGCAGCAGGGTTTTTGCTTCGTGGCGCCCGTTGGCTGGCGGTCACGTTGTTGTCACCTCGTATCGTCACAGAAGGGTTGAGGGCAGGCAACTTACTTTACTCAACGTCGAACTGAACGGCAAGGCACCGGCGGGCGGGCCCGCCGCGACCGCCTGCACCCAGCTCCGTTTGCCAACAGGTTGCCAACGTGAGCAAACCGGCCACTGGCCTGTTGGCAACGGCCTGATGCTCGTCAGCGAGTAAGTGCAGGCGGATGCGGGACTTGGAAGTGGCGCGCCCGACAGGATTCGAACCTGTGGCCTTTGGCTCCGGAGGCCAACGCTCTATCCAGCTGAGCTACGGGCGCGCAGCAGAAGGCGCCACGGTCGGACCGACCGCAGGGCAGACGACAGTCTAACACGAGCAGGGCGGAAGCCTACGAGATCTGGACCTTGACGGTGCCGGAGGTCACCGTCTTGTCGCCGCGCTTCAGACGCAACGTGATCTCGTAGTACCCCTCGTACTTGTACTCGTGCCTTTCGAGGAAGCGGCGCTCGATTTTCGACTTGCCCTTTTCGAACGGCTCGCAGTCGCGCTTCCGCTCCGAGATGGACCCGTCGTCCCAATCCCACTCGAGCGTCGGGCAGTAAAGGTCCGGGTCGTCGTCCGAGCCGCCCTGGAGCTCGGCGAAAACGGTGATCTTGGCCGGGGCCATCGCAATCGGCGGCGACACGCGAAGCGAGAGGAGCGGAGCCGACGACGCGAGGTTGTCCGCTGGTGTTGCCAGCGCCGATACGACCACGAGCACGTGAACCAGGGAGCGCTTGATCATCTCGTCATCGACCCGAAGATCATCAGGCGGCAGAAACCCGCCGAGCTTCCTCGATCGCGCCGCGACGGCGCGCAAAGAATCCTGCACTGTCGGCGGCGGCGGGAGCAAATCGACCCCAGCGGACCGCCGCAAAGGCGGATGGCGCGCCCGGCAGGACTTGAACCTGCGGCCTACGGATTCGAAGTCCGGCGCTCTATCCAGCTGAGCTACGGGCGCATGCCTCAGGGATCATAGCACGCCGGCCATCCGCCGTGGCACCGCGTTTGCTCCGCTACCGCCAACCCACACTGACTGAAAGGAGCGCCATGACTCGACACGAGCGACGCGTCCCGGTTCGAATGGCGGGCCGGCAGGATCGCGACGACGAGATCATCCGCGACATCGAGGAAGAAGAGGAGTTCGACGAACCGGACAACCAGGCGGAGCGTGAGCAGCACGACCGCGAAGACGACGGTTCGGGGTACCAGTCGCCGCCGACAGGCGAATCAGGCAGCGAAGGAGGCAGCTACGGCGAACTCGGCCGACGGCGGCAGGCGGGAATCCTGCGAGGCGGCGAGGCGACCGAAACCGCCGAGGTCGCGCCGGTGCGCCACGGTAACCGCCGCACAAGATGACGGTCGATCCCGTCGACGGAGTCATCGGCCACGACCAACCAGCAACTGCAGTTCATTGGCGCGCGAGTGGTCGGCGGCCCCGGTCGAGCCGGAGCTGCCGGCGCGCCTGCGGGGCGTCAGGACCGGGCTCTAGGACCCCTGCCTGCCACGCTGCTGGAGTTCCCGCTCGGCCCGAAGCCAGTCTTCCAGATGATGCCCGTGCGTACGGCCCCGCTCGCAGAAGATCTCGTACGCCCGCCTGGCGATATCCTCCCTGCGCGGGTACGTCATGGCCGGCCGCTGGGATTCGAAGAAGGTAGAGCCGGCCGGGGCGCTGGGGATGCCCCTCGCGGTGGCGACCGCGGCACCTGATGCCGTAGCCGGGACCGCCACGGCTACGGGCGCCACGACGTCGCCTCCGACCGCCGGCTGAGGAGCCTCGGCCGATGTAGAGTGCGGCTCGACAGCAGGCGAGGCAGCGAGCTTTTCAATCGCATCGCCCGGCTGGGCAGCTTTGCGGCGCCGCGGCGCCGGCGAGGTGCGCCTCGGCTTCGGTTCCCCGTTCGTTTCTGCAGGCTTCTTTGTCTTTGCCATCTATCGAACTCCTGAGCGTTCAGCCGGAGGCACCAAAGGGGCCCCAGCATCCGGACCCGGCTGCTTCTTTTTCCATTGGTAACCTAAAACACTTACCATGCTGCGCCAGGCGCCGGCAAGCTTCGGGCAGCGAGATGCACTCTCGGATTGTGTACGTCTGAAACCGCGGGCGCGGGCAACTCGGGGCGAGGAGGCGCAACGGAACCGCTCACGGCGGTCAGGGCCCAGCGGGAAGACAGGCTTGCACCCGCGATCGCGACCTCGACGAGGAGAGGAGCGGTGGGGCACCTCCGTCAACGGCCACTGACTGGGCGCCGCGGCAGCGCGACCATCGGTTCGCCGCGGCAGCGCGTCACGCCTCCTGCGTGAGCCGCGAGTAGAGTCCGTTGCGGCGCACGAGGAACCTCGCATCCACCAGCGCATCGAGCAGCGAGCGGCAGGTCAGGTGGTCGAGAGCCCAGAGCCGACGTGCCTGGTCGACGCTCAGCCGCAGGCCCGGCATCTCCAAGTACTCTCCACGGATTCGGAGCAGCAGTTCCTTGATGTGGCGTGGGCCGCTCATCGGATACCTCCGCATGTTTCCTCGAGGCGGTCGCGCGACCGAATCCTCTCCGCTGGCAATAGTGGTTGAACCCCGGAAGGAGACGTGAGCCGTCATGCAGCACTCGGGCCAGTCGGCGGCGCCTGGGAACTGCCATCGCAGGAGCGTGAACACCTCGCACGAGCCCTTGGGCTTGAAGGCGCCAACCCCGCAGCACGGGCCCGGGCCATCTGGAAAGGTAAGGTCCCGAGGGGTTTCCCGAGAGTGTGTCGAAGTGCGTCAATCAACCCCGCCCGTCCCCATGAAGGGATGGTGGGCGCGCCGCTTCATCCGCCGGTGTTTCGTTTCGAAACACGGGTACGACCCATTTCCGCCCTTTCTTCCGCGATTCCTGCAGTTCATCGTGTAAGTCTTACAAACGGTTGAGTCGCGTTCGTGGTCACTTTCGTCTTCCTCTCCGGCCGAAGCCAGTTCGACCTGGAAATTTTCACGGCCGGATTCTTGCTCATGGCGGTCCAAGCCTAGGTGCGGCCTCGCGTTCGTCCGGCCTCCCCCTTGTGCTTCGATTCGAAGGCGACACATCGGGCGGCAGGGCGTTGCCTGCAGCTCGCCCGAGTCAGGTTCTGCGTGAAGAAGGGCAACCGTGCCTCCGAATCGAAGGACTTGCAGTTCTCCAAGAGATGAAGACGGTGCCCCGGGGTCAGGGATGGCATTCGTTCGGTACGACTGCGAGGCGACAACCCGGTCGAGCGTTGTGAGGCAGGTGCTGCCCGTACGGACGTGTCGAGCGGAAACGCTCGCGGCCACCGGTGTGCGCCGGAGGGCCGGCGTCGGCGGCGCTGCCAGCCTCGCGCGGGACATAGCCGAGCATGGCCGGAGGCTCGCTCAGGCGGCAGCGCGGTTCGGGTCGAGAATCGGGCTGGATGCCCATGAGATCGCGACGATCCGGCTGGGAGCGTTCCTGCACGACATCGGCAAGCATGCAATTCCGCCCGACCTTCTGCTGAAGCAGTCGCCGCTCACGGACCTCGAGTTCGAGATTGTGCGCGCGCACCCGGCAATAGGCGACCTGATGTGCAGCGAGATCCCGTCGGCTGCGAGGGTTCGTTCCATCGTCCGACACCATCACGAGAGGCTCGACGGAAGCGGCTATCCGGATCGCGTCGGCGGCGAGGAGCTGGGCTTGCTGTCCCAGATTGTCGGCATCATCGACGTCTACGACGCGCTGCGCCACCCTCGCGCCTACAAGCCGGCACTCTCCGTCGAGACCGCATGCGCCATGCTGTTCGCAGAGGCAGACCGCGGATGGAGAAGCCGCGGCCTAGTCGCGGCTTTCGTCGAGATGATCCTCGCCGGGCCTCCTTCAGCAGGACCCGGCGAAGACGGAGAGGGCGCGCTTGATGCTGCCGAGCTGCATGTCGAGCACTTCGTACCGCTCATACCCCCACCCCGACACCTGCATCAGCCAGTAGAGCCTGTCGCCAACCCTCATCTCGCCGAGTGGCAGGCCATAGACCATCTCGCCGCGGCCGCAGGGCGCCACGTACGCGTCCACGTCGAACGACCACTTCCCGGCGGCGGACCGGAACGCGAATCCCTGCGCGATGGTGAAAGCCCGGCAGGGCTGTGAGGTTCCTTGGGGCCTGTCCTGACGGCCGCGCGAATCAGCCAGCCCGAAGGGGTGCCTGCGCACCGCCTCTAGATAGAAGATCGACGCGCCCGCCTGCCTCGGGGCGCTCGTGCGCGCCACGACTTCGATCTCCCACGCCGCCCGCAGGGTAGAGCGGAAAACGACTGTCGAGTCGAAGAACCGGTCCTCCGCCTCCCCGAGGGCGCGCTGCGCTTCGCGCTGAAGCTCTGTGCGGAGGGGTGAGTCCTTCGAGACTATCTCGACCTGCTCGACCTTCAAGCCGCCCGTCGTCGCCACTCCGTCTTTCGGGTATGGCTGGACCTGAGGTGGAGGAGCCGGCTCGGCGGAACGGTAGTCGGTCGCGAGGCCGACGTTCATGTCGCAGTGCTGCCCGATGGCGAGAGGAGCCTTGACGTTTATCGTCTGAGGCGTGCCACCGATCGGCCAGGCGGTCCACGATGTCTGCGGTCGGCCGTCCGGCCACCATCCGCGCGGGACGCTTTCCAGCGTGATCGGCACATCGATCGTCGCCGCTGCCGCAGGCCACGAGCTGGACCACTTCCGCCCGTTCCAGTTGGCGAAGGGGATGATCGTTCCATCCCTGCGGAGGACGGCAACCATCGAGATGCCACCCCGCTGCGGCATGACCGGTGCGTCCGCGCGCGAGAACGGCGCTACGGCATCGAAGGCAGCCGTCCGGTCGTCTACCCCTGCGGTTCGCGCGCTCAATCGCGGGAGCGCCGAAAGGCTGAATGACAGAACGGCCGTGAGAGTGAGGAATCTGGCGAGCTTCATGGTCTCGGTCCGCGCAGGGTGGCAGCACGGATTATAGGCCGTACCCGAGCGCGGGCATATCTCGTGAATCGGGGTGCGAGAGTTCCGCCCGATCCCCGGCCTGCACGAACCGGATGCGACACGCGACGAGCGACGTACGGTATGCGTCTCCGGGCTGGATCTCGCCCCAAGCTTCCGCATACGATAGAGCGCCTCGCCCACGACGGAGGAACTACATGCCAGGTTCGAGGCAGGCTGGTTCGGGCAGGATCCAGGCCGCACTGGTGGTGGCCGCGCTGCTGCTCGCCGTGCAGCCGTGGTTGCACGCCCAGACGCCGCTCAACCTGTACGGACGCGGCGCATCGGGTGCGAATGGGGTGGTCGCCGCCGCCAAGCCCGAAGCCTCGCAAGTGGGCGTGTCAATCCTCGAGGCGGGCGGGAACGCGATCGATGCCGCCGTGGCGACGGGCTTCGCGCTCGGCGTCCTCGAGCCGAACGCGTCCGGGATCGGCGGCGGCGGCTTCATGATAGTCAAGCTGGCGTCCATGAAAGAGGCGGTGGTCATCGACTTCCGCCCGGTGGCGCCGGCGGCGGCGACGCCGGACATGTACGAGCTCGACGAGCGAGGGCGGCCCGTCGGCAACGCCTCCGTCGAAGGCGGCCTCGCCTCGGCAGTGCCCGGCGAGGTGAAGGGCCTCCTCTACGCCCTCGATAACTTCGGCTCGAAAAAGCTCACGCGTGCGCAGGTCATCCAGCCCGCTGTCGACTGGGCCGAGCGCGGTGTTCCGGTCACCGTGAATCTGGCGGCGATCATCAAGGACAACTTCGGCAAGCTGAGCAAGTACGAGAACGGCCTCGCCATCTACTCGAAGGACGGCTTCCCGCCGGAAGTTGGCGACACCATCGTCAACAAGGATCTGGCCGCAACGCTCCGCGCCATACAGAAGCAGGGGGCGGACGCAATCTACATGGGTGACATCGCACGCAGGATCGTGGACGAGAACAGGAAGCGCGGCGGGATCATGACGCTCGACGACCTGGCCTCCTATCAGGTCAAGATACGCAAGCCCATCACCGGCACCTACCGCGGATACACGCTGATAACTGCGCCGCCTCCCGCCGGCGGCGTGCACGTGCTCCAGCTCCTGAACATAATGGAGCAGTTCGACCTCGGCTCGCTCGGCGAGCAGAGCGCGGCAACGGCCCACCGCTGGGCCGAAGCCTGCAAGCTCGTCTTTGCAGACAGGTCCAGGTACTCGGCTGATCCGGACTTCGTGAAAGTGCCGTACATCGGCCTGGCGTCCAAGGCCTACGCCAGGGAGCTCGCGTCGAGAATAAGTCCCGACAAGGTGCTCGAGAGCCCGGAGGCGGGCGACCCGTTCAAGTACGAGTCGGGGTCGACGACGCACTTCAGCGTGATGGACAAGGACGGCAACATGGTGGCGGTCACGAAGACCATCAACATGTTCTTCGCCTCGGGCGTCGTCGTCCCTGGCACGGGAATAATCATGGGCGACGACATGGACGATTTCGACCCCAGGCCAGGCAACCAGAACTCCATCCAGCCCGGGAAGCGGATGCTGTCGAGCATGAGCCCGACGTTGGTCCTCGACCCGGAGGGCAGGCCTTTCCTCGCGATAGGGTCGCCCGGCGCCACTCGCATCATCCCGACGCTGGCGCAGGTGATTTCGAACGTGATCGACTTCGGAATGCCGATACAGACGGCTATCAATGCCCCGCGCCTGTATCAAGCGCGAACGGGCAACCTGTCGATGGAGGGCCGGTACTCGATAAACGCTTACAACGACCTGGTGAAGATGGGGCACAAGGTGACCGTGAGCCGCGATTACGACTCGTCTTACGGCGGCGTCCACGCCGTCCTCTTCGACCACGCGGCCAAGGTGCTGTACGGTGGGGCGGACCCGCGCCGCGACGGGAAGGCAGCGGCGTTCTAGACGCCTTGTAGCCACTGAGCTGCTCGATGTCCCCATTCCAGTGACGGGGCCGCGAAGACACGAAGGCACGAAGGCACGGCCACGAAGTCACGACGGCACGAAGGCAGGCGGGAGCGGGTCGCGAGGACATGGAGACCAGCTGAGCACGATTTCGGATCGGCACTGAAGGAGAAACTCTTGAGGACAAGCAGATTCGTCGTGACGGCCATTGCGGTAGTCGTGGCCGCTGGAACCGCGTCCGCCCAGAGCGCCCTCGAGGCGCCAATCGCGGAGAAGCCGGCGCTTCTGACGTCCGTGGGGCAGAGCGCCGACATCGAGATGGCGAAGGTCCTGCTCGATCGGGCGGGCGTCCCCCACAAGGCCGACGCTCAGGTGAAGGCCGGGGCCCTGGCCGCGTCTGGCGCGAAGACGCTCGTCGTCGTGGTCGGCGGGAGCACGAAGGGGCTGGGGGCGGCCGGCATTTCCACCGACGCCGAAATCGACAGGGCGAAAGCGCTTCTCGCCGAGGCGAAGAGGCGCGGCATGGCCATCATAGGCGTGCACATCGGCGGCGAGGCGCGCCGCGGCCAACTCTCGGACCGTTTCATCGAGGTCGCGGTCCCCTTCTGCCATTACGTGGTCGTCGTCGCCGAGGGCGACAAGGACGGGTTCATCACGAGGCTCTGCGGTACCTCGATCCCGATGGACAAGGTAGAGCGCATGGCAAAGGCCGTCGAGCCGCTCCGGAAGGCGTTCAAGTAGGCCTATGAGCGGGCCCGACGTCCTGCTCCTCCTGCTCACGGCCGGCTGCTTCATCGGGCTGGTGATCGCGGTAAAGCTCCCCGTCTCGCTCAGCCTGGCCCTTTCGTCGGTGGCCCTGGCCCTGGCGGCGGGGCGGGGCTTCCCGCTTTCGCACCTGGTGGAGGGGACGTTCAGCTACCTGGATGTGGTGCTCGTGCTCCTCACCGCCATGGTCTTCATGAAGGTCATCGAGGCGAACGGGCTCCTGGCGGAACTCACCCAGAGCACGATCGTCGCGCTGGGCGGCTCGCCGCTCCTCGTGCTGACGGCTCTGACGCTGGTCATCATGTTTCCGGGCATGATCACCGGGTCGTGCTCGGCCTCGGTTCTCGGGACCGGCGTCATCGTCGCGCCAGCGCTCATGCGTATGGGCCTGTCGCGTACGGAGACAGGCGCATTCATCTCGAGCGCCGCCGTCTACGGCATGATCGCGCCTCCGGTCAACGTCCCCGTGATGATCATCGGCGGCGGCATCGACATGCCCTACATCGGCTTCGGCCTCGTTCTGACCGTTCTCACCGTTGTGCCGGCCATCCTGACGACACTGTGGATTGCGAGAGGGAAGGTGAAACGGGCGACGCTGGCGGAGGTCGTGGCGGAAGCGAGGAGCCGCCTCAGCGAGAGCGAGTTTCACGGGTGGCGAAGGTTCGCGCTCTACCTTCCCCTCGTTGTCATCGTGGCCCTGATGGTTGGCCCGAGGACGATGCCAGGCTCGTTCCCGGATCCGCGGCTCCCGCTGACGTTCCTGATCGGGTCGGTGCTCGGCATGTTGACCGGCCGCCGCGTTGCGCTCATCGCCGCCGCGCGCGCCGGCGTGAGCGAAATCCTGCCCGTCGTCGGGATACTCGTCGGCGTCGGCATGCTGATCGAGACGCTCACGTTGACCGGGCTTCGTGGCGGCATCGTGGTCGGGGCTCTATCGATTCCGAGCGTGTTCCTCTTCGCCGGCATCGCTCTCATCCTGCCTCTCTTCGGTGGGATCTCCGTCTATGGCGGTGCGAGCGTTCTCGGCGTGCCCTTCGCGCTCGCGCTGCTCGGCCGCAACCAGATCATCGTCCTGTCGGCGCTCTCGCTGGTGGGCGCGATGGGAAGCTACGTGCCGCCGGTCGCCTTCACGCCCATGGTGACTGCCGGGATTCTTGGCGAGGACTACATGCGCATCGTGCGCAGGTGCGCGGTGCCGGCGGTCGCAGCCGTTGTCCTCGGCACGCTGATCCTGATTTACGCGAACGAGTTCGCGAGGCTCGTGGGGCTGTCATGATCACCCTCGTATACCGGGCAATCGTCGTCTTTGCAGTGATCCTGGTCACGGCAGAACTCTTCTCGGCGCGGAGCCTCGAGCTCAAGCTCAACGCGGCGCTGGTGCTGGTTCCGCTGATACTCCGCGCTCTCATGATCGTGTGAGGGAGGCCGTGATGGCGACGACGCCGATAGCCATTGAAGTGGGAGGGAGAGCAGCGGCCGCGAAGGGCAGGCGCAACACGATCGTGTCGCTGAGCGTCCTGGCCGCCACCGTCGCAGCAGTGGTCGCGGTCGCGCCGGTCTACCTGGCGTCGGAAGAAGACGACGTGATCCGGAAGGGTCCGGGTGTGACCTCGGTGAGCAAGCTGTCGAAGTGGTTCGCCGCGATCCGGGGCACCAGCGGCGACACAGATGTCTACGTGCTCGACTCCGGCAAGCCGGGAGCGACGGCCCTGGTCCTCGGCGGCACCCACGGCAACGAGCCGGCGGGCTACCTGGCCGCGATTCTCATCGTCGAGAACGCCGTTCCCGCATCCGGAAGGCTTCTCGTCGTGCCGCACGCGAACCGGTCGTCGATGACGCACACCGATTACCAGGAAGCCTCGCCGCGGCGGCTGGAATTCGCAGGTGCCTCGGGGCCGCGTTCGTTCCGCTACGGCAGCCGCGCAACGAATCCAACCGATCAGTGGCCGGACCCGGACATCTACGTCCATGCTTCGTCGGGCCAGCAGCTCTCCGGTGCCGAGACGAGAAACCTGAACCGCGCCTACCCAGGTCGCCCCGACGGCAGCTTCACCGAGAAGGTCGCCTACGCGATAACTTCGATGGTCCGGTCCGAGAAGGTCGACCTGGTCATCGACCTCCACGAAGCTTCGCCCGAGTACCCCGTCGTCAACGCAATCGTCGCGCACGAACGGGCCATGCCCGTTGCGTCGGAGGCGGTCTTCAACCTCGAGCTCGAGGAGATCACCATCGGCCTCGAACCCTCGCCACAGAACCTGCGCGGCCTTTCGCATCGCGAGCTCGGAGACGCGACTGACACGCTCGCGATGCTCTGCGAGACTTCGAACGTATCGCAGGGCCGGCTTCGCGGCGCGACCGACGCGCGCCAGGTGATCGAGGGGACCGACGACAAGTATCTGCGCGCGGCGGGCCTGGGCAGGCTGGCCGTGCCGTTCGACGAAAAGGGCTGGCCCATCAGGCAGCGCGTCGCCCGTCACGTCGCCACGGTCGGTGCCATCTTCGCCGCCTTCCGGAGCAAGAACCCCGAAAAGCCGATCGAAGCGCGAGTGCCGTCCTACCGAGATCTCATGGAGAAGGGTCTGGAGGCCTACTTCTAGTCTCGAGCGCGGCTCGAAGGGCGCCGCCGCCGGCCGCCTGTTCGGCCCTCAGTGCAGCAACCGGGTCAAGGCGCGTCGCCAGGCGAGCGGGTACATACCACCCGATTACTACGACCACCGTCGCCAGGGCAGGCATCGCTCGCTAACCACCATGCGGGCGACATCGGCCCTCGTTGCACCGAGGAACCATGCGAACGAGCGGACTCCCTCCGCAGCGACTGTCATCCGCCAGTCGCCGCGTTTCGCGTGAAGCAGTCCCCGCTGTACGGCCTACGTAGAGGACTTGGGGTGAGTGACGGGTTTCGAACCCGCAACCTCCGGAGCCACAGTCCGGCGCTCTACCCTTGAGCTACACTCACCGCAGGCGGGCTTGACGCTTCAGTATACAACCGACCTGTCGTGCCGGCTACAGAGATGGCCACCTGACGCGGAGGACACCCGGCGTCGGGCGGCCGCAAAGGGTCCGTTGCCGACGACCGGACGGTCTTCGGCGCGCCGGGTAACAGAGGATGCTGATTCACGTGGGCAGGCGCGCGGCTCGACGAACGCCCTTTGTCCGCCGCCTTCCTGTTTCGCGGTACACTCTTCGCGATCGGCCGCCGTGGTTCCGTCGTATATCGGGGTGGGTGTCGTCTTCGGGCGCCGCCTCGACTTTCCCGGTCTGCGACATACGATTCACCGCACACCGACTCAAGGAGGTTCGCCGTGACCCTTCGCCGCGGGTTCGGCATCGTCGTCGTCATCGTTCTTGCCGCGTTCGCCTTCTCGGCGCTCGGCCTGGCCGCGGTCTTCTTCCTGATGTTCCGGGAGCCGCCAGTTCCATCGCGCTCGACGTTCGTTCTGCGCGTCTCGAGCGACCTCCTGGTCGAGAGCGGCGACGAGGGCCTCGGCCAGTTCCTCCCTGGCACACGCCGGCACAACATCAGGAACGTCGTGCAGGCGATCGGCCGCGCCAGGTCCGACCCGCGAATCACTAGCCTCGTGGTCGTTCCATCGGGCGCCGACACGCCCTACTGGGCGATGATCCAGGAGCTGCGCGACGCGATAGCCGGCTTCAGGGCATCCGGCAAGAAGACGGTGGCGTTTCTCGAGTACGGCGGCGACCGCGAGTACTACCTCGCCACCGCTTGCGAGCAGATCTACCTGCTGCCGTCCAGCCCCCTGCAGCTGACGGGAATCGCCAGCTACGAGATCTTCCTTCGAGGGACGCTCGACAAGATAGGGGCTTACCCGGACTTCTACCATATCGGCGACTACAAGACCGCGCCCAATGCGTATACGGAGCGGACGTTCACGCCGGCGCACCGCGAGATGTCGCAGTCGCTCAACCGCGACGCCTTTGAACAGCTGGTCCGCGCCGTCGCCGACAGCCGTCGAAAGACCGAGCGCGAGGTGGAAGATCTCCTGAACCAGGGCCCGTTCCTGCCGGACGAGGCCGTGAATGCCGGCCTCGTGGACGGTCTCGCCTACGAGGACGAGGTCTTCGACAGGCTGCAGTCGGGCGACGGCGATCGGCGCGTCACCTTCGACCAGTACGTTCGCGCGCAGTCGTCGTGGGGCGCAAGCCTGCGGCGCGCGCCTCGCATCGCGTTGGTCTACGCTTCCGGGACGATCGTCTCCGGGGAGAGCGGCTACGACCCGATAAACGGCCAGGTCGTCGGCTCGGACACGCTCGTGCGCGCAGTACGCGAAATCAGGGAAGACGACTCGATCCGCGCCATCATTCTGCGCATCGACAGCCCCGGGGGCTCTGCTGTCGCCTCGGACGTGATATGGCGAGAACTGCGCGTCGCCAGCCGTCATGGGAAGGGCAGGCCACTGGTCGCGTCGATGTCGGATCTCGCTGCTTCGGGCGGCTATTACATCGCGATGGCCGCGCCGACGATTGTCGCCCAGCCCGGCACGCTGACGGGATCGATCGGCATCTTCGGCGGCAAGATCGTGACGGGAGGCACGTTGGCCAAGCTTGGGGCCAACATCGAAAGCGTGAGCGAGGGCCAGTTCGCCGAGATCAACTCCCCGGCGAGGCCCTACAACGAAGCGGAGCGAGAGAAGCTCCAGGACCAGCTGGAGGCCTTCTACGACCAGTTCGTCGAGAAGGTGGCCGAAGCGCGGCGTATGACGCCGGAGCAGGTGGACCGCATCGCCCAAGGCCGCGTCTGGACAGGGAGGCAGGCGAAGGACATCGGCCTCGTTGACGCCCTCGGGGGCCTCGATCGGGCCATTGCACTCGCGAAGGAAAAGGCGGGTATTCGCCCGGAGGCATCCGTATCGCTCGTCGTCTACCCGGCGCGTCGGTCCTTCTTCGAGCTTCTCACGAGCCAGATAGCCGCAAGCGAGTCCGCCACGAGCCGCAGGCTGCTCGCAATCATCGGAGCCGGCGCCGCCGAGGACCTGCATCCGCCAGCGTCGCCGTTCCTCTTCAGGCGCGGCGAGGTGCTGGCGCTGATGCCGGTGGCGCGAATCAGGTGAGGACGGAACTGGATGACGACTGGGCCGGATACCGAGGACTGGGCCAACCACTCGTACCTCAGTCCTCAGTCCTGATCATCCGATGACCTGCTGAAGCGCCTGGCGGTTGACGGTGATCTCCATCCCCTGCTTCGCCTTCAGCATGTAGGCCGAGAAGAAGCGGTTGCGGCGCTCCTCGAGCAGGCCGGCTTTGACCGTCGCCTTTTCCGCGGCGAACTCTGCTTCCGTCGGGATCTTCTTCTCGACGACGTGCAGCACCACCGCCCCGTTGTCCGTGACGACCGGGCCGCCGATCGCCCCGGCGTCGAGAGCGAAGGCCGCGGCATCGACTTCCTTGCTGACTCCTATTTCAGGCCACGGCGACTCGCGCGCGACGAGCTCGGTCGTCTTCAACTCGAGCCCGGCTGCCTTGACTGCCTTGGCGAGATCCGCTCCCGTTTTCGCAGACACGGCCAGGGCCTCCGCCCTCTGGCGCGCGATCTCCTTCATCTTCTCGCGGGCGATGTCCTCCCGGACCTTGTCCTTGACCTCGTCGAGCTTCGGAAGCCGCGGCTCCTCCCTGCCGGCGAGCGCGATGAACGCGTAGCCGCGAGGCACGCGGACGGCCCCGGTCACCTGGTTCTCCTGCAGATCGAAGATCTGGCTTGCGATTTCGGGCGACGGCCCGAGGTCCATCACAGGCTCGTTTCTGGTGAAGAATGCGGATTCCTGGACTTTCAACCCCTGCCTACCGGCTGCTTCGTCGATATCGGATGCCTCTCGGATCTGGTCTTCGAGCGAGGCGGCCAGATCGGAGGCGCGGGCCTGGGCGCGCTCCCACTGGAGCTGCTCGACAATCTGCTGCCTGACCTCATCGATCGGC
The DNA here is from genome assembly GCA_041947015.1 of Vicinamibacterales bacterium. Taxonomy (GTDB): domain Bacteria; phylum Acidobacteriota; class Vicinamibacteria; order Vicinamibacterales; family Fen-181; genus JBHGBL01. The sequence goes on from JBHGBL010000002.1 coordinate 394,823, forward strand.
CTCGTCGAAGCGGGCTTCTTGTCGACGACCTTGATGATGTGGAACCCGTACTGCGACTTGACCACGTCGCTGATCGCGCCGGGCTCGAGCGTGAATGCCACCTGGTCGAACTCGGGCACCATCCGGCCGCGCGGGAAGTAGTCGAGGTCGCCGCCCTGCGCCGCGCTCGCCTCGTCCTCCGAGTACTTCTTCGCGAGGGCCGCAAAGTCGGCGCCGGCGGACTTCGCTTCCTTCAGCACCGATTCGGCCTTCGCCTTGACGGCTGCCTCGTCTTTGCCCTCGGTCTTGAGAAGGATGTGGCTCGCGCGCACCTGCTCAGGAGTCGAGTACATGTCGATGTTCTCGTTGTACGACCTCTCGACGTCGCGGCTCGGGACGGTAATGGTCGGCCTGATCGCGTCCACGTCGACGAGGAGGTAGCGAACCTTGCGCCTTTCGCCGATGCGGTACTGTTCCTTGTTCTTTTCGAAGCGGGCGGCAATATCGGCGTCCGACACCTGGATCTCGGGCCTGTACTTCTCGGCCGCGAAGTAGACCAGCTCGAGCTTCACCTTCTCGTTCCGGTCCCGGTACTCGCGCTCGACTTCGGCGTCGCTCACAGTTATCCACTCGGTAACGGCGGCCCGCAGCTTCTCTATTGTGAGGCTCCGCCGGAGGCTCTCCTCGAACTCCGCCGCGGTCATCGGCGGCCGCTGCATCCGCAGCATCTGCTGGTAGCGGTCGTGACCAATGAACTGGCCGTTTTCCTGGAAGGCGGGGAACGAGAAGATCCGCTGGGCGACTTCGGCGTCGGTGACCGTGATGCCCGCTTCCCGCGCCGCCGCGAGCGCCGCCTGCTCGTCGACCATCTGCTGGAGGATCTGCTGGTCGATGCCGAGCTGTTTCAGCATCCGCTCGCTGAGGTTGCCGCTGTAGGCGCCGCGGTACGCCGCCAGCTGGGCCTGGTAGGCGCGCCGGAACTCGGCGACCGTAATGTCACGCCCCTCGACACTCGCCACGACGTCGCTCGGCCGGGCGACGCTGTCCTGCTCGAGGAACGCCGGGATGTAGAAGACGATGAATGCGAGGCAGACCAAGGCCAAGCTCCACTTGAGCCAGCCCTTGTGGCGCCGCATCCGGTCCAGCATGGTCATTCGGAGTGCTCCCGCTATGGCAGAACCGCCGTGGGCCGCCGTGCGGCAGCCAGCCGCAGCGCCTCACAGCATCTGCCCATCATATGCCAGAAGTAGCTTGTGCGCAAGAACTTAGAGCTTTTCAGGCATCGTGGCCTCCCGGGCTGGTGTATGACGGCCCGGAGGCCGAAACTACGTGTAGCGGCCGCGCCTGCCTCGAGGGCGGACAGGGAGTCGGCCCGCGTGTGGTATATTCTCATGCCAACGGAAGAACTCTTCCCGGCAAAAGACCCTCCACACTTTCAAAGCCAGTGGCCCGACAGGATTTTGCTGCCCGCCTGACCGATCGGCAACGCGTTCTCGGCGCGCGGCTTCGCCGCCGGGACACCTTTCTGGAGCTCATCCGGGCGGCTAACGCGTCGCTCGACCCGACCAGCATAGCCGAAGCCGTTGTGACACGCTTCGCGGGCTGGGTGCCGGCTGACACCACCGCACTGGTCGTTGTCGATCTCTCGGGCGAGAGCGCCTGCCTCGCAGAACGCAACCTGCGGCCGAACGCCGAGCTTCCGATAGCGGCACTGGCCGGGTGGGTGATGGCCTCGGGGGCCGAATTCTGGTCAGCGGACCTTTCCAAGGACCCGCGCCTCCCGGGCGGCCCACCCTCGGCTGCCATTGTCTTCCCCCTGACGGCCCGCGGCCGCACGCTGGGGGCCCTCGTCCTCATGGACAGCGAACCGTCCGCGTCGGTGCCCAGGCTGGCGCGGGGCGTTCTGGAGTCGATCCGCGTCCTCCTCGAGTCGGCGGCCATCGCCCTGGACAACGCGCTGGTACTGCGGCGCACCGAGGCGTTGTCGGTCACGGACGACTTGACGGGCCTCTACAACCTGCGTTACCTGAATTCGGTGCTGCGGCGCGAAACCAAGAGGGCCCTGCGCAGCGGGCGTCCCTTGTCGCTGCTGTTTGTGGATCTCGACGGCTTCAAGTCGGTCAACGACAGCCACGGACACCTGGCTGGGAGCCGCGCGCTGGTCGAGACGGCAGTGGTTCTGAAGGCGAGCGCCCGCGAAACCGACGTGGTGGCTCGCTACGGCGGCGACGAGTTCGCGATAGTCCTGCCCGAGACAGGGGTGGAGGGAGCTATCGCGGTGGCGCGGCGCCTCCGAGAGCGCATTGCCCAGCACCAGTTCCTGGCGGGGGAGAATCTTTCGCTGCACCTCACCGCTTCGGTCGGCGTCGCCACGTTCCCGGACGTGGCGGCCTCTCCTGAGAACCTGATGAGCTCGGCGGACGCGGCGATGTACCGCGTCAAGGAGCGCGGCAAGAACGGGATCGAGGTTGCCGGCGCCCTGCTGGCCGGCTGACAAGGAGTACGGTTTGAGCCTTCGTTCTGTCTTTTCCCTGTTTTCCAGCGACCTGGCAATCGACCTCGGCACGGCCAACACGTGTGTTTACGCCCGGGGCAAGGGGATAGTCGTCAACGAGCCCTCGATAGTGGCCATCAACAAGGTGAACGGCCGGGTCGAGGCGGTCGGCAAGGACGCCAAGGACATGCTCGGCCGCACACCCGGCAACATCGTGGCCATCAAGCCGATGAGGGACGGCGTCATCGCGGACTTCGAGGTCACCGAGAAGATGCTGACGTACTTCATCAAGAAGGCCCACAACCGCAACATGTGGGTCCGCCCGCGCATCGTCATAGGCGTGCCGTCTGAAATCACGCAGGTCGAGAAGCGGGCGGTGAAGGACAGCGCCTACCGGGCAAAGGCCAGCGAGGTCCATCTCGTCGAGGAGGCGATGGCCGCCGCGATCGGTGCCGGGATGCCCATAACGGAGCCGTCCGGCAACATGATCGTGGACATCGGCGGGGGCACGACCGACATCGCCGTCATCTCGCTCGCCGGCATCGTCTACAGCAGAGCGGTGCGGGTGGCCGGCAACGAAATGGACGAAGCGATCATCCAGTACATCAAGAAGACGTACAATCTCCTTATCGGCGAGCGGACCGCGGAGCAGATAAAGATCGACATCGGATCCGCCTACCCTCTCGACGAGAGGCTGACGATGGAGATCAAGGGCCGCCACCTCATCGAGGGGGTGCCGAAGACGATCACCATCAGCGACGAAGAGATAAGGGAAGCCTTGGCCGAGACGGTCAACGTGATCGTGGATGCGGTCAGGGTGGCGCTCGAGCGGACTCCGCCGGAACTCTCGGCCGACATCGTGGACCGAGGCATCGTCCTGACCGGCGGGGGCGCCCTGCTCAGGAACCTCGACAAGCGGCTCCGCGAGGAGACCGGGCTTCCGCTCGCGATGGCGGAGGACCCGCTGTCGTCGGTCGTGCTCGGTGCCGGCAAGATGCTGTCGGACTTCAACCTGCTGCGCAAGATCTCGATCGACTGAGTGCCCCCGGGCCAGCGTTCAATGCCAGGTCCCGACATCCGGCACCGCACCGGCTACCTGTTCCTCGCCGTGGCCGTGGGCCACATCATCCTGATCTCGGCCCAGGTGAATACGCGCGGCGGTGTGCCGGTCATCGAGGCGGTGGTCTTCGGGACCTTCGCCGAAGTCCAGCGTGTGGCCTCCTGGCTGGCTGGCGGCGTGGGCGGTTTACTGTCCAACTACATCGCGCTCCGCGGGGCGCGTTCGGAAAACGAGGAGCTGCGGCGGCGGGTCTCGGAGCTGGAGGTTCAGCTGCAGGAGCAAAGGGCCCGGGCCGAAGAGAGCGCGCGGCTGCGAGCCCTACTCGAGATGCGCACGAGCCTCGAGCTCGAGACGACGGGTGCCGAGGTCATTGCCGGCGGCGTTCGGCCAGACGAATGGTCGCTGACAATCGACAAGGGCACGCGCGCCGGCCTGACGAAGGACATGGCCGTCTTGTCGCCGGCGGGGGTTGTCGGGCGCATAGTGCTCACGACCCCGAGGGCCTCGAAGGTGCAGCTCCTGGTCGACCGCAGCGCAGCGGTTGCGGCTTTGGTTTCGTCGCCGTGGAGCGAGGGGGCAGACACCGCCCGGCCCGAAGGAATCGTCGTCGGGACCGGCGGGGGCCTGAAGCTCGAATACCTGTCTTCGTCGGCCGACGTGCAGGAGGGCGATGAGATCCTGACTTCCGGCATGGACGGCATATACCCGAAGGGCTTCAGAATCGGGAAGGTGACGCGGGCGCTGCGCGGCCCGGCGGGCTACGCGCTGGTGGAGGTGCAGCCGGCGGTGGAGTTCGACACAATCGAGGCGGTGCTGGTGGTGAAGAGGCCGGCGCCAAGGCTGGCGGAAGCCCAGGGGGCGTTTTGAAGGCAGCGGTCATGCTCGTTGCCGTCGGGCTCTCGCTCGCCCTGCAGACGACGCTGGGGCTCATGGGCGGCGGTCGGCTGGCTCTGGACCTGGTTCTCGTCACGGTTGCGTGGATTGGGCTTACGCTCGGACCCGGCGCCGGGTTGATGGCCGGAACGATCGGCGGGCTGGCGCAGGACGCGCTCGGGACGGGTGTGCTCGGGACGGGCGGCCTTGCCAAGACCATCGTGGGCTACTTGTCCGGAGTCCTCGGGACCCAGTTCATAGTCGCCCAGCTGCTGCCAAGGTTCGTGGTCTTCGCTGCTGCTACCGTGGTCCAGGCGCTCGTCGTGGCAGGGCTGGACTTCATGCTTGGCGAAGCAATCGGGGGCGGGCTCAGATGGGGTGCGGTGGGGCGCGAGGCCTTGGGCAACGCATTGTTGGGTGTGCTGTTGTTCCAGGTCGTCGAGTCGCTGCCAGGTTTCTTGGAGCGGCGGCGCCTCGAACGCGGGCGGGTCCGCTCCGGAAGGCTCAGGGAGTAGGCTGGCGATGGCGGAGCAGGAGGACAGGCGCAGGATTTCGGTTCGCCTGGTCGCGCTACAGACCGGTGTGGTCGCGGTGTTCGCGTTCCTCGCGCTAGCCTTCTGGTACCTGCAGGTCGTCCGGTACGAGCATTTCCGGGAGCTGGCCGAGAACAACCATCAGCGCACGCTGGCGCTGCGCGCGCCGCGCGGTGTGGTCTACGACCGCGACGGCCGCGTCCTCGTCGAGAACCGCGATTCCTTCAGCATATCGATCCTCCGCGAGCACACCAAGGACATAGAGCACACGATCGCGCAGCTTGCCCGGGCAACGGGCGTCGACGAAGCCTTCGTGCGCGAGGCGGTCAGGCGCCAGGCTGGCCAGCCGCGCTACCGACCGATCCTCGTGATCGAGGACGCGACTCTTGCCCAGGTTGCCGCGGTGATGGCCAGGCGCCACGATTCGGAGTTGCCGGATGTTCTCGTCGAGCGCGTGCCGGCCAGGAAGTACCCGGTGGGTTCGCTCGGAGCGCACCTCTTCGGCTACGTGGGTGAGGCGACCGAGGGCCAGCTGACCGAAGACGTGCGGAGCGGCGACATCATAGGCCAGGCGGGCATCGAGAGGGTCTACAACGATCTGCTCAAGGGCACCGACGGGGCGAAACGGGTTGTCGTCAACAGCATGGGCCGTGAAATAAGGCCCATCGAAGAGATACAGCCCGTCGAGGGGCGGCGTATCAAGCTTACGATCGATTACCACCTCCAGGTGGCCGCAGAGGAAGCGTTCCGGGCGTTCGGCTACAACGGCGCAGCGGTGATCCTCGACCCGCGAAACGGGGAGGTACTCGCCTTCCTGAGCTTGCCGGCGTACGACCCGAACGCATTTGCGGCCGGCATCGACAGGGCCACCTGGCAGGCGCTCAACACGGACAGGCTGCTCCCGCTTCAGAACAGGGCCATCCAGGGCCGTTACTCGCCGGGATCGGTTTTCAAGATCGCCGTGGCCGTGGCGGCCCTCCAGGAGCGAGTGGCCACTCCTTCGTTCCGCGTGAGCTGCGGCGGGGGCGCCAGTTTCTACGGGCGGTTCTTCAAGTGCTGGCAGGCGGGCGGGCACGGCTCGATGGACATGTATCACGCCATCGAGCAGTCGTGTAACACCTATTTCTACACGCTTGGCAACATGGTCGGCATCGACCGGATCAACAAGTGGGCAACGGCGCTCGGCCTTGGAGTCAAGAGCGGGATCGACCTTCCGGGCGAAGCCGAAGGCCTGGTGCCGTCGTCGGCCTGGAAGAAGGAAAGAACCGGCGAGCGGTGGTACCCGGGAGAGACGATATCGGTCGCAATCGGCCAGGGGCAGGTGTGGGTGACGCCGGTATCTCTGGCGGTCATGATCGCCACGGTGGCCAACGGCGGAACCCGCTACACGCCCCACCTCGTGAAGGAGGTCAACGACGGGAAGGGCTGGAAGCCGTACCCTGCGCCGGCGCCCCAGCCGATCGGCCTGAAGCCCGAAACCGTCGAAACCTTGCGCCAGGGGCTGTGGCTCGTTGTCAACGGAGCGGGAACGGGGGGGCGGGCACGCATCCCGGGGCGGGAGGTTGCGGGAAAGACCGGCACCGCGCAGGTGATCTCGAACCAGGGAAAGCAGGCTGCCGGGCAAACGAACAGAGACCTCAGGGACCACGGCTGGTTCGTTTTCTTCGCGCCGCGCGACAACCCGGAGATAGCGGGCGTCGTCTTCGTCGAGCACGCCGAGCACGGCTATCTCGGCGCGCCGATCGCGAAGCACGTGATGGAGACGTACTTCGCGAAGAAGGATGGTCTGCCGCTGCCGGCGTTCCCGACACCGGCGGCCCCGGTGAGAGTGATAGCCGACGCCGGAGCGAGAGCTGCGGCCAGGCAGGACTGACGTGCGATGTTCGAACGGCGGCTGTTCTTCCACATCGACTGGCTGCTGATCGCCGCCATCCTGGCGCTCTGCGGCATCGGTGTCGCGATGATCTCGAGCACCACCGGGCCGGGAGACGGCCGTGCGCTCACTCAGCTCTACGCGATAGCCATCGGGCTCGCGGCCTTCGCGGTCTGCCTGCGTTTCGACTATCGGACGCTGGCCGATTCGTCGCACGTCATCTACGCGGCGCTCATCGGCCTGCTCCTCTACGTGCTGTTTTTCGGGAACGTGGTCTTCGGCGCGCGAAGGTGGATCGATCTTGGCTTCTACAACCTGCAGCCGTCCGAGTTCGCGAAGCTGGCGCTGGCGCTCATGCTGGCCAAGTTCTTCGACGAGAGCCGCCGCGGCAACCCAAAGGGATCCGACCTGCTCGTGGCCGGCCTGCTGACGGCCCTGCCCATGCTGCTCATCGCACGCCAGCCCGACCTCGGTACAGCAGTGACGCTTGTGCCGGTCTTCCTCGGGGTCGCCTACCTGGCAGGGATGAGGCTGCGCCTGATTGGCGTGATGCTGGTCATCGGCGTCCTGGCGACGCCGGTTGTCTGGAAGTACGGGCTCCAAGAATACCAGAGGAGCCGGATTTCAACCTTCATCAACCCGTCGCAGGATGCACGAGGTGCCGGCTACCAGCAGATACAGGCCCGCATAACCGTCGGGTCCGGTGGCGTGTGGGGCAAGGGCTACCGGCAGGGTACGCAGGGCCAGCTGCGGTTCCTGCCGGTCGCGCACAACGACTTCATCTTCTCGGTGCTGGCGGAGGAGCAGGGGCTCGTAGGGGTGCTGGTCACCTTGGGTCTCTACCTCTTCGTGATCCTCCGCAGCATCCAGACGGCCATGCTGGCCAGGGACCGCCTCGGGGCGTTTCTCGTCGTGGGGATCCTGGCTGCCTTCGTCTTCCAGGTGATTTACAACGTGACGATGTCCGCCGGCCTGGCGCCGGTCAAAGGGCTCACGTTGCCGCTGATGAGCTATGGGGGTTCGTCGGTCATCGCGACCCTCGCAGGGTTCGGCTTGATCGTGAACGTCAGGATGCGGCGGTTCACGAACTGATTCGTTGAACGGTTTACCGGCCGCCCTCACGGCGCGGCCGCCAGCGAACGGGACTGGGGGAGGAAGCGTGAGAATAGGGGTTTCCGGCGTGAGGACCATCGAGGGCCTCCGGGCGCTGCTGCCGGCGGTACCAGTGCTTTCGGCTCTCGTGCGCCTGACCGCGACGGTTGCCTCGACGCTCGTCCTTCCTGCGGTCCACGGCGAGAGATCCGGGCATGACCAAGGAAATGATAGTGTCCTCGAACGGCCACCAGACGCTCGTGGCCATTCTGGAGGACGACCTCGTCACCGAGGTCTTCGTAGAGCGCGAGCGTCAGCGCGGGATCGTCGGCAACATCTACAAGGGGCGGGTTTCGAAGGTGCTCCCGGGCATGCAGTCCGCCTTCGTGGATATCGGCCTAGAGAGGGACGGCTTTCTCTACGTATCGGATGTGGTCGACACGTTGGAGGAGTTCGAACGCCTCGAGACGGGCGAGGAGGACGAGGAACCCGACTCGCCGCAGCCTGCGCAGTCTGAGGGAGAAGTCAGGACCCGCGAAGGGCGCGAGAGCGAACGACGCGAGCAGCCGAAGATCGAAGATCTGCTCCGCGAGGGGCAGGAGATCATCGTCCAGGTCGCGAAGGAGCCCCTCGGCACGAAGGGCGCCCGCCTCACGTCGCATGCCACGATGGCCGGGCGGTTCCTCGTCTTCATGCCTACGGTCGACCACGTCGGCGTCTCGCGCAAGATCGAGTCTCGTGAAGAGCGCGCGCGGCTGCGGTCGATCGTTCGCGAGTTCCGCGAGAAGCGCGGGTTCACGGGCGGCGTGATCATCAGGACGGCCGCCGCCGGCCGGCCCGCGGAAGACCTCTTCGGAGACCTCGAGTACTTCAACAGCATCTGGAGCGAGGTCCGGCGCAAGGTGGAGAGCTCGCGAGCGCCCGCGGTCATCTACCGCGAGCAGGGGCTCGTTGCAAAGCTGATCCGCGACCTTCTGAACGACGAGTACGCGGCCATCCGGATCGACGACGAAGCCGAGTACCGGCAGGTGCGAGAGCTGGTCGAGCGCATCATGCCCGCCCTCGCGCCGCGCGTGAAGCGGTACGCGAAGGACTACCCGATCTTCGAGGAGTACGGCGTCCAGACGGAGATCGAGAAGGCGCTCAGGAGCAAGGTCTGGCTGAAGTCGGGCGGCTACATCGTCATCAACCAGACGGAGGCGCTGGTTGCAATCGACGTCAACACCGGACGCTACGTGGGCAAGCGCAACGGACGGCTCGAGGACACGATCGTAAAGATCAACCTGGAGGCGGTTCGCGAGATCGTTCGGCAGATCAGGTTGCGCGACCTCGGCGGCATCATCGTGCTCGACTTCATCGACATGGAAGAGCGCAAGAACCGCCAGAGAGTATTCCAGGCGGTCGAGCTGGAGCTGAAGAAGGATCGCTCACCATCGAAGGCCATCCAGGTCTCGGACTTCGGCCTGATAATCATCACGCGAAAGCGGGTCAAGCAGAGTCTGGAGCGGGTGCTCACCGAGCCCTGCCCCTACTGCTCGGGCAGCGGGGTCATCAAGTCAACGTCTACCATCTGCTACGAGATCCTCGACGAGGTCCGCAAGATCGGAGCGGACCTGAACGGTCAGGGCATAGTGCTGCGGGTGAACCCGGACATAGCGCGGGCGCTGCGCGAAGAGGAAAGCGCCGTGATGGCTGACCTGCGCGCCGCCATCGGACGCGAGGTGACGCTCAAGCCCGACGCCCATCTCCACCACGAGCAGTTCGACCTGATGGCGATATGAAGGGCGACGTGAAGTCCGCGGGCGAAGCCGCGAAGGCAATCGGACGGGGCCACGAAGACGCCTCTGCCCGGAGGAACTACTCGGCGGGGCGCAGGTGGATGAGGTAGTGGCTGTCGCCGCGGTGGATCCATACCCGGTAGTAATCGCCCCCCTTCAGGAGGTCGACGCGCACAGTGCCTGCTGCCGGGATCCTGCTGTCGGCAACCTCACTGATCTGACCCTGCGGGACAACGCTGGCGACCTCGCGGCCCTTCACGTCGTTTCCCTGGAGGAACTCCACCCAGCGCTCCAGCTGCTGTTGCGCGCCGATTACGTCGGGTTTCGCGACATCCTCCGTCAGGCGGAGCCGGTAGGAGCCAGCTTGAAGCGGCTTCCCGTCGGCCAGGACGGCTCTTGGCAGCCGAACCGAGCCCAGAAGCACGGTTCCGGGGGCCGTCTGCGGGGTGGACACGACCGGCGCAACGCCCGCACCCGCCGAGGCAATCACCGCTGCAAGCAGCCCTGTTCCGAGGCGCTTCGTCATGGTTCAGTCCCTCCCGAAACAGGACCGGTTACGAGGCGTCAGCCTCCGAAGAAACGACGGAGGGCTTCCTCGTCCCCTGACGCTACCAGTCCCGACGCCGAAAACGAGAAGAACGATCAGCCAGGGAAGCAAACCTGACGCCAGGTTCCGGCACCATCACCTCTTCACGATCACTATGTTGCCGGAGAAGGTAGTGAGCTCGAGGAAGGCGCTCGCGTCGCCGTAGGTGCCGCGCAGGCTGCGATGCAAGCCGCCCCGGCTTTCGTCACCCCTGGAGCGCGCCGCCACCGGCAAGTCCGTCTTCAGATTCCCGCTGAAAGTGCTTGCGTCCACTTCGAAGCCGACCTCGGGGCCGAGGGCCAGGCGAATGTCGCCTGAGTGTGACTTGAGCTCGCAGCGTCCGCCTGAGGCTAGGCTGCCCGAGTACTCGATGCTCCCGCTCATCGAACCCGCCGACGTGCGCTTGCACACGCTGTCCAAAAGGTGGATATCGCCGCCGACGGTATTGCCGTCGATGCTCTGGCAACGCAGGTTCCGGGCGGTCACCTGGCCGGCAACCGTGTGCAGCGTGAGGTTCGCGCCTTCTGCAGCCGCGGCAACCTCGACGTTGCCCGAAACGCTCTTCAGGTGGACCGTCTGGCCGGTTCCGTTCGCCACGACGTTGCCGCTGACGCTCTCCGCACGCACCTCTCCCGCAACGGATCGGATGGTCACGTTTCCCGAAACCGACTTCACAATCACGGTGGCCCGGGATGGCACGTTCACCGTGAAGTCAACCGAGACGTTGACGTTCCGCGCTTCCCTGGGGTACCTGGTCCGGACCTCGACCCTGCCGCCTGCCTCTACCGCCTCGATTGTGACCAGGTCCATCTGCTCCTTCGCCGTCCGGCCGCCGCGGTCGCGCGCCCGCTTCACGGCGGACAACGAGATTTCGTCGGTTCGGCCGCCGGTGACGAATATGTCGCCGGCGATGTTGCCGAGGTCCAGCACCGCCGCCGGCCCCGTCCGGAACACCTTGGTGTAAGGCTCGCTCTGCGTCGCGCCCTGTGAACGACCGTAAGCACGCTCGGTCACGTGTATGGCGGAAGGAGCTTCCACCCGCGCCTGGCCGGCCGCGGCAGCCGCCGGGACGCCGAAAGCGACGACGAGCGCGGCGAACTTCTTCATGATGGCCATTGATCCGATCCTGTTCGCATGTTGTTAGGTCGTAGGTGGTATTCGAGCACGATCACGACTTGTCCAAGCCTCCCACAATCCGTGCGGCCCCGGCCTGGTTGCCCTTTCGCATCTCGTTGATCAGGGCGATCGTGTCCTGGAGCAGCGAAACCTTCCGCCGAAACGCCTCGAACAGGGTGTCGCGGGCCAGTTGGCTGCCGGGCTGGGACGCGAGCGCTGCCCGGCTGTCCGCGATTGCCTTGTCGATGACTGCGAGGTTCAAGTCCAGGGTTTCAGCAACCTGAGGGTCGAGCGTGCCGCGCCCGCTCTCCCTGATCTTCTCGAGGCCGGCTATCGCGTTCTCGTAATGCTTTTCGGCCAGCTCGAGATCGTTCCGGACCGATTGGACGAGTTCGTCCGCCCCGGGGTGCACCGCCGTTTCCGCCGCCGGCGCCCTTGTGGGCCAGTAGACGTAGCCCGCGATCGCAGCGAGGACCAACACCGCCGCTGCCAGCGCCGGAAGCGGGCCAAGCGTCCATTGCTCGAGCCAGGAGAAGGCTCGTCTTCCCGAACGTGCGCGGGCGGCAGTGCTCATTGCTTCCTGTTCAGCCGCGATCTCGCGCGCAATTCCTGCCCACACCCTGCCCGGCGGCTTCGGGGTGGCGAGCGACGAGGCCGCGTCCCTGATCCGCGCAAGATCGCGAACGAGCGACCGGCACTCTTCGCAACCTTCGAGGTGCCCCTCGAACCGCCGCCTTGCTTCCGGGTCGAGCGTTAGGTCCACGTACTCGCTGACGACCTCGTGCTTGTCTTCGCAGCTCATGACAGGATCGCTCTCAGCTTCAGGCGCGCCTTGTGCACCAGCGACTTCGACGTGCCCTCGGCTATGTCCATGATCTCGCCTACCTCCCTGTGATCGAACCCTTCCACATCGTGCAGCAGGAACGCCGCGCGGTAGCTGTCGGGAAGCCTCGCAATCGCACGCTCCAGATCGATGCGATCGATGACCGCCTCGGCCCGCGGCGCCGCCGGCTCCACGCTCGGCCGCCCATCGGCGCGTTCCAGTCGATCCGTCCGCTGTTCGGACCGGCCCTGCCTGCTCCTCAAACGGTCCAGGCACAGGTTCGTGGCGAGCCTGTAGAGCCAGGTGCCGAGCGACGACTCGCCCCTGAAGGAGCCCAGCTTTCTGTAAGCCTGGAGGAACACCTCCTGCAACAGGTCCTCGGCGTCGGCCTCGTTCCCCGACATCCGGTACGACAGATTGTAGAGCCGCGCCGAGTGCCGCTCGTAGAGGTCGCGAAAGGCGTCGATGTCGCCCCTGCGGCATCTCTCGACGAGCGCCATCTCCTGCTTGCGGGCCTCTTCACCCTGGTTAGACGGAATGTGGGCCGTGGAGCGTTGCATCTGCATGATTCCCGGCCGGAGCGGCCTCGATCAGGATACGTCGCCGGCCCGACGGCGGTTCACTCCAGCTCCTGACCGGAACGGATCTTGGACGGTCCGACTCCTGTAATCTATCCCTCGTGGCAGTTGACAAGAACTCGCCAGGCGCCTTCAGGGACCGGGTCCTGTCGGTTGTCAGGCGGGTTCCCTCGGGGCGGGTCACCGGGTACGGCACTGTGGCGGCGCTGAGCGGCAACCCCCGCGCTGCTCGCGCCGTCGGTGTCATCATGCGAACGTCCAAGGCCAGCGGAGTCCCTTACCACCGCGTAATCTCGTCGGACGGACGGCTTGGCGGCTACGGCGGAAACGTCGTCTTGAAGGGGCAGCTTCTGGCCGCCGAGGGCCTGGTCGTTCGAGGCGGGAGGGTGCGAGGCTTGGATGCAGTGTGGTGGCCTTCGCGAGACGGCGCCAGCCGGCCAACGCGCGAGCGAACGCCACAAGACTCCGCCCGAACGTGCCTGGACCGCAGGCTCATGCCGGTGGGGCCGAGGCACCCGGCGCCTTGCCGCCGCAGCAAGTAGCGCGCCGCGTGACCAGGTTGCTCGCTTCGAGGCGCCCCGCGTTCCGACTCCGCACGGGTTCAGATATAAGCGAGTGGGTCGATTCCCAGCTTCGCGGCGTCTACCGGTGCGATTACAGTGGAAGGTTCCCCTGGCGCCTGGCCGGACAGCCACAGGGCCACTTTCCGATTGGCTTCGCACCTGCTGCCGTCGGGTTCGAAGAGCAGACAGACCAGCGGCTTGTTCGGATCGGCTGCGTGGACTTTGAGCACCACGGCGACGTGGCCGGTGTCGAGCCGCACCAGATTGCCGACCGGGTAGATGCCGACGATCTGTACGAATCGCCGTACCAGCCGGGCGTCGAAGCGCGTGCCGTCCCCGGCCTTGAGCACCGCCAGGATCCGGTCCGTCGGGAAAGCCTGTTGATATTGTCGTTTCGACCGCATGGCGTCGTAGACGTCGGCGATGGCGGTCATCTGCGTGCCCACGTTCAGCGACTCGCGAACTACCCCGGCCGGGTAGCCGCGGCCATCGAGCCTGAGGTGGTGCTCGAAGGCCACGACCGCCGCCAGCGGCGGAACGTCGTCCATCCGTCGCAGAATCGTCGCACCATCCGCGGGGTGGCGCTTCATCACCTCGAACTCCTCTTCGGTCAACGCCCCCGGTTTGTTCAGGATCTCCATCGGTGTGCGGACCTTGCCGATGTCGTGCATCAGGCCGGCCACGCCGAACTCGCGGAGCAATGCCCCCTCGACCCCGAGCGACCTGGCCTGGGCCATAACCAGGATCGCGACGTTGACCATGTGGGTGAAGGTGTAGTTGTCGTAACTGTTGAGGGTGGTCAGCGCGAGTAGCGCGGTCGGGCTGTGCGTGAGTGCTTGGGCGAGGTCGTTCACCAACCCCTGGATGACGAGTGGATCAGCGGCGTTTGCTTCGGCAAGGCTCTTCCAGATCGACTCGGCTACCGTCACGCTGTTGCGGTACATCTCGCGGACCGCCACGGCGTCAGAGGGGCCTGAATCGAACCTTTTCTCGAGGGTCAGCCCTCCAACACGGACGTGCGGCACCTTTTCGGAGTTTTGTTCGAACCATGGGAGGCCGGTTTCGCCTGCGCCGTCCCGGCCGGGCACGCGCCCGGCGAGATGCAGGATGGTGTCGGTCAGCTCGGTCCGCGTCACGCCGCGCTCGAACGATATCCGCTCCACTCCTTCGTCCCGAAGCCTCTTCAGGGTGGCCGCCATTGCGGCGCTCGCGCTCGGCAGAGGCATGCCGTCCACGACGACCTCGTCGCCCATGAGGCCAATCGTTATTATGTCGGTGTACCCATGGACGATTCCCAGGGTTTCGGCGAGGGCGGCGATGTTCTGTTCGACAAGGGGGTGGAAGGCCGCATAGAGCTGCACGCTCCGCAGCGAGGCGGCGAAGCGCCTGAGCGTCTCCCCGGCGAGCTGGAGCCGTCTCGATTCTGCCATCAGCGGCCACCGCCTCCATGCCGTCCAGGGGGCCTTTCTTCCCTCAGCGCGAGGCGCGCTGCCGTACGAACGCCCCTCCTGCCATCCTTGGCCGCCCGGCTCAGGAGCGACAGGCTCTTCTCGCTTCCGATGCGTGCAAGCGCGCGGGCCGCCGCCTGTCGAAACCGAGCGGTGCGGAGCGGGGCCCACCACTCACCGAACTCGAGGCACTTGCCGAGCGCCTCAGAGGCCTCGTCGCCCCCCAAACGGCCGAGCATCTGTATCGCTCTCAGCGCGAGCGTCGCCTGCGAGCCGCGACGCCCCGTGTGGTCCAGGATGTAGCGGAAGAGCGGCACAAGGCGGGGATCGTCGCCGCTCCCCAAGTAATGGAGAATGGCCGCCCTGGTCCTTTCGTTGCCCGACATCAGTGCCTGCTGGAGTACCTCGTACGCGGCATCGGTCTCGATCGTGACAACCGCCCGGACCGCCTCCCTCTGCACTCGCGGCTCCGTGTCGTTCACGAGAGTGGCCAGGTCCGGTAGCGCATCCGACCCTCCGAACTCGCGGAGCAGGTAGACGGCGGTCCGGCGGACGCTGGGGTTTGCCGACTGTTTCAGCTGCTCGACCGACTGGCGTCCCAGCGCTCCGAAGCCTAGGAGGACCTTGGTCAGGCGCTCGCGGATCCGCCCATCCCTTTCGACAGCGACCTTCTCTGCGAGCGGCTTGATGGCGGGGGCGCCCAGCAGCACGCAGAACTTCTGGACCCACTTGAAGCCTTCCTCGGAGGCGGACGACAGATGGTAGGCGATGTGCCCCAGCGCGCCGCCTTCCACGAGGCGGCCAACCAGTGATGCCCCGGCTGTCTCGAACTCCGGCGCCGTTCCACCTTTGCCTCGGGCGAGCACGGCCTCGAGCAGGCATGACGCCTGTTCGAAGTCGCCCACGAGGAGAAGGTCATCGAGATTGTCGCCGACGACCTCCGCTACCGCAGACCATTGGGCGGGGTCACGTGCGACGCACAGGAGATCGAGAAGCATCGCGGTGTTGTGCCGCCTGAGCGAGGCATCCGAGACCGTTGAAAGCCACGATGCAAGCACCTCCGGGGCATCGTCCGTGATCCGATCGATAGTGTCTGCTTCCGATGCCCTGTCCAGCTCGGCGCCGTAATCTGCCGAGACATAATTGCTGTCGTCGTACGACAACAGCAATGCCTGGAAGCGCCTCCAGGCGGTGCGCAGCTGCCACGTTTCCCCGAGCTGGTTCGCGTAGGATTCCGAGCGGGCCAGGCGAAGCACCTCAGCGCGCCTGCCTTCTGGCACGAGCGCCTTGAACGCTTCTGCCAGCCGGGCGGCCGGGCCGCCTCTCGCGAGCGCGTAGGCCACGAACCTGGCGACATCTGCATCGGGGATGCGGGACATGACCGCTGATGCCGCCCCTGACGAGGCAGTTTCGGGAATGCTCCCCGCGACCCACGCCAGCATGTCTTCCGCACCGAACCTGGAGACCACCGACGCCACGCTCGAGAGAACTCCTTCGGCCTGCTCCGCCTCACCCTTCTCATCGAGGTACGCCAGTGTTCCGGCGAGAAGTCGCAGCAACACTGCCGCCTGGCTGCCGGCCGGCGCATCCCTGCCGCGCTTTGCGAGCCTGCTCATGAACTCTGTGAGCCTGTCCGGGTCCGCGAGTATCCGCGCGAGGGCACCGAAGGCCTCGTGGTCCATGCTCGAGGGCATCCCCGTAACGCACTGCTCGACGATCCTGTCCCACGTCGCAGAATCGCCATCGGCTGGGCCGTTCAGCACCTGCCCGTAGTCGATCTCGACGATGTCGATGTGCTGGCCGCCGCTCGTGGTCCAGGCCCTCGCTATTCCCCCCTTTTCGCGGACCTCCTCGGCCGAGGAAGCGATGAGGGCGACGAACAGGCGCCAGTCACGGGCCTCGATGCCTGGCTCCACGGTCAGTCTCGCCACGACGTGCGCGTGGAGCATCGCGGCTAATTCCTGTGCCGCGGTGTCGGGCCGCGGGAGAACTCCGCCGTGGACGCGCAGTTCCGACGGCAGCACCGAGACAGCAAACGGTCCATGGAGGGTGGCCTGCCGCCCGGCAGCCTCGAGCCGGGTCAGAGCCGCAGATATGGCCGGGTGCTTGGGCGGGTACAGCGAAACGGCGTGGAGCACGCTGCGGCACGAGCGTGCGAGCGCAACCAGGCATTCCGCCTCCCGGGGCGCGAGCACCGCAGGCTCGTTGTCGACAATCGGCGTTCCAGCTCTTTGCAGCACTTCAGCGAGTTCACCCGGGCTGGAACGGACAGGGCAGACAGATGCCTCCCCCGCCCCGGCCGCAGGTATATCAGGTCTATCGGACGGTCGGCCTCTTGGTGACAGGGTGGAGGGACGAACCAGCCCGAGGATTCGGCACGTTCTTAGGTCGGGGCTAAGGCGCCGGGTGTGCCGGACCCGTGGGCTGACCGCCTGACGCCACGCGACTGCGCCGGCGGGTGCATTCCGCGTGGCCGGAATCTGGGTCTGTCCTCGAACGGGCAAGGGCACTACCTTGTGCCGGGACCGTTCGGCCGCATGTATACTGCCCAGCGCATGCGTGCGGTGGACGTAATCAGGGCGAAGCGAGACGGCAGGAAACTGGACCGGGACCAGATCCAGGGTTTCGTCCAAGGTGTCACGAGCGGTGAGTGGCCCGACTACCAGGTCTCGGCCCTCCTGATGGCCATCACGCTTCGCGGGATGGACGAGGACGAGACCTACTGGCTGACGGAGGCGATGGCCGGCTCCGGGCTGCGGCTGGACCTCGGTGTTCTCCCCGGCCCGAAGGTGGACAAGCACAGCACCGGCGGCGTGGGTGACAAGACCTCGCTTGTCGTCGCTCCCCTGGTAGCCTCGTGCGGTGCGTTCGTCCCGATGGTATCCGGCCGCGGCCTCGGCCACACGGGCGGCACGCTGGACAAGCTCGAGTCGATACCCGGCTTCTCGGTCGGCCTCACGCCGCAGGCAGTCGTTTCAGCGCTCGCCGCCTCGGGCTGCGCGATCGTCGGGCAGTCCGACGACATCGCACCCGCCGACCGCCTGCTCTACGCCCTGCGTGACGTCACGGCCACGGTGGAAAGCCTGCCGCTCATCACGGCCTCGATAATGAGCAAGAAGATCGCCGAGGGGCTCGACGGCCTTGTCCTCGACGTGAAGACGGGAAGTGGCGCCGTGGCCACCGACCTGGAGGCGTCCATGGCCCTTGCTGGGTCCCTCGTCGAAGCGGGGAAGAGATCGCGCCTCCGCGTCCGGGCCCTCGTGACGGACATGGACGCACCGCTCGGCAGGGCAGTGGGCAATGCCGTCGAAGTCGTCGAGTCGATCGAGACGTTGAAAGGCCGGGGCCCTGCCGACCTCGAGCGGCTTTCGTTGCGCCTCGCTGCGGAGATGACAGTGCTCGCGGGCATTGCCCCGAGCCTGGCCGAGGCGGAAGCGATGGCGCGGGAGCGCCTCGCGTCGGGAGCCGCCCTCGAACGGTTGCGGGCGATGATTCGCGGGCAGGGTGGTGACGAGCGGGTCGTGGACGACTACGGTCTCCTGCCGCTCGCTTCGGGCCGGCGGCTCGTTCGATCCCCGTCGGACGGTTACCTGTCGCGCGTGGATGCGGGACGGATAGGCCGCGCAGCGTCTCTGCTCGGGGCCGGCAGGGCGCGCGCAACTGACCCGGTGGATCACGGCGTGGGGGTCATTCTCCTCGCGAAGCCCGGCGACCCCGTCCGGGCAGGCGACGCGGTCCTCGAGATACGCCACAGCGACGGGCGCGGCCTCGATGCCGCCTCGGCGCTCGCGGCCGGGGCGCTGGAAGTCAGCGAAGCGCCGCCGGCGGTTCGCCCGATGGTCTTCGACGTCTTCGACGGGTGCGCATGATGGCATATTCGAAGTTCTCGAACCCGCGCCTTGCCGCAATTGCTCTGGCAGCGCTGCTCGGCATGGCCGCTTTTGCGTTCGGAGCCCTTCTCGGCCCACGAGGGCAGGGGGCTCTCGGCTGCCTCTTCTTCGTCGCGGTGGCGGCCGTCTTCTCCACGAACCTCCGGCGGGTCAGCTGGCGGACGGTAGCCGCCGGCGCCGCCCTGCAGGTGCTGATCGCGCTTTTCATCCTCCGGTTCGAAGTCGCCGGCCTCCGGCCGGGCTACGCCTTCTTCGGGTCGGTGGCGACCTTCGTCAAGCGCTTCCTCGAGTTCACCAACGCGGGCTCGCAGTTCGTCTTCGGTGGCCTGGCCGACCAGTCCGTCATGTCGAAGGTCTTCGAGGGCGGCATGGTCTTCGCGTTCACGGCGCTCCCTCCCATCATCTTCGTCTCGTCGTTCTTCACCGTCCTCTACCATTTCGGCATACTTCAGGTCATCGTGGGGCTCATGGCCAGGGTGATGGTGTGGCTGATGGGCACGAGCGGCGCCGAGTCGCTCTCGGCCGCAGCCAACGTTTTCATGGGCCAGACCGAGGCGCCCATCATCGTCAAGCCCTATATCCCGCGCATGACGCAGTCGGAGATGCTGGCGATGATGATCGGGGGCATGGCAACGATCTCCGGCGGCGTCATGGCCGTCTACATTGCACTCGGCGCAGATCCAATCGCGATCCTGACGACGAGCGTGATGGCCGCGCCCGCGGGGCTATACCTGTCTAAGATACTGGTGCCCGAGATCGAGGAGCCTCTGACGCGGGGCGAAGTCAAGATGGCGGTCGAGCGTACACACGTCAACGCCATCGACGCGGCGGCCTCGGGGGCGTCCGACGGGATGGTGCTAGCCATAAACGTCGCCGCGATGCTCATCGCGTTCCTTGCCTTCATTGCGTTCTTCGACTACCTTCTCGGCCTGCTCCGGGAGGGGCTGTCGCTGTCGAGGGTGTTCTCGTGGGTCTTCGCGCCCGTAGCTTTCCTCATGGGCGTGCCCGCCAAAGACGTGCCCGCGGTTGCCGACCTGCTCGGGACCAAGCTCGTGGCCAACGAGTTCGTGGCTTTCGTCAAGCTGACCTCCGAGTACCGCGAGGCGCTCGACCCTCGCTCGTATGCGCTTGCCACCTTCGCCCTCACCGGCTTCGCGAATTTCGGGTCCGTCGGCATCCAGCTCGGCGGCATCGGAGGCATGGCGCCGGCAAAGCGGAGCGACCTGGCGCGCCTGGGCATGCGCGCGCTCTTCGGCGGCTTCCTGGCTACGCTCATCAACGCGTCGGTCGCGGCGATGTTGATCTGATGGCCTAGGTCGAGGGTCGAATGTCGAACATCGGTGGAAGCCCCTGGCGCCTGATCGGGCTACGGGCCCGGGCGCTGATTGCTGGAAGCTGAAGGACTCTTTCGCGCATGACGAACACCTTCGAATCAGTCAGCGAGGCGGCAGGATACCTCGGGTCCAAGCTTGGCCGCGTCCCCCCGCTGGCCATCGTGCTCGGATCGGGGCTCGGCGAGTTCGCGAACAGGCTGGAGCATGCCGTCGAGATCCCGTATGGGGATATCCCGAACTGGCCGGGGTCGAGTGTCGCCGGGCACCAGGGCGTGCTGGCGTCGGGCTCGATATCAGGCAGGCACGTGGTGGCCCTGTCCGGCCGGGCGCACTTCTATGAAGGGCACCTGCTGAGCGCGGTCGTCTTTCCCGTGCGCGTCCTCTGGCTCTGCGGGGTCAGGACGCTGATCCTCACCAATGCCGCGGGCGGTATCAACACCGGCTTCGCCCGAGGGGCGTTGATGATCATCGACGATCACATGAACCTCATGGGCACGAACCCCTTGATCGGGCCCAACGACGAGAGGTTCGGGCCTCGTTTTCCGGACATGTCGGAGGTCTACTCCCGGCGGCTGAGGATTGTTGCGGACGAGGCCGCCGCCGAGCAGGCGATCCCGGTCGTACACGGCGTCTACGCCGCGGTTCACGGCCCGAGCTACGAGACACCAGCCGAGATCCGCGCGCTGCGGGGCCTGGGCGCCGACGCTGTCGGCATGTCGACGGTGCCCGAGGCAATCGCTGCACGGCACGCAGGCATGGAGGTGCTCGGCATCTCTTGCATCACGAACATGGCGGCCGGCGTGCTGCCCGGCCCGCTCGACCACGCGGATGTGATCGAGGCCGCGCGGCGCGTCCGCGGCAGCTTCATAGCGTTGCTAGAGGCCATCGTGCGGAGGCTTTGAGGAGGCACGAGCGGAATCGAGGACTCGGGCCGCAGGACTGAGCAGCGAGTCGGTTGTCATGGGCTGTGAGGCCGGGTTGAGGCACATGTCAAAAGAGCTGATCGAAGAAGCGCGGGCCGCGCGCGAGCGGGCGGTTGCGCCGTTCTCCGGTTTCGCGGTAGGCGCGGCCCTGGAGACAGCGGACGGCACCATCGTGGCCGGGTGCAACATCGAGAACGCCACCTTCGGCCTGACCGTGTGCGCCGAGAGAGTGGCGATGTTCAAGGCGCTCTCCGAGGGGCACCGGGTCTTCCGCCGCATCGCGATAGTTGCGGACACCGGCGCCCCCACGCCGCCTTGCGGCGCGTGCAGGCAGATCCTCTGGGAATTCGGCGGCGACCTCGAGGTAGTCCTCGCGAACCTCCAGGGAGAAACGGGCCGCCACAGGCTCTCGGACCTGCTGCCATTGCCCTTTGACCGGCGGCTCCTCGGCGGCGGGATGCCTGCCGACCCTGGCGGCGCGCACCGAGAGTAGCCCTTAGTGATCGGAACGTGGTTCGCGGCTTCCGCTGAGTCGCGCGGGACTTGCCGCGGTCGAAACGCTCGGGTTGCCTCCGGGGTCGGCCTCCCGTAACCTAGGTGAATGCACCCGACGATAGAGTGGCGCGACGGCGTTGTAGTGATGATCGACCAACGCAAGCTGCCTGCGAGGGAGGTGTACGTTCGTTGCCAGACCGCGCCGGAAGTGGCCCGCGCCATCCGGACCATGGTGATCCGCGGTGCACCGGCCATCGGAGTTGCCGCCGCCATGGGGCTCGCCATGGGTATGCACAGGAGCAAGGCCACAGGGACCGCGAGGTTCGCTGCTGAATTCCAGAAGGCCTGCGACCTGATGGGCTCGACCCGGCCCACCGCTGTGAACCTCTTCTGGGCCATCGAGCGGATGAAAGGCGTGGTGGCGGCGGCCGTCTCGTCCGGCAAGTCCGTGCCAGAGATCCAGGCGCTGCTCGACGCAGAGGCGATGGCAATCCACGACGAGGACGTGGAGAGTTGCCGCTCGATAGGCGCCGCCGGCGCCGAGCTCGTGCCCGGCGGTGCTCGGATCCTCACGCACTGCAATGCAGGCGCCCTCGCGACGGCGGGCTACGGCACCGCGCTCGGGGTGGTACGCTGCGCCGTCGAGCGGGGGAAGTCGGTTTCCGTGTTCGCAGACGAAACCAGGCCGTTCCTCCAAGGCGCGAGGCTGACGGCATGGGAACTCGTTCGCGAGGGCATTCCGACGACCGTCATCACCGACAACATGGCCGGGGCGATGATGCGGGCGGGCGCGATCGACCTCGTGGTGGTCGGCGCCGACCGGATTGCCGCCAACGGCGACGTGGCCAACAAGATTGGGACCTACGCAATCGCTGTGCTGGCAAGCCACCACGGCCTCCCGTTCTACGTTGCCGCGCCGTTCTCCACGGTGGATCTCGCCACGCCTGACGGGGCCTGCATACCGATCGAGGAGCGGCCAGCCCGCGAGGTGACGGACATATCGGGCTCACGCGTCGTTCCGGTGGGCGCTTCGGTCCGCAACCCTGCCTTCGACGTGACGCCCGGCTCTCTCGTCTCGGCGATCGTTACCGACCGGGGCATCGCGCGCCCGCCGTACGGCGAGTCGCTTCGCCTGCTCGCCGCGCGGCGCCCGCAGGGCGCGGCAACTGGGGAGGCGGCCGGGTAGCGATGCTCATGCTCGGAATCGAGACGTCGTGCGACGAGACTTCGGCCGCGGTTGTCGAGGAAACCGGCGAGCCCTCCCTCCCCTGGCGCATTCGCTCCAACATCGTCGCGTCACAGGTCGAGATCCACAGGGAGTGGGGCGGTGTCGTTCCCGAGCTCGCCTCGCGCCAGCACCTCCGCGACATCTGCGGCGTTGTCGAGCGGGCCCTGGCCGACGCCTCGGTGGAAGCTCGTGAACTCGGTGCTGTAGCCGTGACCGCCGGGCCGGGCCTCGTCGGCTCGCTTCTCGTCGGCGTCGCGTTCGCGAAGGCGGCCGCCCTCGCCTGGGGGAGGCCCCTCGTGCCCGTCCACCATCTCGCCGGCCACATCGAATCCTTGTTTCTCGCGCACGGCCCGCTCCCGCTTCCGTCGGCGGTTCTGGTCGTTTCTGGGGGGCACACCTCGCTCTACGAGGTGACAAGACCGGGCCGCTACCGCCTGCTCGGTCGCACGCGTGACGACGCCGCCGGGGAGGCGTACGACAAGGTGGCGAAGCTCCTGGGCCTGGAATACCCGGGAGGACCGGTGATCGACCGGCTGGCCAGATTGGGTGACGACCGCGCAGTTGTTCTCCCGCTCACGCGAATGACTCACGCGGACCGGATGGCGCCCGGTGTCGAGGGCCGTCTCGACTTCAGCTTCAGCGGGCTCAAGACAGCGGTTTCGCGGCACGTCCGGAAACGTTTGCTCGAGATTGGCAGCGGGACCGGCTACAGCGCGCCCCCGGGTCAGCGCGGCGACCCGCTGCGCCAGGACCAGCCCCGCGCAGAAGTCAGACTGCCTGAAAGCGAAGTCGCCGATGTCTGCGCCAGTTTCCAGCGGACAGTCGTCGAGACCCTGCTGGATCGCACATTCGATGCGGCATGGAGGATTGGCGCCAGGAGCGTGGGCATAGCCGGCGGCGTGTCGGCAAACAGCCGGCTGCGCGCGGACGCCACAGCCCGGGGCGTGGCCGAGGGACTTCCCGTCTTCATACCCCCTCTTTCACTCTCGACCGATAACGCCGCGATGATCGCGGCGGCAGGCTTGCGCGCTTACTACGAGGGCCGCCGCGCGAGCGACGACCTGAATGCCGACGCTTCGCTGGCGCTTCGCTGACCGGCCGGGCCGCGAGGCTCTACTAGTCCACTCCGATCACCTTGACGACGACCCTCTTGCGGCGCTGGCCGTCGAACTCCGCGTAGAAGACCTGCTCCCACGGCCCTAGGTCGAGGCGTCCCGCGGTGATGGGGAGTATCACCTGATGACCCATGATCGTGCGCTTCAGGTGGGCGTCGGCGTTGTCCTCCCCGGTCTGGTGGTGACGGTAGTCGAGACCTGCCGGCGCGAGCTTCTCCAGCCATGCCGCGAAGTCATGAATGAGGCCGTCCTCCCAGTCGTTGACATAGACGCCGGCGGTTATGTGCATGGCCGAGACGAGCGCAATGCCCTCGCGTACGCCGCTCCTCCCTACGATATCGGCTACCTGGTCGGTTATCCGAACCATCTCGCGGCGCTTCGCTGTGTTGAACCAGAGGTAGTCGGTGAAGACGGTCATGTGCCAAGTGTACGCGATTGGGTTGTCGTATATGATTTCCCTTGCTGAACACTGGCCCCGTGGAGCCCTGATTGACGATCGAGCTCGACATGTTGCAGGCCGTCGCGCCCGCGGCCATCGTGTTGTTCATTCATTACGGCGTGCGGCGCCGCTTTGCTGTGCTCGACCGCTACGACACCCCCGCCCCGGTTGTCGGCGCGACCTCGCCGACCCGACGCTGGTCATCCTGGTGACGCAGGTGGCGATATGGCGGCGTTCGCGTACTTCGTCACCTGCAGGCTGATGGGCCGCGACTACGACGCTGCAGTGACGGCTGGCGCGCACTGCGGCTCCGGCCTCGGGGCGACGCCGAACGCGGCCGCGAACCTGGAGTCGATCGTCGAGCGCTACGGCGCGGCGCCGGGCGCGATCCTCGTGGCGCCGACGGTCGGGGTCATGGACTTAACGAACTCGCTGACCATCACCGGCTACAGGTTGTTGGTGCATTGAACGATGAGGGCCGCACGTCGTAGGCATGCAATGGATCGAGGGAAAGCCAGATGTGCGACGGGCGGCGGCAAGGAGCAAATATGGATCTGACGCGCGAGAACGCGTGGGCGCTTCTGACCGAGCACACGAAGAGCGAAAGCCTCCGGAAGCACGCGATTGCCGTCGAATCGGCCGTGCGCGGCTACGCGAGGAAGTTCGGCGAGGACGAAGAGGCGTGGGGCTTCGTTGCGCTTGTGCACGATTTCGACTACGAGAAGTGGCCCGACGCGGAGAATCATCCTTTCCGCGGGGCGGAGACCCTGCGGGAGAAGGGCTGCCCTGAGTTCGTCGTCCGAGCTGTTTTGTCGCACGCCGACTACACCGGCGTTGTGCGAGAGACAAGGCTCGAGCACGCGCTCTTCGCCTGCGACGAGCTGGCCGGCTTCATCACCGCGGCGGCGCTCGTGAGGCCTTCGAAGAGCGTCCTCGATCTCGAGGCCTCCTCGGTCGTCAAGCGGATGAAGGACAAGGCGTTCGCGCGCGCCGTGAGCAGGGACGACCTGCGAAGGGGCGCCGAGGAACTCGGCCTCCCGCTCGCCGAACACATCTCGAACGTCATCGGCTTCATGCGCGAGCGCGCGGACGAGCTCGGGCTGAAGGGAACGTTGGTGTAGAGGCGGATCGCGGGGCCACGAAGGCACAAAGGTTGCCGAACGTGTCCGCCGCCCCATGTATCCGCTATTCTGGTGAGGTGCCGTCTGAACCAGCCGACGGCGCGATTCGTATAACGTGACTGACATGGCCGACACGCCAGCCCCCGTCGTCGAACTCGAGCAGGTCACGGTCAGCTACGGCACGAACCGCGCGCTGAACGAGGTCACGGTTTCATTCCCGCCCGGCGCCGTCGGACTGCTCGGCCCCAACGGTGCGGGCAAGAGCACGCTGCTGAAGGCGCTCCTCGGCTTCGTCATCCCCGACCAGGGGTCGATGCGTGTCCTCGGCCTCGACGTCCTACGCTCGCCGCTCGAGATCCGAGGCCGCATCGGCTACATGCCGGAAACCGACGCGCACATCCCCGGCATGAATGCTGTCTCCTTCGTCGCCTACACCGGCCGGCTCTCGGGGCTGCCCCCGTCCGACGCCATGCAGCGCGCCCACGAGGTTCTCTTCTACGTCGGCCTCGGCGAGGCCCGGTACCGCAACCTGGAGACGTACTCCACCGGGATGAAGCAGCGGATCAAACTCGCTCAGGCGCTCGTCCACGACCCGGACCTGCTCTTCCTCGACGAGCCCACCAACGGCATGGATCCAAAGGGCCGCGACGAAATCCTCGAACTCATCCGCGACCTGGCGCACGAGAAGGGGATGAACCTGATCCTCTCGTCGCACCTGCTCCCGGACGTCGAATACGCGTGCGACCACGTCGTCGTGCTGGACAAGGCGAGGCTGGTCGCCGATGGGCCGATCGAAGACCTGAAGGGGCCGAGCGGCCGGGTCTACGAAGTCAGGATCAAGGGCGATCGGTCGCGGTTCGTGGCCGCCCTCCGTGGCGAAGGGATGGAGTGCCACGACACCGACGAGGACCTTCTTCGCGTGTTCGCGCCCGCGGATGCCGGTGGGCGGCGGCTCTTCGCGCTTGCGGCTTCGCTGGGGCTCCAGATCCGCCACCTGCGCCCGAGCGTGCCCACGCTCGAAGACGTCTTCGCAAGGGCGGTCGGGGAGGAGTAGCGCGCTCATGCCCATTCACGATCAGAGCTACCGCCGCTACGCCGGAACGCGAGAGCCCCGCGGCGGCGCCTGGATGGTCATCGGAACGACGGGGATACGCGCAATCCTGGGGAAGAAACTCTTCATCGGGCTGATGCTGCTCGCGTGGCTGCCCTTCACCGTCTACGCGATCCGCATTTACCTGGCCGCCAACTACCCGCAGGTGTCGATGCTCGCCGCGACGCGCGAGACCTTCCGCGAGTTCTTCGACTGGCAGTCGGTCTTCGTCTTCTTCATCACGATCTGGGTCGGCTCAGGCCTGATCGCCCGGGATCGCCGCGCCAACGCGCTCCAGATCTACCTTTCGAGGCCGCTGACGCGCTCGGAGTACATTGCGGGAAAGCTCCTGATCCTCTCGACCTTCCTGCTGCTCGTCACCTTCGCCCCGGCAATCCTCCTTTTGACCATCCAGATACTCTTCGCGGGGAGCTTCGCCTTCGTGCGGGCGAACATGTTCCTGTTCCCGGCCATAACCCTGTACTCGTTCCTCCAGGTCCTGGCCGTAGCCTTCACGATGCTGGCGCTATCGTCATTGTCCAAGAGCAGCCGGTATGTAGCGATTTTGTACACGGGTGTATATTTCTTCACGGAAGCGGTCTACGGTGTCATGTACGCCATCACCGGCAGCACGAGCCTGTCCTGGCTGTCTTTCGGCGCCAGCCTCCGGCAGATTGGGAACGTCATCTTCCGGATGCCTCCGGCTTACGACACGCCGTGGGGGGTCTCGCTGCTGGTCGTAGCCGGTTTGATTGGCATCTCTGTCTGGATTCTCAACATACGTGTTAGGGGCGTGGAGGTTGTGACATGACGACCGGCACCGCGCCTCTCGCGGTGGCCGTCGAGGCGGAGCACCTGTCGAAGTGGTACGGGCAGGTGATCGGGCTGAACGACGTGTCGGTTGCCGTTCCGCGCGGCGTGACGGGCCTGCTGGGGCCCAATGGCGCCGGCAAGTCTACCTTCATGAAGCTGATGACGGGCCAGCTGAAGCCGAGCAAGGGTTCGATCCGTGTGCTCGGCGAGCCGATCTGGGGCAACCCGCCGATCTACTTCCGCATCGGGTTCTGCCCGGAACAGGACGCCTTCTACGATCGAATGACGGGCCTCGAGTGGGTCACCTCTCTGGCCGCGCTGAACGGGTTCGAACGCGAGAAGGCGCAGTCGCTCGCCATGGTCGCCTTGGAGACGGTCGACCTGGTGGCGGCAGCGAACAAGAAGATCGGCAGCTACAGCAAGGGCATGCGCCAGAGGGTCAAGCTTGCGCAGGCAATCGTCCACGACCCAGAGCTTCTCATCCTGGACGAGCCGCTCTCCGGCATGGACCCCATAGGGCGGCGGCGGACGATCCGGCTGATACGGGAGTGGGGAAGGGCGGGGAAGAGCGTTGTCGTTTCGAGCCACATCCTCCACGAGATCGAGGCGATGACGCCCAACATCCTGCTAATCCACAACGGGCGCATCCTGGCGGAAGGCGACGTTCACCAGATAAGGGACCTGATCGACGAGCACCCGCACACCGTGTACGTCAAGGGAGAGCAGCCGCGCGCCCTTGCCAGGCGGTTCCTGGCTGAAGAGGACGTGCTCAGCCTGCGGTTCGAGGACCAGGCCGTGATCGTCGAAACGGGAAAGCCCGACGCCTTCTACTCGAGGCTCACGGCGCTTGCCGCGTCAGGTGAAGCGGGCGGGATCACGGAGGTGACCTCGCCGGACGACAACCTGCAAGCGGTCTTCAAGTACCTGGTGAAGTGACATGACCCAAGGCGGCGTGAGCGGTGCAGGCGGCACGAACAGGCAGCGGACTCCCAGCTTTGTCCAGGCGGCGATGAGGACGTTCGACCTGTCGCTCGGCCAGATGCTCTGGTCGCGGCGGACGGTCTTCATGGCGCTGGTCGTCGGGGCGCCCGTGTTCATCGCGGTCCTCTACCGCGTCCTCCAGGCATGGGCCCTCGGAAGCATCAGGGTGAACAACGTTCCCATCGGGGGGGGTACGGTGTTCGGGGTGGTGATCTGGCTGCTCTACCTCCGGTTCATAGTGCCGGTGCTCGGGGTCTTCTACGGGACATCGCTGATTGCCGATGAGGTCGAGGACCGCACCATCACATACCTGTTCACGAGGCCGATCCCGCGAGGGGCTGTCCTTGCGGGCAAGTACCTGGCGTACCTGATATCCACGAGTCTCGTGGTCCTTCCTTCGGTAGTGCTGGTCTTCTTCCTCGTTCAGTCCACATCGTTTTCGGCCGTTGCCGCCGGGTTCCCGGCCCTGCTGGTTGACCTTGGCCTGCTCGGCCTCGGCCTGGCGGTTTACGGCGCTCTCTTCGCCCTCATAGGAGCCTGGTGGAAGCACCCGCTCCTCGTTGGGCTGCTCTTTGCCTTCGGGTGGGAGCAGATGGCCCTGCTGCTGCCCGGCTACCTGCGCAAGTTCACCATTGCCTACTACCTGCAGGCCCTGGCCCCGCACACCATGCCGAAGGACACGGCACTCAGCCTTCTGCAGTCGGTCTTCCGCGATTCGCCGGGACCGTGGGCGGCCATCGGGTGGCTCGTTGTCTTCCTCTTTGCATTCCTGGTGCTGGCCGTCGCTGCGGTCGAGCGGCGGGAGTACGTGCTCGAACAGTAGAGCCGGGCGGAACTTCCCCTGTCCGGCTGCGTATAATGCACTAGAGACTACGTCTATGACCAGACAGACCCGCTATTTCATGCTCGGCTCCGGGGCAGTACTTGTGGCCGGCCTGGCGGTAGGGGTCGTCGCCTACTATGGCGGCTTCCCGGGATTGGCGTTCCAGGCCAACGCGCCCGCCGAGTTGCGTTACGTGCCGGAGGACGCGGTGATCGTCGGCTATGCCGATGTGCAGGAGGTCATGCGTTCCGACTTTCGGCAGAAGGTCAGGTCGCTCGAGCCTGGCGAGGCGAAGCACGGCCAGCAGGAATTCAAGGATCAGACTGGCATAGACATCGAGACCGACATCATCTCGGTCCTGGCGTTCATCCGGCCGGGGGATGAGAGCGAGGGGATGGTCTTGGCTCGCGGCCATTTCGACGAGGCGCGGATCCAGTCGTTTCTCGTCAGCAAAGGGGCCAGTGTCGAGCAATACCAGGGCGCGCGCATCCTGAGCGGGCCGCACGAGGCGGGCAAGAAGGGCGCGGTCGCCTTTCTTGAGCCCGGCCTGGTAGCGGTGGGCTCGGCAGCCGCAGTCAAGGGTGCCATCGACCGGTCGAAGGCAGGCGCGGGGGACATTCTTGACAACCCGGAGATGCTCGATCTCATCAACAAGGTCCGGACGGATGGCAACGCCTGGGCCGTCGGCCGCTTCGATGCCCTGGCGGGTCAGGCGAAGCTGCCAGCCGACGTGATGAGCCGGATTCCGCCCATGAACTCATTCGCGGCAGCCGGTCGGATCAACGGCGGGATTTCGGGACATCTCTCGATTGAAGCCAAGAGCGAGGAGGCCGCGAAGAACCTCACGCAGGTGGTGGACGGGTTCGTGGCTCTGGCTCGGCTTCACCTCGGAAGCAACCCGGAGCAGGCGCGGCTTTTCGACCAGCTGAACCTGACGACCCAGGGTCGGAACAACACCGTGGACATAAGCTTCTCGGTTTCGCCGGAACTCTTCGACGCTCTGCAGGCCATCGGCAAGCGCTGACAGGCGGCGCCGGCGCCGCCTGTCTTGCTTCGCGCCTGACGGTTTCGCTTGACTCTTCAGCCCACGCCGCCCTAGACTTTCGCCAATCCGAAGTTACTCTTGGCGCCAATGGCAAAGGAAAGCGCGTCTGCGCCGGCGGTTTCCCGGCGCGTCGCGCGGATAGGTGTCGGCGGAACATGAACGACCGGGTCTTCTTCTACGGCACCCTGATGACAGGCTTCGACCGGCGGCGCCGCATTGGAATCGACTCCGACCTCGAGTACGTCGGGAGGGGCTGCATCAGAGCTGCCCTGTTCGACCTCGGCATCTACCCCGCAGCCGTGCCGGACCCTGAGGCGTGCGTCTGGGGCGAGGTCTACAGGATGGTGGACCCAGAGCGGGTCTTGCCGGCGCTGGACGAAATCGAAGGGTACAGCACGGATGAGCCGGATGCCAGCCTCTACGCCCGGCAGGAAGCGGAAATAACCCTCGAGGACGGCCGAGTGCTGACCGGCTGGGTCTACTTCTACAACGCGCCGCTCGGTCGTGCGGAGCGCATCTACGGCGGAGACTACCTCGAGCACCTCCGGGGGAAGTAGCCCTCAGCGGTCAGCCCCCGGACCTTTGTGCTATATTCCACGCCGATGTCCCGCGACGAATCCGACGAGGGAGTCCGATCCGGAGAGCGAATCGAGATACTCGGTGACCTCCAAGGCGAGGTGATGGTCTTCGAGAAGCTCACGATTCGCCAGATCAGCGTCGGAGGCGCCCAGGTGGAAACGCGGTTCCCGCTGCACCTCAATTCGCTTCACACCTTCCGGCTCACTCTCGGCGATCGGTCCGTTGTCGTGAAGGGCAGGGTGGTGCACTCGCGCGTCTCGGACATCGAGCAGGACGCGATCGCCTATCGTTCCGGCATCGAATTCGTCGAGCCGTCCGAGCCGGTTGCCGACGCGATATCCGATTTCGTCGATGCGATCCGCCGTCAACGGGCAGGGCTCTGAGGCGTTCGGCGGCACCTTCCTGTCAGTGCATCCTCAGAGATGGTCTCGCCACCCGGGGTGCGTCTTCGTCGAAGTCCTTCAGCCCTCCCTCCACATCCTGGCCCTCGTACTCGGTGGTGTAGGTGAGGACCGGGATCAGCCGCGTCTCCTCGTCCAGCTTCAGCATCGACAGGATCTGGAAACCGGCTACGTCCTCTATCCGCAGGCAGAGGACAACCAGGTTCGGTTGCAGCTGCCGGATCTGGGCGTAGGGGTGCGAGTCCGGTGACACGAAGACGATTTCATATCGACCAGAGTCCAGGAGGTTCTCGACCAGTTCAATGGTGTCGGCGCTGCCGTTGACGATGACGACCTTGCGGAGCGCCGCGTCTGGCCGGGGAGGCGTGAAGTCCACCTGGTTCATCATGGTCCGCCCCTTTCTGCAGCCACCTTATTCAAGATGCGCGCCATCGCGGCTGTCATCCGGCCACTCTCCTCCAGCGGCGGCCGGCCAGTGTTGAAACTGGTCAATAAGCGCTTCCGTTGAAAACACTTGCGGTCGTCGAGTCGGCCCGTTGCTGCCCCGCCAGCCAGCTTCGGTGGAGGAAGCATGCACGGGCCCCGGCCGGAGTGTTGCGAATCACATGCGGAAAGGGACGGCCGGTGGCCGAAGGATTTGCAGACACGGGTGGGAGCATTGCGCTGGTGTTAGACTAGTTGCGTGGAGACGCTGATTCGTGAGGTTCTGCGCGGGCTCGGTGAAGACCCCGACAGAGAGGGCCTGCGCGCGACGCCCCGCCGGGTCGAGAAGTCGCTGCGGTTCCTGACCAGCGGCTACGCCACCGACGTGGACAAGGTGCTCAACGGTGCCCTGTTCACCGTTGACTACAGCGAGATGGTCATCGTCAAGGACATAGACTTCTACAGCCTGTGCGAGCACCACCTCCTGCCGTTCTTCGGCAAGTGTCACGTGGCCTATGTTCCTCGAACGAAGGTCATTGGACTGTCGAAGATTCCGAGGCTGGTGGACGTCTTCGCCCGGCGTCTCCAGGTGCAGGAACGGCTCACCAACCAGATAGCTGAAACCATCGAGCAGAAGATACAACCGCTCGGCGTTGCGGTAGTGATGGAGGGCACGCACCTCTGCATGGCGATGCGCGGCGTGGAGAAGCAGAACTCGTTCGCCGTGACCAGCGCGATGCTGGGGGCCTTCCGCAACAACGCGCGGACGCGGATGGAGTTCCTGGAGCTCATCAAGCACCGCAGCATGCTGCCCGGCTCAGTGGGGCTGAGCGCGGCGGTCGGGTGCATGGGCCAGGAGTAGCGGCGTGTTCCAGGACACGTTGCGGCGTGCCGCGTCAATAGGCCTGCTCATCGTCGTTTCGGCCGTGGTTCCTGCCGCGCAGGCGAAGAAGACGGCCAGGCCTCCAGCTGTTCCGGCCATCCGGACCGAACCAGCCGACGTGGCGTGCCCTGCCATTCTCGGGTACGGCGTCAGGACGAAGCGCCAGTTCTGCGACGTCATAACGGGCAGCAACGCCGCGGCGGGGATCATGATCAGGATCCCGCCGCACCAGGGCACAGCGACACTCACCTTCGACCTGCACAATCGGCACACGTACTCCGAGCTGCAGGTGAAAGCCGGCCGCGCTTTTGCCCGCTACGTCGCTTCGACCGGTGTGTTTCTCCCGGAAAAGAACACGCTGGTAACGCGCGCCGTGATCGACAGCGAGTTCCGGACGGAGAAAGATCTGTTCGATCGCGTCGGCGGGGGCGCGGGTCCCGGAGGCCTGAAGGCGGTGGCACCGACTGGCGTCGAATCGATCTCGGTAGCGTTGCCAGCGGGCACCGAGAACGTCAGCATCATTGGCGAGAGGCTGATCACCATCTCGGCCGACGGCACCAGGACGTTCTCGACGCCAGGGCTCCCCATCGCCCTCGTGAGCAACGTTGCAGTCGAGTACCGCCCGCTCCCTTTGAAGAAGCCCGCCAAGAAGAAGTGAAGGCCCTGAGTCTGCCGGGCCAGCGGATAGAGGCAACAGCTAGGCATCGTACGACGCGCCGGGCCGCACCTTTCCTCCCCAGATGATGTAGATCCTCGTCAGGTAGATCGTTACGAGCGCGAGCCCGACAAGGTAGATGCCGAGTGCGATCCAGAGGCTTCGCGGCGGCGACGCGGCGTTGTAGATGTCGAGACCCTCGTGCTGGCTGCCTGAGATCGCCGGCAGGAGCTGGGGAAAAAGGCCCGCGGCCACTGAGGCCAGAACGAAGACGATGAGCGCGCTCGTCGCCTGGAACGTACGGCGTTCCATACGCCGACTGTTGAAGACGGCAACAGCGGCGAGCGAAGCCGCGGCGGCGGCCGGCAGCAGCATCAGCGCCGGTTGCGAAGCGAAGTTCGACGTGAAGTCCGGGTGGACGAGAAAGCTCGCGGCCGTCACGACAGCCAGGAGTGTGGCGACGGCCCACCACGTGGCGCCGACCGCGCGGCGCGCCCTTTCGGCGACGGGTCCCGTTGTCTTCAGCGCGAGATAGGCGCCGCCGTGCGCGAGGAGCACCGCGACGGCGAGCAGCCCGCACGCCAGCGCGAATGGGTTGAGAAGCAGCGCAAACGACCCCTGGAACTCGCCGTTCGCGTCGAAAGGCACGCCACGAAGTACGTTTCCGAGCGCGACACCGAAGACGAGCGAGAGCAGGGCGCTCGAAGCGGCGAACGATACGTCCCATGCGTGCTCCCACAACGGGTCCTGGAGCTGGTGGCGGAACTCGATGCCCAGGCCGCGCAGGACCAGCAGCCACAGCACGATCATGAGCGCCAGGTAGAAGCCGCTGAATGCGGAGGCGTACAGGTGCGGGAAGGCGACGACCATCGAGCCGCCGGCAGCGAGCAGCCAGACTTCGTTGCCGTTCCACACCGGGCCTATGGCCTCTATTGTCATCTTGCGTTCTTCCCTGGTCCTGGCGACGAAGAGGTGGAGGGCGCCGACCCCGAGGTCGAAACCGTCGAGGACGGCGTAGCCGGTCAGCATGGACGCAAGCACGACGAACCAGACCTCGTTGATCATCGCAGTAGCTCCCCGCTGATCGCCTCGCCGTGGGCGCCGGCGTGCCTGCCCGTCGCCGGGTCGTCCGGCCCCCGCTCGATGATCCTGGCGCAGAGAAAAAGGTACAGGATCGCCAGCACCGTGTAGAGACCCATGAAACCGAGCGTAGTGAAGATCGTCATGCCGGCGCTCACGTTCGTCGAGGTCGCTTCGGCAGTGCGCTGCACCCCGTAGACCACCCACGGCTGGCGCCCCATCTCCGATACCATCCAGCCGGCGTGGTTGGCGATGTACGGAAACGGCATGGACAGCATCATGATCCAGAGGTAGCCGCGGGACCCGAAGAGGCGCCCCCTCCACAAGAGGAAGCTCGCGACGATGAAGACGGCGATGAAGATGGTCCCCAGGCCGACCATGATGTGGTAGGCGTAATAGACGATTTCGACCGGCGGGTGCAGTTCTTTCGGGTAATCGTTCAGTCCGACGACCTTCGCCCGGAAGTCCCCGTAGGCCAGGTAGCTGAGCATGCGGGGGACGTAGATCGGGTCCATCAGTGCGCCGCGCTCGGTGTCGGGCATCCCGATGATTGCTATCGGTGCGCCTTCCTGCGTCTCGAAGAGCCCTTCCATGGCAGCCATCTTCACCGGCTGGTAGCGCGTGACGCTCTCCCCGTTGAGCGAGCCGGTCGGGAAGAGCGACACGACCGCGGAGATCGTTCCGGCGACCACGCCGACCCGCAGGTTCACGCGGCCGGCTGATTCTTGGCGACGCGAGAGCAGGTAGTACGCGCCCACGCCGGCCATCACCATCGAGGCCGTCGTTATCGAGCCCGCGATCACGTGCGGGTACTGCCAGCGCAGGTAGGGATTCGTCAACAGAGCGGTCAGGCTGGTCAACTCGGCCCGCCCCCCGGCCACCTCGTAACCCACCGGGTGCTGCATCCACGCGTTGGTGGCGACGATGAAGAAGCCGGAGAGAACCGCGCCGCCGCCGACCATGACCGAGGACAGCCAGTGGAGGAACGGCGATACCCGCCGCTCGCCGAAGAGAAACAACCCGAGGAAGGATGACTCGGCGAAGAAGGCGAAGACGCCTTCCATGAACAGTGTCTGGCCGACGACCCCCCCGGCGAAGTGCGAGAAGCGCGCCCAGTTCGTGCCGAACTGGAACTCCATCGGGATCCCGGTGACAACGCCGGTCGCAAAGGTCACAGCGAAGATCTTCGCCCAGAACCGGGCGGCGCGGCCGTATTCGACCTCTCCTGTTCGCAGCTGAATGGTCTTCAGCACCGCGATGAGCACGCCGAGGCCCATCGTCAGCACGGGGAAGAGGTAGTGGAACATGATCGTGAAGGCGAACTGGAAGCGCCCGGCGAGGACCGCCTCGGCCATGTGACTCCTCCTCTCGCCGGACGCCCGATCCGGCCCTGACAACATAACACGAAGGTCGGATATCGAACGCCGAATCTCCACGGCCGGAGGTCGAGTACCGACGGCCGCAGACAGCCGAGGCGCAAGACTGCCTCGAATGGCGCGCCCTGCTATGATCGATGTACATGAGATCGCACGACGTCCTCATCGTGGGAGCAGGGCCCGCGGGACTCGCTGCCGCGATTGCTGCCCGCCAGGCGGGCCTCGACTACACCGTGCTGGAAAAGGGAGCGCTGG
Organism: Vicinamibacterales bacterium; assembly: GCA_041947015.1. GTDB lineage: Bacteria > Acidobacteriota > Vicinamibacteria > Vicinamibacterales > Fen-181 > JBHGBL01. Next base: position 430,568 of record JBHGBL010000002.1, read on the forward strand.
TCGATTCGATCTACCGCTTTCCGACGCACATGGTCTTCTTCACAACGCCGGAACTCCTGGAGATTGGCAACCTGCCCTTCGTGACGCCCTACGAGAAGCCCACGCGACTCGAGGCGCTGCGCTGCTCTCGGCGCGTCACCGACGCCTTCGGCCTGCAGATCGAACTCGGGCACGAGGTCACGGGCATCAGGCGCAGTCCGGAAGGGAGTTACGTGGTCACCGCCAGGTCGGGCAGGCCGCACCGAAGAAATCCACGCCGTGGCCGTCGTGATGGCCATCGGCTACTACGACCGCCCGAACCGGCTGGGCGTCGAGGGAGAGGACCTGCCGCACGTCAGCCACTACTACCGCGACGCGCACCCCTTCTACCGGAAGAGGGCCACGGTAGTCGGCGGGAGCAATTCGGCGGCAGAAGCGTCGCTGGAGCTCTATCGCGCGGGCGCTAAGGTCACCCTCGTGCACCGCCGGGCAGCGCTGAGCCGCGAGGTCAAGTACTGGGTTCTGCCCGACATCGAGAACCGGATCAAGGAAGGAAGCATCCGCGCCATCATGTGCGGCCGGGTGTCGGAGATACTGCCCGACAGCGTTCTGATCGAGAGCGACTCGGGCACGGAGCGGGTGCCGTCCGACGCCGTATTCCTCCTCACCGGCTACCACCCGGACTTTGCCCTACTCGCTGGTGCCGGTGGCAATCGACCAGGAGAACGGCCATGCCTGCTATCACCCGGAAACCTTCGAGACCAATGTCAGAAACCTGTTTCTGGCAGGCGCCGCCGTTGCAGGCAGGAACGGGGCGCCGGTCTTCATAGAGAACGGCTGGCACCACGGGGCGAAGATCATCGAGGTGATAGCGGCCCGGCTTGCGGGCAGATAGCGGTCAGCGGTCAGCGATCAGGGGGCTTCCGGCAGGTGGCTCGAAGCAGAAAGCAGAAAGCAGATAGATGATAGCAGATGGCTGATAGCAGATAGCAGATAGCTGATAGCTGATAGCTGATAGAACCGCTCAAGAATCACTGCGCCCGCATCGTCCGGTTCCATGCGCTTTTCTGCAGGAGCTTCCTCATCTCTAGGAGGTCGATGAGCGAGCGCGCGCGGTGCAGGGCACCATCGCAGGCGAGGAGCGCCTGTTTCTCCAGCGGGTCGAAGTCGAGGTACTGCGACAGCGCGTTGACCAGGTCCTCGTCGGGCATCGAGCGGTAGTACTTCGGGTCGAGCCCGATTGCCTCGAGCGGTGGGTCGAGCAGGTCCTCGATGCGGCTCCGCTCGCGGCCGAGTGCCTCGCGGGCCGGCGCGTCGACCGACTCGAACAGCGGCTCGATGCGAGCCCGGCGGTACGAGCGTCCTTCTTCTTCCGCTGCCACGCGGAACCTCTCCAGGCCCTGGAGGACGATGTTGTAGCGCCCCCCTTCCAGAGGTTCGGCATGGGTGATGAGCCCGGCGCAGCCGATCGGGTAGATCGGCGGCGCGCTTTCGTAGTCCCGCTCCCAGCCTTTCTTCAGCAGGACAACGCCGATCATGTGGTCCCCGGCGAGCGCGTCGGCGACCATCTCCCTGTAGCGCGGCTCGAAGATGTGGAGCGGCAGGAAGATCTTTGGGAAGAGCACCGTCGCCGGCAGCGGGAAGATGGGCAGGATCGACGGCAGCATCGAACGGCCGGTCAGTGGATGGTCCTAGTCTTTCCGGCCACGTAGTCCATCAGGACGTACTGGCCGAGAGTGTACGGTGTCGTGAAGTAGGCCTTGCCGCGGCAGATCTCCGCAACCCGTCGGACAAAGCTCACGAGATCGTAGTCTCTCGCAAGCATGAAGGTGTTGACAAGCACCCCGCTTCGCCGGCACGCGGCCACCTCGGCGAGCGTCTCGGAGACGATCAACGGGTCGAGGCCGAACGCGTTCTTGTAGACCCGGCCGTCGGGGCGCGTCAGCGCCGACGGCTTGCCGTCCGTGATCATCACGATCTGGCGCATGTCCTTGCGCTGGCGATCGAGAATCCTGCGGGCGAGGCGAAGTCCCTCGCGCGTGTTCGTGTAGTAGGGCCCCACGCGAACGCGGGCAAGTTCCCGGAGCGGGATCTCTTCGGCGGAGTCGTGGAACAGCACAACTCGCAGGACGTCACCCGGGTATTGGACGCGGATGAGATTGGCGAGCGCCAGGGCTACCCGCTTGGCCGGCGTGAACCTGTCCTCGCCGTAGAGGATCATGCTATGACTGCAGTCGAGCATGACGACCGTTGCGCACGAGCTCTGGTACTCGCCTTGCGCGACCATCAGGTCCGCCGCCTCGACGTCTATTGCGCATCCCCCCGGCGCGATGCCGTCGCCCGCGCGGCGCAGCCCGCCACGCCTGACCGCGTTCAGGATTGTCGCGCTCGCGTCGAGATTCAAAGTGTCGCCGAACTCGTACGTCTTGGGTGCCGCGGTCGTCTCGATGCCCGTCGAGAAGTCGCGCGTGTCGTGCCGGCCGAAGTTGCTCCGGCCCAGCGACGCGAGCAGGTCCCTCAACGCGCGGTAGCCGAGGAAGTCCAGGGCCTTGTCGGTCATCTCGAACCGGACTGCGCCCTCGGAGTTCCCCTTGTCCGGTCCGCGTGCAGCGCTCTGCTGCCTCGATTGCCTCTCCGCCTCCAGATCCGGGCTCGTCGTTATGTAGCCCTGCTGCTCGAGCCGCTCGATGATCTGCTCGATCAGATCTTCGAGCGCCTCGGGGCTGGCGTGCTGTCCCACCAGCTTGTCGAGCACCTCCTGCGGCAGGGTATTCCCCCTGAGCAGTGCATCGAGGATGGCGTCGTGAAGCGCCTGGATCGACTGGTCGCCGCCGGGGTACGGCGTCCCGAACGGATCCGAAAAGCCGCTGAAAAGCAGCATGTCGGAGAGCTTGGACATCAGCTCATCGAGGTCCATGCCATCGAGGTCGTCGGGCGTGAACTTCGTGTACCTGTAACGCATGGTCCCACCAGCCGACGCTTCAGTTGTAGTACTTCTTCCTGCTGCCCGCCGGGGTCGGCACGTTTTCGTCGAAGGCCGCAACCTCCGGCCCCCCCACGACCCGCCGGACCGGCTGCGCGGCGTGGTAGCCTCGCTCGTCGCTGCGGCTGATGCGCTTGGTCGAGTACAGGCCCTCGAGGATGAAGTCTACGGCGGAGGCGAGATGCCCCGGCCCGGAGTCCGAACCCAACCCGGCGTGCTCGACGATCTTCATCAGCCCGGCGACGTTCCGGGCCTGTGACACCACCTCCGAGGCCGGTGTCTGGTCTCCCAGCTGGAGGCATCCTCCCTTTTCGAACCAGGCAACCACGGCATCGGTATCGACGCGGTCGAAGTAGCCGGCGAAGACCCTCGCCACCGCGCAGCGGATCACTTCGCGGGCCACCGCCTCGGCCCCGCGCAGTTCGCCCTCGTACTCGAGCTCGAACTTGCCCGTGATGGATGGCAGCGAGGAGTAGAGGTCGATGACGCGCGCGACCGCAGCCGATTCACCGTTGACCAGCGCCCGCCTCTCGGCGTTCGAAACCACGTTCTCGAGGCTCGTGATCGGGAGGCGTTGGCTGACCCCCGACCGCTGGTCTATCTTCTTTTCCTCGCGCGCCTGGAAGGCTACTTCCTCGACGGCCTCGCGCACGTACGAGGGCACTTCGACGGCGACCCCGGGCCTTTCGAGCCACGCTTCCTGGGCGGTTATCGCGATCCCGTGCTGGCGCGTCTGCGGGTAGTGCGTGCGGATCTCGGAGCCTATGCGGTCCTTGAGCGGCGTTATGATCTTTCCGCGCGCCGTGTAGTCCTCGGGGTTCGCGGTGAAGACCATCATCACATCGAGCGGGAGGCGGACGGGATAGCCCTTTATCTGGACGTCGCCCTCCTGGAGGATGTTGAAGAGGCCCACCTGGATCTTGCCCGCGAGGTCGGGGAGTTCGTTCACCGCGAAGATCCCGCGGTTGGCCCTTGGCAGCAGCCCGTAGTGCATCGTCAGCTCGCTCGAGAGCTCGAACCCCCCACGAGCCGCCTTTATCGGGTCGATGTCGCCTAGGATGTCCGCGATCGTGACGTCGGGCGTCGCAAGCTTCTCGACGAAACGGGACTCGCGCGGCAGCCAGGCAATGGGAAGGTCGTCGCCTTCCTCCTGTATGCGGCGCCGGCACGACGCGCAGATAGGCCGGAGCGGGTCGTCGTGGATCTCGCACCCGGGCACGACGGGGATGCTTTCGTCCAGGAGGTTGACGAGCCCCCTGACGATCCGGCTCTTTGCCTGGCCTCGCAGCCCGAGCAGGATGAAGTTGTGCCGCGAGAGGATGGCGTTGGCGATCTGCGGGATGACGGTGTCATCGTAGCCGATGACGCCGGGGAAGAGTGGCTCGCCAGCCCGCATCCTGCTGACCAGGTTTGCCCGAACTTCGTCCTTGACCGAGCGGGCGGCAGGCCCACCTTTCGCGAGATGCCGGCGCAATTGGCCGAGCGTGTGTATCTGGGGGCTCATGGAACGATTGTACCATGTAAGGGGGACCGGATTGGTCGGACTAGCCGGCGACAAGCGGTGCGGCCGCGAGAAGGTCGCAGTTTTCGGCCACAGGGGCGCCAGCCGCGCCAGGCCGGAGAACACCATCTCGGCGTTCGATCGCGCAGTGGAGGCCGGAGCCGACGGCCTCGAGCTGGACCTGCGCCTGTCGCTGGACGGCGTCCCGATGGTTCACCACGACGCGACGCTGGAGCGAACGACCGGTGGAAAGGGCCGCGTCGACAAGCTCACGGCTTCGGAGCTGGCGCGGCTGGATGCGGGGTTCAATTTCTCGCCCGAAACAGGCTATCCGTTCCGGGGCCGGGGCACAGGGATTCCGTCGCTCCGCGAGGTGCTCGAGCGGTACCGCGGCGTACCGTTGATCCTCGAGTTGAAAGGATCGGACTCGGCGCTGGCGGCGCGGTCGCTCGAGGAAGTCCGGCGTGCCGGGGCCCTCGACAACGTCGTCTTCGGCTCCTTCAGCCACGCGGCCCTGCGGGCGGTGCGCCGGATGGAGCCTTCGGCGGCCACCGGCGCCTCGCTCCGCGAACTCCGCTTCGCGCTGGCGCTCTGCCGGCTGCCGCCTGCCGCGCGGCTCGCGTCGCTGCTTTCCCGTCTTTGGCGCCGTAAGCCAGCCTATCGGGCGATCCAGGTGCCGTGGCGGTTCCACGGCCGGAGGGTCGTAACGGCCGCCTTCGTGCGCCACGTTCGCGAGCGCGGGTTGCCCGTGCAGGTGTGGACGGTCAACGAACCAGCGCTCGCGCGCACGCTCGTTTCGTGGGGTGTAACCGGCCTGATCACGGACGTGCCGGAGGTGATGGCGGGACTGAGGTGTGAGGGGACTGAGGCATAGGACTGAGGCAGCAATGAGGACTGAGGACTGAGCCACGAGGGACTGAGGGTTGAGGAACTGGCGGGACTGAAGGACGATGGACGATCGCGGCGGTTGCCAAACCCCGGCAGGGAACTGGTAGAATTGCCCGCCCTCGTTCCTGGTGTCCAATGGCAGATCTCATCTACCTCGACAACGCAGCGACTGCCTTCCCGAAGCCCGAAGCGACCTACAGGTTCATGGACTCCTTCTACCGCACGCACGGCGTCAACCCGGGCCGTTCGGGCTACGACCTGTGCATGGAAGCGGGCCAGGTGATTGACGACACGAGGAAGCTGCTGACGCGTTTCTTCAACGGGACGGACCACAACCGGCTCTGCTACTCGTACAACTCCACGGATGCTCTCAATCTGGCGCTCTTCGGGCTGCTGAGGGAGGGCGATCACGCCATCACGACAACCATCGAGCACAACTCGGTGCTCAGGCCGCTCTACCACCTTTCGCTCTATGGCGGCGTCGAGGTGGACTACGTCGAGTTCGACGGGGCGGGCTTCATCGACCCGGACGAGATCCGGCGGAGGATCAAGCCGACGACCAGAGTCGTCGCGATCAACCATGCGTCGAACGTGATAGGAACCGTGCAGCCGATCGGCGAGATCGGGCGCATCTGCCGCGAGCGCGACGTCAGGCTGGTCGTGGACTCTTCGCAGAGCGCCGGCAAGGTGCCGATAGACGTGCAGGCGATGAACGTCGACGTGCTTTGCTTCACCGGCCACAAGTCGCTCATGGGCCCGACCGGTATAGGCGGCATCTATGTGCGTGAAGGGGTGGAAGTGCGGCACACGCGCGCCGGCGGCACCGGCGTCAGGTCGGCGCAGCGGACGCACCTCGACGAGTACCCGTTCAGGCTCGAGTACGGGACGGTCAACACCGTCGGCGTGGCGGGACTGAACGCGGGCGTGAAGTGGGTGATGGAAAGGGGAGTCGAGGAGATTCACCGCCACGAGATGCGGCTGCTGCAGACTCTCAGGGACGGTCTCAGCGAAATACCCGGCGTGCGCCTCTACTGCCAGGACGACCTGACGAACCACATTGCGGTTCTGTTGTTCAACGTGGAGGGCCTCGAGGCGGGCGAGACCGGAACGATGCTGGACGTGGATTACGACATCGCGTGCCGCACCGGACTGCACTGCGCTCCACGCGTGCATGAGCAGCTCGGCACGGACAGAATCCACGGGGGCGTCAGGTTCGGCATCGGGCCGTTCAACACGGACGCCCACATCGAGAAGGCCGTTTTCGCCGTCCGCCAAATCGCCGCCGCGCGCGCCCGGGTGGTCTGACGCTGACAACGGTTGAGTGACGAAGAGCGAGGGTGGAGGTGTGCCTGCTGCCTTGGGCAAGGGGCGGCGCGCCGCCGCGCTCGCCTCAGCGTGCACCTTCCAGTACCCGTCGCGCCGCGAGGAACACCTCCGACAGCATCGCCGGAGTCAACTTTCCCGTGTTCGTGTTCTGCCGGCTCGGGTGGTACGAAGCGAGGAGCGCCGGGCCAGTTTTGGCCAGTGCGACGGCGCCGTGGGCGAAGCGCGGCGGTTCGCTGAAGCTGCAACCGTTCGACTCGAGCAGGCGCCTCGCCGTCCCGAAGGCAACGCGGCCTAGCGCGACCACCGCTTTCACCCGGCCGAGAGCGCGGAATTCTGCGTCGAGGTACTCGCTGCAGGCGGCCATTTCTTCGCGCGACGGCCTGTTGTCGGGCGGCGCACAACGCACCGTTGCCGCTATGTATGCGTCACGCAGCTCGAGGCCATCATCGGGTGCGCGCGACGTGGGGATGCTGGCGAAGCCGGCGTTGTGCATCGCGCACATGAGGAAGTCGCCAGATCCGTCGCCCGTGAACACGCGGCCGGTGCGGTTGGCGCCGTGCGCCGCAGGAGCCAGGCCGACGACGAGCAGGCGAGCGCGCGGATCGCCGAAGCCCGGTACGGGGCGTCCCCAATAGGTCTCCGACCGGTGGGCGGCCTTCCTCTCCTGAGCCACGCGGAGGCAGTACGAGCGGAGCCGCGGGCAGCGCGCACACGAGATGACGCGCCGCGCGATCTCCTCGAGGCTCTCCACCTGCCCCACGCTCGGCGTCACGACGGTCACCTTCGTTTGCAGCCTCGAGAACCCGGATACCGGGTTGAAACTGCCAACTGCGGCGCGGGCGCCGCGGGTAGCCGACACGATGAATGTGCCGCCGACCGCCTACCCGATCAGCAGCGGGTTCTCCAGCAGGCGCTTGAGCGTCTGGAGGAAACGTGCGCCCATTGCGCCGTCCGCCACGCGGTGGTCGACCGACAAGGTCAGCTTCATACGGTACCCGATGCGCAGCTCGCCCCGCTCCACGACGGGCGCCTGCCGCACGGCGCCGACTGCGAGGATCGCACCCTCTGGCGGGTTGATGATGGCCGAAAACTCCTCTATCCCCATCATCCCGAGGTTCGATATCGAGAAGGTGGCGCCAGTGTACTCATTGGGCTGAAGCCTCCTGGCGCGCGCGCGGTCCGAGAGCCGCCTCGATTCCGCCGAGATCTCCTCCAGGGTCTTCAGATCCGCGTCCCTGATCACAGGGGTGATGAGGCCATCGTCTATGGAGACAGCCATCCCGATGTGAACCCGATTGTGCTGCTTGATGTGATCGCCGCCGAAGGACGCGTTGAGCTCCGGGTGGCGCCTCAGAGCCGATGCGGTCGCCTTGATGACGATGTCGTTGATCGAGACCGAAGACTGCTCGGCATCGCGCAGCGCGCGGTAGGCTTCCCAGGCGCGGTCCATCGCCACGTCGACCGTGAGATAGAAGTGGGGCACCGGAGCCTTGCTCTGCACGAGGCGCTTCGCGATTGTGCGGCGCATCGACGAGAGCTCGACTTCTCGAACCTCCGGGCCCTCGGCGCGCACGGTGACCGTTCGGGCCTGTTCCGCGACTGCCGGCTCCGCAGATTCCGCCTTCCCGGCCTCCTCGACAGCCTTCTCGATATCACGTTTGATGATCCGCCCCTGCGGGCCGCTGCCGCGTATGCCGGCGAGATCGACACCGGCCTCGGCCGCCATGCGCAGCGCAAGCGGCGATGCCCTCAGGCCGCGCACGCCGAGTGATTCGCGCACGGCTTCCCGCCTTACGGCCGGCGCCGCAGTGGACGACGGCGGCAAGGGCTGTTGTCGAGCTGGCGCGGGAGGTGCCGGCGTCTTCTCGATCGCCGCCTGCGCCTTCGCCTGCGTCGGCGGCGGCCCCCCCTCCTCCAGCAGCCCCGATATGTCTTCGTCAGCGCCTCCGACCACCGCGATGAGGTTGCCCACGCGAACCGTCGCACCCTCGGGCGCGACGATCTTCCTCATCACGCCGTTCGTGTACGACTCCATCTCGACGGTGGCCTTGTCTGTTTCCACCTCGGCGAGCGCCTGGCCGGTTTCGACCTTCTCGCCTTCCTTCTTGATCCACCGGAGGATCTTGCCTTCCTCCATCGTGTCACTGAGCTTCGGCATCACAACGCGAGAAGCCATGGCGGAAACCTCGAAATCGTCAAATGTCGAAGTCGCATACCGACAACCGAACACCGGATATCGAACGCCGGCCGAAGCTTATAGCTGACAGCTAATTCTAATCGCTGATAGCTGATCGCTGACCGCTGACCGCTGATCGCTGACCGCCAACCGCTGATAGCTGAGCGCTGATAGCTGATAGCTGATCGCTGACCGCCAACCGCTGATAGCTGACCGCCGACCGCTGACCGCTGATCGCTGACCGCCGACCGCTGATAGCTGATAGCTGCCCGCTGATCGCTGACCGCCGACCGCTGATAGCTGATCGCTGATAGCTGATCGCTGACCGCCAACCGCTGATCGCTGAGCGCTGATAGCTGACCGCTGATAGCTGAGCGCCGACCGCTGATAGCTGAGCGCTGATAGCTGACCGCTGATAGCTGAGCGCCGACCGCTGATAGCTGAGCGCCGACCGCTGATAGCTGAGCGCCGACCGCTGATCGCTGATAGCTGATCGCTGATAGCTGATCGCTGACAGCCGACCGCCGCTCAATCCAGATACAACACCTCCCGAACCGCCTCGATTACGCGGCCTGGCGTCGGCATCGCCAGCTGCTCGAGGTTCTTCGCGTACGGCATCGGCACGTCGGCGCCGGTCACGCGCGCAACGGGTGCGTCGAGGTCGTTGAACGCCTCACGGTGAATCAGGTATGCGATCTGGGCGCCCATGCCGCAGAACGGCCACTCCTCTTCGACGATGACGCAGCGGTTCGTCTTGGCGACCGATTCGAGGATCGGCCCGTCGTCGAGCGGGCGCAGCGTTCTCGGGTCGATGACCTCGCACGAGATCCCGGCGGCTTCAAGCTGGTCGGCGGCTGTCATGGCCACCTTCACCATCTTCGACCACGCGATGACGGTGACATCGGTACCGGCGCGCTTGATGTCGGATGCGCCCAGCGGGATGGTGTACTCCCCTTCGGGTACCTCGCCCTTCGACCCGTACAGCGTCTCGCCCTCGAAGAATATGACCGGGTCGTCGTCACGGATGGCGCTCTTGAGGAGACCCTTGGCATCGTAGGGTGTGGAAGGGGCTACCACTTTGAGCCCTGGCACGTGCGCGTACCACGCCTCGAGCGATTGCGAGTGTTGCGCGCCGAGCTGGTGGGCGGCGCCGCCGGGCCCGCGGACGACTATGGGTATCGGGAACTGGCCGCCCGACATGTAGAGCATCTTCGCGGCGCCGTTGATCAGCTGGTCCATGGCGAGCATCGAGAAGTTCCACGTCATCATCTCGATGACCGGCCTCAGACCGACCATCGCCGCACCCACGCCGACCCCGGCGAAGCCCTCCTCGGTGATCGGAGTGTCCACGACCCGCCGCTCGCCGAACTCCTGCAGCAGTCCGCGGCTGACCTTGTAGGCGCCCTGGTAGATGCCAACCTCCTCGCCCATGAGAAAGACGCGCTCGTCGCGCCGCATCTCCTCGCGAAGGGCCTGGCTCAGAGCGTCGCGGTACGTGATGACAGCCACATGGCCTCCTACCTGAAGGGCCCGTAGGGCATGCTGTAGACGTCCTGATAGAGCGCGTCTGGCGACGGCTCCGGGCTCCTGTCGGCGAAGTCGATTGCCTCGTCCACCGTCCGGCGGACCGCAGCGTCCATCTCCTCGAGCCCCTTCTGATCGATGATGCCGTGCTCGACCAGCCTCTCGTAGTACCTCCGGATCGGGTCCTTGGCCTTCTGCTCTTCGACCTCTTCGCGTGTCCTGTAGTGGCCGTGAACGGGGTCCGACATCGAGTGCCCCATGTAGCGGTAGCAGCGGGCCTCGATAAGCGTCGGCTGGCTCTCGCGGCGGGCGAGTTCGACGGCCCGGCCAACGACCTCGCGGACCGCGAGAACGTCCATGCCGTCCACGACCTCGCTCGCCATGTCGTATGCGCAGGCTTTCTGGGCGATATCGTAGAGGGCAGAGGCGCGCTCGATCGCGGTGCCCATGCCGTAGCGGTTGTTCTCGCAGATGTAGACGCATGGCAGCTTCCACAGCGCTGCCATGTTCAGCGACTCATGGAACGCGCCGATGTTGACCGCTGCCTCGCCGAAAGAACACACCACTACCTGGTCGCGCTTCTGGTACTTCATCGCGAAGGCGACGCCGGTCGCGAGCGGGAGCTGGGCCCCGACAATCGCATGGCCGCCCAGAAAATTGCGGCTGCGATCGAAGAGGTGCATCGACCCGCCCTTGCCCTTCGAGACGCCCGTCTCGCGGCCGAAGAGCTCCGCCATCACCCTGCGAGGTTCGACGCCCTTTACCAGCGCGTGGACGTGCTCGCGGTAGGAGCAGAGCATGTAGTCGTCCGGCCGGAGGACCGAGATTGTACCTACGGCTACGGCCTCTTGCCCGATGTAGAGGTGGCAGAAGCCGCCGATCTTCTGGAGCGCGTACATCTCCGCCGTGCGCTCCTCGAACCTCCGTCCCAGCAGCATCTTCTGCATCAGGTCGAGGAGGGTCTCCTTCGATTCCCGCTCGACCGCATCCGCAACCTTGTAGTCTGCCATGTCGGACTCGTGATGCGTGGAGGCCGGGCCGTGTCAGCCGCCGTCCAGCCGCCCGGCGCGGCTGTACGAGTCTGCCTGCTCGTGCGCGTGGTACGAACTCCGAACGAGAGGGCCCGACTCGACGTGCCCGAAGCCCATGTTCAGGGCCGTCGTCTTCAGCATCTCGAACTCGTCGGGATGGTAGTACTTCACTACCGGAAGGTGCGCCGACGACGGGCTCAGGTACTGTCCGATCGTGAGTATCCGGCAGCCGACCTCGGCCAGGTCGCTCAGCGTTGCCACTACCTCGTCCCACTGTTCGCCGAGGCCAACCATCAGCCCCGATTTCGTCGGTATGGCTGGCGCGTAGCGGCGAGCGCGGTCCAGCAGTTCCAGCGTGCGGTTGTAGCGTCCCCCGGGACGCGCCGTTCGATAGAGCCGCGGAACGGTTTCCGTGTTGTGGTTGAGCACATCGGGCCGGGCGTCCAACACCGTCCTCAGTGCCGCCTCGTCGCCCTTGAAGTCCGGTATCAGAACCTCGACCCTGCACCGCGGCAGCCGCTCGCGCAGATGCCGGACCGTTTCCGCAAAGATGCCCGAACCGCCGTCGGCGAGGTCGTCTCGATCAACGGAGGTCAGGACGACGTAGGAGAGCTGCATTCGCTCGGCAGCCTCGGCTACCCTGCGCGGCTCGCCGAGGTCGAGCCGCGCAGGGCGGCCGTGCCTGACGGCGCAGTATCCGCATGCGCGCGTGCAAACATCGCCGAGCAGCATGAATGTGGCCGTGCCACGGTGCCAGCACTCGCCGATGTTCGGGCAGTGGGCTTCCTCGCACACGGTATTCAGCGTGAGCCCTCCGATCAGGTGTTTGAGGCGCTGGTAGTTCGGGGAACCGGGAGCCTTGACCTTCAACCACTCCGGTTTCGGCTGTCGTGTGCGGACGAAGGCGAGGGGAACCGATTCATTGGGCATGCTGCGCCGTCTCGACCGCGCCCGGCGGTTTAGGCGGCCCGCAGGCGTGGTGCCGATGACCCAAACCGTATGATAGCACGCAGGGTGCGGGGGACCCGGAGCCGCGGGTACAAAGGTGCCGGGCTGAGGCATCGAGGCTTCGATGTCTCAGCCCCGGTCCGCTGTCCGGTCCTCGTCCTCGGTTCTCATCGCTCAGTCCTGTCCAGCGAAAGCACGATCATCATCGTTCCCGTTTCGAGCCGCGTGAACGAAGCATCCGGGTAAGGCGACAGGAGCGTTACCGACGCAACGAACGCGCCGCTTGCATCCCTGACGCTGCCGCGTGCAACCATTGCAGGCCGGCCCGTGAACAGGCGTGCGAGCCGCGAGCGCGAGTACGCTCCCGACCCGCCGAACGCTGCGAGCGGTTCCGCCGCGCGCGGGCGCCATTTCCACGCCGCTCGCCCGCCGCCGGAATCGATCTCCCTGAAGTGTTGCACGCAGTCGTCCAGCGGCCTCCCGGTGACATAGACCGCGTAGATGAATCCGGGCGAACGGGAGGGTGTGAAAAGCCTCGTCAGCCGTTCGTCGAAACGCGAGCCCTCGGGCAGCCTTACCGCGACTCCCAGCCCGGGACCGGGGCTCGTACCGGAAGGTTTCCATGTCGCTTGCTTCGGCGAGGTTCCGGGCAATGTCTCGGTGGCCGTGGTTGCAGGACCAGTGCGCCTGGCCCCGTCCACCGCCTCAGGCGCCGCCTGCCCCCACGGGACGCAGGGCAACACTGCGGCCAGGAACAACAGCGTCCGTCTCGACGCCATGGTTGACCGCCACACCCGTTGGATGTACAGTGTGAAGGGTCTGTCGGCTGAAACGCGATTCCACATAGCGGAAAGATGGCTGGCCCGCCTCTCACCTCCATCGACAAGGCGCTCGAGTTGTGCGAAGTGCTGAGCTGTCGTCCCGAAGGGGCAAGCCTTACCGAGATCGCCAAACTCGTCCGCCAGCCGCGGCCCAGTGTCCACCGAGTTCTGGCTGTACTCAAGCGGCGTGGCTACATCAGGCAGGACGAACTCACGCAGCGCTACTCCCTGACGCTCAAGATGCTGGATCTCAGCTTCCGGCTGCTCGGGCGGTCCGAGTTGCGGCTTCACGCCTACCCGGTCCTGCGCGATTACGTCGTCGGGAGTTCCGGGCGCGCCTTCATTGCTATTCCGGCGGCTGGCGAGGTCACCTACGTCTGGCGTGCGGGCGCCGACGAGGTTTCCATGTGGACGGCCTACGGCAAGGAGATGCCCGCTCACTGTTCCGTGTACTTCGACCAAGCGCAGTCAACAAGGCGTCTGAGCTGCCTCAGGCTGGTGACCGCGCAGGACCTCGTGCGGGGCGAGCCGGCCGTCCGCCGGCTTGGCGACGCGACGATTCCGGCTGCGGACGCTGTGCAGCGGCTCTGCTGTACCTGCGCCCCGGTGCACGATTATAGCGGCCGCGAGGTGGCGCGAGTGGGCATCTTCCGACACGGCCAGGACGACCGAGTTCTTGCGACGGGCCACGGCCGGGACGCGGTGGAGCTGGCGACACGCATATCCAGGCGGCTCGGCAGCCTGTCGTCTGAACCGTTCGGCTTGTCGGCGTGAGAATCGAGGACACCAGGAGGAGAGGAGACGTGGCTTACATCATCTGCGAACCATGCATCGGCACGAAGGACACCGCTTGCGTGGACGTCTGCCCGGTCGACTGCATCCACCCGCGCAAGGACGAAGGGGATTTCGAAAAGGCCGAGATGCTCTACATCCATCCGGACGAGTGCATCGATTGCGGCGCATGCGTTCCGGCGTGTCCCGTCGAGGCGATCTTCGCCCTCGACGAGGTTCCCGAGAAGTGGCAGCGCTTCATCCAGGTGAACGCGGATTACTATCAGAAGTAGGTTTAAGCGGGCTTTGGCAGCAGGCTTCAGGATGACGAAACGACGGAGGGCGGAACGAGCCAAGTGCTTCGAGTCCGTCGTGGATCGCATGTGGTGGGTCGGCGGCAGTTCCGGAAACCCGTGTGCCTGGCGGCGGGACTGCTTCTGCCGGACTTGCCAAAGCTGGTAAGCTGTAACGCTCATTCCGCCGGCGGTGATTTCGGCAGCACGGGAGCGTTCGGCCCCGGTCGCGCTTCGTGTGCCGAGATTGAATGTTGCAGAACGGCCGGGGTTGCGGGCGGCTGGCTCGGGGGAGCGGCTTTGGACGCTGAAACGGCTGGATGCTGGCAATCGACTGGCAATCTGAGGCTGACGAATGGGACTGATCGATCATCGTTTCGACGACAACGTCATAACGACGAACATCGACACTGTGCTGAACTGGGCGCGGCAGTCGTCGCTCTGGCCGATGGGCTTCGGCCTCGCCTGCTGCGCCATTGAGATGATGGCTGCCGGCGGTCCGAGGTTCGACATCGCGCGGTTCGGCGCCGAGGTGTTCCGCGCCTCGCCGCGCCAGGCGGACCTGATGATCGTCGCCGGGACCGTGACGAAGAAGATGGCTCCCGTTCTCCGCCGCCTCTACGATCAAATGCCGGAGCCGAAGTGGGTCATATCCATGGGCAGTTGTTCGAATGCCGGTGGGCCTTTCCCCACTTACAGCGTGCTTCAGGGTGTGGACAAGGTGGTTCCGGTGGACGTCTACGTTTCCGGTTGCCCGCCCAGGCCCGAGGCACTCCTCTACGGCCTGATGCGGCTCCAGGACAAGATCCGGAAGGAAGGCACCGTGCTGCGCAGGGAACGCGTCATCAAGCTCGGCGAGACGCAGCCGACGCTGGTTGGATGATGCCATGCTGAGAGAGTTTCTCCGGACCATCTTTCTCGTTGACGTGGTCAAGGGCCTGCTCCTGACCCTGAAGTACACGCCTCAACCGGCCTTCACCTTCCAGTACCCGGCCGAGCGCCGCCCGGTTGCGCCGCGCTTCCGGGGCGTCCTGCGGCTCCAGGTCGACCCCGCCAACGGCGCGCAGACGTGCATAGTCTGCGACCAGTGCGCGAAGGCATGCCCCGATGATCTGATCGCCCTTGGCGGGCACCGCGAACCGGGCCAGAAGATCAAGGTTCTCGACTACTTCGACTTCAACCTGTCCCGCTGCAGCTTCTGCGGCCTTTGCGCAGAGGTCTGCCCGACCAAGCCGATCAAGGCTCTCGTGATGAGCGAGGACTACGAACTGGGAAGCTACTCCCGCGAAGCGCAGATTCTCCGCGTCGATCAGATGTACGACGGCCTGCCGATCGAGAACTACGTTCGGTGATCTCGAGGTGCGAGGACCTGCCCACGAGCGCCGAGGGCGCGCGGGCAGCCGCACCACTCCCGGCGCGAGGGCATCCGAGAACGCCCTTCGGGTCGCCCGGCTCGAGCCACCCCGACGCCCCCGCTCCACGCGAGCAGGCCGCGCCTGTCAGCCAGCGAGGCCTTCCCTCACTGACGCGCACGTTCTGAAACTCGCGCAGCACCCGGTGCGGATGACGTTGCGCGGCGACAGCGACAGCGTTCACCTCGATCTCGAGAGGCCGGTGATTCCTGCCTCGACCGGGGCGGCAAACAACCGAAGCCAATCTCACAGAGGACATACGAACCGCAGGGCTCCTGTGCTATGCTGCACCCGCCCCACACAGCTCAATCCACACCTGTCAAGCGAGGGAGAAGCTGATGTCACGTTGCATCTGCTCGTGGAGCCGGCTCGGGATCGTGCTCGCGACTGGCATCGTGCTAGGTGGCACGGTCGTATCATCCGAGCAGGCGGCCGGGCGCCCCGCGCCGGTTGCGCCGTCCCGAATCGCGATTGCATTCAACGACTACCACGGGTACACGGGCACGGTCGATTACCTGAAGAAAGTGGCTTCCGCCAATCCGAGCCTCACCGAGCTCGTGGAGATCGGGAGGAGCACCAAGGGCCGTCCGATCTATGTGCTGGTCGTCACCAACATGAAGACCGGCGTGACGATCGACAGCCTCGTCCCGTTGCGCAACATGCGACAGCCGCTCGTCAAGAACGTGACGCCGATGAAGCCGTACCAGGGGAAGCCGGCCCAGTGGATCGACGGCGGAACGCACGGCAACGAGTACACCGGCACCGAGGTGTGCCTGTACATCATCGACAAGCTCCTCTCGGCCTACGGCAGCGACAAGGAGATCACCCGCCTGGTTGACGACAACACCTTCTACATCTGCCCGATAGTGAACCCGGACGGTGTCTACAACAGCGTCGAGGCGGGGGTGTCGCAGCGCCAGAACACGATGATGCGCGACGACGACAACGACGGAAAAGTGAACGAGGACGGGCCGGACGACCTCGACGGCGACGGCCTGATAACTCAGTTCCGCTACAAGGACCCCAAGGGCGCCTTTCACCTGTCGGACTCCGACTCGCGCGTCATGGTGCGCGCGCCAGCGAGCGATCTGGACAAGAAGGAGCGCTACTCGGTCATAACGGAGGACAAGGACAACGACGGCGACGGCCGGCGCGGCGAGGATCCCGAACGCGGAGTGGACGTGAACCGCAACTTCCCCGAAGGATGGTTCCGCGACGACGACAGTCAGGGCGGGAGCGGGGCTTACCCGTCGTCGTCGCCCGAAGCACGCGCGGTGCTGGAGTTCTTCACCAACCACACGAACATCTTCATGGTGCAGTCGTTCCACACTTCCGGCGGCTTCACCTATCGGCCTCTCGCCCGCTGGCCGGACAGCCGGATCGATCCCAAGGACCTCGCCGTCTACGACCGCGTGATGGGCAGGAAGTATCTCGAGCTGATCGGCGAGACGCCATCCAAGACGACCGACGACATGGAGGAAGGGCTGGCGACGCAGGCACCGCAAATCAGGCGGCCGGCAACGCCGGCCGGCCAGGCGCCGGGACGGGGCGGTACTCCCGCGTTGCAGGCTCGCGGCTGGAGGGCGCCGTACAACGCCGAGCGAAATGCGGCGTACGGCTACGGAGTGTTCCTCGACTGGGCGTACGCGCAGTTCGGCTCCTACTCGATGAGCACGGAGCTCTGGAACTGGCAGCGTGATACGCGGGGACTTCCAGGCTACGCGGGCGAGGACGACCGCGCCAAGTGGGAGAGCGCTTACATCGCGCATCAGGAGAAAGCGATGGGCGGCCGCGCCTTCGTTCCCTGGAAGCCGTTCAAGCATCCCGAGCTCGGCGAGGGCGAGATTGGCGGTTGGGTGGCGAAGTACGGCGGCGGAAACGCCATCCCGGGCGATTCGCTGGTCGGCGTGTGCGAGACCCACTGGCAGTTCGAGCGTTTCAAAGCGACGCTTCTGCCGCGCGTCGAGATCACCGACGCGACGGCGCGCGTCGTCGCGACGACCACCAGCCTGGCGGGCCAGGCGGTCACCACCGAGCAGGGCGGCACGGTGACGGTCCAGCGGAAGACCGGCAACAGTCGCTACCGCATAGTCGAGGTCAAGGCCACCGTCGCCAACACCGGCCAGCTCGCAACGCACGTGGCGCGCGGGCCCTCGCTCCGCGGCAACCGCGACGACGTGGTGTGGCTTCTGGGCGACCGAGACAAGATCACCTACCTCCAAGGCAGCGCGTGGATAAGGCTGGGCGTACTCGACGGAACAATGGCGATCCCGGGATACGAGCCGCGTCCGGTCGGGCAGGTCCAGCTCGCAGGTCGCGGTGGTGGCGGCGGCCGGGGAGCTGGGGCTGCGCCGGCCGGCGTCCCCCCTCTCGTACGGCAGCAGCGGCCCGAGGCGGAGGCGGAAACGCCCCAGTCAGGGCCGACCAGGCAAGTGACTTGGCTCGTGGCGATCGAGGGCGATTCGCCTCTCAAGGTGGTGCTGAGCTCGCAAAAAGGCGGCACCCGCGTGAAGGACCTCGTCATCAACTAGCCGGGAGCCGACAATGCCAGCCAAGAACTTCGACAGACGCCTCAGGCCCTTGATTCTGGTTGTGCTTCTGGCCGTTCTCGCCCCCGCGCCTGCTGCTGCCCAGAACAAACCGCCGGCGATACCGGCGGGGCCGTCCGGGGACACCGACTTCCCGATCAGCTGGAAGCAGTACTACAGCGTCGCCGAGAAGGCGAAGATCATGCAGGGACTGCAGAAGAAGTACCCCCAACTCGCCGACTTCGGCACAATCGGCAAGAGCCGAATGGGGCGGGACCAGCACCTGCTGACCATCACCGCGAAGAAGACCGGAGCCCACGATACGAAGCCTGCCATGTGGGTGGACGGCGCCATTCACGGCAACGAGATCAACGGGGTGACGTGCGCGCTCTACCTCGCATGGTACCTGCTCACGCGTTACGACTACGACCCCTACGTTCGGGACCTGGTGGACCGGACGACCTTCTACATCCTTCCGGGGCTCAACGTCGATGGGAACGACTCGTACGCGCTGGAGCCGAACACCGAGAACAACCCCAGGGAGCCTTACCGCCCTGCAGACGACGACGGCGACGGGTTGTACGACGAGGACCAGACCGAAGACGTGGACGGAGATGGCGAGATCTCGGTGATGTACGTCGAGGACCGCGCGGGAGACCTCAAGTTCTCGCCCGACAAGCGGCGGTTCGTTCCCGTCGCGGACCCACGCGAGGAGGTCGTCCGCTTCCGGCGGATCGGGATGGAGGGCTACGACAACGACGGGGACGGCCGGATCAACGAGGATGATCTCGGCGGGCCGGATCCCAACCGGAATTTCGCCTACGGCTGGAGCCTCGCGGCGGGCTGGCCGTACCCGATGTCCGAGGTGGAGACCCGCAACGTGTGGGAGTTCAAGCTGGCCCACCCGAACATCTTCGCGAGCTTCCACTTCCACAACACGGGCAGGCTGATCATGTTTGCCGCCCCGCCCGACACGCGGGGCAGCATGACGGCGGAGCAGCGGCGCGAACAGGAGGCTCGCGTCGCCGAGCAGCTTGCCGACCTCCGCAAGGCCGACAAGTACGCGCAGCTCTTTCCGCGAATCGTCGCCCCAGAGTACCAGAACGACATGGACTCGCAGCTCACGATCGTCACGGAGGGCGCGCGCATCCTCAAGGACTACACTCCTACCTTCAGCGGGCTTTCCGGCCAGGCGCAGGCAACGAGCTACTACATGCTCGGCGCGTATGCCTACCTGATCGAACTCTGGGGGCGGAGCGTGGCCGAAGCGGATCGCAACAACGACGGCCGCGTGGACGACGACGAGTTCCTTGCGTGGATCGACACGGACCTTAACGGCCAGGCCTGGATTTCGCCGCACAAGGTGAACCACCCGGACCTCGGTGAGGTATGGATTGGTTCGACATCGAAGAAACACACGCAGCGTACCCCGCCCGGGCGATACATGGAGACCGAGGCGCTGCGCAACGCTCAGTTCGTCATGTACTGCGCCAGTCAGTTCCCGCGGGTCGAAATCGAGACCGTCTCGGTGGCACCGGCAGGCGCTGACCTGTACTGGGTGGACGTCGTCGTCCGCAACGACCGCGTCTATCCGACCTCGTCGGATCGCGAGGTGGCGCTCGGCACGGCGGTCAAGGACAGGATGACGTGGACGAGCTCTCCCAACCTGTCGATGGTCGACCTTCCAGAGGGCGTGGTCCGGATGCCCGCAGCAGGAGAGCTTTCGGCGGCAAGCACTCTCAACGGCAAGGCTGTCGAGTTCCGGCTGCGTGGCCGCGACTCGCTGCGCTTCCGCGGCCTGGTCCGGATGGAGGGCGACACCGGGTGGATCGAGTTCAAGACCGACTCGAAGTTCGGCGGAACGGCGACGAAACGAGTTGCGGTGAAGACGAAATGAGACACAGCGGCAGAAGATCGAGGCGCGGGTAGCCTCGAGTATTGAGTTTCGAGTAATGAGTATTCGACTCAGTACTGGCCGGTTCTGATCAGGAGCGTTCGATGAAGCGACCGATTGCGTGGCACCCGATGGTATCGGCGATGTTTGCAGCGTTGGTGGCGGGGTGCAGCCAGCCATCCGCTCCCCCTGGACCCGCGGAGCCACCGCCGGCGGCGCAGAAGCCGGCCGTCGAGCGGCGCGACTTTGGAAAGACGAAGGAGGGTGTGCCGGTGGACCTCTACACGCTGACCAACAGCAAGGGGATGGTGGTCCGAATCACCAACTACGGAGGCATCGTGACCGAGCTGCACGTGCCGGACCGTGGAGGCCGACTTGGCGACGTGGTACTCGGGTTCGACAACCTCGAGCAGTACCTCGCCGGACACCCCTACTTCGGTGCAATCATCGGGCGGGTGGGGAACCGCATCGCCAAGGGCCGTTTCACGCTCGACGGGAAGCAGTACCAGCTAGCGACCAACGATGGCCCGAACCATCTTCACGGCGGCGTCAAGGGCTTCGACAAGGTGGTGTGGAAGGCCGAACCGGCCTCGACCCCGGATTCTTCGTCGCTCCGGCTGTCTTATGTCAGCCCCGATGGGGAGGAGGGGTACCCCGGGACGCTGTCCGTCGTCGTGGTCTACTCGCTCAACAATGCCAACGAGCTGCGCGTCGATTACACAGCCGAGACGGACAAGCCGACGCCCGTAAACCTCACGCACCACAGTTACTTCAACCTTGCGGGAGAGGGTACGGGGGACATCACCGGCCACGAACTGATGCTGGAGGCCGACGCCTACACGCCGGTGGACGACACGCTGATCCCGACTGGGGAGATAAAGCCTGTGTCGGGCACGGTCTTCGACTTCACCACGCCACAGCCAATCGGGTCGCGAATCGCCCAGGTACCGGGCCGGCCGCCGGGCGGCTACGACCACAACTTCGTTGTCCGGACCGGTGGCACCACAATGAAGACGGTGGCCAGGGTGTATGAGCCGAAGACGGGGAGGGTACTCGAGATCGATACGGTCGAGCCAGGTATCCAGTTCTACTCTGGGAACTTCCTCGATGGGACGTTGAAGGGCAAGAGCGGCGTGGCCTACACGAAGCATGCGGGGTTCTGCCTCGAGACGCAGCACTTCCCGGATTCGGTCAACCGGCCGAATTTCCCATCAACGATCCTGAGGCCGGGCCAGATCTACCGGACGACCACCGTCATGCGTTTCTCGACGAGATAAGGAGGAGGACGGGGCGCGCTCCTTATCGTTTCCGCCGTGCGGTCTTCCTGGAGCGGCTCGTCCGATACAGCGCGTAGAGGCCGGCAACGGCGGACTGCATGGTTCCGCCGTTACAGCAAAGGGCCGGGCGGTCTGGCACCGACGCATGCCACTGTCCATCGCGGTCCACGTGAACCTGTACCCAAAGGTCGTGCTTCCAGCTCTTCTTCATGACCCGAAAAACAGAAAAGCCGGCGGGTTCCCCCTACCGGCAGCGGGTGCAATTTTCGAGACACCGCTAACTTGACTATAACTCTGCGGTGCGACGCGCTTCAAGCTCATCAGATTCGGCTCCCAATTGAGGTTACAGCATCGCTGCGGCTCCGCCTCACGTGGTGCGGTCAGCCGCCCGAGCGAAGCCGTTCGAGGGTGACTCGCGCCCGTTCGGTGGCGGAAGCCAGGCGTTTGAGTGATGCCTGTGCAGCGCTGAGCGTTCTGCGGGCCTCGGCGCTTCTGGCTCGTGCTTCAGCAAGCTGCTCCACCGCCCGGGCCTCATCCGCAACGCGACGGTCCAGGTCGCCTCGCGCTTCGGCGGCGGCAGTCTCTGCCCTTCGAGCTTGCCGCTCGGCCTCGCGCAAGGCCCTCGTCGCTTCGAAAATCTCCTCACGCCGGTGTTCCGGCGGCCTTGAACCCTCGCTGGAATCGCCGCGGCGATCGGTTGGCGGAGACTTGCGAGCGGCTCCACGACGACTCTCTGGTGCCGCCGAGGGCCACGGCCGACCGGCGTGGGCAAGCGGCGGCTGGCCGGCGTCAAACCCGGTGCGGGCCAGCGTTTCGAACGCGCCCGGCGCCAGGTCTTTTTCGAGCCGCCCCGGCCTGCGCTGCGTGGGCAGCGCTCTCAACGTGCGTCTCACCGCGTCCCGTGTTGCCGCGCTCAGGGGATGCATGCTCTCGCCGACGAGGGCCATGGCGGCGTCGAGCGCGGCCCTGATGGCCCGGTCGTGCGCGCGGTCCGTTTCCCGCAGTTCTGCCGCACGGCCGCCAAGAGCCGCCTCCTGCGCTTCGCGCAACCTGCTGGCTGTCGCTGTGAGGGCGTCGTAAGTCGCGCGATTGCGCCAGTAAAGTTGGTTGACGACCCAGGCTGACGTCGAGGGCCTGCGCAGGGCGCGAATCTCGGCGCCCTTCGTCCCGCCGATTGTCTTCGCGAGCTCGTTCCGCGCGGATGTGAACTCAGCCAGCGGCAGCTGGTAGAGACGGTCGATTTCACTCTCGACGTCCAGCCTGATCATGGGGCCTCCATTCCTGTGGAGTGGTTCGCGGTCTCGTGCCCGTATCCCAAAAGTCTGGCCGCCATCTTGCTAACTTGGTGCGTCGACGCAACAACGGTGTGGGCAAGGAGGAAGAAGGATGCCGAAGATAGAGTCGCTCGAAGGGCTGATGGTCGAGGAAATGCGGGACATGATAGACGCGGAGAAACAGCTTATCAAGGCGCTGCCGAAGATGGCAAAAGCCGCAGAGTCCGACCAGCTGCGCGCAGGGTTCGAGCAGCACCGCAGCCAGACCGAGACGCAGCTCGAGCGGCTCATGCAGGCCTTCGACGAGATCGGCGAGAAGCCGAAGGCGAAGAAGTGCACCGGCATGCGCGGCCTGATCGAGGAGGGCGAGGAGATGATGAAGGAAGTGCCGCGCGGTCCCGTCCGTGACGCGCTTCTCATCGCGTCGGCGCAGAAGGTAGAGCACTACGAGATGTCGAGCTACGGCACCCTGAGGACCTACGCCAATCAGCTGGGTCACCAGAACGTCGCCGGGCTGCTCGAAACGACGCTCAAAGAGGAGAAGGCCACCGACCAGAAGCTCACGCAGCTTGCCGAAAGCATGGTCAACCCGAGCGCCAGGGAGAAAAGCCGGTCGAGCCCCGGCGAAGAGCGGATGATAGGAGCCGCGGTGGCGCAGGACCGCCCCGGCCGTGCGTCGCCCGCCGACAACAGGAACAGGAAACGATCGGCGAGCTCCGGATCGAGGCGCGGCGGCAGCCGCCTCAGGTGACGCCGGGCGCAGGCTGCGCAGGGCGAGGTCGACCGGCCCCGAGGTGCGACTGTGCGACGCGGCAGCATCGCCAAGGCGCCCCGGCGTTGAAGCCTGTACAAGAAAAAGGGACGGCGAAGTCACCCTCACCGTCCCCCGAGCTTGCCAGGCGATCGCGGTCGGCTGCTACCTTGCCAAGGCCCGCCTCCGCCTGGCACCTTCGCCGGCCAGGCTTCGGCGGGCTACAGCGCGAAACCTGGCTCGAAACTCACCAGGTGAACCTGAGGCCGAAACTGGTGATGCGGCCGCCGGCGTCCTGTGATGCGTTCAGGTCGCGGGCCGCCGACGACACCTCCCAGTTGCTCATGCTGGTGCGGGTGCTGGGCACGCCAACCGCGATGAAGTTGATCGCGTCGAACACGTTGTAGAGGTCCATGCGCGCCTCGATGCGCATGCTGCCCTTGATTGCGATCCGCTTCACGAAGGCGAAGTCCCACTTGTTGTACCAGGGGCCGGTGATGATGCGCGAGAGCGCCGTCCCCGGGCACTGCCCGTCGAGGTACTGCACGCAGTCCTGGCCGCTCGCAGGTGCGAGGTAACGCCCTGTCGGAGCCTCGCCCGACCAGCCCGTCACCGTCGTTGCGTCCGCCTTGGTAAGGGCGATGATCGACTGCTCGATGACGTCCCTCGGCAGCATGTAGACGCGCGTCTTGCCGGCCGAGTCCACTTCCTTCCGGATCTTGAACATTGCCTGGAGGTCCTTCTCGGTCATGCCGACGAGCCGGAAGCCTCCGAAGTTGAACCGCGTGCCGCTCTGGAACCGCCCCTGGCCGTCCCACTCCCATCCGCCGATGATCATGTCGAGCCACCGCGACGCGCCGCTGGCGAACCTCCTCCCGCGGCCGAAAGGCAGCTCGAACACCCAGTTCACCTTGAAGCCGTGCACCGGGCCGCCGGTCGAATCGACGTACTGCCAGTCGTCGCGGAGAGACGTCCAGCTGTACCCCTTGCGTGAAAGCTGTAGGTTGTAGCTGCCCTGGACGAGCAGCCCGCCGGTCATCCGCCGTCTCAGTTCGAACTGCAGCGCGTGGTACTTCGTGTTGCCGCCGTTCGTGTCGAGGTACGAGTTGGCCTGGGCGCTGTCCGGGTTCGGTATGAAGAAGTTGAGAGGCAGGCCGGCCTTCGCGGCGTTCGCGGCGTAGGCCGAGTTCTGGAGCCCGTTCGTGCCCGTGCCGGCAATGCCGGTCATGTTGGGCGAGTACATCCTGACCTGGTTGTACCAGCTGGAATTCCGGAACTGGCTTATGGCGGCGTACTGCTGCGGGTCCTTGTTCCTGGCATCGTTCAGCGGAATGCCCGCGAAGTACGCCATGAAGATCGGCAGCGGAGCAGTCCCGGGTGCGCCAGTGTAGTCGAACCGCGGACCTCTTCCGTTCTTGACGTTCGCCAGGAGATTCTGCTGCGCGGTCCGGAACTCGTCGTAGAAGCCGTTCTCCAGGAAGTTCCAGTTGCTGGTGTCGTTGATGTCCCAGGTCATCCAGTCGCCGACGTTCGTGTTGCCGACGTAGCGAACCTCCATGGCCATCGACTTGCCAAGCTCCCGCTGCCAGCCGAAGCTCCACTGGTGGGTGTACGGCGTGAAGAAGTTCGGATTGAGCTCGTCGATGTCCTCGTTCACTGCCGGCGCGAACGGATACGTCGGGGTTTCCGGGAAAGCCCCCGGGAAGACCCGGCTCGGCTGACGCAGCAGCACCGGCAGTCCGTCGTAGCCTATCTTCGGCTCGCCCGCGGTAATGCTCCTGGTTGCGGAGCGCGAGAGGCCTGGGTTCGTGCCGTACGTGCCGGTCAGCAAGTTCGTGCCGAGCCGCGAGTAGCTGATCGAGTAGCCACCGCGGAAGACCGGATCGCTGCTCAGGATCTTCGACAGGACACCCGACCCCAGGTTGGGCCGCCACGTCGCGCCGAAGCTGGGCGCGATGTTGTCGATATCCATCTCGTAGGCCTTCTCGCCCTTCTTGTACTGCCGCAGCATCGGGGACTTGCCGGCGAGAGTGCCGGGCTTGAACAGGCCGGTTTCGCCGCTTATCCCGTAGAGCATCCTCCAGTCCTCGAGCCTCGCGTAGCTGATCGTGTTCGAGGTGAACGGGAACTGCAGCTCGTAGCGCAGACCGCCCGTGAGCGTGAGGTTCGGTTTGGCTCGCCACGAGTCGCTAATGAAGAGCCCGAGCTCGTTCTGGTAGGCTGTCTGGGTTCGCTCGCCGAGGAGTGTGTACCTTCCGTTGTCCTGGTACGCCGTAGCCTGGATCTGCGTGATACGCCCGGTCAGAACTGCATACAGGTTGCGCGCGTAGCCGGCGTAGGTGGTGCTGATGCCGCCGGGGAAGTTCCCAGACGCCGCGTCGAGCATCGCGTAGGCCGGGTCTTGTGAGTTCAGGCCGAAGTTGATGACCGGGACCGCCGTGTCGGCCCAGTTCGACCCCTGAATCATCGTGAACGAAGCCCCGGTGCTGATCGTGTGCTGGCCCTTCAGCCACGTCAGCGTGTCCTCGTAGACGATGCTCGGCGTGTTCCTGGCAGACTGGCCCGTGGTTGTCGTGGCATTCGTTATGCCGCTGGCCGCCGCGCTGATGCCGAGGGAGTAGCCCTGGCCCCCGACAACCTGGCAGCCGGGGCCGGTGCAGTTGAACGAGTCCGGCTTGACTTCGGGGTACCAAAGGGTCCCCTTGCCGAAACCGCCCGCCCAGCCGACGCGTGCCTCGTTGACGATGTTCCTCCCGAAGGTGGACCGCAACGTGCCCTGTGCGGAGAAGCGATCAGAGTACTGTCCGCCCCAGTTGGGGAAACCCGGGAAACGCGGCTCGACGCTGTTCAGCAGATCCGGCGTGGCGTCGAAGCGGTTGTAGCGGGACGTGAACGTGATCCGGTGGTTCGGGGTCACGTTTGCGTCGATTCGCACCGTCGGGAAGTGCCTCTTGTTGTCCGAGGCGGGGCTCCACGTGTACTTGTCGACGTTCTCGTCGTATCTCTCCAAGGCGCCTTCGGTCTTGGTGGCCGCGGCGATGTCGCCCAGGAGCCTCGCGATCGTCGGGTCGAACGAGTCCAGCTGCCCGTTCGCTCTGGCTATGGCCATCAGGTCGACGGTGCGGGTGCCGCCGCTCGTTGCCGGATAGGTGAATAGGCCCAGCTGCGCCTGCGGGTTGAGCACGTAGCGGGTGCGGTTGGCCTGCGTCGGCCACAGGAACCACTCCCAGTTGAAGAAGTAGAACAGTTTGTCCCTGACCGCGGGACCGCCGACCCGGAAGCCGGGCATCTGCAGGCGGACGTCGTCGATGAAGTACTCGCCTGCGGCCGTCTTCGGGAGGTCCCTCTTGTTGAACCAGTACGGGGTGTTCAGCCGCCAGATCCACTTGCTCTTCTTGCTCCGCGTCATCACGTCGTCTTCGGACACGCCAGCCTGGTTACGCCAACTGTTGTAGACGGACCCCGCGAACGTGTTCGAACCCGAGCGGGTGACCATGCGGATCTGCGACGCTCCCTGCCCGGAACTCTCAGCTCCCGGCGTCGAGGCCGAAACCGTGATCTCCTCCACGGAGTCCAGCTGCGGCCGGATGTACATGAAGAAGCCGTCGCCCTTGTTTGAGTTGTCCTGGACATTGACTCCATCGAGCGTGATGTTGATCGTCGAACGAGGCAGCCCGTTGATTTCGGTATTGCGGCTGCTTCCGGTGCCCGGCGTCTGCGCCCCGGGCAGCGCGACGACGTAGTCGAGCGCGGTGCGCGTCACGAGCGGCAGCGACTCGATCTGCTTGACGGCAATCGTCGTCTGGACCGAGGCGGTCTGCGTCTGCACGATCTCGGTGGCGCCCTCGACTATGACCGTTTCCTCGAGTGCGCCGACTTCGAGAACCGCTTTGACGCTCGCGGGAGTTGCCGCCAGCAGCTGCACGTCGGGGGCGGACCACGTCTTGAAGCCCATCAGCGATACCGTCACCGTGTAGGTGCCCGGGTTGAGAGCCGGCACTTCGAAACGCCCCGTCGCGTCGGTGACGGCCCGCGACTCCGCGTTGGTTGCGTTGTTCTTGACGACCACGTCGGCGCCGGGTATGACGCCGCCTGAGCTGTCCACGACCAAGCCCGACAGGGACGCCGTCGTCCCACCGCCTTGGGCGTAGGCGAGCGGACTGGCCAGTCCCGCTAGCGCGACGGCGAGCAGCAGCACCCGCCACACGGAGACACGTAGACTCATTTCATCCTCCTCCTTGGTTCGACAGGCGCACACGAAGCGAGCAGTGACACAACGAGCTGGCCACCTCCAGCTCGTTCCGGCGCCGTGCGCTCGGGAAGCGCGGCTCCGGCCCTTACACGCCGACGGTACTCATGATCGACAGCGAAAACGATCCGCTGGCTCACGCTGACTGTCTACGGACTGAACAGAATGGAAATGTCCCCGGGGTTCTAGCAGCCCCGGACATCCGCCACCAGAGGTGAAGCCGCGCCAATCCTAAGGCACGGTCTCGCCCTGCGTCAACCCGAAACCGCTTCCTGACGCTTCCTGGTTCAAACCAAGAAGGCGTTCGAAGCGAAGACGTGTCCACACTCCTGCCAAGAACGTGGACGTATCCTCTCCTGAACTGGGCCGAACCAGGGGGCGGGCGGCAACTGGACTGGCCAGCGGGCGGACCTGTGCGCCCGGAGTCCTGTCACGGTCCACACGCCGGGCGCCATCGCCCGCACGTTTGCCATCACGTCGATCGGGTGCGGGCGAGAACAGACCTGGCTGCGCCACCTCGCCAGCGATCACGCTCGCGCCCTCCGACCAAACGGCCGGGCAGCGCCTAGGGGGCGGACTCGAGACAACACTCCGGGCGCGGGAGCCAACCAACCTCAGGCTGCCGCGTGCCTGCCACGGCGCGCCGCCGAAGGCTGATTGCCATTCCCGAGCGGAGCAGTATTCGTTCCAAGTTGTGTCCGGCCCAATCACGCAGCAATCGGGAGATGGATGTCGCCTGGCGGGCGTCGATCCAAAGACAGGGTTGCCGAAGATCCAATCGGTTGGAGGAGCGTGTCTCTCGAATCCGATATAATCCCCCCGCCTTGTCGTAACTCGCCTCATGGAGGCTCTCGAGATGAGACACATTCGTCTTGTCGTTGTTGGCCTGGGGCTGGCGCTTGTCGTGGCGCTCGCGGCTCCCTCGCTCGTCGGGTTCTCTGGTCAGTCGCCCGCGCGCCCCGCCGGCCCCGCGGGGCCCTTCGATTCGCTCCACTTCCGCTCCATCGGCCCGGCGTCGATGTCGGGGCGCATCTCCGACCTCGCCGTCTACGAGGCGAACCCTTCGATCTACTACGTGGGCACGGCTCACGGCGGCGTCTGGAAGACCACCAACAACGGCACGACGTTCGAGGCTCAGTTCCAGGACCAGGGCCTCATCTCGATCGGCGACGTTGCCGTCTCGCAGTCGAACCCGGATCTGGTCTGGGTCGGCACCGGCGAAGCGGCCAACCGCCAGAGCGTATCGTGGGGCGACGGCATCTACAGGTCGACTGACGGCGGCAGGACGTGGACCCACATGGGTCTCCGCACCTCGCGCAACATCAACCGCATCGTCATCGACCCGAGAGACAACAACGTTGTCTTCGTCGCGGCGGTTGGGAGTTTGTGGGGGCCGGGCGGTGAACGCGGAGTCTACCGCACGACCGACGGCGGAAAGACGTGGAAACAGGTGTTGAAGGTCGATGACGACACGGGGGCCAACGAGGTCGTGATGGATCCTGCCGATAGCGACATCATCTACGCCTCGACCTACCAGCGGAGAAGGACGCCCGCCAACATGAACGGCGGCGGCCCCGGTAGCGGCATCTGGAAGTCCACCGACGGCGGCGAGACGTGGACTCGGCTCAGGAGCGGGATCCCCGAAGGACCGCTGGGACGGATTGCAATTGCCGTCTACCGTCGAAGGCCCAATATCCTCTACGCCCTGATCGAGGGTCCTGCGCCGCAGGCGGGGCGCGGTGCGGCTGGCGGAGGAGAGCAGGGACAGGGCGAGGGCCGTGAAGCCCCCGCTGGCCGCGGAGCAGGTGCGGGCGGCCAGGCGCCCGGTGCGGCGGGCCAGGCCGGGGGGCGCGGCGGCGGGCAGGCCCCGTCGCCAGGTGCAGCGCAGGCCGGCGTCAGTCCCTCTCCTACCGGCCTTTATCGATCCGATGATGCGGGCGCGACGTGGCGTAAGGTGAACAACACCAACCCGCGCCCGATGTACTTCAGCGAGCTGCACGTGGACCCGACGGACCCCGATGTCGTCTACTACGGCGGCGTCGGCCTTCACCAGTCGCTCGACGGAGGGAAAACCGTTGCCACCGACGTCGCCAGATCGACGCACGACGACGTCCACGCGATCTGGATCGACCCGGCGAACCCCGACCACGTCCTGATAGGAAACGACGGCGGGCTGGCTGTGTCTTACGACCGCGCGAAGACCTGGGTGTTCATGCCGAACCTGCCGGTGGGGCTCTTCTACCACGTCAGCTACGACATGGCGATTCCGTACAACGTGTGCGGCGGGATGCAGGACAACTACAACTGGTGCGGACCCAGCGCCGTACGCGGCTCACCAGGCATCGCGAACCACCACTGGATGACGCTCCAGGGCGGCGACGGCTTCGTCGTGCTCCAGGACCCGACATCTTTCCGGGTGGCATTCAGCGAGTCCCAGGACGGGAACATGGTGCGGGTCGATCGCGTCACCGGCGAAACGATGAGCGTACGCCCTCAGCCGGCGCCGGGCGAGCCGCCCCTGCGCTGGAACTGGGACACGCCGCTCGTCCAGTCACCGCACGATCCGAAGGTCATCTATGCGGCGGCCAACAAGGTGTTCCGGTCCCCGGACCGGGGACACACCTGGGTTGCGATCAGCCCCGATCTAACGTCCAACGCGAACCGGGACGAGTTCGTGGTGATGGGCGTCAAGGGCGCGGACATCGACATAGCGCGCAACGACGGCATCTCTGCCTGGCCGACGATCGTCTCGTTCGCCGAGTCGCCGAAGCGGCCGGGCCTCCTCTATGCGGGGACCGATGACGGCGTCCTGCAGGTGTCCCGCGACGCGGGAAAGACGTGGACCAACGTCTTCGAGAGAATCCCCGGGCTCCCCAAGGGAATCTACGTGTCGGAGGTCGTGCCATCGCGCTTCGACGAAGGGACGGTCTATGCAACCTTCGATGGCCACAGGCAGAACGACTACGAGCCGTACATCTACGCCAGCACGGACTTCGGACAGACGTGGAAGTCGATCGTGTCGAACCTGAAGGGAGAGGTCGCGCGGACGCTCACAGAAGACGTGCGGAACCGTGACGTGCTATACCTCGGCACCGAGACGGGGCTGTTCGTCACGATAGATCGGGGAGCCAGCTGGATGCGCATCAAGGCGAACCTGCCCACCGTGAGGATCGACGAGATCACGCTGCATCCGCGCGACAACGCGATGATCGTCGGGACCCACGGGCGGGCGATCTGGATCCTGGATCACCTCGAGCCGATCCAAGAGTACGCGGCGGCGCAGGCGTCTGCTGACGCGGTGCTGTTCACGCCGCCGGCCTTCGCGATGTACCGCCGCCCGGCGCGCGACCGCAACTACGAGTTCTGGGGAGATCAGGTCTTCTACGGCGAGAATCCGCCGCAGGCGGCTCGAATCTCGTTCCACCTGAAGAAGCCGGCGAGTGACATCAAGCTGCGGGTCACGGATGCGGCCGGCCGGGAGATCCGTGAGATCTCTGGACAGGTGCTGGCTGAGATCGGGAAGGAGCCGGGAATAAAGACTGCGTGCTGGGACCTTCGAGTCCAGCCGGTTCCGGCAGCCGAGGCGCCGGGCGGGTTCCGCCAGGGCGGACAGATGCCAGGGCAGGCTGGTGGTGCGCCAGGCGGTCGGCAGGCGGGTCCGGGAGGTGGTCAGCCCGCCAACCCCTTCGGGGCGGGCTGCGGCGGTGCGGGCGGAGGG
>JBHGBL010000020.1:0-49875 GCA_041947015.1 Vicinamibacterales bacterium
CACCTTCGACCGCCGGCTTCTCACCTTCGACCGCCGGCTTCTCACCTTCGACCGCCGGCAGGTAGATGCTGAATGTACTGCCTTTGCCTTGCTCGCTGTCGGCGCGGATGTGGCCGGAGCTCTGCATGACTATGCCGTACACCGTCGAAAGGCCGAGACCCGTGCCTTTGCCGTGTCCCTTGGTGGTGAAGAAAGGCTCGAAGACACGCTCCTTCACTTCGTCCGCCATGCCGCACCCCGTGTCGGTCACGCTCAGCGCCACGTACCGCCCGGGCTTCATGAGTTGGCCTTCGGCCTCGGGGAGCTCCCTGCTGTCGACATCTCCCGCGGCAATCACGAGCCTGCCGCCCGAAGGCATGGCGTCGCGGGCGTTGATGGCGAGGTTCATGAGGACTTGCTGCATCTGCCCCGGGTCGGCGCACACCAGCCCCAGGGACTCGGGCATCTCGGTCACCAGCTCTATGTCTTTCGCGATCACCCGGCGGAGAATCTGCTCCACTCCCGACACGACCTCCCTCAGGTCGAGCACGCGCGGCTGCAGGACCTGCTTTCGGCTGAACGCGAGAAGCTGCCGCGTGAGCGACGCCGCAGCCTCCCCGGCCACCCGAATCTGTTCCACGTCGGCGCGGCGGGGATCGCCCGGCGGGATTTCGTCGAGAAGAAGGGCGGCGTAGCCGAGAATCGCGGTCAGAAGGTTGTTGAAGTCGTGAGCCACCCCGCCCGCAATTCGCCCTATCGCCTCCATTTTCTGGGCCTGCTGCAACTCGCTCTCGAGCAGTTTCCGCTGCCGCCGCACGTCGGCCTCGCGGGTCTCGCGCTCGACAGCTGGTGCAAGCCGCGCAAGGCTGCCCTTGTTGATGTAGTCGTGCGCCCCGGCCTTCATCATCATCACGGCCGTCTCTTCGTCGATTGCTCCCGAGACGACGATGAACGGGATGTCGAGGCCCGCCTCGGCGAGGACATCGAGGGCGCCAGGGGCGTCCAGCCCGGGCAGGTGGTGGTCTGCGATGACGACGTCCCACGGCCGGCGTTGCAGTGCCGACCGCATGTCGGCGGCCGTTTCCACCCGTTCGGACTCGACCCGATAGCCGGCCCGCTCGAGCTCGCGGACTATCAGCGCGGCGTCGCTTTCGGAGTCTTCCACCTGCAGGACTCGGAGTGTTCGGTTCACGTTCTTACTCGCTCTGGCAACGGCGGTTCGTTGAGGATCGACCAGTAGAAACCGAGCTGCTCGACCACCATCGCGAACTGCTCGAAGCTCACCGGCTTGCGAATGTGGCTGTTCACCTCGAGCTCGTACCGGGCGGCGATGTCCTGCTCTTCGCGCGAAGATGTCAGGATCACGACCGGCAGCCGCCGCGTGCGGTTGTCGGCGCGGAGTCGGCGCAGTACTTCGAGGCCGTCGATCTTCGGGAGCTTGATGTCGAGTAGTATCAGCGCGGGCGGCGGGGACAAAGGCCGTCCTTCATGGTTGCCCTCGCCCCACAGGCAGTCGAGCGCCTCCTTGCCGTCCTCGGCCACGACCAGCGCGTTGGCGATGCTGGCCCGCGCCAATGCCCTTTTCGTGAGTTCAACGTCACTCGGGTTGTCCTCGACGAGCAGGATTGCCCTGTGGGAGTTCATGTCCGCGGCTCCGTGGTGAAGTAGAAGACCGCCCCGCGATCGACTTCCGATTCTGCCCATATCCTGCCGCCGTGCCGGTGGACGACGCGCTGGACGGTGGCCAGACCGATGCCGGTGCCAGGGAACTCGGACGCCTTGTGGAGACGCTGGAACGGGGCGAACAGCTTGGCCGCGAACTTCATTTCGAATCCGACGCCATTGTCACGGACGAAGAAGGCGCGCTCGCCGTCGAGTTCCACTGCTCCAACCTCGACGAGAGCCCGGTCGCGCCGCGCGGTGAACTTCACGGAGTTGCTTAGCAAGTTGGTCAGCGCCACCTCCAGGAGCCGCCTGTCGCCCGAGCCGATGAGCCGCGGCTCGATCCGGAACTCGATGTCCCGGCCCGGCTGTTCTTCGAGCAGCCGGTCTGCGACCGACCGGGCAAGGGCCGTGATATCGACCTGCTGCCTCCGGAGCTCCCCGCGGGTCACCCTGGACAGCTGCAGCAGGTCGTCTATCAGAGAACCCATGTGCTGCGCTTCTGACCGGACGCGGTCCAGGTATTTCCGCGCCTTCTCGTCGAGCACGTCTCCGTAGTCCTCGAGCAGGGCGGTGCTCCATCCGTCTATCCCTCTGAGCGGCGCCCGAAGGTCGTGTGAGACCGAGTAGGCGAACGATTCCAGCTCCGAGTTCGCGGCCTCGAGCTGCGAGGTCCGTTCTCGCACCCGCTCCTCGAGCGCGTTCTCGTAACGCTTCCGCTCCGTAGTATCGACCGATAGGACGAATATCCCCTCCTGCACCGGCTGGATTCGGACGTCGAACCAGGCTGCGGAGCCGTCCGGGTAGACGAACCTCGTCTCGACGGCAACGGGCGTACGATTCTCCATGGAGCGGCGCATCGCGTCAAAGAGCTCGGAGCCTTCGATTCCCGGGTGGACGTCCATGAGCCGTTTGCCGAGCATCGACTCCCGAGGCAGCCGCGCGTGTTTCTCGGCCGTGTCGTTGACGTACAGATACCGCCAGTCGAACCCGATGACTTCCCCGCCCTCCATGAGACTGTCCAGCGTACTTCTGAACCGGGCCTCGCTGCGGATGAGGGCCTCGTCGGCCTTCTTCCTGTCCGTCACGTCACGCACGATCGCCAGGAAGAACTCGCCGCCCCCGAGCCGCACCATCCGCGCGTTCACCTCCACTGGAAACCGCGATCCGTCGCGCCGGCAGTTAATCGTCTCGATGAGCGCGCTGCCCTGCCGGACGACCCCCGCGTCACGCTCGAAGGTGCTTCTCGTCTCCGGCGCGCGAAGATCTAGAACCGTCATCCGCCTCAGCTCCTCCATCGAGTAGCCGTACATCTCGGCTGCGCGCTCGTTCGCCTCGAGGATCCTGAACTCCTGGTCGGCGAGCAGGATAGCGTCGTTGGCATACCTCGACAGGCACGCGAGGCGCTCGGCGAGCGCCTCCCTTTCTTTTCTGCTCTCGAGTTGGACTTCGAGCCATGCGGTTTCACGCCGCCGCGCAAACAGGCTGAGACCGAGCGCTGTCGAGGATATCGCGAGGAGTATCGCGAGACCCGCAATTCTGCCGCGCTCCTTCAGCGGTTGGTCGACCTCATCGCGATCGATCTTGGCGACCAGGAACCACCGCGTCCCTGGAACAGGCTGTGCCACGGCGAGCACGGGCACCCCACGATAATCGGTCGCCGCCATACGCTCCTCGGCGCCCAGCACGGCGCGAGCGGCGGCGACGCTGCCTGACACCGCGGTCGGCAGGCGCAACGACAGGGCCGAATGCGGCAGCCGGCGCACGTCGCTGAGGAACAGGACGTGATCGCCGTCGCGCCGGACGAGTACCGTTTCGGCGCTCGTCTTCACCGGGACCGGCCAGCCTGAGACGAGGGGGTAGAGGAAGCTGAACGGATCGACCTGCAGCAGGAACACGCCGCGGGGATTCCAGTCGTACTCGTCCAGCACCGGCACCCAGAACGCGAGGTGGATCCCGCGCCCTTCCCCGTCCGAGCCGAGGTAGTCCAGGTGGAGGTCGGTGGCGACGATACTGACCGACCTCAGTGCTGCTTCGAGGTGCGGGTCGTCCGGTGGCGGCAGGCCCCCGTCGTCGCAGCGTGTCGCCAGGCGCGCTTCGCCAGAGGCGTCGTAGAGGACGAGACGGCGGAACCCTCCCAGCTTGCGTTGGATTTCCATCCAGTGCAGGAGGCCATCGCGCGCCGCAGGGTCAGGCTCGTCCGACAGGACCCGCAGGGCCCAGTGGAGGATGCCGGGGTTCCTGGACAGTTCTTCGGCGTCCGCCCGTTTCTGCTCGTACCAGTTGGCGATCAGCTTCGCCTCGAGGCGGGCGACGGCGGTCAGTTCGCCGAAGACCGAGTCGTGCACATCGGCGCGCACCGACCGCAGGTACACAGCCCCGGCAAGCCCGATTGCCGCCGATAGCAGGGCGAAGGCAGTAATCTGGCCGCTCGCGAGGGTGCCGGAGGTTGCCTGGACTCCCTCCGCGCTGCGGCGGCCACTGAACGTTAGGAGCGGCCACGTGTCGGGGCCAGCCATGACAACCAGGCCGCACGCGATGAGGCCGACGCCTGCTGCGGAGGTAAACGCCATCGGCAACGAAACGCCGTCGGAAATCAGCGGCGTGCCGGCGGCGTGCCCCAGCAGGCCGACAACAGCGGTGAGCCCGGCTGCGGCCCCGAGAAGAGCTGCAATCTGCCGGGCAAGCCATGCCTGCGCGAGTCCCGGTGCCGCAAGGGCGAGAGCGCCCCCTGACAAGAACAGGGCTGCGGCGGTCGTCGGCGACATGCTGCCGGGAGAAACCGCCGCTTCACCGGCCGGACCGTATGGGGACGCCACGGGCGGAAGGAACGAGTCGACAGCGAAGCGCGCCATCACCAGGGCGCTCCCGAGGAGCACGCCGGCCGCGACAGCCCGCGAGCCGACCACGGCGGCCCGGCGGTTCGGGAATCTTTGCGACACCACCATCGCTGAGGCGAGAAGGACCAGGCAGACCGCGCTGCTGGGGGGTGCCGACCCGCCGTCGAGAACGGCTCTTGGGGACCACGTTCCGAAGGCCCTACTGATTAGAGCCAGGAACCCCACAGTCGCCGCGCCAACGGCGCACGCCTCAGCCAGCCTTGCCCGGGTCTTATGGATGGTGCGATTCATTCTCCCCCGTACGCTCGCGCCCGCTTCCGGAAAGGCCGCCGGCGCACAGCTGGCTCAGTGGGCCGAGCCCGTTGGTGGCTGCTCGCTGTCGGGCGGCAGGCTGAAATCGATGGCGCACGTCGCCGGGTCGAACGTGTTTCCGGCAAAGAGCGGGCTGAATCCCCTGTCCTCGTAGGCCCCCTTTATGTCGAGGATCTCGTTCTCGGCCTCGAAGAATGCCTTGACGACGTCGGGATCGAACCACGTCCCGTTTGCCCGGCGGACGATTTCCATCGACTTCTCGAGCGAGAATGGCTCTTTGTAGGGACGCCTCGAAATCAGGGCGTCGAAAGTGTCGGCAACCGCCAGTATCCTTCCCGGCAGCGGGATCTCGGTACCCTTCAGTCCACGCGGGTAACCGGTACCGTTCCATCGCTCGTGATGTGTCCGCGCCAGCACCTCGCCGAGGCGGATCACTTCGGACCGCGAGCCCGCCAGGATCCTCCCGCCGAGATCGGGGTGGCCCTTGATCACCTCGAACTCCTCGGGAGTCAGCGCGCCGGGCTTGAGCAGTATACGATCGGGGATACCGATCTTGCCGACATCGTGCAACGGTGCAGCGCGCCTGAGCAGTTCGACGGAGTGGGACGGAAGCGAGAGGCGGGCGGCGATCGCCGCCGCGTAGCCGCCCATCCGGACGACGTGCGCCCCGGTGTCCTCGTCCTTGTACTCGGCGGCGCGGGAGAGGCGGATGATTGTCTCCATGGCCGCGTCGTTGACCTGCTCGAGGGCTGCTGCCAGCTCCTCCGTGCGTTTCGCGACGCGTTCTTCCAGTTCCTGGTTCTGGCGTAGTAGCTTTCTGCCGGCAAGGGCCAGAGACAGGTGAGTCCTGACGCGGGCGCGAACCACCGCCGCATTGAAAGGCTTTGTGATGTAGTCCACTGCGCCGAGGGCCAGGCCGGTGGTCTCATTGTCCGGGGTGTTCAGGCCTGTCATGAAGATCACCGGGATGTCTCGCCACCTGTCGTCGGCTTTGAGCCGCCGGCACACCTCGAAGCCGTCCGTTCCGGGCATTGCGATGTCGAGGAGAATCAGGTCCGGGTGGATGGACTCGAGGAGGCTGAAGGCCTCGGCAGCGCTCCCCGCCGTGCGGGTGTTCCATTCGGAGAGGAGCCTGGGGAGGAGTGCCAGGTTCGAAGGCAGGTCGTCAACGATCAGCACCGTACACTGTTCGGTTTCCGACGCCATTGTCTCCTTCCCTGGGGGCCGGATCCATCCACGAAACAATATCGGTCGGAGTGACCGGCGCCTTTAGGCCGGGCACCGGCGGCGCGCCGGTTGGCATTGACTGGTAGGGCCACGGCACGCGGCACTCGTGGCAGGGACGAGGGGCGATATCGCCTGGCACCGGGCGCATGCACACCTCCACGCCCGCCGCGGCAGCTCCCCCGTGGCCGCACGAGCCGCGCATGCTACCTGGTCGGCTGGGTCGATGCCGCCAGCTCCGCAAGGTGCCAGGGGGAATCCACACATGCGAGATATGCGATTGCATCGCGTATCTCGCGAGCCCTCCAGGAGCGCCGCGTCGCGGGAGCGAGCAACGGGGAACCGCGCCTCGGCTGCTTGCGGCTCGTGGGTTCTGGGGCGCGCCGTCCGAGCGGCCACTGAACTCTTCGTCGTCTCGACCCGAAACAGGGAACGAACAGGGTCCCGATCGAGCCATGGCTTGACCCGCCCGCTTGCTGCAGCGTTCCTGGGGGATTACACTGTGCGCACGGTGCCGCGAATCAGAAAGGCTCGTTTCGACGCGGTTGAACTGCTGCTCGTGGCCACGCTCGTCGGCCTGGCAGCCTGGAGTCTTGCGTCTTCTCTCCGCCCATATCGCGTGACCTACGGCGACGTTCTGACCAGACAGGAATACTCACGCCTGAAAGAGCGGTACGGCCCGGGGAAGCACTCCGAACACGAGGAAGAGTGAGAGCATCGTGCCTGATCTGTCCGTAACGCGGCCGGAGCCATTCGTGTGGCACCTCCGCCCGTCGCGCGGATAACGCGCGGGCTCAGGCGCTGAGAAACAGGGGTAAGGGTAGGCGCCGCTCGGAAACTGATCCAGTCTGAGGGCAGTCCATTCCACGCCGTTGTCTTGCCGCTGAGCGACAATCAATTTGGCCGGTCCCGAGTGTCGCCGAGGGAGCGATCGGCCCGCGGCGCGTTGATGATGCGGGGACGGGATCGCTGCCGTCCCGGGAGCGTCGTGTTTTTCGTCGACCTGGCGAACAGGCTGAAGTATGTACGTAAGGACTGGCCCCCGGCACGCGATGCATGGTAGCCCGATCACAAAACACCCTTGCGATCCCCCTCCTGGCCGACTATATTCGCGTCGATGCACGACACCGAGAACCCCGGCTCTTGCTTGTCGACCTCCGCTTTGCGCGTGTCGCTCCCCTCGAGGACTCGTCTGCCCGCGAGCTGTGCGCCGCCTTCAGTGCCTCGTGGCGAGACCTGCCGCTTGAGACACTGAAGCCGCGCTCACTCATAGCCCAACGCACCATATGCCAGCAGACCCGATAGCTGCCAGGAACCTCCGAACAGAGCGAGCTCATTACTGGCGGGAGTCGGTCTTCGTTTTCTGCGCATCGGCCGCCTATCTCTATTGGTTTGTGCGGGTCCTTTGGCGGGTGGGCGATGAGGGCACGATCCTCTATGGAGCTGCGCGGGTGATTGAAGGCGCCGTTCCTTTCCGAGACTTCTTCGAAGTCATGGGGCCCCTGTCGTTCTATTGGCCCGCGCTATGGTTCAAGGTGCTGGGGACGAGCTGGTTCACGGCTCGATCCCTTCTTCTCACCGTCGGGGCTCTCACCGCCTCGCTCCTCTATTGGAGCACCGCTAGGGTCTATGGGCGCCGGGCTGCGACTGTCGCCGCTCTCTTGTGCACCATTCTGGGAGTACCGCTCTGGACAGCCAACAACCATCACTGGGATTCGAACCTGTTCTTCATGATAGCGCTTGCTGCGACCACGTCATGGAGCTTCCGCCAGCGCGCTGGTACCATTGTGCTCGCCGGCGTCGCGGCTGGTATCACGGCAGGGTTCATGCTGCAAAAGGGGATCCTGGCTCTCGCTGCGATACTGCTGGTGGTCTTGCTTCAGACGAGGCCAAACCAGTGGAACTGGAGAACGGCCATAGTGCGGGCGACGCCCCCGCTCATGGGCTTCAGCGCCGTGGCTGCGGTGGCTGTCGCCGGGTTCCTCGCGGCAGGAGCACTCGGGGACTTGTACTACGCAAACGTGGTCTGGCCCCTCACTCGGTACAGGACTCTTAACACCGTGCCCTATGCGTACAAGCTTCGCGAGTTCTTCCTGCAGTCCTGGTTCGCCGCTTGCGACAATCTCCCGATGGGCCTAAGCCATATTGTCCCCTGTGCTTTAGCGCTGCCGCTTGTGGCGGTTGCGGTGCTTCCACTGGTCGGATTGTTGGCAACCATCAGGCAGCGCTTATCGCGGGGGCGGTTCATCGAGCCCTCGTCAGCACCTCTCTGGCTGCTCGGCATCGCGCTCTGGCTGGCAGAAACGCACCGCCTCGACATGTCCCACCTCCTATATGGGTCACCGATTCTCGCCGCGGCAGTGGCCGGAGCTCTGCTGTCCGCTGCCGGAACTTTGCTGTTCGCCATGCTCAGACGTCTTCTTGCACTCGTCGTGGCCAGTGCGTGCCTGCTCGGCTTGTGGAGCCTCGCGGTAGCTTCTGCAGCGTCCATAAAGATGGACACGCGACGTGGCGAAGTCCGGATGCATCGCCGCGATACCGCCCTGGCCTTCTTGCACTCGGATACGCGGGCGGGCGATTCCCTCTTCGTGTATCCATACTACCCCATGTATTACTTTCTCGCGGATGTCCGCAACCCTACCAGATACAGCATTCTCATGTACGGCATCAACACGAGCCACCAGTTCCGGGACGCCGTACTCTCGATAGAGCGGCAGTCGCCGCAGTACGTGCTCTGGGATACCCTAGTAGATGGCCCCAGCCTTACTCGATGGTTCCCGGCATATGTGCACCCACCTCAGAACGACCAGTTGATTGAGAACTACCTTGCCGCCCGGTACAGTGAGATTCGGCTCGAGAACGGATTCCGCGTCCTTCGCAGAAAACCGCACCCGCTGGATTCTCCTAGACCTGTTTCTCGATGGTGAAGCGTGGGCGACCCTTAGCCTCCGAGTACACCTTCGCCACGTATTGACCGATAATGCCCGTGCAAAGAAGCTGAATGCCGCTGATGAAGTAGACAGGGATCACCGTGGATGCCCACCCTGGCACCGCACGCTGATTGAAGACCCTCACCCAGAGCGCCCACAGGGCCGAACCAAAACTAAAGAAGGCGATCGCCATGCCCAGCAGGGTGATCAAGCGAAGGGGAGCCGCCGAGAATGACGTGACACCGTCGAACGCCAAAGCGATCATCTTCGCGACGGAGTACTTCGACTTGCCCGCCGACCGAGGACAGCGGTCGTAAAAGACGGTCGCCGTGCTGAAGCCAAGTTGAGGGATGAGGCCCCTCAGGAAGACGTTTGTTTCGCGATACTCGCCGAGCGCATTGACCGCGCGACGACTCAGAAGGCGATAGTCTGCATGGTTGAAGACAACTTCCACTCCCATCAGTCCGAGCAAGCGGTAGTAGACCTCTGCCGAAATCCGCTTGAGCAGCGTGTCGCTCGTCCTCGTCCGCCGGACACCGTACACGATTTCCGCCCCAGCCGAGTAGGCGGCGACCATCTGGTCCATGGCCATCAAGTCGTCCTGCAAGTCCGCGTCGATGCTGATCACGGCGTCCCCTGAAACGCTAAGCAGGCCGGCGAGAAGTGCATTCTGATGCCCCCTGTTGCGCGACAATTTGATCCCATGGACACGGCAGTCCTGCTCGGCCAGCCGCTCTATGAAGCTCCATGTGCCATCCGTCGAGCCGTCATCGACGAAGCAGACACAGCTCTCCGCAGCGAGCCGGAGCTCACGTACTCCTCGGTCAAGAAAATCAAGGAACCTCGGCGCGCTGAGAGGCAGGACGCTCTCTTCATTGAAGCAAGGAACGACAATCGTAACCGCGGGTGCCTGCCGGCTCAGGGACCTCTCCGTTGGTGGGGTATGTTCCATCTTCGACCCACTGTTGGCCGGGGCTCACTACGACCTGTCGGGCGGCCAGGCGCCGGCAGATCTCAAAAGGGCAAGAGCCATCTTGTGCTTTGCGATCGCAATTCGCGACACGAGGCGAGGTGAGAAGCGACGCAATACCGATCTGCAAACCCTGGCGACCAAGGGCGAAACGTCTCGGATGGGCTCGTCGCCGGCGATCCTAGTCGCGCTGACTGCACCGGGCAATCCGCGGATTGCCTGCTCATGCACGTACAGGATCATGTTGTACCGGTACCATGGTTCGACAGTACTCGCACTTCTGATCAAAGGCCTGACACTGTCGAAGGGCACGAAGCCCCGTTCGGCGAAGAGGCGACGCCAGTGTTCGTAGGACTGTTCGTTGACATGGCTCTCGCCCCCTTGACCGGGAGGCGCTGCCGAGAACAACACTCGGGCCCCATGTCGGGTCAGGTTCGCAATCAGTAGCGGCGCGCTACTGGGCTCGACATGCTCAGCCACTTCGAGACATTGCACCACGTCATACCGCTCCCCGAGGTCAAAGGCCTGTCTCAGGTCTTGAGCCCGAAAGTACTCGGACGGAATCAAGAGCGACTCGCTTGGAACGTAATCACCGTCCAACCCAAGCACCTTGGGGACGCCTCGTCGCATGTACTCCAAGAGCCAGACCCCTCGACCGCAACCGACATCGAGAACACTTCGAGGTTGTAGTTGCGCGATGATGGCTGGCACAACCACACGGGCCGATCTCGTTGCGCCGATCTGGACGTAGTCGTAGAACGTGCTATCGTAGGCGTGGCCGTATGACTGCATAGCGAGGCTCAAACGTCTGGCGCAGAGAGCATGTGGCACCCCACTCATCCCAGCTACCGCATCGGTGAGTACCTCTGACGATGGCCCAACACACTCGGAGAGGTGCTGTTTGGCTTACTCGTTTCGCAGGTGTTGCAACCTCGGGATCAGCTCGAAAACTGATCCGAACCGCGCCAGC
This sequence comes from Vicinamibacterales bacterium, assembly GCA_041947015.1. Taxonomy (GTDB): domain Bacteria; phylum Acidobacteriota; class Vicinamibacteria; order Vicinamibacterales; family Fen-181; genus JBHGBL01. Next base: position 10,888 of record JBHGBL010000020.1, read on the forward strand.
GACTCTCCCACTTGCTCGATGCAGCTGCCTGCGAGATTCCCCAGGAAGTTGCCGGCTGCCGCGAGGTACCCCACACGTTCCGGGGCGAGCCCCATTATTCTCGCGCAGGTGGCATCGACCGCCACGACGTCCCCTCCCATCGCGATGAACCCGGTGTGCTTCGGCCGCCCCATTATCGGCCCGTCGCCCTCCATGGCGACAACCGCATCGACAATCGCAAACCCCGGCCGCACGGCAGCCGTCACGTCCAGTATCGCGTTGTCGATCCCCCGGTGGTGGAGGACGTTCTTCGGCCAACCGTAGACGGCACCCGGGACGACACCGAACAGGTTCTTCATGCTGCACGTCATCCCGGCCCTGTGGTGCGTCTTGAGCTTCGGCATCGACACGACAAAGTCCGACCTCAACACCTCGACAGGCAAGGCCAGCTCCGCCAGACCCATGAAGCGCCTTCGGAGCGGAACGTTTCTCACGTCATCGTGGTTCAGGTCGATGAACGGAACCGAAAGCTGCGACAGCACCTCCCCCAGCCTATCGCATCGAGAAGGTACTCCATATCCCTCCGGTGACCAGGGCCTTCAGCTGCGACTACTTCCCGGGCGCCCAACCTCCGGAACGCCTCCGCCACGGCAGCCACAACTGCTGCATTGGTGTTGATCGCCTTGCCCGGCTTGTACTCCACCAGCTCCGGCTTCAACAGCACACGACGCCCGCGAACCGCTGGCCGCATGACCTGAAGGCCGCGCCAGATCGTGTCCCCGAGCAATCCGCCGAGTGGCCTCGGCGGTGCCAAGGCGAGCGCGTTTCAGAGCCAGGGTGCACCAGCTGTCGGCTCCACCCAGCTGAACGTGCCGGCCGTCCATGGCCAGGCCGTGAGTTCGTTGTTCTGGGCGGCAACCTTTCGGGACGGCGCGAGCCACTCGGTCAGCTGTGCCCAGAGAGGCAGCCTGCTGCCGCGGACTCCTAGAATCGCCCTCAGCAGCCGGGCGAGAGACGGGCCTCCGGAGTCCGGTACCAGGCCCAAGGTCGTCGCGGCCGAGATGGCAAGCGCGGCTTGGCCGTTGAACGCAAGATTCGGCTCCGTCGAACCGCCACACGCAAGAAGTCCATCTGCTCGCTGCCAGCGCGCCAGGAGCGTCATGGACCCTGGAAGCACGTCGGCCGACACCTCCGCGCCGGCGGCAGCGAAGGCCAGCATCGCCAATGCCGTCGGCTCCAGCCGACTCTCCTTGGATCGGAGGTAGCCCCAGCCACCGTCACGGTTGCGGTCCCGGAGGAGAGCCACCCGGAGGTTCTCCACCGCCGGTTCATTCTCCATCGCGCCCTCTAAGGACCAGCTCGCCGCCGGTGCTCGACGATGCCTCCGCAATCACAGGAGGCAACCAGCTGCCCTAGTCTAACCGCAAAGTGCTTGCCCTCCAAGGCGCTACGCGGAGCTTCTAGCAAGACGCCGCTTCGAAGAGAAACACGACACGTCCCACACGCCGCGCGGCTGCTTCCCCCGCGGCGGAAGGTTCTACGCAAACCCGCTCACCCGCAGGCTGCTCGACGCGTTCAGGAGCCTCTCGATATACGGCCAGAGCAGGTACGACCCGTGGAGCAGCAGCCAGAGGGCGGCAGCCGCGCGAAACACCCATCGTTCGTCGACCGCTTCAAGACGATCCAACAGCTTCGACATCATGAACGAGACCGCAGGGCAATAATCGTTCCAGTCAGACTGCGGCTTCCTGCCGCCTTCCGCTCAATCTTTCGGCTGCGGGTGCTTACCGGTTTAGACAGCGGTGAACAGGCTTGTGTCGGCCGGGAAGCCTCGGGAACCAGCTGAAGCGGTCGTCGTGCACCTCCTCACGGGAACTTGACCGGCTGCGGAGGGGCGTTCCCCCGGCCGCGGCGCCCCGGGACGTGCGAACACTATCGAGTGCTCGGTCTCGCACCATACGCTCCACTTCGGATTCTCTCTCAGTGCCGGGACCACCGAAAGACCGACGGGCAACTTCGCCGGCGCCCGACTTCCCTGCTACGGCGTGGCGGAGTCGTCACTGGCTGGGGTGAACTGAGAGACGACCGGTCTTCGTAACGGTCACCGAAAGCCACCCCGAAGCGCTGCCGGCGAAGCGGGAATTCCCGGAATACGATGCGGTGACCTGGTGGCGCCCGGGCGGGAGCTTAATCATGAGGGCCGCCGAAGCGATGCCGTTCTCGGTCGTCAAGGGAGAAACGCCAAGGCTCTCTCCTGTGCCGGCCGAGAACGTGACCTGGCCGGTGATTCGCCCGGCGCCCACTCTTTCACCCAGCGCGCTCACCACCGCCCGTAACGTGATCGAGTTCTGGTCGGTTGCAGGCGCTGGGGTCACGGTAAGCTCGGTCCTCGTCTCGGTTCGCCGAGCAGAAGCCTTCTCGGCCCCGGCACGCGCGGGCGCCTGAGTTTGCGCTGTCGAGCCTGAGCTGCCAACCGGCGGCAGAAGCGGGGCCACCGTCCGCGGCCCGCGGGCAGGAGTCGCAGCCTCAGCAGCGTCAGGCGAATTGGGTGCGTCAGGATTGGGCGGTGCCGCAGGTCCAGATCTCATTCCCAGGCGCTCCTCGATCCTCCGAACCGGACCCGGCATGTGCTGCCCCAATGTGGATTCGGGGTCGAACGCCTCAGGAAGGAAGAGCCAGACGACACAGAGCACCGCTGATGCCACAACGAGCACGTGCACAAAGAGGCCCGTTTGCGCGAGCCATACCAGCAGGCCGTGAAGAAGGTAGCCGGCGCCAAGGACAACAGCCAGCACCACCGCCAGATCGCGATCGAACCAGCCCAGCAGCACGCATGCGCCAAGCGCGACGAGCAGTAACGCGAGCCGCGACCTCGGCCTGCGGCGAGGACTCTCGTCCGGATCGCCGTTGGTGTCGATCATGATCGAGCCAAGTCACAACCTGCTGGGGCTACATTGGAGGAGCGTAGTACCCCCCGGCACTCCGTACAAGAACGCCACCGGACTTCGTGCGGATCTCCACACTGCGCCAGGTCCCGTCGCGGGCGGTGTTGCTGGACGTGTAGACGATCGTGTAGCGGCGCCGCAAGTCCTCGACCACCCTGCGGTACTCGGCCGGCAACTGGGTGACATCCGCTGGGGAAAAAGCTCTTCCGCCGGATACTCGCGCGAACCGTTCGAGGAGCTCCCCATCCAGGTTGGTCCCAATACCGACGGGGAACACCAGCGAGCCCGTGTCCCTTATCAACGCCATCACCTCGTCTACTGTGTGCACGCTGCCGGCGTTCCTGCCTGAATAGTCCTCGTCGCGGCCATCCGTGAGCACGACAACAGCCCGGCGTCCCTGGACACTTTTCAAGCGGGTCAAAGCCGCGTACAGGGCGTCGTAAAGCGCCGTGCCCGCTGTAGGGTTGTAGCGTCCTATCGTGTACAGCAGCGAGAGGCGCTCGGTGGTGATGTCGTGGACGAGGTCAGCAGTGTCCGAGAACATCATCACGCCGAGGCCGTCTTCGTTCCGCAGCGAGCGCACGAACCCGAAGGCCGCCTCGATAACCGCCGGCGTCGCCCGACGCATGCTGCCGCTAGCGTCCAGCGCCAGGATGATCGAAATCGGTGCCACGGCCTCCTGGAACACCTCGACCTTCTGCTCGACGCCGTCCTCGAGGACCACCAGGTCGTCTGCCGTCACATCGACGTAGTGCTGCTCGGGATCGACGGCGGTGAATTCGATTACCGGCCGGATAGGCGGCGGCTTCGGTGCGTAGTAGCCGTCGCGTGTCCTCACCGTGTACGCGACCGGTTTCGTGGCCAACTCGACGCGGCGCCAGCCCCCGTCGCGTCTCTGATTGCCCGGCGTGTAAGCAATCAGGTACTTGTTCTGGGCGTCTTCGGCCAGGCGGTCGTAAACTCCAACCAGGTCCTCTTCCCGTGGAGGAGTGAACACGCGCCCGCCTGTTTCCGCGGCGATGCGGCGCGTCTCACGCGCGCCGCGCGACGAGATGCCCGCGACACCGCCAATCTGAACGATGTAAGCCGTGGCTTGCACCTCTTTCAGGGCATCGATAGCGTCCTGCGCCGTCGCCACGCTGTGCTCGTCGTAAGCGTCTGTGATGAGGATGACGGCGCGCCGCCCCTCTATCCCTTGAAGGCGCCGGCACATCTCGATCACCGCGTCGTAGACGGCTGTTCCACCGGCGGCCCGCGCTGAAGCTATTGCCTCGATGATCGTCGCGCGGTCCGAGGTCGGGCCAGTCAGCGGGTACAAGGCCTTCGAAAAAGGGGCGACGATTATCCTGTCTTTCTCGCGAAGGTACCCTGCCAGCGTGCCAGCCGCCCGCTGAACGAAGTCGAAGCGGCGCGACATGCTCTGGCTGCTGTCCACCAGCAGCGCGAAGGTCGCCGGCACCTGCTCCTGCGTGACGAGGTCGACATCCTGCAGGATGCCGTCCTCGCGCAGTTCGAAATGCGCGGCTTGCAGCCGCGAAACGAATCGCCCCGCGTCGTCGTACACTCCGGCTTCCAAGAGGACGCTGTTGACCTCGGTGGCTTCAGTCAGCTGGAACGCATCCAGATGGACCTCGTCGCGCGCCGCGTTTCCGCCAGTGTCCTCGGCCTCAACCACGATGTGGCGAGGTTCGAATGGATTGCCGTCGGTCCACTCGACGGCGTAGGGCGGCCCCTTCTCCACGGTGCCCACCAGGTCGCCGTCCACGTAGAAACGGACCACGCGCACTCCCGGGCCGCCCTCGTTCCGGATCTGCGCCACGATCCGAACGACACCAGGAAGACCGGTCCGGCCCTGAGGAGAGGTTATCTGGACCGTGAACGAGGGAGAACCTGCGTGCAGCACGGAGGCGGCCGCAGCCACGACCGCCAAGACGCCCACCCGTGCCGCGCCCGATGCCAGCCGGCCTCGACAGGGCCGAGAGGTTGCAGCCACGGGACGGCCGAACAGGCACTTTCGCCGGCGATTGACGTCTCCACGATTCCGGACTTGCCGCACCACCGCGCCCTAGAACAAAGTAGCGATCCAGTCGCGCACTCCAACGGCCGCTCGAACAGACGTCTCCTGCACTATGTACAACAGATCGCGGGGTCCGCCAGCCAGCACGGCAGCCACAGCGACCAGCACCGCCAGAGGGATCAAGATCATCGCGTTCGCAAGGGGTCCCGAACCGCTCTCGCGCATCACATCGCCTCGTCACGCATAGACCGGAGGGGTCTCCACATCGTCCACGAAGTAGCTCGCGCAAGCCGACTGCAGCAGGTCGAGCGTCAGCTCGCGGGGCATGCCGCGATACCGGGCAAGCGAGAGGGCCTGCTCGATCAGGTCTCGCGGCTGACACGCGCGCAGCGCGATTGCCCGAGGACGGTAGTACGTGGCCAGCAGCTCTTCTACGAGCTGTCGGTCGAAGAGAAGATTGCGCTCCTCGCAGCAGCTCTCGAATATTCGGATGAAGTCAGCGACCGAGGGGCTCTGGGCAAAGATCTTGTAGTGGATCCGCCGCAGAAAAGCCTCGTCCACCAGTTCTGCCGGCTTCAGGTTCGTCGCGAACACGACCAGCACCACGAACGGCACGTCGAACTTCCGGCCAGTCTGGAGAGTGAGGTGATCGATGCGACTCTCGAGCGGCACTATCCAGCGGTTCAGGAGGTCGCGTGGACGGCACTTCTGACGGCCGAAGTCGTCAATCACGAGGACACCGCCGTTCGCGAGCAGTTGCACCGGAGCCTGATAGAACCCGGTGTTCGGTGTATACGCAAGATCCAGCGACTCCAGCCCAAGCTCGCCTCCCACGGTGATCGTCGGCCGCCGGCACCTGATCCAGCGCCGATCCTCTGCCGGCCCGGCATCCAGAGCGTCCGTTGGCGCTTCTCCGTCTATCGCTTCGTGGTTGATGGGATCGTACAGGGTTATGATGTTTCCTTCGACCTCGAGCGCGATGGGAACCCAGATCTCTCCATGAAGCACCTTCCCGATGGCCTGCGAGATCACCGTCTTCCCATTGCCCGGCGGTCCGTAGATGAACATGGACCGACCGCCGTTTATGGCGGCGCCGAGCTGGTCCAGAAGCTCCGGCGAAAGGACCAGGTGAGAGAAGGCCGCCTTCACTTCGTCTCCGGTCGCTTCGATCGGGTTCGCCTCGGCATAGGCCGCCATGTACTCTTGGTACTGCCTGATCGGCACCGGGGCCGTACCAACGTAGTGGTTCTGCTCCAGGAACAGCGCCGCACGCGTGCGGCCCGCATCGGTTATGCGGTACTTGTAGGCCGGCCCGCCCAGCATCCCGCCCGCCACGATTTCACAGTGGTGCTGCCACTTCAGTTCGTCCAGGCTGGGTTCAATCACGGCGAAGTTGACACCGAGCCGCGCGGACAGCTCCACTCCCGTCAGCGTACCGGCGAGGTGCAGCGTCTTGAGCACCAACTGGGTGACCAGGTCGATGTTGAGCCCGCTCTCTTCCAGCGTTCGCGGAGCAACCGGCACGAGCGCCCCCTTTGTGTCCCCGGTCATCATCGCTGCGATCCCCGTTTTCTCGCCGTGCGCGCAAGGGCGCGGCCCCCGTGCTGCAAGTTCATCGGCGGAACGACGTGCTCGTGCCACCCGCGCCCGGCGAGGTGGTAGGGCGCCCGCTCTTGCACTGTCCAGTAACGCCGGCCTCGACAGCGGCCCACTCATGCCCGGCGGCAGTCACGTTTCCCGCCAACACGTACGCATATGCCAGGTTCTGGCGCGTGATGCTCGAGCAGGGCGAAACATCCAGCGCTCGCCGGCATGCCATTGTCGCGTCGCCGGAACGCCCGGCCATCGCAAGCGAATAGCAGAGGTTGTTCAGCGCATAGCCGGCCCCCGGATCCAGCGCAAGTGCTCGCTCGAAAGCATCGATTGCCTCGTGCCTTCGCCCCATGGCAATCAGGAGAGTGCCCAACGTGTTGACGGAGGCTGCCCACGACGGAGCATGGTAGATTGCTCGGTAGGCATCCCCGAGCCCCAAGTGCGGGAAACCCCAGTCACGCCAGATTCGCGCCATGCCGTCATAAGAGGCTGCATCCCGCGCATCGAGGCTGACGGCAAGCCTGTAGTGCTCGAAAGCCCGATCGTGAATGCCGTGAACCAGGTAGGCTTCCGCCGCGGCCCTGTGCCCAGCTGCCGTCGGGAAGGTCGCAACGGCGCTGAGCGCGGCAGCCAGCCGCTCGTCTCGCGTTTCGGCCGAGGCACCCGCTTTGATGACGGGACGGGCTCGAGCGGGGAATGGCGTGACCTTTCCGGTCGAGCTCGAAACATCTGGGACAGCCGGAATGGGGGCACCGGCGCCGAGACTCCGACCCGGGGTCACCGACAAAACCGTGGTCTGGCCGCTAACAGCACAGCCGCCGCCTGCCAACAAGCACAGGGCCAACGCGGCTGCCGGTTTCGTCCACGCCATCGAGGCGCCTCCTCAGTCCTCGCGTCGAAGGCGAGCGCGCCTTCGCATGAGGTACAGAACCAGAAACACGGCAGCACCGATCAGTGCAGCTATCCCGACTGGTGACATAGATCCCTCCTCCGACCGGGCGCACCGGTCCTCGCGAACAACATTGCCGACTAGCGGTTGACTACCTGACCGAAAAAGACGCGAACGAACTGGATTATCGCCGGCCCCAGAGTCACGACATAGAAGGCCGGGAACAACAAGAAGACCAGCGGGAACACCAGCTTGACGCCGATCTTCGCTGCGCGCTCCTCCGCCAGCTGCCGGCGCCGGGTCCTCAAGCTGTCCGCAAACGTCCTCAGCGCCTGCCCGACGCTCGTCCCGAACCGATCTGTCTGAACCAGCATGGCGACCAGGGCACGGATATCGTCAACGCGCGTTCTTTGCGCGAGATTCTTGAACGCCTCGAGCCTCGGCTTTCCCGCCCTGGTCTCGGTCGTCAGCAAGGTCATTTCTTCAGCCAGCGCCGGATAGGCGATGCCCAGCTCCTCTGTAGCCTTGACGATCGCCTGGTCCATGCTGGAACCGGCCTCAAGGCAAACGATCAGCAGGTCCAAGAGGTCAGGCAGCCCGTTTCGAATCTGTTTCTTCCTCGCCGCTATCCTGTTCTCTACGATCAGTCCGGGAACGAAGAACGCGACGACTGCCGCAAGAGCGGCCGCAATCCATACTGTGCGGTTGTGTATCCCGAAGGACAGCAGAATGCCTCCTCCGACCACGACGGGAAGTATGACTTCACCGAAGGCCACCGCAACTGCGGCCCATGGGCTTCGATAACCGGCAGCCGCCAGCCTCCGACGAAGGCGGGACATGTCCTTTGGAGACTTCGGAACGACCTTCGACAGCCGTGCCAACATCGGGTCCACGGTCTCGACGAGCTGAGGATTCTGGACGACCAGGCCCGCTACGCTCGGCTGCAAGACAGCTCTTATCCGCTGGCGTTCGGTGGTGAGCGGCGAAAGCAGACGGTACGCAAGGTATCCGACCGCAAACGCCACCGAGAGCCCGGTGGCGATTAGAGCTAGAAGGAGATCGTCCGGCATGGCTCCTCAGTAATCGATGTTGACGATCTTCCGGATGACAAGTGTGCCAGCAATCTGGAGAACGAGGGCGCCTATGATCATCTGAACCCCGAGCGGGTCCTCGATCAACATCCGGACATGGCCCGGACTGACCACCAGAAACGCCAGCGCGAGAGTCGGCGGCATTCCGGCGAGAATCCAGCCAGTCATCCGTCCGTGGGCGCTCTTCGCCCTCACTTCGCGTTTCAGCTTGAACCGGTCGCGTATGACGGCCGCCAGGTTGTCGAGAACCTCGGAGAGGTTCCCTCCAGCCTCTCTTTGAGTGAGCACAGCCGTCACGAAGAACCTGGCATCGAGAAGCGGGATGCGCTCTGCAAAAGCCCGCAGGGCGAGAGGCAGCGGCAGGCCGAAATTCTGGCGATCGTAGAGCAGCTTGAATTCGCCCGCGATGGGCTGCGGCATCTCGTCCGCTACCATTCCCAACCCCGTCGTGAAGGCATGCCCCGCGCGGAGAGCGCGGGTAATCAGGTCGATCGCCTCGGGGAAGAGTTCCTCGAACTGGCGAACCCTCCTGTCGCGTTTGTACTTCACATAGACGTAAGGAAGCGCTGCGAACACGAGGCCGACGATCATGGCTGCGACAAGGATCCTCGACGTGAAGACCACGACCAGGTAACCCATCAGCCCCAGGCATGCCGAAGAGAGCAGAAAAGTACCGACGTTCAGGTTGAGGTCCGCCTGCTCGATCAAGCGCTCGATGGGAGCGACCACATCCCTCCGCCTGGACAGGGCCTTGTCGAGCACGTCAACGCTGCTCAGCCTTTCCGTCTCCTTCGACACCGTCACTACCTGCGCTTTGGGCTTCTTGAAGTGCAGCCTCTTGCGGAGCAGGCGCTGCTCCTGCTGCTCGGGGCGCACCACGACCGCCCAGAAAACAGCCACAACGACAAGAAAGACGGCAGCAAAGACGACTGCAGGGAGTAGCATGCGGCCCCCCTAGGCGACAGCCTTCACGTGCTCGAACATGTCCGTGGGGAGATGTACTCCGGAAGCGGCCAGGCGTTCCGTGCTCTTCGGTCGGATGCCGGTCGCACGGAACCGGCCAAGCACTTTCCCTTGCGCATTCTGGCCGGTCCGCTCGAAGACGAAGATGTCCTGCATCGAGATGATGTCGACCTCCATCCCGGTTATCTCCGACACTGCCGTGATCTTGCGAGTCCCGTCGGCCATTCGAGCGATGTGAACGATCAGGTTGAGAGCGGAGGCGATCTGCTGGCGGACGGCGCGATCGGGTATGTTCAGGTTCGCCATCGCGACCATGGTGTCGAGCCGGTACAGGGCGTCCCTGGTGCTGTTGGCGTGTATCGTGGTGAGGCTCCCGTCGTGGCCGGTGTTCATCGCCTGCAGCATGTCCAGCGCCTCGTCGCCGCGGACCTCACCGACAATGATTCGATCCGGCCTCATGCGAAGGGCGTTGATCACCAACTGCCGCTGGCGGACTGCGCCTTTCCCTTCGATATTCGGCGGCCGCGTCTCGAGCCGGACCACGTGCCTCTGGCGCAGCATCAGCTCGGCCGCGTCTTCGATCGTTACGATTCGTTCCTTGTCCGATATGAAGCTGGACAGCACGTTGAGGAGCGTCGTCTTGCCCGCACCTGTGCCGCCCGAAACCACTATGTTCAGCCGGCACGCAACCGCAGCCCGAAGGAAGTCGAGCATCGGCTGCGTGAGGCTTTCCCGTTCGACGAGATCCTGCGCCCCCAGCCGTTCCGTTCGAAAACGCCGGATGGACAGAACCGGACCGTCGAGCGCGAGTGGGGGGATGATGGCATTGACGCGAGACCCGTCCTGGAGCCGGGCGTCCACCATAGGGCTCGACTCGTCGATCCGACGTCCCACTGAACTGACGATGCGTTCGATGATGCGCAGCAGATGCTGGTCGTCCTTGAACACTACATCCGTTTGCTCGAGCAGACCGTTCCGTTCGATGTACACCTGGTCGTACCTGTTGACCAGGATGTCCGAAATCGAGGCGTCAGCCAGAAGCGCTTCGAGCGGCCCGAGGCCGAACAGCTCGTTCAGAACATCGACGATCACGGCCTCCCGCTCGAACATGCTCAGCGGCACCTGTTCGCTGCGCGCGTCGAGCATTCCCGCTATGAGTGCCCTGATTTCCGGTTCCGCGTCCGTCCGCTGGACCTTGGTCAACCGCTCGAGGTTCAACCGGTTCAGCAACTCCTGGTGAATCGAGCTCTTCAGTTCCTGATACTGAGGACGCCGCGTGTCGACCTGGGTCAGCGATGCCACCGTCATTTCATGGCTCCGAGCAGCGAAACCGGGGGCCGCCGGCCGCCGAACCTGGCAAAGATGGAACTGCGTTGACGCTCCGCGGGCGCCTCGGGAACCGGACCCGGCGACGCCAGGCTGCTCGCCAGCTTCCGGAAGCCGGCAGCCAGTCGACCCGACCCGTTGACTGTCAGCGGCACTCCCGCGTTCAGCGCCTTGATCGCCTCCCTGTAGTCGCTGGCGAGCACTTGCTCGACCTTCTGGCCGACGGCCCGCTCGACGTCCTCCAGCCCGATCTCCGCGTTCCGGTCGGCGCGGTTCACCACGACCGCCACGCGGTCCTTTCCGTACTGGCCCTTCAGGTCCCCGACGATCCGCGCCGCGTTACGAACAGAAGTCAGCTCCTGGTTGGTGACAACAAGAATCTTCGCAGCAAGGGCCAGCACCTCCGGTGCCGCTGGATCGTAAAGGGTTAGATCGAGAACGACGTAGCGGTAGACTCTCGCTGCAAACTCAACCACCGCCCGAATGCCATTCGCGTCGAGAGGCACCAGCCGTGTCCGGGGTGGCGACGCCAGTACGTCCGGGCGCCCTTTCGTCCGGACAACCAGGCCTCGAAGGAAGGCCTCGTCCAGCCTGTTGGCGTTCTCGACGGCGTCGGTCAGCGTGAAGCGCGGCTCCGCGCCGAGGAAGAGCGCGGCATCGCCGAAAGCTGCGTGGAGGTCCACGAGAAGGGTGCTTCCCTTGTCGGATCGAGCCAGTTCGGTCGCAACGTTCACCGCAACCGTCGTCGTGCCCACCCCCCCGCGCGAGCCGAGGAACGCGAAGACCAAACCTGCAAGCGGTGCCTTCTGGCGTTCCTTCAAGCGCGAGATGGCCGTTTCGAGGTCCGCGGGCTTGAGCGGCTCCGACACGCACTCGTTCACGCCGGCCCTCATCGCCTCGAGCATCAGCGTGGGGTCCATCGTGGACGTGACGATTATCACGTTCGCGCCCGGGTGGAGCCTCTTCAGATTCACCAGCCCCGCTGGCAACGACTGCCGATCCCTCAGGTCCACGATGAGGACGCCATCAGGCGGCGTCGCTCGATTGGCCAGCGTAGTCAGCTCGGATTCGCGGACCACCACGTGTTCGATCCGGGCCGCCCGCAAGAGCTCCTCGATGTGCCGGTCATTGAATGTGAAAACCGTGACTGCGGACACAGGCACCCTTTCCTATCTGACGAGAATAACCGTCCGCAGGAACGCAGCTTCCCTGTTCACAGCGCCGCCGCGGTAAGTGGTTGGTATGTGGGTCAGGTAGCCGATCACGTCGTTGCCTTCCATCCTGTCGATGAAAAAGCCGAGGACGTTGGTCACCTCGAGGTCGACTCGCCCGCTCGCGCGACCGCGTTCGTAGACGTCGACGTTGAAAAGGGGCAGCGCAACCAGCCTGGGGCTGCTTGCACCCATTTCACTCACGACCGTTCCCCTTTCGGGTCCACCCGGGCCGTCCGGGTCCCACCAGTGCGCGGTCGGGTCCTGGGCTATCAGCGCCTCAACGCCCTGCGCCGTCGGCCCGATCATGTTCCCCGGTTCGTTCTGCAGGATGTCACCCGGTCCGATGCTGACGCCGTTGCAGCTGGCTATGTTCTCGCGGTACTTGTCGCCCCCGGTTATCGGCGCGCCATCGGCCCGAGGGAGATCGACCGGGAAGAACCAGCCGGGCGCAATGGTCTGCTGCGGATTCCCCACCTTGAGCGTCAGCTCCGTGCCGTAATCGTTGGACGCTCCCTCGACGCGAAAACCAGTCGTATTCGGATCGAGTTCTCCACCGGACGTGTACGGCGGGATGTAGACGTCGGGATCAGGCAACGGGTCTCCCCTCTGGCTTCCCGACGGATAGAACAGGTCGAACTCGGACTCCGGGTTCCACGGGACAACCGGCTCTGGAAAGTGCTCTTCCCATTTGTCGGGCACGGCGAACGGAAGCACACAGTCGCTCTGATTCTGCGTGAGCACCTGGGCAGTCGCCGTCGCCTGGACGCCCTGGCTTTCCACGCCGACCAGCCGGGCAAAGAACGTGGGCAGGGGATGCCGGACCTGATTTCGAAAGACGTTGACCCGAACACAGGTGTCCGGCGGTCCCGGGGCACCGGGGGGACATTCGGGGAACGTCACGTCCCCCGGCTGTATATCAGCCGCCATGCCCCAAACGAAGTTCTGGGCTCCGACAGCCTGCGCCGCCCTCGTGGCAAGATCTCTGTCATCTGGAGCATCGAATGCCAGCGATGTCGCGGCCGCCAGCGCCGCAGCGTCCGCGGCGTTCTGAGCCTGGTTCCTGCTCACCCACATGATGCCGATATCGACGGCAAATGCGCTGAAGGCGATGAGCACCAACAGCGCTATGGCCACGTGGATCAGTATCGCCCCGCCTTCATCGGGGCGCCGCAGCGCGCGTCGAGTCATCGCTCACTCCGAGTAGCTCACTTCTTTACGCCAGAGCCGCTGTCCTTCTTCTCGGGCAGCCTGCCAGGAGGAGGACCCGGGGGGCCGTCGAGCAGCCCTCCAGGGCCACCCGGTATTCCCCCGGGGTCCTTCTTGAGGAATCGCCCCGCGTCCGTCGGGAGGGGTGGAACCTCGTCCGGGCTCAACGCCCTCACCAGGCGCGGCGTGATCAGTACCATCAGCTCGGTCTGTTCGGCGCTGTTTCGCTTGCTCTTGAAGAGATTGCCGATGATCGGGATGCTCGAGAGGCCGGGAACCGCGCTGGCAACGTCCTGCGAGACGTTGTCCATGAGTCCGGCAATCGCGAACGACTGCCCGTCACGCAGTTCAACGTCCGTCTCTGCCCAACGGCTGCTGAGAGCGGGAATCCGGAACCCGCTGAGGGTGATCCCGTTGTTGAAGTCCAGCGTGCTCACCTCGGGCCGGACCCTGAGTCGTATCGTGTCCCCCGCGATCGTCGGAGTGAACCGAAGCCGGACACCAAACTCTTTCCACTGTATCGTGACGGCGTTCGTGATGCCCTGTACCACAGGCACGGGAAACTCGCCACCCGCGAGGAAGCTCGCCTCCTGGCCGTTGTAGGCAATCAGGTTCGGTTCGGCCAGGCTCTGGAAGTAACCCTTCTGCTGCAGCGCCTTCACCAGGGCTCCGACGTTGTACTTCGTGTTGAGGACGAAGATGTTCAAGAAGTCGCTGAAAGTGATCTGGCCCTCCAAAGACTCAACCTGGCCATTCACCACGGTCCTGCTGAGGTCCTCGTAGTTCGGGGCGGCAAACTGTTGGGTCGTGCCCCGCCCTATCCAGTCCTTGTAGCCGGTCGCGCCGGTGAAAAGCGAGACGCCGAGTTCCGTGAGAGCGCGTCTGTTCACTTCGGCGAACCGCACCTGGAGCATCACCTGGTTGCTCTCCACGCCCGCCGGGAGCTGCAGCATGTTGATGACTTTCAGCTTCGACGCGGTGGATTGCGCGATTTCACCCATCTTCAACATGACCTCGGTGCTCGACACGTGGCCCGACAGCACGAGCGCCTCGTCGTTCACCGTCACCTGCACGTCTTCACCGGGGAACAACTCGTGCAAGCGTTGCTGAAGCTGCGTCACCGCAGGAGCCACTACGAGGTCGTACTGAACTCGCTCGGCGCCGTTGCCCCAGATTATGAGGCTGATAGTGCCGGGAGACTTCCCGTCGATCAGCACCTCTCGAGGCTGCACGACGGTCGCGTCCGCAACAGCGGGATTCGTGACCGCAATCCGCCTGATATCGAAGTCCGTCGAAAGGACGGTGGAGCGCCCGGCGGTGAGGTTGATGACCATGTCGGTCCCTGACGGCAAGGCCTCAGCAGCCCGGGTGTTCTGGCCAACCGGCGACGATTGCGCCGACCCCGGGACAGGCATCGCGATGAAGGCCGCGATAAACGTCAGGAGGATGCAGTGGCGGACGACGGGATGAGTGCTTGTCATAGGGCGCTCGGTAGTTCCTTGCCTGATGGCGTTGACACCTGCCGGAGGGCGACCCGGCTACTTGATGACCTCCTCGCTCCGCTTCGCACCGCGAATCGCTTCGACAGTGTAGGGAGGCGGGGGCGCTGGGGGAACCGGCTTCGGCACAGCTTTCATGACGGTCCGGCCCGCAACTGCAGCCTTTACCGGCGGTGGCGCGGGTGGGCCGGTCAAGGCTGCCATTCGCACTCCTGTCGTTTCCACCGGAAGCGTGTCGAGGGGGTTGCGCAGCGCCAGCATCAAGCGGCCTTCGTTCTGGGCCAGGGTGATCCGCTCGGCGTCTTCAGGCGTTACCATGAGAGTCACGACCGCTGCCGGGATTGGCTCTCCGGTCCTGGCCTTCTCCTGGTCGATCCTGGTCCCCGCGCTGAGGACCTGCACGTTCTGTACTACGGTCCGGGCCATCGTCTCGCTGCCACCCCTGGATCCTGCGGACACCAGCACGTCGACGCGGCTGCCAGGGACGACATACCCGGCGACGGCAATGACCTCGTTCACCTTCACTGAAATGGCTCTCATGCCAGGAAGAATCGTCGGCGCCAAACCGGCTCCGGCCTCGCGTGGGGCCAGCTTGCTCTCCGTGATGGGCTCGTTCGGAAGGACCGAAGCTACCAGGCCGCGCCCGACCACATCTTCAGGCTTCGAGAACGCCCCCGGGACCGGGTTCTTCGCCGGCCAGGGAACGACGGCAACGTGGTCCTTCGCGATCAGGGTCCCGACCGCAAGCGGTTTGACCGCCACGACGGCGTAAGAGTGAGCCACCTCGACCTCGCGGACGGGAATGTTCTGAACCGCCCGGTAGACCGCGAAGCTGGCTACACCGGCCATACCGACGGCAGTGACGAGGACCAGAACGTTGCGAGCGCCACGAGTCATTGGAACAACACTCCTCTGGTGATCCAAACCAGCCGCAATCAGTGACCAAGTCGAATCTAGGTGCCGCCGCCGGCCGCGAGTTCTGCGCGCATGACGGAGCGTGCGGTAAGCGTCATGGTTCCAAAACCACCGCCAAACAATGCAGCAATCGGACTCAGGAACATGAACTGGTGTGGATAGCTGACAGTGACGGTAACCACAGTAAACGGGGTGCCGCCACCGACAGGCGCGATAGAGGCACGAGCAATCGTTGGCGTGACAGATGTGAGCCCGGACGTGGTCAGGTAGGCAGCGACCCTTGCCTCTATGTCGCCGTCCTCATACCCGGGCAGAACACCAACTCGGGCACCCTCGCGCGCGGCGTTGGTCACCGCCTGGTACCTCTGGAACAGGAACCCGAAATCGATGATGCCGACAACCACGAGCAGGAGCAGCGGAAGGGTGAACGCCATCTCGATGAGCTCTGCTCCGCGCTCCGATCGCCTGACGGCGACAACGTCCGAACGGGCCGAAACGGGATTCATCGCAGCCATAACGTCACCATGGCGCCGACGGAAATCGGGAGGGCGTACGCCAGGCGTGGGCCCCGGGCGTCGTCCAAAGTGAGGCTCGGCACCGGCCTGACGCCGGCGAACCACCAGGTCAGAAGCATCTGCCAGATGTTCACGAACGCCGTCTTGAGGTAGCCGTGGAAAAGCCCGACGAGAATCGCAAGCACGCCGCCGGCAATTGCGGCATACAGGGCAGTCCACGCCGCGGCCGCAGGCCCGACCCAGGCGCCGATTGCCGCGAGCATCTTCACGTCACCACCGCCCATGCCGCCTAGGGCGAAAAGTGGGAAGAACAACGCGGCGCCGACCGCCCATCCGAGACAGGCGTTGCCGATGCCGGCAAAACCCCCGAAAACGAGGTGAAAGACGAGGCCAGCGAGTGCCACTCCAATCGTGAGCAGGTTTGGGATTCGGCGCGTCCGGACATCGGACACGCTCGCCGCCAGACAGGTCGCCAGGACCGCAATCACGATGCCGGTTTCCATCTCGTCCCCTCTCGGATCCTGTCACTGGGGATCCGGCGGCTGCCAGAGGCTCTGGACGCCAGAGTCCGGCGACCCTACCCAGCTGACGTATGTCGCCGCCAGTCCGTCGCTGATGAGCTCGAAAACTCCGACCCCAGCCAGCCCGATGAAGGCGGAAAGGAGCGCGTACTCGACCAGATCCTGGCCCGTCTCGTCGCGGAAGAACCAGCCGACGGCCCGCGGCCAGACGCGCAGAATCGGAGGTTGCATGGCTTGCACCGTCAGAGATCCGTCAACAAGGTCGCCGCTCTCGCCAGAACCCCGCTCACGTAGTCGCCGACCGCAACGCCGAGTCCCTCGACGGCGGAAAGAGCTGTCAGGGCTATCAAGGATGCGAGAAGACCGTATTCGATCAGATCTTGTGCGCGTTGCTCGTTCAGAAGGCGTCCGAAAACGGTCTTCATGAGCACCTCGGCACCGGCCGGGTGTTCCCACCCGGCCGGCGTTGTAACCCGCGTCAGCAGAAGTGCAGCGGGGCAGCCCGCAGCTCTTACGATGCCGCGTTGTTTACCTGGGTGGTCACGTTGTCGTACAGCGTATCCAGCGCGGTGCCGACAGCCGTAATCGCCGCCACGGCCGCGAGTGAGATGAACCCCGCCAGGAGCGCGTACTCGATCAGGTCCTGGCCCTCTTCCTCACGAACGAACCGCTTGAGAAGCTCCTTCATACTGCCTCCTGCTGCGCTTCAGGTCGGGGGCAGCAACCCCGTTGGAGGCGGGCGGCACCATGCAGCCCGCTCGCGAAGGCCGCGGTTGCCGCGGCCGCCCAGGCCTGTCTAAGTGCCGGCCTGTCGTTCAAGGCTGACGATGTCGTCAGCCACCGAGCGCGCCGAGCCGTTGAACCGAACGCCAAACCGATCGCTCACCTGGGGCCGGAGAAACTCCGCGCCGATCCGGAAAGGGCCGCTGCTGCCGTCGACATGCGAGCACCTGGAAACCCGGAGCGCATCCCAGCACTCCCCCGCCTCGGCCCGCACCTGGAGCTCGCCATGCGTGCCGGCGTCCACCGGGATGTCGCTCATCAGCAGGCACCCGCCCCGGCTGACGTCTACGAGCTTGACCGGCACCGCCCGCACCAGGCCGCCGTGAATGCCAAGGTCCCGTTGCCAATGGTGGTTCGCCAGCATCGCGAGCCGTATGCGGTGACACAGCTTCCCGCGGAGCATCACCGGATCGCTGCCAACAACCTTCACGCCCGTCAGCATCGGGGGGGCCGAACCAAGCCGATCCACCGCGAGGCGTTCTTCCGGCCGCCCGGGAGTCGCGCTGACGACCCACATCTCATCCCCTAAAACACGTTCCACGATCACGTCCTCGACAAGCCTGAGCGTGGACTCGAGGGGTGCAGTCAACTTGTATCGGGGGTGAACTCTACGATCGAACATCACGCCTCGCCGCAAGGGTGGTGGGCTTTCTCGATCCCGAACGGCTCAGCCCAATCGCAATCCCGATGCCGCGGACGAGTCGGGTGCCTCGTTTCGGGTGCAGCGGCTGCAATGTGCTGGCAACGCTGAGGTTGCAGAATGTGCCAGCCAGATGATGCCGCGCCGGACGCGGGCCGCCAGCGACCGATTTCTAGTCAGGCCCAGAAAGGCGTCTGGCGCAGAACAGATTGATACGGATGAGGTTAGGGACCCGGGAACCCAGAGCGCCGCCCCAGCGGGGAGAAGAACGCCGCCACCCTACGCTGGAATATCCCGGCCGGATCGGTGCTTCGCCGCCTCCGCCTCCTGAAGGCGCGGCACGAGCGGACGCACAGTATCCACGTACGGCTCCGGCTCCGCACCGGGCCTCCGGAACGCCCGGTAGTCCACCGTGCACTCGTGCGTCGAGAGGAAGTTCATGAACCGCTTGTAGTCCTGCTCGTCGAGCCCGAATATCTGGAGCAGCGTCCGGTAGCTCCCCGACGCAGCCGACAGGCCGCGCGCGATGAGACCCCTGATGTCGTTCCTGGTGATGTCCCGGTCGAGAAACAACCGGTGCACGTGCTCCCAGAACAGCAGCCGCCCCGAGACGAGGCCGTCGAAAAGCTCGTCGGCAACCTGCCGCCGCCGCTCGCGAACCGGCGTCAACCGCGTCTCGCTCTCCCCGATTATCGCCGGCGGAAGCTGCGGAACGTCGATCGCCTCGACCCCCGCCGTCCACGCAAGCTGCTCGACGACGTTCTGAAGCTCCCGTATGTTGCCAGGCCACCGGTAACGCTCGAGGGCCTTCATCGCCGCATCCGTGAACCTGATGGGACGCCCAGTCTCCCGGGCGAAGTGCTCGACGAGCGGCGCTATATCTTCAGCGCGCTCCCGAAGCGGCGGGATGCGGATGTGAACGACCTTCAAGCGATAAAGAAGGTCCTCCCTGAACCGCCCGGCAGCAACCAGATCCGCGAGGTTGCGGTTCGTCGCGGCAATGACGCGGACGTCAACCGGCGGCACCGGGCCGTGCGCGCCAACGGGCTGCATCTCGCCGTTCTCGAGGAAGCGGAGAAGGAGCGCCTGCATCCGCATGCACATCTCCCCCACCTCGTCCAGGAATATCGTGCCCTTGTCGGCAAGCTGCAGCTTCCCTGCCTTGTCCCGGTAGGCACCCGTGAAGGCGCCCTTCACATGGCCGAAAAGCTCCGACTCGAGGAGCGTCTCGGTGAATGCGGCGCAGTTGACCGCAACGAACGGGTGCGCCGCACGCTTGGACTGAACGTGTATCAGCCGCGCAACGACGTCCTTGCCCACCCCGCTTTCACCGGTTATGACCACCTTCGCGTCGCCAGGCGCCACGCGGGACGCCAGCGCGCAAACCGAGGCCATCAGCGGGCTCTGCCAGACCAGCCTGGGTAACTCGATCGAACTGACGGTTGCCATGATGTGTCGCGTCAACCCGTCCGTCGCGCGGAGCCGCCCGAGAGAGAGTGCGGAGCGCGTGGCAGACCCAGTAGAGGTATCGGCGGAAGGATAGCATCCTTTTATATGAAGGGAAGGTGAAGGTGTATCAAAACTGATACGAGATCTGCTCACCGCTCCTGTTCGAGCGATGCGGCAGCTTCGGCCTCGGAGACCGCCCGGCCGACCGAGAGGCCGCGCGCCACCAGAAGCGCGACGCCGGCCGCTGTCCACACCAGCAGCCGCGCCTTCCGCGCAAGAGCGAGCGCCCCGCCCGCCGCAGGCCCCAGCCGCAGTACGTCCGCAACCAGCACAGCCCCAGCTTCATCCACCCCCACCCGGAACGGAACGAACTTGAAGAGAAGGTTGACGACCCGCCCGGTCGACTCGAGGACGAGCGCCTCGGTCAGCCCCCACCACGCCGCTCCCGTGAACGCCCCCATGAGAAACAACGTCAGCCACACTTCCGCGATGCCCGCCACCTGGAAGGTCGCCTCGAGCGCAACGAGGGGCACGAGCCGCGCACGGTTCCGCCTGGTGAAGCCGTTTACCGTCGCCTCCAGCCTGGCGGCTCCATCGACGTGACTCGCCAGGGCCGACGGCAGGAGGTGCCTCCGCAAGAGCCAGCCGAGGACCGCGGTCATCGGCCGCGCGTTCGCCAGAAGCACGGCGTAGCCTATCAGCCCGACGCACCCCGCCACCGCGAGCGATGCGACGGTGACGACGCCCAGACCTTCAGTCGCGCGGAACTCGAAGAGGAACGCCACGGCGCCAAGCGCGATCACGAGGCCCATCGACAAAACGTAGAACAGGTTTTCGACGACGAGCGCTGTGAAGGACGTCTCGAGCGGAACGCGAGCCCTGACGAAAACGGCCTTGGCCGGCTCGCTCACGACCGTGGCCAGCGGCGTGAGGTTGCCGAGCGCCTCGCCCATCAGCATCGCGGAAAACGCATCGCGGAAAGGCAGGCGCACGGACGTCCCCAGGCAGACCAGCCACCCGAGCGTGCGCACGCCAAGCCTGAGGCCCGAGAGGGCGATGACCGCCAGGAAGCCCGTCACCCCGATCCGCCGGATGCCCACGAGGATGTCTTGAAGGCCCGCGCGGTGGAGCGTCCACGCGAAGAGGAGGACGGCGAGAAGGCCGACCGCGGCCGTCAGCGCGGTGAGGCGTCGGCGCCCTCGGCGCCGAGGCCCTAGCTCGCCGACCGGTGAGTCCGGTGGGGTCACAGCCGGGGTATGTTAGCAGACGCGAGCAGGGGCGGCGTTACGGCTCTACTGGCCGCCGGAGAGTTCGCCACCTCGGTCACGTCGGCCGCGGCGTCCGGCCTGCTCGCGCCTTGCCACGGCCGATCGTCACGACCTGCGCCGGCGGCGGAACCAGGGTTGGCCGCGGAGGGACTCAGCGTGAAACCGGCGCAGGACGACGCCGCAGCGAGGGTCACCGGGAAGCTGTTTCCCGCAACGGTCGCGGTTCCAGAGTGCGGCGACAGGAGCAAGTGGCGTCCCCGGAACCCGCGGCCTCGCGACGGTCGACGGCACCACGGACCCGCGGCGGCAGGGCCGACGCCGGGAACGCGGTAGAATAGGCGCCTGCAACGGCCGCCCCGCGCGGCCGCCACCAGGAGGATTCCAATGTCACGTGTCCGGACGGGCGCTTCCTTCCTGCTCGCTTTCACGCTCATGCTTTCTGTGAGCCTGCTCGGCGAGGTCAAGACGCGCGAGAAGTCGCTCGTCAAGTTCGAGGGCGGACTCGGCCGCGTCGTCGGCCTCTTCGGCGGCAAGGCTGCGCGCGAGGGCATCGTCAACACCGTAGCGGTCCAGGGCGACCGCAAGGCGACGATGAGCGAGCAGGGCGGGCAGATCATCGACCTTGCCGAAGAGAAGGTCTACGACATCGACATCCGCGACAAGTCCTACAAGGTGACGACCTTCGCCGAGCTCCGCCGCCAGATGGAAGAGGCGCGCAAGGAGGCGCAGGAAGAAGCCCGCAAGCAGGAAGGCCGCAAGGAGGAGCAGCCGAAGAAGGAATTCGAAGTGGACTTCGACGTGAAGGCGACCGGCCAGGCCAGGGCAATCAACGGCTTCGACTGCAAGCAGGTCATCGCCACCATCACGGTGCGCGAGAAGGGCAAGAAGCTCGAGGAGTCGGGCGGCATCGTCATGACCGCCGACATGTGGATGGCCCCGACAATCGCCGCGATGAAGGAAGTCCGCGACTTCGATCGCCGCTACGCCGAGAAACTGTACGGCCTGACGGGCGCAGGCGTCGAGGCGCAGCAGATGGCGATGGCCATGGCGCTGTGGCCGGGCATGCAGGATGCGATGGCCAAGTGGCAGGCCGAGGGCAGCAGGATGGACGGGACCCCGATCCTGACCACGCTCACGGTGAGCGGCGTGAAGGGCGCAGAGCAGGCCGCAGCGGAGGCGAAGCAAGAGGATCAGCCGAAGCAGGGCGGCATCGGCGGGCTGATGGGCGGCATCGGACGGCGCATCGCGAAGAAGAAGCCGGAAGACACGGACGCCTCGAAGGCGGGCCGCACCACGATCATGACGACAACGAACGAGGTCCTGAGCGTCCAGACGACGGTCGCGCCGGACGACGTGCAGATACCGGCGGGATTCCGGGAGAAGAAGTAGGAAGCAGGTCGGCCTCCCCCACGGCGGAGTTGGTGTCCGTTTCCGGGACGGCCGAGTCCGACGCCGCACAGGCCGACCGACCCGGAGCCGCAATCGCGCGGACCAGAAGTCGTCTGGTGCCAGCTACTTGGAACGTCCCCGCCAGGCTGGCACGTCCCTCGCCCCAAGGAGACCGGCCGATCCAAGTCGATGGACCGATTTCGGCCTCTTTTCCGTCTAAGGCAAAGAGATGGTCGACATCCCTCGCGTAGCAGAAGCCCGAAAGCGCCGCATCCGCCGCATCATCTACGGCGCTATCGCGGTAGTGGCAATCGCCCTCGTCACCTACGGCCTGTCGCGGCTGAAGCCCGCGGCGCCCACCGTCGAACGCTCGACGGTGTGGATAGAAAAGGTGAGGCGCGGGCCCATGCTCCGCCAGGTAAGAGGCCTCGGTACCCTGGTTCCGGAAGACATCCGCTGGATCCCCGCCGTGACGAACGGCCGCGTCGAGAGGATCATCGTCTGGCCCGGAACGACGGTGGAGCCGGACACGGTGATCCTCGAGCTCAGCAACCCCGAGCAGGCGCAGGCGCTGCTCGAGGCCGAATCGCAGCTCGAGGCCGCCGAGGCGCAGCTGACGAACCTCCGCGTGCGGCTCGCAAACGAGCTGCTCGCCCAGCAGGCGACGGCAGCCTCGGTGGAGGCAGAGTTCCGCCAGGCGACGCTCCAGGCGGAGGCGGACGCGGAACTCGCGCGCCAGGGCCTCGTCTCCTCGCTCACCACCAAGCTCTCGCAGGTGCGCGCCGAGCAGCTCGCGACGCGGAACGCCATAGAGAAGAAACGTCTGTCGTCGATGGACGCCTCGATCCAGGCACAGCTGCAGGTCCAGGAAACAGAGGTGAAGCGGCTGCGCGCCTCGGCCGCCCTGGCCCGCCAACGCTACGAGTCGCTGAAGGTCAGGGCCGGCACGCCTGGCGTACTCCAGCAGATCGAAGTGCAGGTCGGCCAGCAGGTGAGCCCTGGCACGAACCTCGCGCGGGTGGCCGACCCGAAGCGGCTCAAGGCGGAGCTGAAGATCGCCGAGACGCAAGCGAAGGACATCCAGATCGGCCAGCCGGTCGTCGTCGATACGAGGAACGGAACCATCCCCGGCCACGTCTCACGGATCGATCCGGCCGTGCAGCAGGGGTCGGTGACAGTGGACGTAGCGCTCGACGGCGAGCTGCCGAAGGGCGCGCGGCCGGACCTCAGCGTGGACGGCACGATCGAACTCGAACGCCTGGACGACGTCGTGCAGGTTGGACGGCCGACCTACGGGCAGGACGACAGCACGATCGGGATGTTCAAGCTCGAAGAAGGGGGACGGACGGCGGTACGCGTAAAGGTGACGCTTGGGCGGACCTCGGTCAACACGGTCGAGATCCGCGCGGGGCTGCAGCCTGGCGACGAGGTTATACTCTCGGACATGTCGACGTGGGATGCGTTCGACAGGGTGCGACTCAGATAGCGACCACTTGGCCACGAAGGCACGAAAACACGAAGAGTGCCGGAGCTCCTTCTGAAAGCGCTCGAACCTGGCGGTAATCAACAACCAGCAAGCAGGAGCGGCGATGGAAACCAACGGGCAGCCAATCATCCGGCTCGATAACGTGACGAAGATCTTCTACACGGACGAGGTCGAGACGCACGCCCTGTCAGGCATCCAGATGGAGATCCACAAGGGCGAGTACGTCTCGATTGCCGGGCCGTCGGGATGCGGGAAGTCGACGCTCCTCTCGATTGTCGGTCTGCTCGACACTCCCACTGACGGCGAGTACCTTCTGAACGGGAGGCAGGTCGCGAAGCTCAGCCTCGCCGAGAGGGCGCGAATCCGCAACCGCGAGGTGGGCTTCATCTTCCAGAGCTTCAACCTGATTGGCGACCTCACGGTCTTCGAGAACGTCGAGCTGCCGCTCACCTACCGCGGCATGAAGTCGGCCGAGCGCAAGAAGCGCACGACCGAAGCCCTCGAGAAGGTCGGAATGGCCCACCGCGCCAAGCACCTGCCGAGCCAGCTCTCGGGCGGCCAGCAGCAGAGGGTCGCCGTCGCGCGCGCTCTCGTCGGCGAGCCCCTAATCCTCCTGGCCGACGAGCCCACCGGCAATCTCGACTCGCGGAACGGCGAGGCCGTGATGGAGCTCCTTCGCCAGCTCCACGAGCAGGGCTCGACAATCTGCATGGTCACGCACGACCCACGCTTCGCGCGCCACGCTCAGCGTACCATCCATCTCTTCGACGGCCGCATCGTCGAGGAGAGCGAAGCGATGGCCTAGCGAATCGACGACGGGCACATGTTCTCGCTCCGGCAGATCGAGAAGTACTACCAGCACGGCCTCAGCAGGACATACGTGCTGCGCAGGGTGAGCTTCGACGTCAAGGAGGGCGAGTTCGTCTCGATAATGGGCCCATCGGGCGCCGGCAAGTCCACCATCCTGCACATCATCGGGATGCACGACAGCGACTGGACCGGGGAGTACGACTTCCTCGGCCACCCGGTCCACCGCCTCAAGCCGAAAGAGCGCGCCGCCCTCCACAAGCAGTACATCGGCTTCGTCTTCCAGAGCTACCACCTGCTCGACAACCTCACGGTCTACGAGAACCTCGAGGTCCCGCTCTCCTACCGCAACGTGAGGCGGAGCGAGCGGCAGTCGATCGTGTGCGACGTGCTCGACAGGTTCCAGATAGTCGGGAAGAAGGACCTCTACCCCAACCAGCTTTCGGGCGGGCAGCAGCAGCTCGTGGCGGTGGCGCGGGCAATCGTCGCGAGCCCGAAGCTGATTCTGGCAGACGAGCCGACAGGAAACCTGCACACCGAGCAGGGCCGCGAGATCATGGAGCTCTTCAAGCGGCTGAACCGCGAGGGGACGACGATCGTCCAGGTGACGCACTCGGAAATCAACGCCGCCTACAGCGACAGGATCATCAAGTTGCGCGACGGCTGGGTGGTGGAATAACCTGGCGGTCGCAGCGCCGCTCACGGCAACGACATGACACGCGGCGAAGTCGGGGAGCCTGAATTCTGAAATACTGCGACATGCTCCCACGAGTCCTGATCGCCGACGACCAGCCCGATGTCACCGAGGCCCTGCGCCTGCTCCTCAAGAGCGAGGGCTACGAGATCGTGCCCGCCGGCTCCCCCGCCGCAATCGTCGAGGCCGTCGAGCACCGCGAATTCGACGCGGTGCTGATGGACCTCAACTACACGCGCGACACGACCTCTGGCAAGGAAGGCCTGGATGTCCTCGACGCGCTCCAGTCGATCGACGC
Organism: Vicinamibacterales bacterium; assembly: GCA_041947015.1. GTDB lineage: Bacteria > Acidobacteriota > Vicinamibacteria > Vicinamibacterales > Fen-181 > JBHGBL01. Next base: position 36,375 of record JBHGBL010000020.1, read on the forward strand.
CACGCTGCCCGTGGTCGTGATGACCGCGTGGGGCAGCGTCGACCTCGCCGTCGAGGCAATGCGGCGCGGCGCCCGCGACTTCGTCCAGAAGCCGTGGGAGAACGAGCGGCTCCTGAGCATCGTCCGCACGCAGGTGGAACTCGGCCGTGCGCTAAGGCGAGGGCAGCGGCTCGAGGCCGAGAATCGGGCACTGCGCGAGCAGCCGCGCCCGGCCATGATCGCGGCCGCGCCGTCGATGCAGCCGGTGCTGCAGATGATCGCGCGCGTGGGGCCGTCGGAAGCCAACGTCCTCATCACGGGCGAGAACGGCACCGGCAAGGGCGTCGTCGCGCAGGCGCTCCACGCAGCCTCGCGGCGGGCAGCCAGGCCGATGGTCACCGTGAACGCCGGCGGACTGTCCGAGAGCGTCTTCGAGAGCGAGCTCTTCGGCCACGTGAAGGGCGCCTACACGGACGCGAAGGTGGACCGCGTAGGCCGCTTCGAGCTGGCCGACGGCGGCACGCTCTTCCTCGACGAGATAGCCAACGTCGCGCCATCCCAGCAGGTGACGCTGCTCCGAGTTCTCGAGACCGGCGAGTTCGAGCGGGTCGGCTCGTCGCGCACCCGCAAGGTGAACGTTCGCGTGATCTCGGCGACCAACGCCGATATCGGCGCCGAGGTCGCCTCCGGCCGCTTTCGCCAGGACCTGCTCTTCAGGCTGAACACGGTCGAGATTCGCATCCCGCCGCTGCGCGAACGGCGCGAGGACATCCCGGCGCTAGCCGCCCACTTCCTTTCGCAGCACGCCGCGCGCTACCGGAAGCGTCTGGCCGGCTTCGAAGCGCCTGCGATGCGCGCGCTCCACGATCACCCCTGGCCCGGCAACGTCCGGGAGCTGGATCACGCGATCGAGCGCGCCGTCCTGATGGCTCAGGGAAGGGCGGTCGCCATCTCCGACCTCAGCCTGCGGCCTGCGCGCGATCAGTCCTCCCGCATCGAGGACATGAGCCTCGAGGAAGTGGAGGCGTTCCTGGTCAGGAAGGCGATGGACCGCTACGACGGCAACGTGAGCCACGCGGCGCGCGCCCTCGGCCTGAGCCGCAGCGCGCTCTATCGGCGCCTTCAGCGCTACGGGGTGCCGAGCAGGACATAGGTGGGAGTGCACTTCCGCGGACGGCAACCGTAGCCTGTAGTCGGCAGCCCGTCATGCGCCCGAGACGCATCCGCTTCGACCGCCGCATCCTGCTCGCAGCGCTCGCTGGCGGCCTGCCGGCCGTCGTCTTCGCGATGGTCGTGCTGTGGCGAGGCGACTACTCGCTCAAGGTGCAGTTGACGGTCACGCTCGTGGTCGTCCTCACGTGGTGGGCGGCCGCCATCACCGTCCGCAACCGCATCGTCTACCCGCTGCAGACGCTCACGAACATCCTCGCCGGGTTGAGGGAGGGCGACGCTTCCGTGCGTGCCCGCCAGGCCGGCCTCGAGGACCCGCTCGGCCACGTGATGCTCGAGGCGAACCTCCTGTCGGAAACAATCCGCTACCAGAGACTCGATGCGCTCGAGGCCACCGCACTCCTGCGCAAGGTCATGGCGGAAATCGACGTCGCCGTATTCACCTTCGACGCGGAGGAACGGCTGCGCCTGGTGAACCGCGCCGGCGAACGGCTGCTGGCCCAGCCGGCCGAGCGCCTCCTGAACCGCACAGCTTCGGAGGTCGGCCTCGCCGCCTGCCTCCAAAGCCAGGCGCCCCGCGTGATGGACGCAGCCTTCCCCGGCGGCTCCGGCCGCTGGGAGGTCCGCCTCAGCAGCTTCCGCCAGGGCGGTCTCCCGCACAAGCTCCTCGTCCTCACCGACGTCAGCCAGCCGCTGCGCGAGGAAGAACGCCAGGCGTGGCAGCGCCTGATGCGCGTCCTCGGCCACGAGATCAACAACTCGCTGGCGCCCATCAAATCGATCGCGCGAAGCCTCGAGACGCTGGTCGGCCGCGACGAACTCCCGTCGGACTGGAGGGACGATGCGAGGAAGGGCCTGGGAGTGATAGCGACGCGCGCCGACGCGCTCGGCAGGTTCACCGCCGCCTACGCGCGGCTGGCGCGGCTGCCGCGCCCGACGCTCGCGCCGCTGGACTTGGGAGCGCTCGTTCGCCGCGTCGCCCACCTCGAGACACGCCTCCCGATCGACGTCTGCGGCGACGGTCAGCCCGTCATCGTTCAGGCCGACGGCGATCAAATCGAGCAGCTGCTGATCAACATCGTCCGGAACGCGGTGGACGCTGCGCTCCAGACGGGCGGCGCGGTGAACATCTCGGTCGCGCACTCTGCGGGACGGGCGGAGGTGGCCGTCACCGACGAGGGGCCGGGCCTGTCGGGCACAGCCAACCTGTTCGTGCCCTTCTTCACAACCAAGCCGGGCGGGTCGGGAATCGGCCTCGTCCTCAGCCGCCAGATCGCAGAAGCACATCGAGGCACGCTGACGCTGGAAAACCGCACCGACACGAGCGGGTGCATCGCACGGCTGCGCCTGCCGGCGTGACAGCGAAAGCCAGGCCCGGACCACATTCCGTCACTCCTAGAAGCGAGACAGCACAAACCCGCCCGGGACTGATTTTCCATCCACAAGCGCGCCACAAGTGTAGTATCCTTCAACAGGGACCAAGCTCGACCGCGGGGCGGGGGTGTCGGAAAACCGGCAACGCCCGGCGGCAATGCGGGGTGCCGGTGCCACCGATCCCCAGAAGAAGCTGCTTCTTGCTGATGTGCTCGTTGGCAACGAGCTTGCTCAACCGAGGCCCCTCCTGTGGGGCGCGAGGGATTCTTCCTTTTCGCGAGGCGACAGGGAGACGACACCTCCAGGCGGGGCCGGCTCGAATCGGCGTTCTCTGTGCCAGGAAGACCGGCGGTCTCCGCCAGACGACCGGCTCTCTCGTGTAGATCGATGACGCTGTCGCTCGTAGCAGTCGCGCTCGCGTTCGCCCTTGCGGGCGGGGCCCGGGGGGCCGCCCGCGATGCTTCCTTACCGGGGCCCACGGCACCTGACCTGCCCGAGATCTCTGCCTCACATCCGCAGCGAGGCTCTGGCGTGCCCGGACCCCGGCAGGTCGAGGGCGCCGCCAGGCGGGTTTCCCCGGCGGCGTCCAGGCAGCGGCTGGTTGTGGCGCACACGCAACCCGCGCCGCCATCAGATCACCGGCCACCCACGCCGCAGCCGCCCGCGAAGGAGCCTCAGGCTGAATCGCAGCCGGCCATCCCTCCAGGCCAGACCGAGGCACAGGCCGAGGTCATCGACATGTGCCTCGGATGCCACGGCGAAGGCGACATGGCTGTGACGCTCGAGAGCGGCGAGGTGCGCAGCCTCTACGTGGACCGCTCCGTCTTCGCGGAATCGGTTCACGGCGCCAGGCTGTCGTGCCGCGAGTGCCACCCGGAGATGATGACGATTCCGCACCCGTCGAAGCCGTTCAGGACGCTTCGCGAGTTCACGATCGCCTACTACGAGTCCTGCAAGAAGTGCCACTTCGCGAACTACAGCAAGACTCTCGACAGCGTTCACTACGAGGCGCTCGCCCGCGGCGACACGACTGCGCCGACCTGTGTCGACTGCCACGGCGCGCACGACACGGCGAGGCCCGCGCAGCCGCGTTCCCAGATCTCGAATACCTGCGCGGCCTGCCATGAAGGCGTGCAGCAGGTCTACGCGAAGAGCGTCCACGGGAGGGCGCTCCTCGAAGACAGGAATGCGGACGTCCCGACGTGCACGGACTGCCACCGGACGCACGACGTTGCCGGGCCGCACGATTCCGCCTGGCGGCTGAACAGCCCCGAGATGTGCGCGACGTGCCACGCCAACGAGCGCATGATGGAGAAGTACGGCATCTCGACGAACGTGCTCGACACCTACCTCGCGGATTTCCACGGCGTGACGGCCACCCTTCAGCGATCTGGCGCGAGCACGCCGAGCCGCGTCGCCGCCGTCTGCACCGACTGCCACGGGGTGCACGACATCACGGCAATCGACAGCAAGGCTTCGCCCGCGATGCAGGAGAACCTGCTCGAGGTCTGCCGGCGCTGCCACGAGGGGGCGGGGCCCAACTTCCCGGCCGCGTGGATGTCGCACTACGAGCCCTCGTGGGACAACGCGCCCCTCGTCCACGGGGTCCAGCTCTTCTACAACATCTTCATCCCCTTCATCATCGGCGGGCTCGTCCTCCAGATCCTCCTGCACCTCTGGCGCGTGGTGGTGAACCGATGACCGAGTACATCCGCCGCTTCAGCACCAGGCAGCGCGTCGAGCACTTCTCGGTGATGGTCCTCTTCATCACCCTGTCGCTCACCGGCTTCCCGCAGAAGTACGCCTCCAGCGACTGGGCCCAGTCGATGATCTACTGGATGGGCGGCATCTCCTTCGTCCGCGGCGTACACCGCCTTGCCGGCATCCTCTTCGCCGTCCTCACCGCCTTCCACCTGACGCTCGCCATCGGCCTCGTCCTGACGGGCCGCTCTCAGCCGACCATCGTCCCCAACCGCAAGGACTTCGACGATGCGATACAGATGTTGAAGTACTACCTGGGGGCGTCGGACCAGCCGGCAAGGTTCGGGCGGTTCGACTACCGCCAGAAGTTCGAGTACTGGGGCGTCGTCATGGGCGGCATCATCATGGTGACGACCGGCTTCCTGCTCTACTTCCCCATCGCCGCGACCACCGTCCTCCCGGGCGAGTTCATACCGGCGGCGAAGGTCGCTCACGGCAACGAGGGGCTGATGGCGTTTCTCGTCGTCATTCTCTGGCACACCTACAACGCCCACTTCAACCCGGACGTCTTCCCGTTCGACACCGGAATCTTCACCGGCAAGATCTCCCGCGAGCGGATGCTCCATGAGCATCCGCTGGAGCTCGAGGAGATCGAGAGGGGAACCGAGTAGGGATCACACGGGGCCACGGAGACGCGAAGGCACGAAGGACAGACTCTTGGGGGGCTCGATGGCCCCGTCACTGACTGCCCGATGTCTCCATTGCTCTTGCTCGATGTCCCTACTGTTAGACTGATCTCGATGGCGGAAGCAACGCGACGGGGCAGCAGCCGATGAACGACCCGGAAGTCCGCGCGAGAGGGAGCGGGCGAAGCCTGCGAACGCGCGTGATGCTGCTCGTGGGCTCGGGGACGCTTGCAGCCCTGCTCATCATGGGCTGGATCGCCTGGTCCTACTCGGCAGTCCTCACCGAGCAGCTGCTCCACGAGCGCGAGGTCGTCGCGCGGGTCGTCGCGGACCGCGTCGGCTCGGTCCTCCGGCACGACCTCGAACTCCTCCAGGGCATGGGCCAGGAACTGAACCTCGAGGACGAAGACGAGGCGCCGGAGCAGGCGGCGCTGACGGAAATCCTGCGCCGCGCACGCCTCCTCGAACACGCATTCCTCGTTGGCCGCGACGGCCGCCACACCCTTCCCGGGCCTGTCGAGGCAATCGGGACGTTGGGGGGAATCGGCGAGGTCCCCGGCGCCCGCCAGGCGTTCGTGAGCGGCAGACCGTCGTTCTCGGTGCTTCTGGGCCGCGAGGCGGACAGGCCGACCATCTACGCGCTCGTCCCGCTTCGCGACTGGCACGGCGATGTGACGGCGCTCGCGGGCGGAACCATCGATCCGAAGTCCGCGCGCCTGACATCGCTTTTCTCCGGGGCCGGGCCGGGCGAAGGCGCTTCAACCGACCTCCTGGACGACCGCGCTCGTGTGCTGGCCAGCACCGACAGCTCTCGTCAGTTCTTCCAGACCGGCCACCGCCAGGCAGTTGAGTCGCTCGTTCGAGGGCGTCCCGTCGGCATCGTGAACTGCGATGATTGCCCGGTGCCGGGCGGAACATCCGACGAGGTGGCGGCCATGGCGCCGGTGTCCGTCGCCCCGTGGGTAGTTGCCGTTCGCCAGGGCGCAGACCGGGCCTACGCCGCGACGGTCGCGCTGCGCCGGAGGATTGCCTCCGCCGGCATCGCGCTCGTCCTCCTCGCCCTGCTCTTTGCATGGGGCGCCGCGGAGAGCGTCCGCCGGCCGCTCGCGCTGCTGACGAGCGCAGCCGAAGGCATAGCGGCGGGCGAACTCGGCCGTCCGATACCGCGACTTCCCGAAGACGAGGTGGGCCGGCTCGGACGGTCGCTCGAGCGGATGCGCACCGCACTCGAATCGTCGCTCGCGGACATCGCGCGCGCGAACGCCGAGCTCGAACGCCGCGTCGAGGACAGAACGCGCGAGCTCGAGCGCCTCTACAGGCAGATCCAGGAGCGCGAGGAACGGCGCCACGAACTGCTGCGAAAGGTCATCTCGGCGCAGGAAGACGAGCGGAAGCGCCTCGCCCGCGAGCTCCACGACGAAACCAGCCAGACACTCAGCGCCCTCGCCATGGGGCTCCAGACCTCGCTGGCCGCATTCCCGTCCGATCTCTCGAGACAGCGGCTCGAAGAGGCACAGAACCTCACCGTCCGCACGCTCGAGGAACTCCACCGCCTCATATACGATCTGAGGCCATCGGTGCTCGACGACCTCGGCCTGTGGTCGGCCATCCGGTGGTACGCGGAAAGAACACTCGAGCCGCTCGGCGTGACTGTCCGCTACGAGTTCACCGGCGTCGAGCGGCGGCTGCCTCCCGAGTGGGAGACAGCCCTCTTCCGAGTCGTCCAGGAGGCCATCACGAACGTCGCCCGGCATGGCCAGGCGGACATTGTCCTGATACAGTGCGCGGTGACGGACGAGATGGTCACGATCGAGATCGAAGACGACGGGCTGGGGTTCGATCTGGCGAGCCTGCCGGCAGTTGAGGGAAGCTCGCAGCGCGGCCTGGGGCTGATGGGTATGAGGGAGCGCGTCGAGCTCCTCGGCGGGACCATCGCGATCGACACCGCGCCAGGCCAGGGCGTGCACATCACGGTATCGGTGCCAGTGGGGAGGGAAACAGGAAACAACGAACGCTGAGAACTGGGAAGCTGTGACTATATGGCTATCAGAGTCCTGGTTGCCGACGACCACGCCATCGTGCGCGAGGGGATCCGCGCCCTCCTGAGGCTCTCGAGCGACATCGAGGTCGTCGGCGAGGCAGCAGACGGCCGCGAAGCCATCGCGGCGGCGCGCAAGCTCCACCCGGACGTGATCCTCATGGACATTGCCATGCCGGGCCTCGGCGGGCTCGAGGCGACGCTCGAAATCCTGCGCGAGGACCCGCAGGCGAAGATCCTGGTTCTGAGCCAGTACGACGACCGAGAGTACGTGCGCCGGTTCCTGAAGGCGGGCGTGTCGGGATACGTGCTGAAGAAGGCCGCCGGCTCTGACCTCACCGCCGCCATCCGCGCCGCCGCCCGCGGCGGCCTGGTGCTCGACCCGGAGGTGGCGCGCCAGGCGATGCGCGACCAGGTGGAAGGAACGCCGGCGGGCGAGGGCCAGGAACCCTACGAGACCCTGACCGATCGCGAGAAGCAGGTGCTGAAACTGGTTGCCGAGGGGCACTCGAACAAGGAGGTCGCCGAGCTGCTCGGCATCAGCGTGAAGACCGCGATGTCCCACCGCGAGCGCGTCATGCAGAAACTGGATCTCCACAGCCGCACGGACCTGATACGATTCGCGATCAAGCAAGGCGTGATCCGGATGGAGGATTGATTCGATCAGGATCGGATCCATGCACCCCTGGCACGACATCTACGTGGACGACGACCTCGTCGAGAGCCACTTCCCGGTGGTCATCGAGGTCCCGATGGGGAGCCGGAACAAGTACGAGCTGGACAAGGACACGGGCGCCCTCCGGCTCGATCGCGTGCTCTACGGGGCCATCTACTACCCGGCCAACTACGGCTTCATCCCGCGCACGTTCTGCGACGATCTCGACCCGCTCGACGTCCTCGTGCTGGGACAGGAAGCCGTGCACCCGCTGACTGTGCTCGACGCCCGGGCAGTCGGCGTGATGCGCATGCGCGACGAGAAAGGAATCGACGACAAGATCGTCGCGGTGAGCATCCACGACCCGGCTGTTTCGCACTACACCGACCAGGCCGAGCTCCCGCAGCACGTCATGCGCGAAATCCGACGGTTCTTCGAGGACTACAAGATCCTCGAGCAGAAGCAGGTCGTCGTCGAGGACCTCCTCGGCCCTGCCGACGCGACGAGGATCGTCCAGGAAGCGCTCGAGATGTACCGGAAGCTTCGGCGGGGCGAACTCAGACGCGCCTGACGGCCTCGGGCTTCGGGCTTCCCACCACGGCGTCGGATTCGGGGCTCCGGGCTTCAGACCCTCACAGGCTCGAACAACGAATGCGCTTGTCGCCGGTCGCCGGCATGCGTTAGCATCCGCCGTCATGGATCTCGCGTAAACGGAGATGACCCGCGAATGAACCCAATTACGGCTCTGCTCGCAGCCCTGGGCGGTTTGACGGCGGTGTACATCGGAGGCTGGGCCCGTGAGGCGCTGAAGACGCGCCGCGACCCGGATGCGGCCGGGACGCCCGCCGGCGACGCACGGATGCCGGGCGCCTTTCAAGTCGGCCTCGGATTCGTGACGAACTTCCTCGACGCGCTTGGAATCGGATCGTTCGCCACCACGACCACCGTGTTCCGCCTGCGCGGCATGGTGCCGGATCGGGTCATACCGGGGACGCTCAACTCCGGCCATGCGCTGCCGACGATCACGCAGGCATTCATCTTCACCGCAGTGATACCGGTAGACGTCCTCACGCTCTTCGCGATGATCATCGCAGCCATCCTCGGGGCCTGGCTCGGCGCGGGAATAGTGGCGCGCTGGCCCAAGCGGAAGGTGCAGATCGGAATGGCGATGGCGCTGCTCGCGGCCGCTGCCTTCATGTTGATGACCCAGCTGAAGCTGTTTCCAGCCGGCAGCGACGAAATCGGCGTGCGAGGGCTGAAACTGGTGATCGCGGTGGGAGGCAACTTCATGCTGGGCGCACTGATGACGCTCGGCATCGGTCTCTACGCGCCGTGCATGGTCCTAGTGAGCCTGCTCGGAATGAGCGAGCGCACCGCGTTTCCGATCATGATGGGTTCGTGCGCGTTTCTCATGCCGATCGGCGGCCTTCGGTTCATCCGCGAGCGCGCCTACAGCCTGCGCAATGCCCTCGGCCTTGCGATGGGCGGCATCTTCGGGTCGTTCGTCGCGGGCGTGATCGTCAAGCAGCTGTCGCTCGTAGCCGTCCGCTGGCTCGTCATCGTCGTCGTCGTCTACACGGCAGCAATGCTGCTGAAAACCGCGGCGCAAGAAGCGGCCGAGGCCCGCGTCGGCCGGACAACCGCGGCGTAGCGCTGACGGCGCATGCCAGCGTTTCCCCGGGCCAGGGTCCGGACTCGAAACGCGGTTGGGCGGTACTGCCTGATAGATGCGGCAGCAGCCCGCCCGTCGGGAGGCCGTCAGCAGGCTATTGGAGAGCGCGGCCGCCTTGTACCTGTGCACGCGGATTGCCGAGCCGAAAGGGACTTCGCACGTTCTTGTGGACTAATCCAACGACCCGCCGTTCTCTGGCTGTTCGTTGATGTAGAATAACCGAACACTTGGCGTTCGGGCCGCTGTGGGTTTCGCCAGCGGTTTCGAGCCTGGTCTGTCCCCCTTTTCAGAGCAGCTTTTCTCGGCAGCAGTCGTAGCCGCTGGTGCGAGGGTGGCGTCCAGCTGTCCCGGCGGCAGGTCGGCATGCGATGACGAGCATACCCTGGCACAAGAGGCTGAGCGTCAAGCTGACGGTGGGCACTGCGGTTCTCGCCCTTGCCGTCATCGGCGCGTTGACTCTTGTCGCCTGGTACACGCACACCGAGCATCTCCTGGCCGAAGTGGACAAGGGCGCCGCGCGCTTCAGCGACACGATCAGGAGCAGCACCTATCATTCCATGCTCGACAACCGGCAGGAGGACACCTACCGGGCGATGGACACGATCGGGCGGCAGGAAGGTGTCGAGAAGGTGCGCATCTTCAACAAGGAGGGGCGGGTCACCTTCTCCACCGACCGCAGGGAGGTCGGCACGTTCGTGGACAAGACGGCCGAGTCCTGCTACCAGTGTCACGTTGCCGGTCAGCCGCTCGAGCGCCTCAATCTGCCCTCGCGCCGACGCGAGTACACGTCTGGCGGCCATCGTGTCCTCGGAATGGTGACGCCGATCTACAACGAGCGGTCGTGCTCGGAGGCTTCCTGCCACGTGCACCCGGCGTCGCAGCGCGTGCTGGGCGTTGTCGACATCGGGCTCTCGCTCGAAGACGTCGACCGCGAGCGCGCGCAGCTCAAGCGAAGCATGATCCTCGTCTCGGGAATCGGGATAGTGCTGCTTGCGGCCGGCGTCACCGCGTTCGCGCGGTGGCAGATCGTGCGCCCGGTGAGCGAGCTCGTCTACGCCACGAGGAAGGTCGCCGACGGCGACCTCGATCAGCAGATCGCGGTCCCGGGCGGAGACGAGCTGGGAACGCTGGCGCAGTCCTTCAACGACATGATCGGGTCGTTGCGGCAGGCTCAGGCGGAGCTGAAGAGGGCCGCCGAAACGCTCGAGATGCAGGTCGAAGAGCGGACGGCGGCGCTCAAGGAAGCGCAGGCGCAGCTGATTCAGTCCGAGAAGCTGTCGTCCATCGGTCGCCTTGCCGCATCGATCGCGCACGAGATCAACAATCCGCTGTCGGGCATCCTCGTCTACGCGAAGCTCCTGATCCGCATCCACGAGGATGGCGACACCGGGCCGAAGGTCAAGGAGGCCTGCCTCAGGAACCTTCGGCTGGTGCAGCGAGAGACCGAACGTTGCACGGCGATCGTGCGGAACCTCTTGGAGTTTTCCAGGCAGCGCCCGCTGACCCCCAAGCCGACCGACCCGAGCGCGCCCATCCTGGAGGCGCTGTCGCTCCTCGGCAACCAGCTTTCGCTCCAGGGCATCAGCTGGACGACAGACCTGGTTCCAGGGCAGGTGGTCAACGCCGATTTCGGGCAGCTTCGGCAGGCGTTCGTCAACGTGATGCTGAACGCCGCCGACGCCATGCCGAAGGGCGGATCGCTCACGGTCACCTCGCGCGTGCTCGGTGCCGAGAGGATCATCGAGATCGCCGTGGCCGACACGGGCACGGGGATCCCGCCCGAGCACCTTTCGAAGATTCTCGATCCATTCTTCACGACGAAGGAGAAGGGCACGGGCCTCGGCCTCTCGGTGGTATACGGCATCGTCGAGCGCCACGGCGGCAAGCTCGACATCAAGAGCAAGGTCGGCCAGGGGACGACGGTTTTCATCCGGCTGCCGCTGGCGGAGGCAGGGGCAGGGACGGCATCGAGTGAGGTGTGAGGCGTATGTCGCGAATTGTGCGAAGAGGGCGTGTCGCATGCCGCAACTCGCATGTCGCAGATCGAGGGAAGCCGCGCTTCGGTGAACCGGCGCTGCGCCCCGGTGCTCGATGCTCTGCACCAGGTCGTTCGACCGACGACATGCGGCCGCGACACGAAGCGTACGTCTTCAGCTTTCAGCGACCAGCGTCCAGCTTTCGTTGACTGAGATATTCCTCTGGTGGATCGGGGACGAAGCCGCCGACGTGCGGCTGCTTGGGCCGGTAAGGACGGCAATCGAGGAGGTCTTCGATCTGCCGGTGCGGCTTTGGCAGCGGTCTGAGCGGCCCGATTCCGCTTACGACCACAGGCGGCAGCAGTACTCGTCCACCAGGATCCTGAAGTGGCTGGTCGAGAACAGGCCGGAGGCTGCGCACAAGGTGCTCGGCCTGACGGACGTGGACCTGTTCATCCCGATTCTCACGTTCGTCTTCGGAGAGGCTCAGTTGAACGGGGCGGGGGCGCTCGTTTCGACGGCGCGGCTGCGAACGGGCGGCGCGGCGGGGAACGGCCTCCTGACGACGAGGGTAGCCAAGGAGTGCGTGCACGAGCTGGGGCACACCTTCGGGCTGCTGCACTGTCTGGATCCGCAGTGCGTGATGGCGAGGTCGGTAGCCGTGCTCAACGTGGACCAGAAGCGCTTGTCTCCGTGCCGGGCTTGCCTGGCCAGGTACCGCAACACCGCAAGCAGAGGAAGACCAAATGAGTAGAGAACGCACCCGCATCCTGATTGCCGACGACGAGGAGATCGTCCGGGAGTCTTTGTCCGGCTGGCTGGAAAAGGACGGGTACACGCTTGCGACGGCGGCCGATGGCTTCGAGGCCATCGAACGGCTCAAGGCCGAGCCGTGGTCGATCCTGCTGGTGGACCTGAAGATGCCGGGCATGGACGGGCTCCAGGTGCTCGAGGAGGCGAAGAAGATCCAGCCGACGATCTCGGCCGTGATCATGACCGCCTATGCGACTGTCGAGACCGCGGTCTCGGCGATGAAACTCGGGGCGTACGACTACCTGGTGAAGCCCTTCGATCCCGAAGAACTGAGCATGATGGTCGAGAAGATAGTCGCGCAGCAGACGCTGGTCCGCGAGAACCTGCTCCTCCGCAAGGCCATCAAGCGCGACTACCGCTTTCGCGACATGATCAGCAAGAGCGCGCGCATGCACGCCGTCTTCGATCTGGCGCGGACGGCGGCGAAGAGCTCGTCGACCATCCTGATCCTCGGCGAGAGCGGCACCGGCAAGGAGCTCCTCGCGCGCGCGGTGCACGCCGAGAGCCCGCGCAGGCAGGGCCCGTTCGTCGCCGTGTCGTGCGCTGCGCTCACCGAGACGCTCCTCGAGTCGGAGCTCTTCGGGCACGAGAAGGGGTCCTTCACCGGGGCCGTCGCGCGGCGCAAGGGCAAGTTCGAGGCAGCCGACGGCGGCACGCTGTTCCTCGACGAGATCGGCGACATCACGCCGAAGCTCCAGCTCGACCTCCTGCGCGTCCTCGAGGACCGCCGGTTCTTCCGCGTCGGAGGCTCCGACTCCGTGCAGGTGGACGTGCGCATCATCGCGGCGACCAACAAGGATCTGAAGAAAGCGGTGGACGAAGGAAGGTTCCGCGAGGACCTGTACTACCGGCTGAACGTCATCCCGATCGTCATACCGCCGCTGCGCGATCGGCTCGAGGACATCCCGCTCCTGGTCGAGCACCTCCTCGAGCAGCTCGGGGCCGAGACGGGCAAGCGCGTGGACAGCCTTTCGCCCGAGGCGATGCGGCTGCTGATGGCGCACAGCTGGCCCGGCAACGTGCGCGAGCTCAGGAACATCCTCGAGCGGGGCGTGGTCGTTGCCAGCGGGCGCGTGGTGCAGGCGGCCGATCTCGGGCTGATGCCGGCGGCGCCGGTCCTTACTGGAACAGAGGGCCCGGCGTCGCTCGAGGAGGTCGAGCGCAGGCATATCGCTGGCGTGCTGCACGAGACGGGCGGCAACATCAGCCAATCGGCTCGCATCCTGGGGATCGACCGCGCGACGCTCTACAACAAGATCAAGCGGTATCAACTTCGGCGCGACGGCGAGCCCGAGCTCGACAGCTCGGCCGACGAGCTGAACGGCGTCCGATCGTAGGGGGTTCCCATGCCGCGGCCTTAGTGTCCTCGTGGCCCCGCGATCCGCCTGTCGGCTATCGGCGACCGGCCACTGGTTCTCCGTGCCCGGTCGCTGCGCC
>JBHGBL010000021.1:0-38954 GCA_041947015.1 Vicinamibacterales bacterium
AGAACTTCCTCGCTCCTTCGGGCCCGAGCGGCACCTCGTCGCTCGTCGTTCTGCGGAGACCCTGAGTCGGCTTGCTCCAGGGCCCGTCGCCCCAGCGGCCGGCCGCCGGCCCGGCAGGCGCCCTCTGCCGCAGACCCTGAAGCGTCCTTCGTGTCTTCGTATCTTCATGGTCCCGTGACTTGCGTACGCTTCGTGTAATCCTCTTCATCCCGCGTAAGTGGGCCGCTGCGGGCCGCCCGGCTCCCCGCCGGTTCGTGCCCGTTTCCGGCTGGAGGAGCATGCAGCGCCGGGCACGGAGCTTGCGGCTCCTGCGCTCGGGTCTGCAGGGCTTCGCGCTCCGAATGTGATGCGCCCGCTCTGGCGGACCTGATGCAAGGGGGCCTTCATGAGGAAACGCCGCGAGGCCGCCGTTGTTGGCGCTGCGCTCCTCGCCACCGTGGCCCTGGCCGGAGTGCCAGGGCAGGAAACCGCGCGGGTCGAGGAGTTCGAGGTAACGGCGCGGCGCTTCGCGTTCGAGCCGGCAACGCTGGCAGTCGACAAGGGCACCAGGGTGAAGATCACCGTGAGGAGCGCCGACGGCGCCCACGGGTTCGCCATCGAGAAGCTCGGCATTCGCAAGACGATCCCGCGCGGCGGCGAGGCAATCACCTTCGAGTTCGAGGCGAACGAGCCTGGCAACTTCGAGATCGCCTGCTCCGAGTACTGCGGCCGCGGCCACCGCGACATGAAGGGGATGCTGGTTGTGCGGCCGTGACCGGGTGTTCGAGCTGCGGTATTACATGCGTCACTACCTGCGGATCGCGGCCGCGCTGAAGGACTTGAATCGATGACGACACGATACGCGCTGCTCATCGCCGCCCTTCTGGTTGCACTGGGCGGCGCGAACACTCATGCACAGCCGCGCCCCGAAGGCGTCCCGCGGAAGGCCGACGACGAAGACCTGTCGATCGATCACGCGGTCGTGGACTTCACGCTCGTGAACCTGCCGACGACCCTACGGCTCCCCCGTTACAAGAGCGCCTTTCGCGTCACGCATCGTTTCACGCGCCCGCTCGGGGAGGGCTCGTTCGGCGACCTAGCCGCCGATTTCTTCGGCTTCGACTCGCACGCGCAGATCGGGCTCGAGTTCCGCTTCGCGCCCGCGCGCGGCGGCGAGCTCCGCTTCTACCGCACCAGCGACAGGACCATCCAGCTGGGCGGCCAGTACAACTTCGCTCGGCAGGGCGGCGAGTGGCCGGTGAGTCTGACCGGGCTGTTCAGCATCGAGGGGTTGAACAACTTCAAGGAGCAGTACTCCCCGGCGGTTGGCGCCGTCGTGTCGCGGGAGTTCGGGGAACGAGGCGCGGTCTTCGTGCAAGGGGTGTGGGTGGGCAACACCAACGGGCTGCCGTCCGAGCTCGCCGGCGACCAGCACACGTTTCTGGCGGGTGTCGGCGCCCGCCTGCGCATCCTCCCGACGGTCTACCTGGTCGGCGAAACGGCCGTCAGGGCAGCGGGCCACAGCCCGGGAACGACGCCGGTGAGCCTCGGGATCGAGAAGACGGCCGGAGGCCACGTCTTTCAAGTCAACTTCTCGAACTCTGTTGGAAGCACCTTCGCGCAGGTGGCACGCGGAGGCCTCGCGGACCCCAACTGGCACCTCGGCTTCAACATCAGCAGGAAGTTCTACTAGGCGGCGGGACTGCCCTGTAGAATGTTCGCGCCGTGAACGAGTCGCCTCTCCTCGAGGTGCGCGATCTGACGACGGTGTTCCGCCTTCCGGATGGCGATGTGCGGGCGGTAGACGGCGTGAGCCTCGCGGTGGCGAGAGGCGAGACGCTCGCGCTCGTCGGCGAGTCCGGGAGCGGCAAGTCGGTTACCGCCCTCTCGATCCTCGGACTGGTGGAGCCTCCGGGGCGGATGGTTGGGGGCTCGATACGCTTCGAGGGCCGGGAACTCGCAGGCGCAGGCGACGACGCCATGCGGCAGGTGCGCGGCGCGAAGATTGCGCTGATCTTCCAGGAACCGGCGTCTGCTCTCAACCCGGTCTTCACCGTGGGCAGCCAGATTTCGGAGGTAATCGTCGCCCACGGTCTCGCTTCGCGACGGCAGGCGTGGGCGGAGGCCGTCACCCTCCTGGGCTTGATGCGGATCCCCGAGCCCGAGGAGCGCGCCCGCTACTACCCGCACCAGCTGTCGGGTGGTATGAGGCAGCGCGTGGCGATCGCGATCGCGCTGGCGGCGAGGCCGGCCCTCCTCATCGCAGACGAACCGACGACGGCACTCGACGTCACCATCCAGGCGGAGACGCTGGACCTGCTCCGCGAACGGAAGGCGGCGTCTGCGCTCTCCCTCCTCCTGATCACACACGACCTGGGTATCGTCGCGTCCATGGCAGACAGGGTAGCCGTGATGTACGCGGGAAGGATCGTCGAACAGGCGCCGGTCGGGCGGCTGTTCGACTCGCCGGCGCACCCCTATACCCGTGTGCTCCTGGCGTCGGCTCGCGGCAGCCTGGGCGAAGCGGGTGCGGCGTCCGCCGGCGTGCAGGCTCGAGCTGCGGGTGCGCGGGTGCCGGGTTGCGCGTTCGCTCCGCGCTGCGCAGAGCGGCGTCCCGTGTGCGACTCGGCCCCTCCGTCCCTCACGGGCGTCGGGCCCTGCCATGACGTTCGATGCTACCTGTCCCTCCCCGGGGGCCGGTGATGCCGATACTCGAGGTGCGCGACCTGCGGAAACGCTACGCGGCGAGAAAGGGGCTTCTCCGCCACTGCGAGGTGTGGGCGGTCGACGGGGTGAGCTTCGGCATCGACGAAGGCGAGACCTTCGCTCTCGTCGGAGAATCCGGAAGCGGCAAGACGACCGTCGGGCGGTGCATCCTGCGCCTCGTCGAGCCCACCTCGGGAGAGGTGCGGTTTCGGGGCCTGGACCTCCTCGGGCTCGGGCGGGCAGAGCTTCGCGCCGTTCGCCGGCAGATGCAGGTGGTTTTCCAGGACCCGTGCACTTCGCTGAACCCACGCATGCGGGCGGGCGCGATTGTCGAAGAGCCGCTCGTCATACACCGGGCAGGCGGCAGGGCGGCGCGCCGCGAGAGGGTGAACGAGCTGTTCGCACTGGTCGGTCTCGATCCGGCGTTGGCTCGTCGCTACCCTCACGAGTTCAGCGGCGGTCAAAGGCAGCGCGTCGCGCTTGCGCGCGCTCTTGCTTTGGAGCCCTCCTTCATCATCGCAGACGAGGCGGTTTCGGCACTCGACGTGTCCGTTCAGGCGCAGGTGGTGAACCTGCTGCTGGACATCCAGCGGCGGCTCGGCCTGACGTACCTGTTCATCGCGCACGACCTCCGGCTGGTCGAGCGGGTAGCGAACCGGATCGCGGTGATGTACCGCGGCCGGATCGTCGAAACGGGAACGACCGCCGCGATCTTCGCCTCGCCGGCCCACGCCTACACCCGCGCGCTGCTCTCGGCGATTCCCGTCCCTGACCCCGCTGTCCGCCGCGCACGCATCCGGTTCGACCCCGCCACCTACGATCCATCCATCCCGTTGCGGGAGGTCGGCCCCGGGCACATGGCGGCCGTGTGAGCCGCGCCGCGAGATCGTGAGCTTCCTTCGCGCCTTCGGACCAGCGTTCCGAGCTCGGACCGACGACGTCGGGAGGAGCGTTCCTTCGAGCATCGGAATCCGCCTTCTGGCCGTGCCTGCCGGGACGGGAACGCCGGCCGCAACGGTGGGCAGGGCTCTGGTTGCGAGGCCTTATCCCCTTATGGACGAGCTGGTAGCGGCGCATATTGACAGGGCAGCGAAGCGGTGCGAACATTGGCCCGCCAGCACCTTCGCACTCCCTCATCACGACGGACGCTATCTGCCATGGTTCGGCCCACGCCCTGCCCCCCGGGTGCCGGTCCATTCGAGGAGGCACGCACATGGACGACCTGGTCAAACGCCTCGCCCGGGAACTTTCGGAGGCGATTGCCGCAGCGGTGGCACGCGACCCCGGGGTCGAGGCCTGCCGCGCAAAGGCCAAGGCTGCCGGTTTCGAGCTGCAGGTTTCGCTGGAGGCCGTCGTCGGGCTGGCCGGTCGACTGGGCGAGCGCCCGGCTGCAGCCTCGCGTGTGCCGATTGCGGCGAAGCCGTTGGCTGCCACGTGCCGGGCCTTCGAGATGACCGCGGCCGACAGGCGCTTTCTCCGTTCGCTCAGAATAGCGGCGGACGAGACGCCAGAAGAAGTCTGACCCTCAGACCGCGCCCGCGGCGCCCCGGCGGTCGGCCTCGGCTTCGAGCGCAAGCGCGCGCTCGCTTATGGGTCCGATGAAGGGTTGATCGTCGGTCGTCACCACCACGACGCCGCCCTCGGACACCGTGTGGCGGCGGCGGTCCTCCTCCGGGTAGTAGCCGATGACGGCGCCCCGCGGTATGAAAACGTCGCGGTCCACGATCACGCGGCGGAGCCTCGCGTGGCGGCCCACCCGCACGCCCGGCATCAGTATCGACTGCTCGATGTCGCAGAAGCTGTGCACGCGAACGTTGGGGCAGAGCACGCTGCCCTTCACCCGGCTGCCCGAGATG
The DNA here is from genome assembly GCA_041947015.1 of Vicinamibacterales bacterium. Taxonomy (GTDB): domain Bacteria; phylum Acidobacteriota; class Vicinamibacteria; order Vicinamibacterales; family Fen-181; genus JBHGBL01. Next base: position 4,542 of record JBHGBL010000021.1, read on the forward strand.
ATGCAGCCGCCCGAGATCACCGAGTCGAGCGCCTGCCCGCAGCGCTGGCCTTCCTCGGCAAAGACGAATTTCGCCGGAGGCGCCTGCGGCTGGTACGTCCTCAGCGGCCATTCCGGGTCGTACAGGTTGAACTCCGGGTTCACCTGCACGAGGTCCATGTTGGCCTCGAAGTACGCGTCGAGCGTCCCGATGTCGCGCCAGTACTTGGACGCCTTCTTGTTCTCGTCGTAGAACCGGTAGGAGTAGACGTCCGTCTGCTGCACCAGGGCCGGGATGATGTCCTTGCCGAAGTCGTGAGTGGTCGGCCGGGCGGCGTCAGCCTCGAGCGCCCGCACCAGCGCGTCGATGTCGAAGACGTAGATGCCCATCGAGGCGAGCACGAGGTGCGGCGAGCCGGGGATCGTCACCGGGTCCCACGGTTTCTCCTGGAAGCCGACGACCCTGTCGTTCTCGTCGGTCTGAAGCACCCCGAACCTTCGCGACTCGCTGGCCGGCATCTCGATGGTCCCCACCGTGACCGTAGCCCCGCGTTCCTTGTGCGCCCGCAGCATGCGCGCGTAGTCCATCTTGTAGACGTGATCGCCCGCTAGCACGATCACGTGCTCCGGAGACTCGCGCACGATCGAGTAGAGGTTCTGGTACACCGCGTCCGCAGTGCCGAGGTACCAGTGCTCACCCACGCGCTTTTGAGGCGGGAGAATCTCGATGAACTCGCCGAGCTCCTCGGAAACCACCGACCAGCCCTGCCGTATGTGCCGGCTGAGCGAGAGCGACTTGTACTGGGTGGCTATGTAGATACGGCGGAGGCCTGAATTCACGCAGTTGCTGAGGACGAAGTCGATTATCCGGTAAGGCCCGCCGAAGTAGACGGCCGGTTTCGCCCGCTCTTTCGTAAGCGGGTACAAGCGCTCGCCCACGCCGCCGGCAAGGACGATGACGAGAGTGTCGTCGAGCATCGAAGGCATTGGAACGCAGGCGGCCCGGGAAATGCCAGCTCAGAGTGTCGTGACGACCCACCAACCGAGAAACCGATGATAGCACGGGCAGTTGCGGCTGACCCGCCAACGGGCCTCTGCCTCCGCAAACGCGCCGCCAGCCTTTGACTTATACCGGAAGCCAGCCTATGATGGGCTGATCGTTGGTGTACGTGTGTCTTCGGGAGAACCAATCATGCGCAATCATTGCCGGGCGCTCTTCGCGTTCGGCGCACTCGTCGTCACTGCTTTCCTCGTTCACCCGTCGGCACAGCAGCCACAGCAGCCGCCGAAGAAGTCGAAGGAGCAGCAGAAGCTCGAGAAGGAACTGCAGGCAGAGATCCAGTCCCTGGTCCAGGTAGTAGACCAGGTCGCAGCCGGCCAGCAGGCCGCGCCGGCCGACTTGCCCGTCACCTTCGAGAACCACTACCTGAAGGCGCGCGACGAGCGCACCTACTCGCCATTCGTGCTCGCCGTCCCGTCGGAAGCGGTGCAGGCGCAGACCGTTCTCCTCTACTTCCGCCTCGTGAAGAAGGATGCTTCGACGCCGCCGGCCGGAACGTCGCAGGAGGGCCAGAAGGAGCAGCCGAAAGAGCAGAAGGCGGAGCCGAAGCAGTACGCCTTCGAAGACGTCCACGGCATAACGGTCCCGCCCGCGAAACCCGGCCAGCCGCACCGCTTCATGCGCGCATTCGCCGTGGCCGGCGGGGAGTACGAGATGTGGGTGGCTCTGCGCGAGCGGCTGCCCCAGGGCAAGAGGCCGGACCCCAAGGCGCCGGCGCCCAAGACCACCGTGCTGCGCCAGCCGCTGAGCGTTCCCGACTACTGGAACGGCAAGCTCGCGACGAGCAGCATCATCCTTGCAGACTCGGTCGAGCAGCTCGAAGCGCCGCCCACCGAGCAGCAGTTGATAACGCATCCCTATATCTTCGGCATGACGCGCCTCACGCCTGCGGTGGACAGCGTGCTCACGAAGGCCGAGAACGTGTCGATGCTCTTCCTCGTCTACAACACGGCGCTCGACGCGAACAAGAAGCCCGACGTCCAGGTGGACTACAACTTCCACCAGGTACTCGAGAACGGCGAGAAGTTCTTCAACAGGACCGAACCGCAGATTTTCAGCGCCAAGACGCTGCCGCCGCAGTTCGACCCTGCGGTAGGCCACCAGCTCGTGGCTGGACAGGAGATACCGCTCGCGAGCTTCCCGGAGGGCAAGTTCCGCCTCGAGATCAAGGTTACCGACAAGCTCGCGAACCAGAGCGTGACAGCGAACATACCGTTCACGGTGCAGCCCGGCTAGGCGGCCCTGTGCCGGTGGGCCTTCGGCCGGCGGCGACCTTGGCTTGACTGAAGGCAGAGAGCTATGAACCGCCTGCTAACTGTCGCAGGTACGACGCTGGCGGTGGCCCTTTGGGCGGCGCCCGGTGCCGCCCAGGTGCGCACGTCTGGCGTGACCCCCGAATCGGTCGTCAAGCCGCTTGCGGCGGTCAGGACAGGCTCCCTCGAGGGAATAGTCCGCGACGACCGTGGCGCACCCGTAGCCGGCGCCGCGGTATCGGCCATCGGGCCCGCCAACAAGGTTGCCATCGCTGGCGAAGACGGCCGCTTCCGCGTCGGAGCGCTGCCGCCCGGCCCCTACATCGTGCGCGCGCACCTCGTCGGATACACACCCTCGCGCAGGCAGGTCGCCGAAGTCCGGCCGAGCACCCGCACGACGGTGGACGTGTCGATGCACAAGGCCGACAGCGCGCGGATTCTGGCTGCCGGCATGGTGTCGGAGCGGTCGGAGCCGCGCGGCGCCGAGGATGATCGAGTCGCCGAGGCGAACGGCAACAACACCGAGCTCGCCTGGAGGCTTCGCCATCTGCAGCGCAGTGTCCTCAAGGAAAGGACCGACAGGCTCGCCCTGGCCGCGCCCGAAGAGATTGAAACGGCAGCGGGATCTCCCTTCTTCCCCGCCGGTTTCCGCACCATCGCCAGTGCAGTGGGTTCGACCGCGGGCTTCGCCTCGACGCTTTTCGGGAATCTCGACCTGAGCGGCGAGATCAACTTGCTGACGGCCGGCTCCTTCAACGGCCTGAGCGACCTCGACCAGAACTCCTTGCAGCGCGCCGTCGCATACCTGTCGCTGCACGGCACGGTGGCGAACCAGGGCGCGTGGACGATGCAGGGCATCGTGACGCAGGGCGAGGTGGGATCCTGGCTCTTCGGCGGGAGCTACCGCGGCCGCAGCGGCCGGCCCCACGTGCTGGACATAGGGGCCTCGTTCAGCAGCCAGCGCTTCGTCGCCGGCGCCGACAACCTCTCGGACACGCGATCGGCCGGCGTGTTCCAGGTTTTCGACCGCTGGACGATCAACCGCTCGATGACCGTCGTTTTCGGCGGGCGCTTTGCCACCTACAGCTATCTGGGCGGCAAGGGTCTGCTGAGCCCGAGCGTCACTGTCATGTTGATGCCGCGCTCCGAGACGAGGTTCATCGGGACGGTTTCTCAAAGGGCGCTCGCGCCCGGCGCGGAGGAGTTCGCGCCGCCGCTCGCAGCCGGCCTCTGGGTGCCGCCTGCCCGAACCTTCGACAGCCTCGACCGCTACGCGTCGCAGCGCACCCGGCACTTCGAGATGGCCGTCGAGCGCGACGTCAACAGCTGGAACACCGTTGCCGTTCGAGGGTTCTACCAGCGCGTCGACGACCAGCGCGCGGCCATTTTCGGCCTGGGTCCTTCTGTCGTCAGCCACTATTCGATCGTTCGTGTCGGCGACGTGGATGCCCGAGGTTTCAGCGTTGGCCTGAGCAACTCGTGGCTGTCGAGAACCCGCGGCACCGTCACCTACGGCTTCACGACGGCAGACTGGTCTGGACGCCGGGAGGACGCGCTCCTGGCGATTTTCGCGCCTTCGGCCCTCAGAGGGTCTCGCGAGCGGCTGCACGATCTGACTACTTCACTGGAGACCGAGCTCCCTGCCGTGGACACCAGGCTGGTCGTGTTGTACCGCGTGAACACCGCCTTCAGCCGCCAACAGCAGCCCGGCGTGGAGGCAGCAGCCGCACCCGTGTTCCATGGCCGGTTCGACCTCCAGGTGACCCAGCCCCTCAAGTTCCTGGATTTCACGGCCGCCAACTGGCAGGTCCTGCTGGCGTTCCGGAACCTGTTCCGCGAGGGCGCGGCCTTCGAATCGGTATACGACGAGCTGCTCGTGATATCGCCGCCCAAGCGCGTCGTTGGCGGGGTTCTCGTCCGCTTCTGATCCCGATTCTTGGATTGGGGGTCCGGATTCTTGGAGAGGGTGTCGCCAGGAATCGGCGATGCCCTCGCAAACACCTGAAAACAAGAAAGTTGCCGGGCAACACCCGAGCTGCCTCCGTGGTATGGCGCTTGCTCGTCCCGGCAGGGCAGGTCTTTGTCTGTTTCTTGGATAATCTCGGTCTGTCTTCAGGGTTCATGAAGGACGCGACCACGGCACGTGAGGCGCTGAACTGGCGGGTCCCGGTTCTGGGTTTTTCCCGCGAACGCGTGTCGGCAGCCGTGACCGCGGTTGCCGTAGCTGCGTTTTTTGCCGTTGGTATCGCCAACTTACTGCTCCATGTCACGTGGCGCGCGCTCGAAGACGGCGTCCTGTGGAGAGCGACGGGCGGCGAGGTGGTTGCCGCCGAGATCGCGCCTGGGAGCGCAGCCGACGCTGCGGGTTTGCGAAAGGGCGACGTCCTGCTCGCGATCGACGGCTTTCCGGTCGAGGCGCTCGACGACGTGGCTGCGGCCACGGCCGGGGCGCCCCCCGACGAGCGGCTCACTTACACCGTCCTGAGACTGGGCACGCGGGAGATGGTCGAGGTGCGGCTCGCGCCAGTCCCGCGCGGCAACTTCGCGCTCTACGTCCTGCTCGCGGCCGTCGGGTTCTTCACGCTCGGCGTCGGCGGCACGGTGCGCGCAAGGCGCCCTGCGGACCCTGTTTCCAGGCACTTCTTCTGGCTGTCGGCGGCCTTCTTCGGAACGTTCGCCGTCTCGTTCGTGGGCAGGCTCGACTGGCTCGACTGGGGCTTCTACTGGGTGGACACGGTGTCGGCGCTCCTGCTCCCGCCGCTCCTGTTCCACTTCACGCTCATGTTCCCGGATCGTCCGGGAGCGTGGGTGCGGGGTGCCGGGGCCAGGTTGGTGGCGCTGCTCATCTATCTGCCGGGGCTTCTCCTCGCGGCGGTGCGGGTGCTCGCCGTCTGGCGGGCCGAAACTTCTCCGGCGTTCTTTGCGGGCGTGCTGCAGACTCTGGACCGGGTGGACCCGCTCTACCTTTCGGTCTGGCTGGCGGGGGCCGTGCTGGTGCTCCTGAAAGCGTTTCGCTGCGTGAGGTCGGTTACCGCGAGGCGACAGCTGCGCTGGATAATCTGGGGCACGGCGATCGGGGCCGGGCCGTTCGCCTTCGGCTACGCGCTTCCGTTCGCGCTCGGTGTGAGGCCGACGCTCGCGATGGAGCTGACGGCAATCCCGCTGAGCCTCGTGCCGCTGGCCTTTGCGTCCGCGATCCTCAGGTACCGCCTGATGGACGTCGAGGTCATCGTGAAGCGGCTCCTCGTCTATGCGGCTCTCGTTGCGGCGATAGCCGGCATCTACGCGGTGCTGCTTCGCGTCGCGGTGGTGTTTTTCCCCGGGGCCTCGGGGCGCCACGAGACGATCATCGCGCTGCTCGCGACGCTTGTCGTCGTGCTGCTTTCGCGGCCGGTCAAGAACGCGATCCAGGCGGCGTTCGACCGCGCGTTCTACCGGGACCGTTACGACTTCCGCAGGGCCCTCGTGGGCTTCGCGCGCGACCTCAACGCGGACCTCGACCTCGCCCGGCTCAGCGAGCGGCTCGTTGCGCGCGTGATGGAGACCTTCCTCGTCGATCGGATGGCGCTCATGCTGGCCGACGACGAGGCGGGCCGGTATCAGGCGATAAGAGCCGCCGGCTTCGCGGAGCCGGTTCCGACGCTGTCGCGCGACTCGGCGCTCGGCCTTCGCCTCCGCACGCCGCAGCCGTTGTCGCTCGACGACCCGGCAGCCGTGCGCACGGTCGGGGTAGAGAGCGTGGACGCGTGGCGGGACCTCGACGTGCACTACTTCGTGCCGTGCGTCTCGAAAGAGCGGCCGATTGCGGTGATGGCTCTCGGGCGCAAGGGCAGCGGCGAGCCGCTCAACAGCGAGGACCTCGCCCTGCTGACGGCGGTGGCCGGGCAGGTGGCCACTGCTCTCGAGAACGGCAGGCTCTATCGCGCCCTGCGTTTGAAGGCCGAGGAAGTCGACAGGATGCGGCTCTTCAACGAGAGCATCCTGGAGTCGCTCGATGCCGGCCTCGCGGTCGTCGACACCGAGGGGCGCGTTGTGCGGTGGAATTCGGCGCTCGAGCGGCTGAACGGAGTGACCCGCGCGAATGCCCTCGGCCGCAGACTGCAGGAGGTCTTCGATCCTGCCTTCGTGGAAGTGCTCGAGAAGGCGCGCAGCAGTTCTCCCCGCAGGGCCACGCTGTCGCGCATGTCGCTGCACACGCGCCACTCGGGCTCGACCTCGCAGCTCGTCGTCAATGTCACGACGCTGCCGCTCCAGGGCGTGCACGGATCGGCGCAGGGTGATACCGTGATAATGATCGAGGACGTCACCTCGCGGGCGCAGCTCGAGGAGCAGCTCCAGATCTCCGAGAAGATGGCGTCGCTCGGCCTGCTGGCTGCGGGCGTCGCCCACGAGGTGAACACCCCGCTCACGGGCATATCGAGCTTCACGCAGATGCTCCTCGAGCGGGCGGACCCGAGCGACCCCGACACCCGGCTGCTCGAGAAGATTGAGCAGCAGACCTTCAGGGCGGCGAAGATAGTCAACGGGCTGCTGAACCTGTCGCGGCCCGCCGCGCAGGTTTCCGGCGAGCCTGCCCCGGTGGACGTGCACGTGGTGATCAACGACGTGCTCTCGCTCCTGGAGCACCAGTTCAAGGTGAACAGCATCCAGGTCCGGCGCGAGCTCAACGCCGCGGAGCCGGTCATACTCGGCCACGAGTTCAAGCTGCAGCAGGTGTTCCTGAACCTGGTGCTGAACGCGCGGGACGCGATGCCGAAGGGAGGATGGCTCACGATCGCGACGAGGCTGGACGACGGGCGTCTGACGATCGAGGTTTCGGACACGGGGAGCGGGATCCAGCGCGAGCACCTGTCGCGCATCTACGATCCGTTCTTCACGACCAAGGGCATCGGCCAGGGGACGGGCCTCGGACTCTCCATCACCTACGGCATAGTGCAGGAGCACCAGGGCTCGATCGCGTGCGAGAGCGGTGTGGGCGAGGGCACGCGCTTCGTCCTCTCGTTCCCGCTCGCGGCAAGCGCGGTCCGGACGCGGGTGGCGCAGTAGAGGCACCATGAGGGGGCGGGACGAAGTGCCGGCAAGCCGGGGATCGATTCTCGTCGTGGACGACGAGGAGATCGTCAGGGAGATCCTCGACACGCTCCTTTCGCGCGAGGGCTACGAGGTGACGCTCGCCGAGACCGGGGTGGCGGCCCTCGAAATCGCGCGGCGCAGGCCGTTCGACGCGGCCGTCGTGGATGTGATGCTCCCCGAGACGAACGGCCTCGAGGTCCTCGACGAGCTGAAAAAGCTCGACGAGGAGATGGCCGTCGTGATGATCACGGCCTTCGCATCGGTGGACACCGCGGTTGCCGCGATGAAGCTCGGCGCACTCGACTACATCACCAAGCCGTTCAAGAACGACGAGGTGCTGGTCGTGCTCCGCAACGCCATGGAGCGGCGGCGCCTGGTCGCGGAGAACCGCGCGCTCAAGCAGAACCTGCAGGAGCGCTACCTCAAGTTCGGCAACATCATCGGGCGCAGCCAGAGGATGCGCCAGGTCTTCGACCTGATAATACAGGCGGCGCCGAGCCGTTCGACGATCCTGATCCAGGGCGAGAGCGGCACAGGCAAGGAGCTCGTCGCGCGGGCAATCCACAGCAACTCGCCGCGCGCCGACCGCGCGTTTATCACGGTCAACTCGGGAAATCTGCCGCCGGATCTGCTCGAGTCGAACCTCTTCGGCCACGTCAAGGGTGCCTTCACCGGCGCCGTCTACCCCAAGAAGGGACTCTTCGAACTGGCCGACAAGGGCTCGATCTTCTTCGACGAGATAAGCAACATACCGCTCGAGACCCAGCCCAAGCTCCTGCGCGTGATGCAGGAGCGCGAGTTCATGCGGCTCGGCGGCGTCGAGACCATCAAGGTCGACACGCGCATCATCGCCGCGACCAACGTGGACCTTCGCAGCATGATGGAGGAGGGGCGGTTCCGGGAGGATCTCTACTACCGTTTGCACGTCATCACCGTCGCGCTCCCGCCGCTCCGCGAGCGCAAGGAGGACATACCGCTCCTCGTCCAGCACTTCCTGCGAAAATACGGCGAGGAGAACCAGAAGAAGGACCTCGAGCTGACCCCCGAGGCCCTCGACATGCTCCTCGACTACGACTGGCCGGGCAACGTGCGTGAGCTCGAGAATGCGATCGAGCGGGCGGTGGTCCTGACAACCGGACCGCGCATCGACGCGGACCTGATTCCCGAACAAGTGCGCGCGCGGCCGGCGTTCCAGCTGCCGGCGGTGGTCCTGCCGAGGGAGGGCGTGTCGTTCCGGGAACTGATAACGGACTTCGAGAAACGACTGATCGAGGCGACCCTCGAATCGGCGGGTGGAGTCCAGAAGCGCGCAGCCGAGCTCCTCAGGATCAAGCCGACGACTCTGAACGAGATGATCAAGCGCTACGACATCCGGCCGCGCCGCCGCAGGGACGGGGCGCGGGAGGCTGCCGGCAGCGAGCCGCCCGCAGCGCCGGGAGACGGCAGCCGCACGGTGGCGTCGGCGCACGCCGCGACCGCCACGCTGGAACCCGAAGACTGAGTGCGCGGGAAGAGCCCTCGAACCTTGCAGGTGTGCAAGCTCGAGGCGTGCCCCGCGCGTTCGGGTGCGCTCGAGAGGTACTGGTCCCCGCCTTCGAGTACGTCCGGAAAGCAGCATCCGCAGCCCGTAGCCTGCAGCCCGCGGCCTGTCCTATACTGCCGTCCATGCTCACCCGAATTGCCGTTGCTGTCTCGCTCGTGCTCATCATCGCCGCGCCGTGCCCTGCGGCCGCCGCGCAGGCTGCCGCGGCCGCAGCCCAGCCCTTCCCAGCCCCCGTGGAAGGCGATTTCATCGCGAAGGACTACCGCTTCACCAGCGGGGAAACCCTTCCCGAAGTCAGAATCCACTACCGCACCGTCGGCACGCCTCGAAAGGGACCGGACGGGGTGGTGAGCAATGGCGTCCTGATTCTCCACGGGACGGGCGGATCGGGCCGCGGGTTCCTGGGGCAGGGCTACGGCGGGCGCCTGTTCGGCAAGGGCCAGCTCCTGGACGCCGAACGCTACTACATCATCCTGCCCGACAACGTCGGACACGGGCAGTCGAGCAAGCCGAGCGACGGCCTCCGGATGAAGTTCCCGAAGTACGGGTACACCGACATGGTCACGCTCCAGCACCTGCTGGTCACGAAGGGCCTCGGCCTGACGAAGCTACGCCTCGTCATGGGCACCTCGATGGGCGCCATGCACACGTGGATGTGGGGCTACATGTACCCGGAGTTTGCCGACGGCCTAGTGCCTCTGGCGAGCAACCCCGTTGAGATCGCGGGACGGAACCGCGTGTGGCGGAAGGCGCTCGTGGACGCGATCGTCACCGATCCTGCGTGGCAGAACGGAAACTACACCGAGCAGCCGCGCGGCATGGCCAGCGCGATCGGTTTCCTGCTGATGGCGACGAGCACGCCGCTGCAGTGGCAGCGGCAATACCCGACTGCGGCGGCTGCCGACAAGTTCCTGGCCGAACAGGTCGCCTCCCGCATGAAGACGACTGACGCGAACGACATGATCTACTACTTCCGGGCGTCGGAGGACTACAACCCGTGGCCCCATCTGGGGAAGATCACGGCGCCGCTGCTGGCTATCAACTCGGCAGACGACTTCGTCAACCCCCCCGAGCTCCCGATGATGGCAGAGGCGATCAAGAAGGTGAAGCGGGGGCGATTCGTGCTGATTCCGATTTCCGACGAGACGCGCGGCCACGGCACGCACTCCCAGCCCCAGATCTGGGGCCGGGAGCTGGAGCGGTTTCTCGAGGAGATCGGTCGGCAAGACTGACGCCGGGAGCGACTTACGACAGGACTGAGCGATGAGTACTGCGGTATGGTAGCTGATCGCTGAAAGCTGATCGCTGACCGCAATCATCGCCCCCTGATGGTCGCCATCATCCGTTCGTACTTGCCCAGTATGACGTCCCAGCGGTAGTTGCGGCGGACGTATTCGCGACCGTTCCTGCCCATGGCCGCGCGCAGCCGCTCGTCGGCTACCAGCACCTTCATGCACTCGACGAACTCGTCCTGGTTCGCGTAGTACAGCCCGGCGTTGCTCTGGAGGCAGTGCTCGACGAGCACCTCGCTCCGCGCGTTGGCCAGAACGGGAGTGCCGACCGAGAACGCTTCGAGGGCGAGGAGCGACAGACTCTCGAAGGGCGAAGGGACGATGACCATGGTCGCGGCTTCGAGAGCGGCCGCCCGTTCCCGCTCGGACAGGAGGCCGGCGAAGTTTATGAAAGGATCCTCGGGCAACGGCATCAGCTTGACGCCCATGAGCACGAGTGTTGCTTCTCCGCCGTCCGCCACGTACGCCTTGAAGTACTCGATGAGCTCCTCGCAGCCCTTGCCCTTCTCTATGCGGCCGCCGTAGAGTGCGAACGGCCCGTGTATGCGGTGGCGGCGGCGGAACACGGCGCCGCGCGCCGCAAGCGGCGAACGGTGCCGCGGTTGCGGCTCGCGTTCGGGGACGCCGTCGTCTGCCGGGGCGCTGTTCTCCTGGTTCCTCGCGTAGGCGGTCTGCTGCGGCAGGTCGACGCCGCAGCCGATTGTCTCCTGCGCCGCCGCCTTGATATCGAACTCGGAGGTGAGGAACCGCCGCTCGGCGGCAGTGTTGAATGCGATTCCCGCCGGCAGCGAGAAGACGTCCTTGTAGATCCCGAGGTGGATGGCCGGCTCGTCGTGCGCAGTGGGAACGAGGATGCTGCGCTCGGGTGCCACCCGGAGGCCCAGGACCGTTGGCGCGTACAGGTAGGTGAAGAAGATGAGGATGTCATAGGAGCGGTTGCGGCGCTCGAGGTACTCGCCGAGCGCTGGCGACCACGGACCCTGCCGGCGCAGCCACTCCATTTCGTCCTCGCGGACGTGGCCGTGGTGGAAGATCCAGTCCGAGTACCGGTTGAAGGCGGATATGTCCCGTGTTTCCGCGTTCGGGAAACGGCGCACGAGGACGCCGCGGATACGGTCCTCACCCTCGGGGTACTCGTTCTTCCACGTGACGTAGTCGCGCGCGCACGTCGTCAGCACCTCCACCTCGTGGCGGGCCGCCAGGCGCTCGGCCACGAGCCGGCAGTGGTACTCGGACCCGCCGAGGATCTCGCTGCCGTATCGCTGGATGACGAATGCTATTTTCACGGCTGTTGGCACCCCGCCGCAGCTGCCGCCCTTCGCCCCCCCCGGCGTGTTCGGGTCGCCCCCGACGACCGCCGAGCGACGACGGTCTCAGGGCGTCAGGCGTATCTCCCGCAACATCGAATCGATTGCCCCTCGGATCGGGCCGTCGCCGAAGTCCGCGAGGCGGCGTCTCTGGCCCGCGAGGACCGCTGCCCGGACATCTTCGTCGAAGGCGAGGACGCCGAGGAGTTCCGCGGCGTGCTCGAGGTCCTTCGGCGCAAAGACGACGCCGGCTCCGCCGAGCGTGTCCGGCACGGCGGCAGCGGCGTACGCCATCACCGGAACACCGGCGGCCATCGCCTCCACGAGCGGGACGCAGAACCCCTCGTGCTCGCTCAAGGATACGTAGACCGAGGCCGCCTTGTAGTAGGCTGCCAGGTCCTCGTCGGGCACGGGTCCCGTGAAGATGAACCGGTCCGAGGGCATCTGGTACTGCGAGATGAGCGCCCGGACAGTGGAATAGTAGCGTGGGACCGCGTCGTGCTTTCCCACGAAGATGAACCGGTAGTACGCATCCACGTAACGCTTGTAGTGCTCGGCCAGCCGGATGTGGTCCTCGATCCGCTTGTTCGGCGCGATCCGTCCCACGAAGAGGAAGTTCACCAGCCCGTCGTTCAGCACGGCCTCCAGGGCCGGCCGCGGCGGGCTGGAGGTGATTCGAGCGGTGTCCACGGCAATCGGCATCACTCCTGTCCGCGCGAAGCCGAGTTCTTCCAGTTCGCGCCGGTTGTACTCCGAGTCGCCGAGCGCCAGGTCCGTCTGCCCGACCAGCGATCGAAGTTCCTCCCGCCCAATCCGAGCGAGGCGGCAGAGAGCGGGATCGTAGGGGGCGAAGAAATGGGCAGGGGTGATGTTGTGGTACTGGAGGACGCGGCCGCGGGGGAGGGCCGCGAAGGCCGCGGTCATTGCCGACGGGAGCGCGAAGTGGAAGATGGTCACGTCGCCGAGGCGGGAGGCCGGATCGGCGAACGGGAGCACATCGTCGCGCAAATCGTCGTCCATCGTCAGCGCGTAGAGATCCGAGCGGTGGCCGGCTTCGCGCAGGAGCGCGCGCACGCGGCGCGCGCTGTCGCCGATGGCGTCCCCCCGGTGGGCGGCCGGGACCCACTGGTTGACGATCATCTCGTGGCGCCTTCCTCCGGCAGGGCCTTGTAGATGGCCGGGCGGTACATGCGCAGCTCCTCGAGGCGCTCGGCCGTCTCGAACTGCCGCCAGAAGTCCGGCGCGACCTCGTGGGGCATGGGTGGAGAAGCAAGCACTTTCTCGACGTAGCCGAGGAGGGTCCGACCGAAGTCCCTGGCCAGCAGCCTTGCCAGCGCCGCGTCCTGTGAGGCCACGACGGCTTCCCTGAGCGCACGGTTCGAAACGACGGCGTCGACGAGAGCGGCCACGTGGGCGGGGTCCTTGTTCTCGTACAGGATGCCGGCGCCGTCCATGGTTGCCGGCACTGCCGCCGCAGCGTAGGCGACGACAGGCACTCTCTCGTGGAACGCCTCGACCAGCGGCACACAGAAGCCCTCGTGCTCGCTGGCGCACACGAAGACGTCCGCCACGTCGTAGCAGGCCGCCAGCTCCGCGTCGCTGACGTGCCCCAGGAAGTGGACGTCGCCGATCGAGTGCCGGCTGATGAACTGCTGCAGCATCGCGAAGTACTGCTCGAACCCGCCCGACGAACCCGCCAGGAGCAGCCGCGAGCGCGGGTTGAAGAGCCGCCGGTAGGCATGGAAGATCCGGATGACGTCCTCGATCCGCTTGTTCGGGATCACCCGTCCCACAAACAGCAGGTTCGTCCAGCCGTCGTCGAAGTCGCCGATCACGTGCCAGTCGCGTTCACCGTCCAGGTGGTCGAAGCCGGGAACGACGGGCAGCACGCCCGTGGCAGGGAAGCCGAGATCCTCCAGCTCCTGCCGGTTGAACTCCGAGTCTCCGAGGGCCAGGTGACACCGGCCGACGTAGGCGCGAAGCTCGCGCCTGCCCATGTAGCAGAGCTGCACCAGCAGCGGATTGACGTCCACGAAGTACTCGGGCGGCGTGATGTTGTGGTAGACGAGCACCATGCGCCCGGGCAAGGCGTAAGCCAGCCGCGACGCACGCGACCCGATCGAGAAGTGGTGTATCAGCACGCGTTGCGGGTCGTCCTCGTCGAGGAGCTCGCGGTAGTCGCGCGTCGAGCTCTCGAGCCGCGAGTCGGCCGTCTCGACGAAGATGTCCGACTCGTAGCCGGCAGACCGCAAGATCCGCTGGATGCCGGCGACCTCGTGGCCTATGGCGTCGCCGTAGCCGAGCGTTGCGAGCACCTGGTCGATTCTCATGCCCGATCCTGTGAGGATTGCGGACTGAGGACTGAGGACTGAGTGCGGCCAGCGGCGCCTGGAGAGGACTGGCGACCGAGGTCCGAGGACCGAGCGGCAAGCGGCGCCGAATGGCGTGGTTCTTCGAGAACCGGACCGGACGGCAGATCCGAGAGCACCATCTCGGCGGGTCTTTCGGTCCGCCGCCGCCTGGCGAACCAGCCCGGGAGATCTTCGGCGGCCGGCTGCGGGTCCTTGCGACGCCCGCCCTCGCGGCGAAGCTCCTCGATCATGCCCAGGTACTTGCTCTCTATGACCGGCCAGTCGTAGTTGCGGCGGTAGAACAGCCGCCCGTTTTCGCCGAGCGCGCGCCGCAGACGTTCGTCGGTCTCCATCCGGTAGAGGCACTCGACGAACTCGCGATGGCCGTCGTAGTACAAGCCAGCGTTGCTTCGGATTGCCTGTCCTCTCAGCACGTCGCAGCGCCCGTTTGCGAGGACCGGCTTCCCAAGGGCCCATGCCTCGAGCGCGACCATCGAGAGGCTCTCGTACTGCGACGGCATGATGAGCAACTCCGAGGCCGCTATCGCGTCGAACTTGTCCCGGTCGTCGAGGAACCCCAGGTGCCTTATGCGAGGGTGGGACGGAACGGGCAGCACAGCGTTGCCGACGAGGACCAGCGAGATGCCGCCGGGCGTCGCCTGCGCGTAGTCCGTGAACGACGAGAAGAGGGCGCGGCAGCCCTTGTTCTCGTCTATCCGCCCCACGTAAATCGCAAACCGCTCCGTGATGCCGTGCTTCCGCCGGAACCTCGCCGGGTCGACGGCATCGGGGATCATCGAGCCGATGCCGACCACGACCCCCGGGATGTTTCTGTTGCCGCTCACCGCCTCGATGAGCGCGCGCTCCTCAGGCGAGTTGTACATGAGCGCCCTGACGCGGCGGAACATCGGCCGGAACACTCCGAGCCCGATGGCAGGGTCGCGCTCGGCGGTCGGCACCAGGATCGAGCGGTCGGGCAGGAGCCTCGTGCCGTGGTACGAGTGATAGTAGCGGTAGCTGAAGAAGACGCAGAAGTCGTAGCCGCTGCCGGAGCGCGCGAGGCAGCGGATGAGAGCCGGGGAGCGCGGGCCCTCGCTGTCGAGCCAAGCCAGCTCGTCTGCAAGCGAATGCCGTTCGTGGAACACACGCCGCGAATGACGCCCGAAATCGTCGGGGTCGCGAGGCCGCACGACCGGGAACCGGAGCACGCGGACGCCGTTCACCTGGTCGGGGCCGGCAGGGAGCTCGTTCTTCCACGTGATGTAGTCGAGCGCGCACGTCGTGAGGACTTCGACCTCCGCGTGCCGCGCCAGGAGCTCCGCTATGTACCTGGCGTGGAGTTCCGCCCCGCCGTTGACGCCGGCGCCGTAGCGTTGAACGACAACCGCCAGCTTCACTTCAAGGGTTCCGGCTCTGAATCGCCGCTGCCGGGCTCGTCCGACCGCGTGTCGGTCCTCATCTCTTCGGAGCGGGCCGCTTCGTTGTCATTTCGAGAAAGAGTGCCGGGCTCGTTCGTCGCGGCCTGGCCCCCGTCGACCTCGCCTGCAGTCCCACCTTCGGCTCGCGGCCGCTCGAACGACATACCCGGCCGTGCCCTTCGCCGGCGGCGCCGTCTCCTCCGCGATCGGGCGGATGAAGCCGGTTCCGAGTCGTCGCCGCCCTCCTCGTTCTCGACTTCAGCCGCAGTCCCGGCGTCCGACTGAGCTCCGGAGCGGTACTGGACGACACCCTCGAGCGCCCGCGCCCTGCGTTCGTCGAAGTCGAGCCGGCTCGACATGGCCTCGACGCGCATCTTCAGGTTGCGAACCTCGATGCCCGTGCGCGTCAACTCGACGACGAGGTTGTGGACCAGCTCGAAGGTGAGCTCCGACTCGCGGGCGGCGCGCTCGTTGAGCTGCGACTGGATGTGCATCGCCCGGATCAACGGGTTCGGGTTGAAGAACAGCTTCAGCACCGGCAGCAGCAGCCGGCGCAGCCACCGCAGGGGTGCGCGGTGCGTCTCGAACAGCGTCGTGTCCTCGAAGGTGTAGTTCGGGACGGGGGCTGCCTCGTGCCTGACCTTGCGGTAGTGCTCGAGCAGGTCCGATCGAACCTTCTGAGGATCGAGGAAGCGCTCCAGGCGCGCCGACGCCAGCTCCTCGATCTCCTTCTCGGTGTAATCGACGCCGCGCTTCTCGCGGATTCTCGAACGGATCTGCCTCATGATCTGTTCGACGTCGACCGAGTCGGCGCGGATGTTGAAGTCAGCCATCAGTCTTCTCGGGCTGCGCCGCCCCCGGCGGCCGGGCCGGGCCGGCGGGCGCTTACAGGATGCCGAACGGCCGGTACACGACGAGGACGACTGCCGCCACCCACAGCGCGACGCACGCAAGCAGGGGCCGGTCGTTCAGCAGCATCGTCGTCGGGCTGCCGCCCCCCTCGCGCTTGTGCACCAGGTACAGGTAGCGAAAGATGCCGTATAGCGGAAACGGTACTGTGAGGCCGAGCAGCGACGTCCCGAACTTCTGCTGCGTCTCGGGACTGATCGTGTAGAAAGTGTAAGCGATCAGCGTGGACGCGGTGACTACCCCGATCATCTGGTCCAGCAGGTACGGGCTGTACTCGCCGAGGATCCGTCTGTGCCCGGTCGCGTTGTCGGCCAGGAGCACGAGCTCGTGCCGGCGCTTGCTCAATGCGAGGAACAGCGCCAGCAGGATCGTGCAGACGAGAAGCCAGTCGCTTATCGGCACTCCGACCGCCACCGCCCCGGCAACCGCGCGAAGCACGAACCCCGAAGCGATCGTCAGCACGTCGACGATGACGAGGTGCTTGAGCCATTTCGAGTAGGCGCCGAGCAGCAGGACGTAGGAGAGCGCGACAACTGCGAAGAGCGGCCGCAGGGCGTAGGCGGCAGCCATGCCGGTCGCGGCCAAGATCACGGCCGCAGCCAGGGCGAGGGTCACCCCTACCTCGCCCGCGGCGATGGGCCGCTGCGACTTCAGCGGGTGCCTGCGGTCTCCCTCGCGATCGGCGACGTCGTTCAGAAGGTAGACGACCCCCGAGAGCGCGCAGAAAATCGCAAACGCCGCCAGCGCCGCCTGGACAGCCTCCGGGTGGAAGAGCTGCCGGCCGAAAAGCAGGCCCGCGAAAACTATGACGTTCTTGGTCCACTGGTCCGGCCGCAGCGATACCAGGAGGGCCAGAGGCAGGGAACGGGCAGGAACACCCCCCGTCCCAGGGGCGTCCGGCACGATGGCTTCCGGGATAACGCTTCGCGCCATTCGAGCGCGTCGGTGAGCTACACGCCGGCCTTCGAGAAGCTCTTGACGGCGTCGGCCTCGGTGTCGAACGTCTCGAAGACGGTCAGCAGCTTGGTTATCGACAACAGATCCTGGATCCGCTTCGTGAGGTTCAACAGCTTGAGGCTGCCGCCGTGCCGCGTCACGGTCGTAAATGTACGCACGACCTCTCCGAGCCCGGCGCTGTCGATGTAGGGCACGTTCTCCAGGTTGAGCACTATCTTCTTCCGGTCCTGCTGGATGAGGCTGTTCACCTTGTCGCGCAGCAGCTCGTCACCGTCCCCAAGGGTCAGCTTCCCCTGAAGGTCGAGGACCGTCACATCGCCGACCGTCCGCTCCTGGATCTGCATTTACGCTACTCCTTCTGGCGCCCCATGACAGCCGCGACCCGCGCGCCGCGGCGCGCTCGCCGAGCCGGCCCGATGGAGCTCGCATGTTAGCCTAGTGGCCGAAACACCGTCAACACGCCCTTGGAGGCGCGCCTCCGCCACTTCGTCAAGAACCCTCGTCACTTCGGCAGAAAAAAGAAGGGCCATGCCCCTCGCATGGCCCCGTAGTCGCCACCGATCTCGGTTCCTTCTCTAAACCCCACCGGCCCCGGCGAACTTGCGCTGCTGGAAGCACTCCCGGCAGAAAACCGGGCGCCCTTGGGTCGGCTTGAACGGCACCGTGGTGACCTTGCCGCAAGCAGAGCACGAAGTCTGGGTCTCGACCCGCTCGCGCGGCGCCCCGCCGCCCGCAGGACGGTTGGCCCGCTTCGCCTTGCACGCTTTGCACCTCTTGGGCTCGTTCTTGAAGTTCTTGTCAGCGAAGAACAACTGTTCGCCAGATGTCCAGACGAACTCGGTCCCGCAATCCACGCAGCGCAGGGTCTTGTCCTGGAACTCCATCGGTCGCTACCCCATACTAGAAGCGTCCTACTCCATTTCGCGCCGGAGCTTCTTGCGGCTTCGCTTGCGTGCCAGAGCCTGCTTCGCGCGTCTCTTGTCACCCGGCTTCAGGTAGAAGGAGTGCTTCTTGATATCCTTGATGATATCCTCCTGCTGTACCTTCCGTTTGAACCGGCGGAGGGCGCTCTCGATCGACTCGCCTTCCTGGATCTTGACTTCGGCCACCCTTGCTGACACCCCCTTTTACGGCCACCGGATAATAGTGAAGGACCAGTCCGACGACTATTGAATATGCTAGGCTATCATAACCCGAGGCGTATTTTCGGGTGAAATTCGAGGCCACGGGCGGGACCCACCTGGCCTGCTGTCGTTGGTCCGCCCTTCCTGCCCGTTCTTAAACCCTGGCCGGTCAACAAGATACAGAAGGTCTCACGTGAAGCTACTCGTTCTCGGCAGCGGCGGCCGCGAGCACGCCATCTCCTGGAAGCTGGCCCCCGAGGTCAGCAGCCTCCATGTCGCCCCGGGAAACGCCGGCACCGCGGTGCTGGCCCGTAATGCCGCCATCGACCCCACCGACGCGGACGCCGTGCTCGCCTATGTCGAGAAGAACGCCATCGACCTCACCGTCGTCGGGCCGGAGCTGCCGCTCACTCGCGGGATCGCGGAGCGGTTCATGGAGGCAGGCCGGCCTATCGTCGGGCCGACCAGCAGGGCAGCCGTCATCGAATCGAGCAAGGCTTTCGCCAAGGAGTTCTTCGCCAGGCACCGCGTTCCAACCGCCAGGCATCGGCTGGCCGGGTCGCCGGCCGAAGCGATGGCGATCCTGGATCGCGGGGAGTTCGGCTACCCCGTCGTGGTGAAGGCGGACGGGCTCGCCGCGGGCAAGGGCGTTGTCGTCGCCGAGGACCGGGAGCGCGCGTGTGAAGCCGTTCAGGCGATGATGGTGGACCGCGCCTACGGCTCCGCCGGCGAGCGGGTCGTGATAGAGGAGTGCCTGAGGGGACGCGAGGCTTCCTTCTTCGTCCTCACCGACGGCACGAACGTCTTGCCTTTCCACTCGGCCGAGGATCACAAGCGAGTTTTCGACGGCGACGCGGGGCCGAACACAGGTGGCATGGGAGCCTTCTCTCCGAGCCCCGCCTTCGATGAGGCGCTCGAGAAACGAGTGTTGGAAACGATCGTCCGCCCGGTCGTGGACGGGCTCCGAGAAGAAGGCCGCGAGTTCCGTGGGTTCCTCTACGCCGGCCTCATGATCACCGCTGAAGGCCCGAAGGTCCTCGAGTTCAACGCGAGGCTCGGCGATCCGGAGGCGCAGGCCGTGCTGCCCCTCTTCGACGGCGAACTGCTTCCGCTTCTTGCGCAGGTCGCCTCGGGTCGCCTCGAAGAGCGCAGGTGCGCGTTCCGCGACGGTGCGGCGGTCGGGGTCGTGCTCGCATCGCGAGGCTACCCGGAACGCCCGGAGACAGGGTTTGTCGTGAACGGGCTCCGGGAGGCGTCGGCGTTTCCAGACGTTCTGGTCTTTCACGCCGGCACGGTACTGCGCGGCGGCCATGTGGTGACGGCAGGCGGACGCGTCCTCACGATTGTCGGGCTCGGCAGGAATCACCGCTCGGCCATGGAGCGTGCCTACGAGGCAGCGTCCCTCGTGAGTTTCGAAGGCCTGCACAAGAGGACGGACATCGGCAGGAAGGCGATTGGAGGTTGAATGAAGCCGGTCAAGGTGCTGATTCTGATGGGTTCGGATTCGGACGCGCCCATCATGAGCGGTGCGCTCCAGGTCCTCGAGGAGCTCGGAGTGCCAGCCGAGATGACCGTGGCCTCCGCGCACAGATCTCCATCGCGCGTGGAGCGTCTCGTGCGCGAGGCACCGGAGCGTGGCGTCCAGGTCTTCATCGCGGGGGCCGGAGCGGCCGCTCATCTCGCGGGCGTGATTGCGGCCCATACCACCAGGCCGGTCATCGGCGTCCCGATCGACTCGTCGCCGCTGGCAGGCTTCGACGCTCTGCTGTCGACCGTGCAGATGCCGCCGGGCATCCCGGTAGCAACGGTGTCTGTCGGGAAGGCGGGCGCGACCAACGCCGCCGTCCTCGCGGCCGAGATCATCGCGCTCTCCGATCGGACCGTCGCCTCCGCCCTGCTCGCCTACAGGCAGAAACTCGCCGCGAAGGTCGAGGAAGCGGCCAGGCGCCTCGAAGCGAGCGGCACCGGGGCGAATTGAAGTTCTCCATTCTCACGTTCGGCTGCCGGGTGAACCAGGCCGACTCGCTCTCGATTGCGAGAGATCTCGCGGCTCGAGGAGGGGAGCACTCGCCTCCGGATGCCGCCGACGTCGTTCTGGTCAATACCTGCTCCGTCACTTCCGCGGCCGAGCAGGACGCTCGGCAGGCGATTCGCCGGCTGGCGCGCCAGCGCCCAGGGCGGAGGATCGTTGTAACCGGCTGTTACGCGCGGCGCGACCCGGCGGCGTTATCTGCGCTTCCATCCGTGCACGGCGTGGTGGAGGTGCACGAAGCGAGCACCGCATGCTGCGGAGTGGTCGAACGTGACGGCCGAGATCTCGGCGACATGCCGGGTAGCCTGAGTATGCATGCCCCACCGGCCGGCGTGCAGCCGGGTTTCCTCGGCAGAACGGTGGCTGTCGTCTCGGTCCAGAACGGCTGCGATTCCTCCTGCGCCTACTGCGTCGTGCCGCTGGTACGCGGGCGAAGCCGGAGCACGCCGGCACGAGAAGTCGTCGCCAGGCTGCGATTTCTCGAAGAGGCCGGCTTCTCTGAGGTGATCCTCGCGGGTGTGCACCTTGGATCGTGGGGGCGCGACCTCGAACCCCGGCAGTCGTTGACCGACCTGCTCGCGGCCGTATGCGGCGGATCCGGGCGGCTGCGCATCCGACTCAGCTCCATCGAACCGATGGATGTGACGCCGGAGGTGGAGGATCTGTTGGCAGCGTCCACGGTCTTCGCGCCCCACCTGCACCTTCCGGTCCAGCACGCCAGCGACCGTGTGCTCGGGCTGATGCGCCGTCCGTACGCCTTCGATACCGCACGGCGGCTCTTCGAACGTCTCCGCTCGCGCCTGCCGCACGCTGCGCTCGGAACCGACCTGCTGGTAGGGTTTCCCGGCGAGGAAGAATCGGATTTCCGCGAGCTCGTGAACTGGCTGCGCGACTCCCCTCTCTCCTACGCGCACGCCTTCCCGTTTTCTCCCCGTCCGGGCACACCGGCGGCAAGCATGGAGCCGCGCGTTCCGGGCGCATCCGTCCGCGACCGCTTGGCCGCGATCCGGGCCGAAAGCGCCAGGCTGCAGCGCCGATTCTCGGAGTCCCAGGTCGGGCGAGTCCTGGAAGCGTTGACGACAGGCGACGGAACAGTGGCCCTGACCGGCAATTACCTCAAGGTGCGAATCCCTGGCGGCCAGAAGCGCAACGAGCGGGTCCTCGTTCGCGTGGCGTCGGCGCATCCGCTCCTGGGCGAGCTGGCATCCCACCCCTGACCGCCGAACCCCGAAAAGGGAACACTTTCTTCTTGAAAAGCCACTGCTTCTTGAAAAGGCACTGAAAAGGAAAGAGTTTCCTTTCTTGCTTTCAGTTCAGTCCTGCTCCGTCATCGCCGCCGCAAGCTGCTGGCCAGGCGAGCGGGCCTGGCCTTCGACGATGAGCTGGCCGCAGGCCGCTCTGATGTCCCTGCCGCGACTCTTCCTGACCGACACGGTCACGTGGCGATCCGCCAGGATCCCCGCGAAGCGGTCGACCTTCTCGTCTGCAGGGCGCTCGAAGGGTATGCCAGGCGCAGCGTTCAGCGGTATCAGGTTCACCTTCGCTCTGATGCCTGCCAGCAGCCGGACGAGGCGTCTGGCATCTTCGGGTGAATCGTTGACGCCGTCGAGGAGGACGTACTCGAAGGTGATGCGGCTCCGCTTCCTCAGCGGAAAGCGCCGGCACGCCTCGATGACATCGGCAAGCGCGTGGGCGCGGCTGACCGGGAGGAGCAGGGCCCGCTGCTCCTCGGTCGTCGCGTGAAGCGACACGGCCAGGTTCGGCATGATCGCCTCCTCGCGCAGCTTGTCGATACCGGCGACCAGCCCCACCGTAGAGAGGGTGACCCGGCGCGGGGAAACATGGAGGCCGAGCGGATCGGCGAGGATCCGCAGCGCCTTCATCGTCGCGGCGTAGTTGTGAAGGGGCTCGCCCATTCCCATGAGGACGATGTTGAAGCGGGCGTCGAGAAGGCCGAGCTCGCGAGCCAGCACGCGAACCTGGCCGACAATCTCGCCAGCCGACAGGTTGCGGAGAAGGCCCATCCGGCCCGTCAAGCAGAAGGCGCACTTCATCGCGCAGCCGGCCTGGGACGAGATGCAGAATGTCGCGCGGCCCTCCTCGGGGATGTACACGGACTCGATCTGCCTGCCGTCGTCCAGCCGCAACAGGAACTTCTCGGTGGCGTCCGAAGAGCGGTGGCGGTCGGCGACGGCGGGCTCCGAGATCCGGAATCTGGCGGCGAGATCCGCCCTCAACGGTCTGGCGAGATCGGTCATCCGGCTGAAATCGGCCACGGCTCGGGCGTGGACCCAACGGAAGATCTGCCGTGCGTGAAACGAGCGAAGGCCGTCCGCCTCGAGCGCGCGCTCGAGTTCGGCCGATTCGAGGCCGGCAAGGTCCGGAGCGGCGGTCGGAGGAAGAAGAGGGCTGGCGTCTCGGACGGTGTCCATGGGATTCTCGTGATTGTACCATCTGGTACCGGCGCGGCTCGGACGACCGGCGATTCGCTCGAGGCCGTTCGAACCCCTTTCGAACGCCTCGTTGCCCTGCCCGTTCGGCGCGTGGTAGAATTCTCTTCTTGTAGTCTGTAAATATTTCTTATCGAATAACTTACGGGCAGACGACACAATGATCGTGCGCGGCCGGTTGTCCAACGGGACCAGGGTTTTGACCGAGTCGATGCCGCATGTCCGCTCGGTGAGCATTGGCGTCTGGCTGACCCGCGGCTCGCGGCACGAGGACAACCACTCTGGCGGCATCGCGCACTTCGTGGAGCACATGCTCTTCAAGGGCACGGCCAGCCGGTCAGCCGAGGACATCGCGCAGGTCATCGATTCGATCGGCGGCCAGCTGGACGCCTTCACCGCGAAGGAATACGCCAGCTACTACATGAAGGTGCTCGACGAACACCTTCCGCTGGCGGTCGAGATACTCTCGGACATCGTGATGAACCCGGCCATGAAGCCGGACGATGTGGAGCGAGAGAAGAAGGTGGTCCTCGAGGAGATCAAGATGGTCGAGGACACCCCGGACGACCTCGTCCACGAGCTCTTCACCCAGTCGTTCTGGCACGGCCATCCGCTCGGCCGCCCGATCCTCGGCACGCCCGAGTCGGTGGAGTCGTTGAGCCCGGCCGGGCTGCGGGAGTATTTTCATTCGACCTACACAGCGGATGCGATCATCATCGCCGCAGTAGGCAATCTGGAGCACGAGCGCGTGCAGGGGCTGCTCGAGGCGGCCTTCGGCGGGCTCGAGACTCACGGGCGGAAGGTCGAGGACCATCCGCCGACGGTCGTCCCGCACGTCACGGTCCGGACGAAGGACCTGGAGCAGAGTCACGTGTGCGTCGGCACCACGGCCTATCCTCAGAACCACGAGGATCGCTACGTGCTGTACGTCATGAACACGCTCCTCGGCGGTTCGATGAGCTCCCGGTTGTTCCAGAACGTGCGCGAGAAGCGCGGCCTGGCCTACTCGGTGTTCAGCAGCCTTTCGTCGTACCGCGATGCCGGTTCCTTTACCGTCTATGCGGGCTGCGCGAACGAGGCGGTAGACGAGGTGATCGACCTGATCGTTGCCGAGCTGCGCGGGCTGAAGCAGGCGCCGCCGCCGGAGGCCGAGCTGAGGCGGGCGAAGGACCATCTCAAGGGGAGCCTGATGCTCAGCCTGGAGAACACGGCCAGCAGGATGTCCCACCTGGCGCGGCAGGAGATCTACTTCGACCGGCAGTTCAGCCTGGACGAGACGCTGGAGGGGATCGAGTCGGTCACGGCCGAGAGCATCCAGCGGGTTGCACGGTCCCTGTTCACCAACGGCAGCCTTGCTGCAACCGTCCTCGGCCAGCTCGATGGATGGCAGCTCGGCTCCGCACGCCTTGACCTGGGTTCCTAGCATGATTGCCCGTTACACGCACCCCGAGATGGGAAGGATCTGGAGCGACGAAAGGCGCTACCAGTTGTGGCTGACGGTCGAGGTCGCCGCGGCGGAAGCGATGGCGGCGGCAGGAATCGTGCCGGAAGCATCCGCCCGCGCGATACGCGACAAAGGCGCGGTCGACATCGCCCGCATAGAGGCCATAGAGGCAACGACGAGGCACGACGTCATTGCCTTCACGACGGCGGTTGCCGAGCGGGTCGGGCCCGAGGCGAGGTGGCTGCACTTCGGCCTGACCTCGTCGGACATCCTCGATACCGCCCTGGCGCTGCAGATGCGCGAGGCTTTGGATCTGGTTCTCGAGGGTCTCGGCCGCCTGATGGACGCGGTGCGCGCACGAGCGTTCGAACACAGGCGGACGCCGATGATCGGGCGAACACACGGCGTGCACGCCGAGCCGATCACCTTCGGTTTGAAGCTGGCGCTCTGGTACGCGGAGCTGGAGCGGTCGCGCGAGCGCCTGAAGCGGGCGAGGGCGGCGGTGAGCGTGGGGAAGCTGTCGGGGGCTGTCGGCACCTATGCGCATCTCGAGCCCGCGATCGAGGCGGATGCCTGCCGTCGTCTGGGCCTCGAGCCCGCGCCGATATCGTCGCAGATAGTACAGCGGGACCGCCACGCGGAGCTCATGTCATCGCTGGCGATTCTCGGCGCGAGCCTCGAGAAGTTCGCCCTGGAGGTTCGCGGCCTCCAGAAGACGGAGATCGGCGAGGTGGAGGAGCCGTTCGAGACCGGACAGAAGGGCTCGTCGGCGATGCCGCACAAGAGGAACCCGATAGGCTGCGAGCAGATCTGCGGCATGGCTCGCCTCCTTCGGGCCAACCAGGGCGCCTCGCTGGAGAACGTCGCCCTGTGGCACGAGCGCGACATCTCGCATTCCGCGGTCGAGCGCGTGATTCTCCCGGACAGCTTCATCCTCGTGGATCACATGCTCCGCCGCTTCACCAGGATCGTCGGCGGTATGGTGGTCCACCCGGGCAGGATGCGCGAGAATCTGGAGGCTTCGCGCGGCATCATCTTCTCCGGCGCGGTGCTCCTCGCGCTTGCTGCCAGGGGAGTGTCGCGCGAGGAGGCGTACCTCTGGGTCCAGAGGAACGCTCACCGCGCCGTGGACGAAGGGATTCCCTTCGAGACGCTGCTGCTCGCGGATGGCGAAGTCACGGCGGTGCTCCCGGCGGCGGAGATAGAGCGGATATTCGACCTCGATCATCAGCTTCGGCACGTGGACGCGATCTTCGCCCGGGTGTTCGGGGAGGTGGCAGCCTGACGTGTTCGACAAACTTCACGAGGAATGCGGCATCTTCGGGATCTTCGGCCACAGCGAAGCCTCGAAGCTGACCTACCTGGGTCTTTACGCGCTGCAGCACCGCGGCCAGGAGAGCGCAGGCATCGCGGCGTTCGACGGCCGGGTCATCCGTGTCCGGCGCGAGATGGGCCACGTTGCGGAGGTCTTCGACGAGGCAGCGCTTCTCAGTTTGCCGGGGACACGTGCGGTCGGCCACGTCCGCTACTCGACCGCCGGGGAGAGCAAGCTCGTCAATGCGCAGCCCTTCGTCAGCGACTGCGCCCACGGGCAGATCGCCATCTGCCACAACGGGAACCTCGTGAACGCCGTGGAGCTGCGCCGGAGGCTGGTGGCCGACGGCTCGATCTTCCAGACCACCAGCGACACCGAGGTGATCCTCCACCTGTACGCGAAATCGAGGAGCGTCGCGCCGACCGAGGCGCTCATCGACGCGCTGCTGCAGGTTCGCGGTGCCTTCTCCCTCGTCGTCCTCACGCGGGACGGCCTTGTGGCGGTACGCGACCCCCACGGCTTCCGTCCGCTCGCGATGGGGCGGTTGAACGGGACCGTGGCCTTTGCGTCCGAGACGTGCGCCCTCGACCTGATCGGCGCGTCCTACGAGCGAGATCTGGCTCCGGGCGAGATGCTGGTGGCTGATGCGCAGGGCGTCCGCTCGCTGCACCCGTTCCCGCCGGTGAAGCCTGCCCAGTGCATATTCGAGCACGTCTACTTCGCCAGGCCGGACAGCTACGTCTTCGGGGAGAGCGTGAACGAGGTGCGCACCAACCTCGGGCGGACGCTCGCACGCGAGTCTCACGTGGCAGCAGACGTCGTGGTTCCCGTGCCCGACTCGGGCGTCTGCGCGGCCATAGGCTACGCCGAGGCTTCCGGCATCCCCATGAAGATGGGGCTCATACGCAACCACTACGTAGGCAGGACCTTCATCGAGCCGCAGCAGTCCATCCGCCACTTCGGCGTCAAGGTGAAGCTGAACCCCGTGCGGAGCATCCTCGGCGGCCGCCGCGTGATCCTCGTGGACGACTCCATTGTCCGGGGGACCACGAGCAGGAAGATAGTGAGGATGCTGAAGGCCGCAGGCGCGCGCGAGGTTCACGTCCGGATAAGCTGCCCGCCCACCATCTCGCCGTGCTTCTACGGCGTGGACACGCCGCAGAAGAGCGAGCTCATCGCCGCCAACAAGACAATCGACGAGATCCGCGAGTTCATCGAGGCCGACTCTCTTCGATACCTCAGCCTCGAAGGCCTGCTCGCCTCGGTGAATTCCAACAGGGACGCCTACTGTACGTCGTGCTACACGGGCCGCTACCCGGTGCCCGTGCCGCAGGGCGGAGCCGCCGAGTCGAACCGCTCGCCAGCAGCCCGCCGCGTCCTCGAGCGTGTCCCCGTTCCGGGGGAGCCGTAGGATGGACTACAAGTCGTCTGGCGTGAACATCGACGCCGGCAACGAGGCGGTGCGGCGGATCAAGGGCCTCGCCCGCAGCACCTTCACGAGCGGCGTGCTCTCGGAGATCGGCTCGTTCGGCGGTCTGTTCCGCCTGGAGCCCGGACAATACGCCGACCCGGTGCTGGTTGCGAGCGCCGACGGCGTCGGCACGAAGCTCAAAGTCGCCTTCATGGCCGGCCGCCACGACACCGTGGGGGAAGACCTCGTCAACCACTGCGTCAACGACATCCTGGTGCAGGGGGCGCGGCCGCTGTTCTTCATGGACTACCTGGCTACGGGTCGCCTGAGCCCCGAGGTGGCGGAACAGGTCGTCGCCGGCATCGCGCGAGGATGCCGGACGAACGGGTGCGCGCTCCTCGGCGGCGAAACCGCCGAGATGCCCGGCTTCTATGCCGAAGGCGAGTACGACCTTGCGGGGTTCATCGTCGGCGTGGTGGAGCGGAACCGCGTCATCGACGGTTCGACGCTTCAGCCCGGCGACGTTCTGATCGGGCTTCCATCGAACGGGCTGCACACGAACGGATACTCGCTGGCGCGCCGGATTGCGTTCGAGACGCTCGGCCTCCGCGTCGATTCCTACGTGGACGCCATCGGGGAGACAATCGGCGAGGCGCTCCTCCGCGTGCACATCTCCTACTTGTCCGCGATTGCGCCACTGCTCGAGAAACCGGGTCTCGTGCGCGCCCTCGCGCACATCACTGGAGGGGGCATCACCGACAACCTGCCACGTGTCATGCCAGAGGGCACGGCCGCGGTGATCCGCTGCGACGCCTGGGCGGTCCCCCCGATCTTCCGCTTCCTCGCCGAGGCCGGCCAGATCCCGATCGACGACCTGTACCGAACTTTCAACATGGGGATCGGACTGATCGTGGCGACGAATGCCGCTTCGGCGGCCGAGGTGATTCGCAGCCTGCGGGCTCGGCACGTCTGGGCAGTAGCGATCGGCGAGATCGTCGAAGGCGACCGGACCGTCAGGTACGCCTGAGTCACGCTGCGTACACGGGGCCACGAAGATACGAACGATCTTCTTCGTTCAGGCTACGAGCACGTCCACGTGGCCACAAGGACACGAGTTCGAGGAGGCTGAAGCTCAGAACCTCTGTCGGACCTTGTCCTCGAATGCGCCGTCAACCGGAGTCAGGCGATAGCTGAAGCTGGCCGGCTGGTTGCCGTCGATCCGGTAGGCCGGCAGCGGCCACGCCTGCTGGCTCCAGCTGTCGATGCCGCCGACGCCCATCTGGCGCGCGTCCAAGTTCAGGTAGACCTGCGGCCGCTTCTGCATCTGGAACGTGTAGCCGGCCCTTTCGATGTCGTCCCTCGCGTAATGGCGTGCCGATACGCTCATCGGCTCGCGCCCCACCGCCAGCAGGCCGGTTCCGCCGTCGTTCGTCAGGGCTACCCAGCGCACGCCTGTCTTGTTCCCGTTCTCCTGCGGCCGCGAGTAGTCGAACCACTCCGCGTCCACGGTCGACCGGTACACTCCGATGCGCTCGAACTCGCGGTCGACGTAGGTCTCGACCGGCCCCCGGCCGTACCAGCTGAGGTTCTCGAAACCCGGCGACACCACCAACTCGGTCCCGAAGCGCGGCATCATCGACACCGGCATCTCTCCCGGCCGGTATGCCGTCTCCACTATCACGTCTCCGCTGCCTCTGACCAGGTACGTCATCGTGCAGGTCCCATGAACCGCTGCCAGCTCGGCTTCGACGATGATGCGCGCCTCGGCGTCGTTCAACTTCGTGACGGTTACACCGGTGACGCTCCAGCGAGGCCCTGCGTCTCGCCAGACCTCCAGGTTGAGCGCCGGATCCGAGGCGGCCTTTCCGCGGACCGACTTCCACGCGCCGCGATCGTTGTCGGTCGGCGGCCGCCAGAAATCGGGGCGCGGCCCGCGCTCGATTAGCGGCACGCCCTTGTAAACATAGGAGACGAGGACACCCTCGTGCTTGTCGAAGGCCGCAGAAAATTGCGGGCCGACGAACGTCACCCGGTCTGAGCGGTCCGCGACAACGAGCCGCGGCGAGGCGGGGAGCCCTTCGGGCTGCGGCCCTTGCAGCGGGAGCTTGAACTGCTCCCACGACACTTCGTGCCCGGCAGCCGCCCACGAGGTGTCTGCTCTCAGTCTGAAGGAAAGGTCCACCCAGTACTCCACGCCGGGCTTGGGGTCGATTCTCGGAAGCGGCAGGTCGAGTTCCATCGATTGCCCGGGCGCGATGTCCAGCTCGGGCAGGGCGCCCTGCTGCAGCACCTTTCCGTCGCCGTGCAGCTTCCAGATCCCCGTTGCCACGTCTTTGGCATCGAGGAAATCGTGCCTGTTCAGTACTCTTATCCGGCCGGTGGCGGCCTCTACGGGCTCCGCGTGGATGTACCGGTAGACGTACTTGATGGCCCAGAGCCCAGGGTGCGGAGTGCGGTCTGCCGACACGAGGCCGTTGTTGTTGAAGTTGTTGTCGTTTCGGACGCCGGTCTTGTCCTCCCACCATCCGCCGTAGGCGAGGAAGGTTTCGCGCTCCGTGTTCGCCCGGTACTCTCCGGGAACGGGCACCCGCAGGGACTGGTCCACCCAGTCCCAGACGAAGGCACCCTGCGCGTTGGTGCCCGAGTAGAACACGTCCCAGTATTCCTTCAGCCCACCGTTGCTGTTGCCCATCGCGTGCGTGTACTCGCAGAGGATCAGCGGCATCTCGGGCCGCCTCGCCGCCTGCTCTCGCGTCCTCGACGGGCTTGCGTACATGAACGAGTTGACGTCGGCGTTCGACCCGCCGCGCGCCGTGGATCCCTCGTAGTGCACGGGCCGCGAGGGATCGCGTTCGCGCAGCCACCGATACGCAGCCGCGAAGTTGGGGCCGTCGCCGGCCTCGTTGCCCATCGACCACATCACGATCGACGGGTGGTTCTTGTCGCGCTCGACCATCCGCTCGATGCGATCGAGGTGCATCCGCTCCCATGCCGGGTCGTTGGCGAGGCGGTTCTTCGGGTTGTTGCCGTAGTGGTGCGACTCGATGTTCGCCTCGTCTATCACGTAGAGGCCATAGCGGTCGCAGAGGTCGTAGAAAGCCGGGTCGTTCGGGTAGTGGGACGTGCGGACGGCGTTGATGTTGAACCGCTTCATGAGCTCCACGTCGGCAACCATCGACGCCAGGTCGACTCGCTTGGCGGTGTCCGGGTGGTGCTCGTGGCGGTTCGTTCCCTTGAAGAGCACGGCCCGCCCGTTCACCAGGAACCGCCCGTCGCGGATCTCTATCTTCCTGAAGCCGACGTCGATCGGGACCACCTCGATTGTTCGCCCGGAGCCGTCGGCAAGCGTGAGGAAAAGGCGGTACAGGGCCGGCGTCTCCGCCGTCCACGCTCGGACGCGCGGCACCTCGATGGCGAGGTCGACTGTTGCTTCCGACAGCGCCGCCACATCCAGGGTCGCGCGTCCAACGCCCGCGCGCGAGCCGCCGGGCGCGGCCAGCGAAGCCTCGAGCGCGAGCTTCGCCGGCCGATCCGACCTGTTCTCGACCCAGGCGCGGACGCTGAGCCGGCCGTCGCGGTACGAAGCGTCGAGGTCGCCGCGCGCCTCGACGTCGCGCAGGTGAAGGACGCCCGGCGACCAGAGATAGACGTCGCGGTAGATGCCGCTCATCCGCCACATGTCCTGGTCCTCGAGGAACGCCCCGTCGCTGAACCTGTAGACCGCCACCGCCAGGAGGTTCAGCCCGGGCCTGACGAGCGACGTGATGTCGAACTCCGTCGGCGTGCGGCTGTCCTCGCTGTAGCCTGCCATCTCGCCGTTGACCCAGACGTAGAAGGCCGAGTCCACCCCCGCGAAGTGCACGATGACGCGGCGCCCCTTCCACTCCGGCGGCAGGACGAACCTCGTGCGATAGCTTCCGACGGGGTTCCATGCGTGCGGCACCTGCGGCGGGGCAGACGGGTCCTGGGGCCATGGATAGGTCGCGTTGCTGTAGATCGGCAGGTCGAAGCCGTGCATCTGCCAGCTGGATGGCACAGGGATCAGCCGCCATGCGCTGTCGTCGTAGTCGAGCCGGTGGAACTCCAGAGGACGGTCGGCCGGGCGCGACGCGCCCTGGAATGCCCACCTGCCGTCGAGGGAGCGGAACCAGGGCGACGACAGCGGATCGCCGGTCTCGGCCAGCGCGGCGTTTGGGTACGGCATCATGGTCGCGCGCGGCTTCTCGGCGCCCAGCCGGATCACCTGCAGGTCGTCCCACTCGGGCCTCTTCTGGTCCGACGGCGAGCCGGCGGGGCTGGTCCCGAGGCAGAAGATCGCTGCGGCAAGCATCACGGCCTTCGAGCTTCGCATCTCGGTTGCCCCCTTCCGGCAGGGGAGTCTAGCATGGAGTCCCTTATACTGGTCCGGCCGGAGGCACCACGATGAACAGGACTCTCGGCGTGCTCATTTCGGGCCGCGGAACGAACCTCCAGGCGATCATCGACGCGATCGGCGAAGGCCGCCTCGAGGCAGTCGTCGGCGTCGTGATCTCCAACCGCGCCGATGCAGCCGGCCTCGAGCGCGCGCGGCGCGCCGGCATCCGGTCGGTGGTAATCAGCCACAAGGAGTTCGCGACGCGCGACGACTTCGACCGCGCGGTGGTGGCGGAGCTCCGCCGGTCGGGAGTCGGTCTGGTTTGCCTCGCCGGCTTCATGCGGCTGCTCGGGCCCGCCTTCATCGAGGCCTTCCCGGATGCGATCCTCAACATCCACCCCGCGCTCCTGCCGGCCTTCCCCGGCCTCGACGCGCAGCGGCAGGCGTGGGAGCACGGCGTGAAGGTGACAGGCGCGACGGTGCACTTCGTGACTAGCGAACTCGACAACGGCCCGATTGTCATGCAGGCCGCGGTAGAAGTAGGCGACGAGGACACGCCCGAGTCGCTCGCGGCGCGGATCCTGGAGGTCGAGCACCAGATCTACCCGGCGGCCATCGCCTACGTGCTCGACGGCAACTGGAAGGTCGTCGGCCGGCGCGTCGTGAGGGCCACCGGGCGAGGAGCATAGCCGGGCGGCCGGGGCCAACCGCTCGTTCGTGCCTACGCGGCCACCATGGTCAGCAGGTTCACTTCCGGCGGGCAGTTGATCCGGAAGGGCAGGTAAACGGTCCCGAGGCCGCGGCTGACGAAAAGGCTGGTCCGGCCATGGCGCAGCAGTCCTGCTGTCACGGGGTACTTCCGGGTGGCGACCGCCCCGACGATGGGCGGGACAATCTGCCCGCCGTGGGTATGGCCGGCAAGGACCGCCGCCGCGCCGAGTTCGGAGGCCTGCTGGATCCTGCGCGGGTCGTGCGCGATCACGACCAGAGGATGGCTGGCGCCTCGCAGGACATCTGAAACGGCTGAAAGCCGCTTCGTCCAGAAGTTCAGGCCTGCTATCTCGAGACGCGAGCCGCGGATCTCGACCAACGTGCGCGCGTCGTCCAAAACGGTGACGCCTCGCCGCGAGAGCGCCCGCGGCATTATCGAGCTGTCGTCGTGGTTGCCCAGGACCGCGTAGACGCCACCCGGTGCCGAGAGCGCGGCCAGCGCCTCGCCGCTGCTGTCGGCGTAGCCACGATCGGTCCACGTGATGTAGTCGCCGCCGAGGGCGATCAGATCCGGCCGCGAGCCCATCAGGAGCGACACGGCTCGATCGACGTCTTCGCGGCTGAAGAAGCGGCTGTGGTGGACGTCGGTCATCAGACCGACGCGAAGTCCTGAGAGGTCCGGCGGCAGCCCCTGAACCGGTACCCGTGCTTCGACGAGGCGGATGCTGCGGCGCTCGTAGAGCGCCCCGTATCCGGCGCCCCCGGCGGCGATTCCTGCCCCGCCCGCCACGATTGCCCTGAGTGCCTGGCGCCTCGTCATCCGCATCCTGGAGCCGCCCGCTGGTGACCGATTGCCTTCCGAAGCCCGTCTGCCCTTATAGTAGGCCAATGGCAGCACCGGACGTCTACACGGAATTCGAGTGGCGCGGGATGGTCTACGAGAGCACGGAAGGGCTTCGCGACGCGCTCCGCCGCGACCGCTTCACGTGCTACATCGGCTTCGACCCGACGGCTTCGAGCCTGCACGTCGGCTCGCTCCTGCCGATGATGGCGCTCGCGCGCCTGCAGCGATTCGGGCACAGCCCGATCGCGATCGTCGGCGGCGGCACGGGGCTCATCGGCGACCCGAGCGGAAAGAGCGGGGAGCGCTCGCTCCTCAGCCGCGAGCAGGTGAGGGAGAACCTGGAAGGCATCAAAGCCCAGCTGGCGAAGGTGCTCGACTTCGACGCGCCCGGCAACCCCGCGCGCATAGTCGACAACGCCGAGTGGCTCTGCGAGATCGACCTCATGAGTTTCCTGAGGGACATCGGCAAACATTTCACGGTCAACTACATGCTCGCGAAGGAGTCGATAAGGCGCCGGCTGGAGCTGGAGGATGGCATTTCGTACACCGAGTTCAGCTACCTGCTTCTCCAGGCCTTCGACTTCCTCACGCTCTTCGACCGCTATGGCTGCACACTTCAGCTCGGCGGGAGCGACCAGTGGGGGAACATCACGGCCGGCACCGATCTCATCCGGCGGCTGCGCGGAGCGAAGGCGCACGGCCTGGTGCTGCCGCTCGTCACTACCACGACGGGCGTGAAGTTCGGCAAGACAGAGGCGGGAACGGTCTGGCTCGATCCCTCCCGTACGAGCCCGTACGCGTTCTACCAGTTCTGGTTCAACACGGACGATCGTGACGTCGTAGCCTACCTGAAGTACTTCACGTTCCTGGACGAGACCGAAATCGGCGAGCTCGAGGCCTCGCTTCGATCCGAACCGGAGAAGCGGGTGGCACAGCGCGAGCTGGCGCGAGAGGTGACGCGGCTCATACACGGCGAAGAAGCGCTGGCGCGGGCCGAAGAGGCGTCATCTCGGCTCTTCGCGGATTCCTCGGGGGGGTGGAGAAGCGCGGCCGAGGTTCTCGAGGTCCTGAGTGACGTTCCGGCCACCGAGGTTGCCGAGTCTCGCTTCGATCCGCCGGGCATCGCGATAACGGAGCTCCTGATTACGACCGGCCTCGCCTCGTCGAAAAGCGAGGCCGCCCGGCTGGTGCGCGGCGGCGGCGTCTACGTGAATGGGGAGCGGGTTGCCGACGAGCGCGGCCGGGTTACTTTCGCGCAGGCCATCGACGGCAAGGTGCTCGTGCTGCAGAAAGGTCCTCGCAGCAAGCACGTGGTGAAGCTCACAGGAAAAGGCGCGTGAGTCTCGAGCCCGTGCGCGAATCCGCAAGGGCCATAGCTTGACAGGATCATCCTTGGTGCGTATCATCGTAGATCCGCCCTGCGCATCAGCCGCTGTTCGTTCGGCGACGGTCGAGGGGGGTGGGGTTGACAAGGAGGGCGACCGAGGGTAACATTAGAGGGTTGCCCCGAGAGCCTGTTGGCCCCGGGGCGGTTCGGGTTCTTTGAAAACTGGATAGTGCGTGCAAGCACGAAGCAGGTCTCGAAGT
>JBHGBL010000022.1:0-37780 GCA_041947015.1 Vicinamibacterales bacterium
ACCTCGAAGAAGCCCTCGACCCAGAGGTGCACCACCCACCAGCGCCAGTACTCCATGACCGAAAGATGCGTGCGTGCACTGAAGAAGAAGCCCGCACCGTACATCAGCCCGACGGCGGCGCTCGCACCCGTGAACATCACGACCAGCGAACGCGAATCGTCCCGCCGGCCGAGAGCCGGCCACAGCGCGCGCAGCATCAACCCGAGCCACAAGACGAGCCCGGCAAAGAGCGCAATCTGCCAGGCACGTCCGAGATCGACGTACTCGTACCCCTGGTGGCCGAACCACCAGGAGGCGGCGAGCCCGAGGCGCTGCCGGATGGCGAGATACTCTCCCGCGAGCGACCCGGCCACCACGACCAAGAGCGCGCCGAACAGCAGGTTCACGCCGAGACGCTGGTGCCGGGGTTCAGCGCCGCCTATCACCGGGGCGAGAAAGAGGCCCGCAGCCAGAAAAGCCGTCGCTATCCAGAACAGCGCCGTCTGGATGTGCCAGGTGCGCGAGAGGCTATAAGGCAGATAGTCGGAGAGCGGGATCCCGAAGAACGACTGACCCTCGACAGTGTAGTGTGCCGTCACCGCCCCGAGCAGCACCTGGACGCCGAAGAGCGCTACAACCACCGCGAGGTACTTCGCCACGGCGCGCATCGAAGGCGTGAGACGCACGCCCGCGAATGGATCGGACAGCGGAGCCGCCGCCTCGGGCTCCGGCCCGGCGCGGAAAGCACGCCGCCAGACGATGGCCCCGACACCCGCCAGGAGGAGCACGACGCTGACAATCGACCAGAGGAGGGTCGCCGCTGTCGGCCTGTTGTCGACAAGCGGCTCGTGCGGCCAGTTGTTCGTGTAGGTCACAATCGAACCCGGCCTGTTCGTGGCGGACGCCCAGGCGGTCCAGAGGAAGAACGAGGTCAGCGCCTCGCGCCGGCCCGAGTCGGGAACAGTAACCTCCTGCATCGCGTACGACTCGCGCAGCGCCGCGAGAGCCGGATCGCCGCCAAAGAGACCGTCATAATGTGCAGCGGTCAGCCGGATGGCTTCGGCCCTGTCCGCAGAAACCGTGACGGTACCTGTCACGCGATCGAAGGTGTTGGTACGGTACTCCTCGGCCAGGCGTGCGCGAAGCGCGCCCTGCTGCTCGGCGCTCAGGCTCGCGTACGGAACGCCGCGCTCGCGCGTGCTCCAGAGGTCGAGCAGCGCGGTCGCCTCACGGTGCAGCCAGTCGGCCGACCAGTCCGGCGCCTGGTATGCGCCGTGGCCCCAGACCGACCCGAGCTGCTGGCCTCCGGTCGACTGCCACACCTGTTGCCCCGTGAGTATGTCGCCGGAGGTGGCAACGATGGTGCCGTCCGGTGTCACGAAGCGATCGGGAATGGGCGGCGCCTGGCGGTACACCTCGCGCCCGAAGAATCCGAGGATGAAGAAGGCCGTGAAGACACACGCTCCGAGAAGGAACCACAGCCGCCGGTGAGTCGATGGAGTGCGATCGATTGTCATGGGTCACCTCGGGATATGTGGCCGTGGCCACGGAAAACGCCACGGCCGGACAGGTATCGCTGCGGGCTTCGCCTACATGCCCCCGAGGACGCGCGGGAACAGCACGTTGTTCTCGAGGTGGATGTGCTCCATCAGGTCGGCCTCGAGTTCGCCGAGCCGCAGGTAGAGCGCCCTCCAGGATGCGCACGCCTCGGCCGGCGCCGTGAGGTCTGCCGTCAGGGCGCGCGTCCGCGCGAGATTCCTGGCGTGGTCGTCGTGCTCGACCTCCATCACGCGGACAGGTCCGGCAGCCATGCGGCCCATGCCGGAGACGATCATCGGGAAGAGAACCTGTTCTTCCTTGGCCAGGTGGCTGAGCACCGCCTGGTGGACCGACTGCAGATGGTCGCGAAGCCCGACCGGACGGCTCGGCTTGTCGGCGTGCCGGTCCTCGACCTTGGCCGCGAGGGCAATCAGCTCGGGAAGCTCCGAGCGAAGCCGCGCGTGGTAGTGCTCGACGATGAAGGAAACGAGCTCGGGGATCGGGCGGATGTCCCACCTGGGGGCATCGGGCGCCTTGCGCTCCTCTGCTTCTATCGCCTCGATGACTGTTGCCGCGTCGAGCCCGCGCTCCTCGCACGCCTCGGCCAGCGGACGGCGTCCACCGCAGCAGAAATCGAGCCCGAGATCGTGGAA
The DNA here is from genome assembly GCA_041947015.1 of Vicinamibacterales bacterium. Taxonomy (GTDB): domain Bacteria; phylum Acidobacteriota; class Vicinamibacteria; order Vicinamibacterales; family Fen-181; genus JBHGBL01. The sequence continues at coordinate 2,172 of JBHGBL010000022.1, forward strand.
GACCCGCGACGCGGCTGGGTGGCTGGTAGCGAGTTCGGCAAGGGTCGTGCCTGAGATCATCGAACACCTCCTGCAGCGGAAGAGAGCAGAGGTGGTGCCGTTTGCGGATTGCTGCAGTTGGCGGACGATTCCGCCATCGTGTTACTAGACTATAAACGCAGGTGTGTTAAGATAATCATTACATGTCACAGGATGCACAACATGCTGCGCTCGAGGTTCTTCTGGAAGTTGCCCGCGACCTCACCGCGTCACTGGCTGCAGAGAACCGTTACGCCCGGCTCCTGGCAGCGGTGCGTCGAATCGTTCCGTGCGATGCCGCCTGCCTGCTGCGCCTCGATGGTGATGCGCTCATGCCTCTCGCGGGCTACGGCCTGTCAGCCACCGCCCTTGCGCGGCGTTACCTGAGGCGCGAGCACCCGCGGCTGGACGTCATACTTCGTTCTGACGACCCGGTGCGCTTTCCCCCGGACAGCCCGTTCGCGGACCCGTTCGACGGGATGCTGGCCGGCGACCACAGGCTGACCGATCGGATTCACGCCTGCATGGGATGGGCCTTGAGGGATGGCGGGGAGGTCGTTGGTGCACTCACCGCAGACGCGCTCGATGCCGGTGCGTTCGACGGTCTGGACCCCCAGGTTCTAGCGACGCTCGGCGCCCTCGCTGGCGCGGCGCTTCGAACAACAGCCCTTGTCGACGCGCTCGAGCGGCGGGCGGATCACAGGAGCCAGGTTGCGTGGGAGCTCCAGCAGTCTGCCGCGCTCTCGCGAGGCGGGCAGATGATCGGGTCGGGTGCGGCCATCCGGCGCTTGCGCGACGAGATTGCCCTCGTGGCGCGGTCCGACCTTGCGGTTCTCCTCACGGGCGAGACAGGCGTCGGCAAGGAGCTGGTCGCCCATCTCCTGCACGGGGCTTCGCCGCGCCGCGACGAGGCGTTCATCCAGGTAAACTGCGCCGCCCTCCCCGTGTCTATTGCCGAGAGCGAGCTGTTCGGTCACGTGGCGGGTGCCTTCACCGGCGCCAATCGCGACCGGGCTGGGAAGTTCGAGGTGGCCGACCAGGGCACACTCTTCCTCGACGAGGTCGGCGAGCTCCCGCTCGAGCTGCAGCCGAAGCTGCTCCGTGCACTCCAGCACGGCGAGATCCAGCGGGTGGGAAGCGATCGCGTACACCGCGTGGACGTGCGCATAATCGCGGCGACCAACAGGAACCTCGAGCACGAGGTGGAGCGGGGGCGATTCCGTGCCGACCTCTACCATCGCCTCGCCGTTTTCCCGCTTCGGGTCCCGCCGCTTCGTGAGCGCAGGGACGACATCCCTGCGCTGGCTTCACACTTTGCGGATCAGAACCGCCGTCGCCTGGGCCTCGGCGCAGTCAGGATCTCGGAGCCCGCCCTCGACCGGCTCTGTGCGGCCGACTGGCCGGGAAACGTCCGCGAACTCGACAACGTCGTGTCGCGCGCGGTGCTGCGGGCAGCCGCCGGCACCCCGCCCGACCGCCCGATCACCATCGAGCCCCGTCACCTGGACGTCGTCGACCCCGTCTTGCCGCCGGCACAGGGGCAGGCTCCGCCCGCGCTCGGTCCGCAGCCCGCAGCCGGCCCGCTGCGCTTCCAGGTGGAGGAGTTTCAGCGAGACACCATCCGGGCCGCTGTCAAGCGCAATCACGGCAACTGGGCCGCGGCTGCAAGAGAGCTGGGTATGCACCGCAGCAACCTGCACCAGCTCGCCCGCCGCCTCGGGCTCCTCGATTCCCGCCAGCGCACACGCGCTCGACAGTGAGGCCGGGAGCACCAGGTAGCCGTCGCCATCTGCGACAGCCCGTCGGCTCGTGCCTGCAGGCTTTTCGACTGGCGTGGGTCCGCTTGCAAGGTACCTACCGGTAGGTATATTCTGTGTTCTTCGCCCGCCTTCGTTTCGAGCCCCCTTGGTGAAGTCGAGTGCGGATTGCTTCGGGATCCCAGGCCGAATCGGACCCTGTCGACTCCGGAACTGAACTGGACAGCTCCGCGCGGGAACGGGTGCTCCGCGCGGCCGTAGATATCTTCGAACGCAAGGGATACGCGGCGGCATCCGTGCGCGAGATCTGCCAGCTCGCCTCGGTTACCAAGCCGGTCCTCTACTACCACTTTGGCAACAAGGAAGGCGTTTTGATGGCGATCCTGGAAGACTCGGCGCGCCAGCTCGAGGCCGCGGTGGCGGCCGCCGCCGCGTCGGCCGGGACGGCAGCACAACGCCTGGAGCGGCTCACGGCGTCCCTCTACGAGCTCTACCTGAATCACGTGCCCGTCGTCAGGGTCGCCCACGGCGTCTACTTCGGGCCGCCCGAAGCGGCACCGCCTTTCGACTTCGGTCGATTCGAAAGGAGCCTGACCGGCGCCATCGAACGGATAGTGGAGGATGGCCTCCGGTCCGGCGAGCTCCGGCAGGCGCCCGTTCGCGAGCTCTCGCTGGCGGTATTGGGCGTGATTGCTGCCTGTCTGCGCAGGCCGGAACCGGTCGGTCATGACATCGTCAGAAGGGTGTTGAACCTGGTTTTCGAGGGTTTGAAGGGTCCCTTGGGCGGGACCGTATCTCTCGTGGAGCGTTGAAATCGATGAAGAGAATCCAGTCCTGGCTCCTGGCCGCTGCCGTCGTGGCGGCGGTTTCCGCTGGCGGGTGTGCAGGCGGCAGCGCCGGCAAGACCGCCGTCAACGCCGAGAAGCCGCCGGTCGCTGTCGGCGTGGGCCGCGTCGTCTCCGCGGACCTCGTGGACGGCATCGACGTCGTCGGGTCGTTGTCGCCCAAGTTCTCGGCGGACATAAAGTCGGAGATCTCCGGGATCGTCCAGGAGGTCTATGTCACGCAGTGGGTGCCGGTGCGGAAGGGAGACAGGCTGGCCCGCCTCGACACGACGGAAACCCAGGCTGCGATAGACGCGCTGAAGGCGACCGAGGCGCAGGTGCGTGTCGCTGAGACGCGGGCCCGCCGCGAGTACGAGCGCGCCCAGCAGCTGCGCGAGTACGGCCTCATAACGCCGCAGAGCCTCGACGATGCCAGGTCTGCCCTCGATGCGGCGGTCGCCGCGAGCGCGGCCGCTGCCGCGCAGGTCCGGGCCGGCGAGGCGCGCCTCGGCAAGGCGCTCATCCGTGCGCCAATGGACGGCGTCGTCGCGCTGCGGTCTGTCAACGTCGGCGACCGCGTCGAGAACATGGGGGGGACTCCGCTCTTCGTGATCGTCGACAACCGGCTGCTCGACCTCACGGTGACGGTCCCATCGACGCGGATGGCGGAGGTCCGCACGGGCCAGACGATAGAGTTCACGACCGACGCCCTCCCGGGCCGGAGCTTCTCGGGCAGGGTGATGTTCATCAACCCGGCCGTGGACGAGGCGAGCAGGTCCGGCAAGGTCGTAGCCGAGGTTTCGAACAGGGATTTCTCGTTGAAAGGCGGCTTCTTCGTGAAAGGGCGGATTGTCCTGTCGTCGCGGCCCAACGTTCTCCAGGTCCCGCGCGAGGCGCTAATCAACTGGGACGTCGCCAGGCGGACCGCCGAAGCTTTCGTCGTCAAGAACGGCCAGGCCGAGAAGCGTGTCATCCAGCTTGGCATGGCGAACGGGCGGTCGGTCGAGGTCCTGAGCGGTCTTGCGGCCGACGACCAGGTGGTCACGCGCGGCGGGTTCGCCCTCCGGCAGGGCGACAAGGTGACCGTGACGGAGTCCGGCGAGGGGGCGTGAGCGATGTTTCTCTCGAATGTCTCGATCAAGCGGCCCGTCTTCGCGACGGTGCTGATGCTGACGCTCGTCGTGCTCGGCATCACTTCCTACCGCCGCCTGGCGGTGGACCTCATGCCGGACGTCGAGATCCCGGTGATCACGATCACCACGATCTTCCCCGGCGCCTCGCCGGAAGCTGTCGAGCGTGAGGTGACCAGGCCCATCGAGGAAGCGGTCAATCCGATCGCGGGCGTGGACCACGTCGGCTCCAACTCGAGGGAAGGCGTGTCGCTCATCTTCGTCCAGTTCGATCTCGAGGTGGACGCCGACCAGGCCGCGCAGGATGCGCGCACCAAGATCGCTGCCATCCGCGGCCAGCTGCCCGCAGGGATCGAGGACCCGATCATCGAGAAGATCGACATCGGCGGCTTCCCGATCATTTCGCTGGCTGTGAGCTCCACCTCTCTGTCGCCGCGCGATCTGACGACGCTCGTGGACAAGCGCGTCAAGCCCCGGCTCGAGAACATCATCGGCGTGGGCAAGATCGACCTCGTAGGCGCGGTCGAGCGCGAGGTGAACGTCGAAATCAAGCCCGAGCGCCTCGAAGCGCTCGGGATGGGGGTGGACCAAGTGATTGCCGGCCTGGCGGCGGAGAACATCGACACGCCCATCGGCAGGCTGACGCAGTCCGGCACCGAGCTCCCCCTTCGAATACAGGGCAAGGCGCGATCGGTTCCCGAGTTCCGCTCGATGGTCATCGCATACAGGGCCGGGCGCCCCGTGACCCTGGGTGAGGTGGCCGACGTCGTGGACGGCGTCGAAGAGGTTCGGACGCTCGCGCTCGTCGACGGCAAGCCCGCGGTTGCGCTCGACGTCCTGAAGCAGACCGGGGCGAACGTCGTCGGCGTGGTGGACACCGTGAAGGCCATGGTGGAGGACATCCGGAGCGAACTGCCAGAGGGCACGACCATCGAGGTGGTTCGCGACGGCTCGACGTTCATCAGGGAATCGGTGGCCGACGTCCAGGAAACGCTGATCATCGGAGGTCTCCTCACCGTCCTCATCGTCTTCCTGTTCCTGAACTCGTGGCGTTCGACCGTCATAACCGGACTCACGCTGCCCATCTCGGTCATCGCCTCCTTCATCGTCATGAACTTCGGCGGCATGACGCTGAACACGATGACGCTGATGGCCCTCTCGCTCGCGATCGGGCTCCTCATAGACGACGCCATTGTCGTGCGGGAGAACATCGTGAGGCATCTCGAGCGCGGCGAGGACCACTTCGAAGCGGCGAGGAATGGAACGAGCGAAATCGGGCTGGCGGTCATGGCGACCACCGCGTCGGTCATGGCGGTTTTCGTCCCCGTCGCATTCATGCAGGGCATAGTCGGTCGATTCTTCTACGCCTTCGGCATCACCGTATCGTTCGCCGTGCTGGTGTCTCTCTTCGTCTCCTTCACGCTCGACCCGATGCTGTCGTCGCGGTGGGTGGACCCGGACATCGCGAGGACCGGCCGCCGGAACCCTGTTTCGCGGGTGCTCGACTACTTCAACGCGTGGTTCGATCGCACGGCCGACCGCTACCGCGCCGTGATCGGATGGGCGGTCGACCACCGTATCTCGGTCGTCGCCATGGCCTTTGCGGCGTTCGCCGGCGGCATCGCGGTCATCTCGACCCTGGACAGCGAGTTCTTCCCCCTGATGGATCAGGGCGAGTTCGCTGTGACTTTCCAGACCGCCCCGAATGCCTCGATCGAGGAGACAAGGGACCGCCTGGACCATGTTCTCGCCGAGCTGAGCGAGCTTCCCGAGGTCGAGAAGACCTACGCGAGCATCGGCGCCGGCGATGCGGGGACCGTGCGCGACGCGCGGATCGTCGTCGACCTCAAAGACAAGGCGGAGCGCCAGAGGAGCCAGCGTGAGATCGAGCGGGACGTCCGCGCCCGGCTCCTCAAGACGCCGGGCATCGTGGGGTCCATCGCCGAGGTCATGTCGATGGGGGGCAACCAGAAGCCCGTCCAGGCGAGCCTTCGCGGGGAAGATATCGGAATCCTGAAGGACAGCTCGCAGCGGCTGAAAGCCGCCCTGTACAAGCTGCCGGGGATTGTGGATCTCGAAGCTACGCTGGAGCACGACACGCCGGAAATCCGGCTGATTGTGGACCGCGAACGGGCGGGCGACGTTGGCCTCAACACCGGCGCGATCGCCGGAGCGGTGGCAAGCCTGGTCGGCGGGCGCCCGGTGACCACCTTCGAGGACGAGGACGGCGAGGCTCGCAACGTACGCGTCAGGCTGCCCGCAGACCTGCGCCAGGAGCCGAGGCAGATCCTCGGGCTGCGCCTTGCCGTGCCTACCATGTCCGGGCTGCCGGCGCTGGTACCGCTCGGAACGCTGATGAGATACGAGGTGGGCACCACGCCATCGACCATCAACCGGATGGACCTGACGCGCGAGGTGGTAGTGAGCGCGAACCTCGACGGCCTGACTTTGGGGTCTGCCGTCGCGGCGATCGAAGAGGAGGGCAAGAAGCTGAACCTGCCGCCCGGCTACACGCTCGTGATGTCCGGCGAGAACGAGGCGATGGTGGAGTCGTTCGGGTACATGTTCGAGGCGCTCATCCTGGCCGTCATCCTCGTCTACCTGATACTGGCGGCGCTCTTCGAGTCGTTCGTCGATCCGTTTTCGATCATGCTGTCTCTGCCGCTCTCGGTCGTCGGCATGGCGGGGATGCTCGTCCTCACGGGCGACACCCTCAACATGATGACGATGATCGGCTTGATCATGCTCATGGGCCTGGTTACCAAGAACGCGATCCTGCTCGTTGATTACACGAAGGTCCTCAGGGGCCGCGGCTTCGATCGGCGCCGCGCCGTGATCGAGGCGGGCCGCACGAGGCTTCGTCCAATCATGATGACCACGCTGGCGATGATCTTCGGGATGCTCCCCCTGGCGCTCGCGCTCGGCGCCGGCGGCGAGATGCGCGCTCCGATGGCCCGGGCGGTCATCGGGGGCCTCATCACGTCGACGATGCTGACCCTGATCGTCGTGCCTGTCGTCTACACGCTTCTCGACGACCTTGGGGCGTGGCTGTTCCGGCGGCGGCGCCATGCGGTTCCGGAGGCGGCAGCCACGGCGCTGGTGCTGGCGCTGGCTCTCTTCTGCAGCGCGTCGCGCGCTGAGGCGTATCCTCAGCCGCAGGGGGTGACGGCGCCGCCGGCCTTCACTGCGGGCGCCGCGCACAGTCCGGAACCAGGCGCGCGTTTTGGCGGAGCGGTGGCGCTCGAACGCCAGCCCGGCGCTGCGCAGCAAGGCAGCGTCAAGGTCCTTACGCTCGAGGCCGCGCTGGCCTTGGCCGCGACGGCGAACCGCGACGTTCAGAAGGCGGTCGAGTACCAGAAGTGGGTGCAGGGCCGATACCTTGAGGAGCGGGCGGCGGCAATGCCCAGGCTCACGTTCACCGCAAACCTGCTCAGGACATTCGACAACAGCCAGAGCAAGCTGTTCAGACGGTTCGGCGGCTTCGGCGGAGCCGGGGAGAGCGAGCCGTCGGGCGATATGCCGGACTTCGGTGAGATCTTCGGCGGCCAGCAGGAAATCCGGATCGCGCAGTTGAGCGTGACGCAACCGCTGTACACGTGGGGCCAGGTAGGGGCCGCCATCCGCGCCGCGCGTGTAGGCTTCAAGCTGGCCGACGACCAGCTTCGCCGCTTCAGGCAAGCCGTGGCTCGCGACGTTTCCACGGCCTTCTATGACGTGCTGCTCGCCAAGGAGATGGTCGCCATCGCGAAGGAAGATCAGTCACAGAAGGAACGCCATCTCGACGAGACGAGGAAGCGCCACGCAGCCGGTACCGCGACGGACTACGACATACTGGCCGCAGAAGTCGCGGTGGAGAACGCGCGCCCGGCGGTCATCCGGGCGGAGAACGCCGTCCGCGTTGCGCGTGAGAAGCTGCGTTTCCTCCTGGCTTCCGAAGAGGAGGTGGACGCCACCGGGACGCTCGATGTGCCCGTCGAGCCGCCGCCAGGGTACGACGAGGTGCTGTCGCGGGCGCTGGCCAACCGGCCCGAGCTCGCCGAGATGGCGAGCCAGAAGGGCATCTACACGGAGCTCATCACGATCAGCAAGGCCGCCAACAAGCCTCGCCTCGACTTCTCGGGGAGCCTGGGCACGAGAAGCCTCGGCCTGGCCTCGCTCTCGTCGACCGGCACGACGTGGAATGCAGGCGTCTACGCGACGGTCCCCTTGTTCGACGGAAGCCGCACCAAGGGGCGCGTGGCACAGGCGCAGAGCGACCTGACGCGGCTCGCGCTCGACGAACAGAAGCTGCGTGAGTCGATGGCCCTCGAGGTGAAGGTTGCGGTCAACGCCGTGCGCGAGGCGCAGGAGATCGTCACCGGACTTCGCGGCACCGTGGCGCAGGCCGAGAAGCTGCTGTTCCTCGCCGAGAAGGGCTACGAGCTCGGCGTCACGACGCGGCTCGAGGTCCAGGACGCGCAGCTGAACCTTCTGGCGGCGCGGGGCAACCTCACGCGCGCGCAGCGGGACTACCGCGTGGCGCGCGTCACGCTCGACTGGGTGTGCGGAACGCTGGAAACCAGGTAGGCGAGGTCGGACCAATGGGTGACGGTGAATTGAAGAGCGCGTACGAGCTCGCGATGGAGCGGCTGCGGAAGAAGGACGCCGCAGAGGGCATCGAGCAGCGGACACTTACCGATGCAGAGCGTGCCGCCATCGCCGAGGCCCGCAACTTCTACGAGGCGAAGCTGGCGGAGCGTGAAGTCCTCCACCAGTCGGCGATGCGCAAGACCTGGGAACCGGAAGCGAGAGCAGCACTGGAACAGGACTATCGCCGCGACCGCGAGAGGCTCGTCTCCGAGCGGGACGCGAAAATCGAGCGGATTCGCAGGGGCGATCCGCCTTCGACCGCGTGAACGCCCTGCAGCCGGGTCTACTCCACACCGTGTCCCAGCGCCTGCTGGATGGCTACCTTCAGAGCCTGCAGCTTCTCGTCGGAACCTGTGAACAGGTGCTGCGGGTAACGCGCGTAGGACGTCATGTCCGCGTAGATCTCGCCGCTCCGATAGAGGTTCAGGCCGCGTCCCGCGAGGTACTGCAGCCTCAGGTTGCGGTCGCGGTTGATCGACGCGTCCTTGAGCCAGGGCGCGAGGTCCACCGCTCCCCCCGCATAAGTGGCGAAGAGGTCTACCGCGGAGTAGAAGCCCACCTCCGCGAGTGATCGCGCGACGGGAGCATACTCGGGCCGCGACAATCGCTCGTCCACCTTGTCGAGGTCGATCCTCATGGGCTCGACCTGCCCTACGAGCACCATGTCGTATCCCTGGCCGTTCTGGGTGTTGCCGAAGGCGACGCCGTTCGGGAAAGCCTGCAAAAACGTGCCGACCTCGCTCTTGACGGCCTCCGTGTTCGTCTCGTAGAGCTGCACGAACAGCGTGAATACGCCGCCCGGGTTCAGCCGTGACTTGACCAGCTCGAAGAATTCCGACGTGTAGAGCATCGCGGCGCCCTTGACCCACGGGTCCAACGGGTCGGACGTGATGGCGTCGTACCTCTCCTTCTTGACGAACAAGTAGTGCCGGGCGTCGTCTATCTGGACGCGGACCTTGGGGTTCTCAATGACGCGGAAATTGTGATCGCCGAAGTGGGTCGATACCACGCGCGGCACCAGCGGCTCGATCTCGGCGATCGTCAGCTCCTGGACCTTCGGGTCGATCGAGGCCGCGCCAGCCGTCACGCCTGCCCCGCAACCGATCACGAGGACCTTGCGCGGGTTCTCGGGCACGAGGGTGGTGAGATGGCCGAGCATCCGCTGAAGCCGCATGTCCTGCGGCTCGCTCGACGCCTGCACCTTCCCGGCGTTGTGGTAGTTCAGCACGCCGTTCGGACGGCGAGACACCGCCACGGAGGAGTTGACGCCTTCGCCGACGTAGAAGACCTCGGACAGACCTAGCCAGGTGGGGGCGTACCGCCCGTAGGCGACCAGCATGCCGGGTACGGGAGACACTGTTCGGACGAGGACGCCAACCACGACAATGGCTGCGACGAAACCGGCGCCGCGAAGGAATCCGCCCGCCCTCGAGGCGGGCTCTTCCGCGGGTACGGGCGACAGCGAGAGTATCCCCGCGACCGCCGAGAGAACAATCAAGACCTGCTGCGCATGCTGGCTGCCGATCCATGCCACGAGAGCGACGGCCCCGAGCGACCCCACGATCGCCCCCACCGTGTTCGAGGCGTAGACCCCGCCGACCAGCCGCCCCGGGTCCTGGCCGCGGGCCGCGACCGCCGCAAGCGCAAGGGGGAAGCTGGCACCCCAGAGGAGCGCGGGCGGCAGGAGCGCCCACAGGGAACGCACGAGATCCAGCTGGAAATTGAGCCACACGTCAGCAGTGATCGACGGGTTCACCGGCCAGAACGGTAGCGACACGGTCAGCATGTAGGCGGTCCACGCGATGGCCGCGCACAGCAGCACCTGGCACCAGCCAAGCGTCACGCGGGGGCTCTTCACGCGCGCCGCGAGCGCAGCGCCGCCGCTGCTGCCAAGGCCAAGGCCGAGCAGGAAGACGGCGAGAAGGAGCGAGAAAGTGTAGACCGTGCCGCCGATGAGGAGAGACAGGAGGCGCGTCCAGAGGACCTCCGCGGCAAGCGCCGTCATGCCCGATATCGCGATCACGAAGTAGACCGTTGCCGAGCCGGGCGCGCGCCTGCCCTTCTGCCTCACCGGCGCCGATACTTCGTGCACGCTTGCTTTCGACAGCAGGAACGCCGCCGCCGCCACCGCCACGTTGAGCGCGACAGCGACCAACGTGGCGCTCGTGACGTCGAAGACCCGCAGCAGGTAGAAGCCGGCCAGCAGGCTGCCGGCAACCGCACCAGCCGTGTTGCCGGCGTAGAAGAAGCCCAGCCAGGACATGCCTTCCTGCGTTGCCTCGACGCGGCGCGAGACGGCGGGCAGGGTCGCGCCCATCAGGAACGTGGGCGGCAGCAGGCACAACGCCGCCGCGAGGCCGCGGAGCACGATGCCCGCCTGACCGGTCCCGGCCCACGCGGCATAGGCCCCGGCCACGAGCGGCATGCCGAACAGCACGAGCACCGCAATCGCCCCGATCCCGAGCTCGAGAGCCGCATACACACGCAACGGATCGCGTCTCGGGTCCACCAACCGCGGCAGGAGGAGGCTTCCCAGGCACATGCCTCCCATGAACGTGCCGAGCACGACGGCGAGCGAAACGGCCGAGGAACCGATCACGAGCTGCAGCAGCTGGTACCAGACTACTTCGTAGATGAGGGCGGCACACCCGCTGCCGACGAAGAGGACGAGCAGCAGGGGCAGAATCCGGCGCGAATCCATCTTGACCTCTCAGGTGACAACCGGCGGCCCGGCCAGGCGGGGCACCGTGCGAGTCGTGGACGGCAGTTCCATGCAGGTCACGGGCGCAGGCCGGCAAGACTACCATTGCCGTCGAAAAGAGGCAACGTTACACTCTTCGACCATGATCGAACTTTCGAGCCGCAAAGCGCTGTCGGCCGCCCTGGCGCTCGCCGCGCTCCTCGGCTTCTCGCTCTCCTCTTCTTCCGGCCGCCCGGCCGCTGTAGGCCTCAGGGCTGCCTCCCCTGGACTACAGGTTCCGGCCGACCTGAAACCGGCGCTGGAGGAGATCGACAAGCTGGTCTCGCGCGAGTTCGCCGAAGACAAGGTCGGCAGCGTTACCGTCGGCGTCGTGACGGACACCGGCCTCGCCTGGACGCGAAGCTACGGCCAGGCCGACATGGAGCGCGGGGTGCCGGCCACCGCTGACAGCGTGTACCGCATCGGGTCGATCACCAAGCAATTCACTGCCCTGATGCTTCTCCAGCTCGTCGAGAAGGGAAAGGTCAGGCTGTCGGACCCCGTGGAACGTTACTTCCCCGAGGTGAACAAGGTGCAGGGCCGCTTCGAAAACGCCCCGCCCATCACCCTGGGGCAGCTCGCGACGATGACCTCGGGGATCGACAGGGAACCGGACGACCTTCAGACCTACCTGGTGGGACCCGTCTCCGATTGGGAGAAGGTGCTCATATCGGCGCTGCCGAAGACGCGTTACCGTTTCGAGCCCGACACCCGGTACCACTACTCGAACATCGGCTACGCCATCCTCGGCGCAGCTCTTTCGCGGGCCGCCGGCCAGCCGTTCACGCGATACGTGGAGGAGCGGATCTTCGCCCCGCTCGGCATGACGAGCACCGCCTGGGAACCGAACGACAGGATCAGGGCCTTTCTGGCCAAGGGTTATGCTGTCGGGCGAGACGGCAAGGTGGACGCCGACACTCCCGCCCGCGAGCACCAGGGCCGCGGGTACAAGGTGCCGAACGGCGCAATCTATACGACCGTAGGCGACCTTGCCCGCTTCGTCGCCTTCGAGCTCGGAGCCGACGTGCCGTCCGTGCTCGAGAAGGAAACCCTTCAGGACAATTACAATCGGGTGAACTCTTCGGACGGCGAGCTCGGTTCCGGCTACGGTGTGGGTTTCCAGGTCAGCCGGCGCGGGGCGTTCGTCGTCTTCGGTCACGGCGGCTCGGTTGCCGGCTACACGGCCGCCGCCTATTTCCACCGGCCGTCGCGGACGGGCGTGATCGTGCTGAGGAACGCGGGTGGGGATCGCCTGAACCCGGGCGGTCTGGCAATGCGCGCGCTCGAGTTGCTCGCGTCGGCACCGTCGAAAACGTGAAGGAGGTCATGAGCGGTCAGCTTTCAGCGATCGGTCTTCGGCTTTCAGATCGAACTCGTGCCTCGGGTCCTCGCGCACAATAGAGCCTTGTCATATGTGCCTGAGCGTGTCCTCGGACTCCTCGGCCTGTCGCGACCTGGCCGCCATCCGCTCGAGAACTTCGCGCGCCATGTCCCGGCCGGCCAGGCCGAAGGCCAGTGCCAGCGCGAGAACAAGCCCGCCGAAGAGAATAGCGAACGACGTCAGGATCACCTGGTGGCCCACGCCGAGGTGTTCGAGCGCCATCGCGAAAGCGAGCACGATCACCGTGCCCTGCACCCCGAAGGCGAGCGGCCGCGCCGCCGGCAGCCCCGCGTTGACGGCCGCGATCAGCACGCTTCGCCGCAGGAAGGCAGCCAGCATGCTGCCGAGCACGAGGATGGCGAGCGCCACGAGGAATCTCGGCAGGTAGAGAAAGGCCCGCGACAGCAGGCCCAGCGCGAGGTCGAGGTTCAAAGCGCCTATTGCGAGGATCACGAAGAGCCCGACGATGAACCAGCCGAACGCGAGCGAGATCGCGTTCGACGGGTCTCCCCTCATCCCGCCCTTTTCCAGCACCACGCTGATGCCGCTCCGCCGCGCGAAGCGATCGAAGTGCACCGCGGAGAGCCCGAGCCGGACGAACCAGCGGAAGGCCCCGCCGAGAACGATCCCGGCCACCAGGATGATCAGCATGGCAAGGATGTTCGGCGCGACAGCCGTCGCCCGGTCGGCGAACCCTGTGAGCGTCCGGCGCAGCACGTCTTGGAGAAGCGGTTGCATTTCAGCCCTCCCGCCTGGTCGGTCGCGACCAGCGCGTCTTGAGGTACGGCTTCTGCCGTACGTACTCGTTGGCGAGGCGGCAGATGACGGCCTCGACCTGCTCGGCGTCGCTGTCGGCAGCCGCGAGGACGAACGATGCAGTTCGACCCAGGTACAGCGGAACGAGCGAGCGCAGCACCTGCTCCGGCGGCAGGACACGCCGGCGGTAGGCCACGGCGAAGTCGTAGACCGCTCGCACCCACAGCGAGTCCGGGAAGTCAAAGGGGTTCGATCGCGGCACGCTCACCACCTCGCCCAGGGTTTTCGCCGGGAGCACGGACGCCCAGATCTCGGCCAGATCCTCGGCGCCCCTTCGCAAGATTCCCTTCATCCTCTCGACGTTGACGTTCACCGGCTCCAGGCCGACGCCGTGCGGAAAGCCGAAGAGCGGCACCGCGGTCGCGCAGTCGACGGCAGTCCACTGCCGCTCGTATGTCTCCATCAGATCGAAGACGGAGCCAACCACCTGCACGAACATGTTCGCAAGGTCGGTCCCTGGATCCTTCGCGTCGTGGATCTTCGCGCCCAGAAACGACTGGCACACCCTGAACCCATCGGCTATCGCCGTGGTCGTCATCCAGATGTCTATGCCGAAGCGGGCCACGTTCGATTCCCACACCGGCTTCTTCAGGTAATGGGAGGCCAGGTGGCCCGAGAAGCCGAAGTCCCCCCCTATCGGCTGGCGGATGTCCTTGCCGTACAAGGCGCGGGTAAGCGGGTAGACGATCGAGTTGGTGATCGTTCCGTCGTACTTGTGACGCAAGTACAGGGGCGCGACGTAATCGAATCCCTGCTGCAGGATCGGCCCGAGCAGCAGCTCGACCCACTCGGGCGTGATGCTGCGGAGGTCGGCATCCACCACCGCGCACGCTTTGGCTGCGAGCGACTCGGCTATCGCGAAGATCGTTCGGAAGGCGCTGCCCTTGCCCGGGATGCCGTGGTACGGCGTCAGTATCTTGTGCACCGGCCTTAGCTTGTGCGCGACGAGGATGGCCGCTGGCGTCGAGAAGTCCGCCGAGGCGACCGCCTCCGGCGTGCCGTCGGTCGAGCCGCCGTCCGAGTTGACGCAGACGGCGCGAAGTCCGGGGAAGTACTTGGCGAAGCCTGCGGTGACCGCCCGGACCACGTGAGGTATCGTGCGGGCGTTGTTGTAGCTCGGGATGCCGACGAGCAGGTCCACCTCTCCGATCTCGCGCAGCCTCGCCTGGACCCGCGGCTCTATGGGAACCCGCTCGCTCACCGCCTGCGCTCCTCGGTCTCGACGAAGGGCAGCACCCTGCCGCCGAGGACCCCCAGAACAGCTTCCTGCCAGCCTCTTGGCCCGGGGTGAGGCGCCAGTTCCGCCCGCGGCAGCCGCTCGGCGAGAAACCGGTCTGCCCGCCCTCCCGGCCGTGGGACCACGATCGGCCGGTCGACCGCGAGCAGCATGGACAGGTCGTTCGGCGAGTCGCCGAGCCCGACGCTGGCCAGCCTGCTGCCCCCGCGCAAGAGCGCGAGCAGCCGCCGGACCGCCTGGCCCTTGTCCACCCCGCCGGTGAGATGGAAGAAACGTCCCCCGCGCGTCACAATCAGGCCGCGCTCCGCGGCGATGCAACTCAGTCGCTCGAGCGCGCCACCCTCGATCGGCAGGAACGGCTCGTCGTACTCCCGCGCCATCGCGCGGTCGGCGGCAGCCCCCGAGAGGCCGGTCAGCTCTGTAATCGACTCGCGGTCCATGTTCGAGAAGCCGACGAGTACGGTGCCGACTTCGCTCTCCATCTCGCGGAGAGCAGCAACGAGCTGCTCGCGCGCCACGCCGAGCGGCAGCACGAGATAATCGCCGGCCTCCTCGAAGGCGCCGGCCGGCACCGTTTCCGCACGGTCGCGCGGAACCACCACTGCCCCGCCGTTCTCGACGATCCATGGCCCTCGAATGTCGAGCTCGCCGGCAAGAACCTCCAGCTCGGCGCGCGTCTTGCTCGTCACCGGAATCACCTGGACGCCTGCCCGCGCGAGGGCCTGGAGAGCCGCGGCGGCCGGCTCGAACGAGTACGTCCGTTCGTCGATCAGACTGCCATCGAGGTCGGTGAATACGACAAGGCGCCGCACGCCGGCGGCTTCAATCGTTGTCGGCGTCGACAGCATCGCGAAGCCTCGTGGGGAAATCGGGGATGGCCGACGCTACCCGGTTCCAGTTGGGGATGAGCGGCGCCCCCAGCGGGTCCGCCAGGTACTGCTCGCCGGCGATGGCGATTGCGCGGGCGAAGGTGTCCACGGCGGTTTCCTCCGCGTGCCGATCGAAGCACAGGCCGTTCAGCGCCGCATCGTCGTGGAACCGCTTGATCGTGTCCTCCGCCGTGCGGATGTAGGTGGCGAGCAGAGTCTGGAACGACGCCGCCGAGAGCAACAACCCTTCGCGGGCGAGCGTCCTGAAGAGCGACCGGCATATGTCGATGCCCATCTTGAAGAGGCCCTTGGCAGGGTCCTCGGTCGACAGGTCGTGGTGCTTGTGCTCGTAGGAGTCGCCGAGGCCGACCTGGCAGACGCGCTGGACAGACGTGTTCCGGTAGACCTCCGCCAGCATGCCCACCTCGAGGCCCCAGTCGCCCGGGATCCGGTTCACGCGCGCGAGATCGGTCACCATCGACATCTCGCCGGCGAGAACGTAGCGGAAGCTGTCCAGGTAGACGAGCAGCGGGTGGTAGCCGACCTGTTTGTAGAGGCTCCGAATGAGCGGCGTCATCAGCAGCCGCGTGACGCGGCCGTGCATTCTCCGGTTGCTCACCCTCGGGTAGTATCCCTTGCAGAACTCGTAGCCCAGGTTCGGATGGGCAACCGGGTAGCAGAGGCGTGCGAGAAGCGACCTGTCGAACGTCAGGACGTCGGCGTCGTGAAGGACGATTGCCTCGCTGTCCTCGCGTGCCAGCACGTAGCCGAACGACAGCCAGCACGACCGGCCCTTGCCCTGCTCGCCCACAGGGAGCGCATTGTTCTGGAGTTCGTCGTAGAGCGCACGGAGGCGCGGCCCGGAGTTCCAGACCACCGTGACAGGTACACGCATGCCGGCCAGGGCGAGGCGAGCTGCCTTGAACTGTTCCTGGTCGGCCCGGTCGAGCGAGAGCACGATGCGGTTGAGGTACTCCACCTGCCTCAACCGGTCGATTATCAGCGGCAGCGCCGGTCCCTCGAATTCGGAGTACAGAGCCGGGATCACGAGCGTGATCGGGCGAGTCCTGGAGAACTTCATCAGGTCCTCCTCGAGACGTTCCGGGCCTTCGCGCTGAAGATCGTGAAACGTGGAGATGACTCCGACCTGGTAAAAGTCGCTCATGACGGCCTCCGAGAAAAGGGCATTCGAGCCGGGCTGCAACACCCTGAAGGACTCAGCGACGTCTGTTGGGCGCGGAGCGTTGATTATAGTCCGGGGGCGCCCGCGTGGCGAGCGAAACAGGTCCGGCCTGGGATTGCCAGCAGGGGGCGCAATGTGATATTCGATTATCAATATCAAGTTTGAGGCGTTCTCCGGTCAAGCCGTCGGCCACCGGCCGCCGGTTCGAAGAGCGCTGTCGCTGATCCGTTGTCGCCGGCCATGGCCGAAATCCTCGCCGAGAGCATCGCGGACACCGCCCGCCTCATCCCATGGCTCTTCCCCATCTACGTCCTCATGGAGTACGTGTCCCACCGCGAAGTGCCTGTCTTCGTCCGGCGCTTGCGACTGGGAGGCGCAGCGGGTCCGATTGCCGGGGCGTTCGTCGGGATCATCCCGCAGTGCAGCATGTCGGTGATGGTCACGTCGCTCTTCGCGGCGGGCCACGTCAGCGCGGGCACGCTCCTCGCGACCTACCTCGCCACATCCGATGAGGCGCTGCCGATTCTCTTGGCCGAAGGCAGCCAGTTCCGGGCAGTGTTCGCCCTGGTGGGGGCGAAGCTCGCCATAGCACTCATCGCCGGCTACCTTGCCGACGCCGCGCTCGGACGGCAGCACCTGGCGCCGGGACCGACCCACGCTTTCCGCGAGCCGGGCAGCCATACCGAGTCGGTATCGTGGCCGGAGATCATAGGCCACGGGTCGCGTCACACGGCGGTTGTCGCAGCCTGGGTCTTGGTTGCCACGTTCCTCCTCGGGGTGCTCCTCGAACGAAGCGGCGGACTCGAGTGGATTTCCGGCGGCGGCAGCGTCGGCGCGGCGCGCGTCCTCGCAGTGGCTCTCTTCGGTCTGATTCCGAACTGCGCCACGTCGGTGGCAATCACCGAAGCGTTCCTGCGCGCGGGGCTGCCTTTCGGAGCGGCGATTGCCGGCCTTTCGGCCGGGGCCGGGTTCGGCCCCATAGTGCTGGTGCGGGAAGTGGGCCTTCGCCGCTCGGCCGTGGTGCTCGCGTGGCTTCTCGCGTCGGCAGTCGTGAGCGGCCTCGTCATCGACGCCTTGTACCCTCTCTCGCTCCCGGTGACGAGATGAATGGATCCCCGATGCGCGATACGGCGCAGCGCCGCGCCATCCGGAAGGCGCTCGAGGACGGAGGACGGCCGCTCTCCAGGACGGAGATACTCGCGGCCGCGCGCCGGGTCGTGCCACGCCTCGGCATCGCGACCGTATACAGAACGCTCAAGAACCTCGAGGCCGAAGGTCTCGTGCGGCCGGTCGATCTCCCAGGCAACGTCCCGCGCTACGAAGTCTCGGCAAAACACCATCACCATCACTTCCACTGTGCGGGGTGCGGTCGAGTCTTCGAGGTCGACTCGTGCCCGGGTGACCTCGCTCACATGGCCCCGCGCGGGTTCGTTGTCGAGGACCACGACGTGATTCTCTACGGCCGCTGCCCCGATTGCGCCAGGCCGCGGAAGAGGGACGCCGCGCGGCGGCGTGGAACGGCACCCGCGAGGCAGGGCCCCCACCGAGGTGTGAAGGGCAGCGCAAGGAAGCAACGATGAAGCGCGGAGCAAGGTCTGAGGACGGCAGTCGGGCGCCGGCCAGGCGAGGGTTCTTCCCGGATCATTTCGCCGCGAACGGCCGGCCCAACCCGCGCCACGAGGTAGTCTTCGACCTGCTCGTCGCTGTCACCCTGGCTCTCGCGGCCACCGTCGTCGGCGTCATGGCCGCCTTCGCGCTCGTGTTCGTACCACCGTGGGTTGCGTTCCGCTTCTCGAGGGGCTGGTTCCCTACGATCGGCCTCGGCATCGCCCTGGGCGTCGCCTCCTACGTCGTTTCGTTCGTGGCGGCGTTCCACTGGGACCAGCCGTCTGGCCCCGTGCTGGTGGCGTCGCTGCTCGCTCTGGGCCTTGCGAGGGCCTTCGGCCGCTACTGAGTCGGCGGCGGAGCTCGTGTTAGGCTATACTTGTGCGTTGCCGTCCAGTTCGGAAGTGGCGGCATGGGTCCTTTTCCAACGATATGCCGCCGGCACTGCTCGACCTGACGCTGGACGTCGTTCCTCGCGCTCGCTTCGACATGTTCAACCTGCGCGAGCGAATAAGCGGCGAAGACCGCGAGGCCCTCGCGCCGTACCCGCGCGCCCTGTTCTGGTCATATCACACGACGGCCGGGTTCCTGGACCGCAGCGTGGCGGCCCGTTTGACTTCCAAGCCCGGCGTCGAGGATTACGTCGCGACCTTCCGCGCCATCTTCCCCGAGGGAGCACCCTACGAGCACGATCGACTCGATCGGCGCACGGAGCTCGGCCCCGAGCAGCGCCTCGTGGAGCCCCGCAACGCGGACTCGCACCTTGCCTTCATGGCCGCCGGCATGCGCGCCTGCGTCCGGTACCGCAACAAGCCGCCCGAGCCCGTGTGCTTCGTGGACCTCGACGGCGTGTGCGCGGGGCGCCCGAGGCGCCGCCGCACCCGGATCGTCGGCTACAGCGTCGAGGATGAAGTCGCCCATGCCACGGTCGAGGTGCCTGTCTCACAGCACCCGGTGGATTCCATCAACCTGAAGGATGCGAGGCTGGGTCTCTACGAGCAGATTTCCGATCTGGCTTCCCGCCACGGCATAGAAAAGGGCCGGGTGCGGCTGGCCCTGGACGACTCGGAACGCCACGCGGGCGTCACGGTCAACGAGTACGAAACGCTCCTGATGCGCCACGACCTCGCCGAGGTGCTCCGCGATCCGCTCCGCTTCGCGATCGAGAAGGGACGGCACGTGTGGGCCAATCCGCGCGCAGTCCCGGCGAAGACCATCGAGTATGCGAAGTACGACCTCGTGCAGATCATGAACATTCTGGTCGACGGTCTCGGACTGCGCGAGTCGATCGTGGAGCGCCTCATCAACCGCGCCATTGCCGCGCCGGCTGATCGCTTCCTTCGAATGAAACGCTCGGTCGACCTCCTCGTCTCGGACGACGATCGCACGGGAAAGGCCCGGGTGGTCGAAGGCACCTATCAGAGCCCGATACTCGTGCAGTGGCACCGGGCACCACGCCAGGCCCGCCTGCTAACCATTACCCTGACCGCATTCTCCTGATTCGATCGGCCGTCTCACCCGGTCGTTGTTCGGGGCTGGCGGACCGCTCAGCGACGATGCGTCCACCGCCTCTCTGGTTCAGTTGTGCGGGCGGCCGCCAGGTCAGCCTCCGCGCATCTCCAGCCCTGAACCCAGGGAGTCCTCGGTCATCAGGCTCAGGTTGTCCATCCCCCCATCGGCATCGACCGGTCCGACCGACCTGAATCACGCACGGGTCTTGCATCGGCTGGCGTTGCTGCGCTCGACTCGCAGGGGGCACCGCAAACTCGACAACAGGGCCGGAGTCACTTGCTACGCGCCCGCCCGACTGCGAACGCGTCATGGAGGAAGGAAAACATGAGGAATCTCAGCACGGCCCTCGGGTTGCTGGTGGTTCTGCTGCTGGCTGCCGGCACCGGCGCCGCAGCCGCCCAGGAAGCAACCACGGGAACCATAACGGGCAAAGTTGTGGATGCGCAGGGTCTCCCTGTCCCAGGCGCCACAGTGATCGTCATTTCGCCGCAGGGGTCTCTGGCCTTTGTCACCGACGAGGAAGGACGGTTCTTCGCACCGTTCCTGAGGCCGGGCGTCCATACGGTGCGCGTCGAATTGCAGGGCTTCAACCCGGCGAGCGTCGAAAACGTGAGCGTCCGCCTCGGGCAGCGGGTTACCATTCCCGACATCACGCTGCGAGTGGCGGGCCTGGCCGAGCAGGTCGAGGTGACGGGCACCACCCCGACGCTCGATACCACCACTGCCGCCGTCGGAGCGAACCTGGACAGCGACTTCCTGTCGCGCCTTCCCACGCAGCGCCAGATGAGTGATGTCGTGTACCTCGCGCCGGGTGTGAGCACCAGCGGCGGTGCGGGCATCGCCAACCCGTCGATTGCGGGGGCGAGCGGACTCGAGAACCAGTACGTCATCGACGGCGTGAACGTCAGCAACACCGGGTACGGCGGGGTCGGGTCGTACTCGATCATCTTCGGTTCGCTCGGTAGCGGCGTGCCGTTCGACTTCATCAAGGAAGTCCAGGTAAAGACGGGCGGCTACGAGGCCGAGTTCGGGCAGGCGACGGGCGGCGTCGTCCAGGCGGTAACGAAGAGCGGCGGAAACACCTTCTCGGGCGCCGGGTTCGGCTTCTGGCAGCCGGAGCAGTTCGAGGGCGAGTACAGGGAGGTGGTGCTGCCCAACGCCACCCGCGCCGACGAGGCGGTCAACATCACGGAGACGTTCCTCAGCGACGCAGGCTTCACGCTCGGAGGGCCGATAAAGCACGACCGGCTCTTCTTCTTCGGAGCGTTGAACGGCCAGTGGAACAGGGCGAGCCTGCTCGCGCCCCTGGATTTTCCGCTCCGGGACGTGGGCCCGATCGATCGCGACAGGTGGACCGCGTCGTACTCGGGCAAGCTTACCTACCAGGTGACCGGCGCACACCGCTTCGACTTCTCCGCGTTCGGCGATCCTTCTCACGGTCAGACGGGCATGCAGCGGAGGAGCGCGCTCCTCGGCCAGACGCTGAACTCGCGGGAGAGCGAGCTCGACTACGGCGGTCACAACCAGACGATCCGTTACGAGGGCATCGTCACGCCATCGTTCCTCCTGGCGGCTTCCGTGTCGCACGCCTCGAACATCATCGAAGAGACGCCCACGATCGACCAGCACTCGATCCTCGATACGACCACGACGCCCAACCAGCGCCGCGGCGGCCTGGGTGTCTTCGAGAACAACGAAGGCCGGAACATCCAGTACCAGGCGAAGGCGACCTATCTTTGGAGCGACCACGAGATCCGAGGCGGTTTTCTCTACGAGAACATCAACTACGACAACATCGTAGGCCGCACCGGGCCCTCTTTCGTGCTTCCCAACGGCCAGACGACGGCTACCGGCGCAAGCATATCGGTGCTGGCTGATCCGACCTTCGGGCAGATCTTCCGGGTCACGCGGGCGAACATCACAAACGTCCGCGAGACGGTGCAGCACTACACGTCTTTCTTCGTGCAGGACACCTGGCGGGTCCTGCCGAACCTGACGGTCAAGCCCGGCATCCGCTACGAGCAGCAGAAGCTGATCGGGAACCTGGAGGACTTCACCTGGAACAACAACTGGGCGCCCAGGATCGGCGTCAGCTGGGACCCGATGAACAACGGCCGGATGAAGCTCTACGGCAACTGGGGCCGATACTTCGCCAAGATCCCGAACGACCTGGCCGCCCGGGCGCTCTCGGCCGACGCCGGCGTCACACGGGCCGACTACTTCGACGAGGGCCTCACTAGGCCTGTGCCGGACGGCGTGTCGGCGGCCGGGACAACGAGCCACTTCACCCTCGCCGGGTTGAGCGCGGCCACCTTCGATCCCGACTCCAAGTCCACGTACTCCGACGAGTGGCTCGCAGGCGCAGAGTACGAGATCGTGCCGCAGTTCAGCGTCGGCGTGCACTACCAGCGCCGTAACTTTGGCCGCGTGCTCGAAGACATCGGCCAGGCGCCTATGGTCGCGTACTACCTGGAACCCGAGGACAAGCTCGCTAGCGTCGAGTACTTCATAACCAACCCGAGCGCCTCGACGCCGGTCGTTTTCCCCGAGTACGGCGCGTCGTTCGAAGAGGCGATCCACGACTACGACGCCGTGACCTTCACCGCCGAGAAGCGGTTCGGCAGCCGGTGGGGAATCCAGTCGTCGTACCGGCTGGCATGGCTTGAAGGAACCTTCGAGGGATTCTTCCGAAACGACAACGACCAGTCGGACCCGGGGATCACCTCGCTCTTCGACTTCCCGACCAACGACCCGAGCTACGTGGCTCTCGGCCGGGCGCTCGGCTTCCGAGGCGACATCCGCTTCCTCGGGACCGCCGGCGCAGGCCCTCTTCCACTCGACAGACGTCACTCGATCAAGGTGTTCGGCAACTACCTGCTGCCCGCAGGCTTGAACCTCGGCCTCGGCGTCACGGCGCTGTCCGGCACCCCGCTCACGGCGCTGGCCGCGAACCCCGTCTACGAGAACGACGGCGAAATACCGGAGACGCCGCGCGGGGCTGGCTTCGAGACGGTCGACGGCTTCCGCACGAGGACGCCGTGGGACGCGCGGCTCGACCTCCACGCAGACTACGGATTCAACCTCGGCGGCTCCAGGCTGCTCGTCATCGCCGACGTCTTCAACGTCACCAACAGGCGGGCGGCGCTCGACTACGACAACTACACCGAGATCACCTTCGGCGCCGAGAACCCGGATTTTGGCCGGATCATGGAGTACCAGAACCCGATCCGCTTCCGCCTCGGAGCACGGTTCGAGTTCTAGCGAACGGCGCGAGCGGAGCGGTAACCGGCTGGCGGCAGCAAACCCGGCTTCGCACCTTCGAGGTGATGCAATGGCGGACATTGACATTCAGCGAAAGTCCAGCTCCTGGTTGTGGTGGGTGCTCGGCATCATCGCGGTCCTCCTGATTGTCTGGGCGATCGCGTCGATGTGGAACACGCAGCCCGAGCCGGGGATGGGTTGGATCGTGGAACCGGCGCTGCTGGCCGGCGCGATCACCGGATCGACGCCCGCGCTCTGAGGCGGGCATCGGCGAGGGCCTGGCAGGGCGGGGGACCGACGATGACCGACCTGCCCCGCCAGGCGCCGAGCGCACTGGCCTTCTCAGGCCGCATAGAGCTTAGAATCGATCCATGCTCCCGATCGCGCGCGCAGCATGGGCGGTCCTCGTCTGGAACGTGGCCGTCGTCGTCTGGGGCGCCTACGTGCGCGCGACAGGATCGGGCGCGGGCTGCGGGGCGCACTGGCCGCTCTGTAACGGCGAGGTGATCCCTCGAGGCGCGACCGCGGAGATGATCGTCGAGTTCTCGCACAGGGTCACGAGCGGCATGGCTCTCATCGCGGTCGTCGCGCTCGCCGTGTGGGTCCGGCGGTCCGTGCCGAAGCCCAGCCCGGCAGGACGCGCCGCAGCCTGGGCAGTCGCCTTCATGCTGGCCGAGGCGACCGTCGGGGCAGCGCTCGTTCTGTTTCGCCTCGTCGCGGACAACGCCAGCATGGCGCGCGCCATGTTCATGGCAGTGCACCTTGTCAATACGTTCCTGCTCATTGCGTGCATCGCCCTGACGGCCTGGTTCCTCTCAGGAGGATCGGCGCCGCAGACGCGCGAAGGCGGCAGGCTCATCGGGTGGCTCGCCGCCGGGGCCGCAGCCCTGCTGCTGGCGGGCGTGAGCGGCGCCGTCGCAGCGCTCGGCGACACGCTGTACCCGGCCGGCTCCTTTGCCTCCGCGCTCGCAGCGGACCTGTCGGCCACTTCCCACGTCCTCATCCGCCTGCGCCTGCTTCATCCGCTGATTGCTGTCGGCGTGGCGCTCGCCTTCGTTGGCGCCGGCCTCAACCTCCGCGGCGACAGCCGACCGGGCGTGCGGTCGCTCGGCTCGCTGGTGGCTGCCCTGGCTTTTCTCCAGGTGGCGTCGGGCTTCCTCAACGTCGTCCTTCTTGCACCGGTCTGGATGCAGCTCGTCCACCTGCTCGCGGCCGACACGCTCTGGATCGCGTACGTCCTGTTGTCCGTTCGCCTGCTCGGCAGCAGCCTGCCGGGACACATCGGCGCTCGCTACTCGTTGACCGCTCCTTGAGGCGGGCGGTACAGCACTCCGAGGATCTCCCAAAGCGAGAGGAACAGCGCGGCGACGAGCGGCCCGACGATGAAGCCGACGGCGCCGAAGAAGCTGAGACCTCCCAGCGTCGAGACGAGGATGAGAAGGTCCGGCATCTTGGTGTCGCGCCCGACCAGCCGCGGCCGCAGCAGATTGTCCACGCTGCCGGAAATCCCGGCGCAGATCGCCGTGAGCACTGTGGCCTGCCAGAACCGCTGCGTCATGGCGAGCCAGATGGCGGCCGGGATCCAGATGAGACCGCCTCCTACGGCGGGGATCACGGACAGGCCAACCATGACCACTCCCCAGAATGCGGCCGCGGGAAGGCCCACGATCCAGAACGCCATGCCGTTCACGGTTCCCTGAACGAAACCGATGAGAAGCGTCCCCTTGAGCGTCGCCCTCGTGACCGACACGAAGCGATCCAGCAACCGCTGGCTGTCCGACTCCCGGAACGGCAGGTACGACGACAGCGTTCTCACGTACTTCGGGCCGTCGATGAAGAAGAAGAACATCGCGTAGAGCAGGATCGCGGCGTGGAACAGAAAGAGCACCGTGCCGGTCGTCGCCGCCGACACCTGGCCCACCAGAAACGCGCCCAGGCTGCTGACGACCTGCGCCGCGCGCTCGGCGAGCAGCGGCATGTACGGCTCGATGCGCTCGATGCCCGGCACCGACGCGAGCTGCTCCCGAACGAGCTGCGGATTGTCCACGTACGGCTTGAGCGCTGGGACCAGCTCGTTGGTCAGCTGAAGCGCCTGCCTGACGACGATCCCGAGCAGCGTCGTCAGGGGGCCGAACAGTCCGACGACCAGTACGAGCAGCGTCAGGAGGGAGCCGACGAGCTGGCGGCCGCCGACCAGCCTGGTGATTCTCAGGTAGAGGGGCCGCATGAGCCCGGCCAGGATCGCTGCCAGCAGCAGGGTCAGCAGGAAGCGGCGGATCATGGCGAAGAAGAGCACCGAGACCGAGGCCACCACGATCGTCAGGAACGCCTTGCGGAAACGGTCGTCGTTCACGGCCCCTCCTTGCCGTTGATCAGGATACCAAACGGTCCCGGCGCCCGGTCACGATCGTGGAGCGTATAATTGGGACCCGACCCTTTGGAGAGCCTATGAAAACGAGCCTCGCCCGCGTCCTGTCCGTTCTGGCCGCCATCGCCCTGGCCCTCGCCCTCCATGCCGCCTGCAGCGCGCCGGCTCCCGCCGAGCAGTACACCTATCCCGAAACCCGGAAGGTGGACCACGTAGACACCTACCACGGCGTCAAGGTACCGGACCCCTACCGTTGGCTCGAGGACGACAATTCGGCTGAAACCGCCGCGTGGGTCGAAGCCCAGAACAAGGTCACCTTCGCGTACCTCGAGAAGATCCCGTACAGGAAGCCCCTCCTGGCCCGCATCAAAGAGGTGAACGACTACCCCAAGTACGGGATGCCCTCTAGAAAGGGCGATTACTTCTTCTTCAGCAAGAACGATGGGCAGCAGAACCAGAACGTCCTTTACGTCCAGAAAGGGCTGGACGGCGCTCCCGAGGTGCTCATCGACCCCAACACGTGGTCGGAGGACGGGACGATCCGCCTGACGCTCTTCTCGCTGTCCAAGGACGGCAGGTACGCGGTGTACGGCGTGTCGCGGAGCGGGTCCGACTGGCAGGAATACAACGTGATGGAGATTGCGACGAAGAAGGTCCTGCCGGACAAGATCGAGTGGGTGAAGGTATCCGGTGCTTCCTGGCACGGCAACGGCTTCTTCTACAGCCGCTATCCCGCTCCCGCGAAGGGCAGGGAACTCTCCTCGGCCAACGAGAACCACCAGGTCTTCTTCCACAAACTGGGGACGACCCAGGCAGACGACGTGCTCGTGTTCCAGGATGCCGCCAATCCGCAGCGGTTCCACATGGTAGACACGACCGAGGACGAGCGCTTCGCGATCCTGGTCGTTTCGGACCGGGGCAAAGGGAAGAAAGGGAACTCGGTCCACGTTCGCGACCTGTCGAAGGGCGAGAAGGACTTCCGACCCGTTATCGGGACGATCGGCGACGACACCTTCGACGTGATAGACAACGTGGGCGACAAGCTGCTCATGTTCACGGACCGAAACGCGCCGAACGGCAGAGTCATCCTGGTAGATCCGCTCCACCCCGAGGAAGCCAACTGGCAGACCATTCTCCCGGAGCGCGATGGCCAGCCCCTCCAGAGCGCCACGACGGCGGGCGGAAAGCTGTTCGCGACCTATCTTCAGGACGTGGCCACGAAGGCCTACGTGTACACCCTCGATGGCAAGCTCGAAAACGAGATAGCGTTTCCAGGCCCTGGGACGGCCAGCGGCTTCGGCGGGGAGCGCGACGACAAGTTCGTCTTCTACAGCTTCACCTCGTTCAGCGTTCCGCCGACGATCTACCGCTATGACATCGCTGCCAAAGAGAGCTCCGTCTTTCGCCAGCCCCAGGTGCCAGGCTACGACCCGTCAGCCTACGAATCGAAGCAGGCCTTCTACACCAGCAAGGACGGCACGCGCATTCCGATGTTCCTGGTCCACAAGAAAGGGCTCGTCCTCGACGGGAACAACCCCGCCCTCCTCTACGGGTACGGCGGCTTCAACATCACGCAGTCACCCACCTTCAGCGCCTTGAGGCTTCCGCTGCTCGACCAGGGTTTCGTCTATGCCTCGGCCAACCTCAGGGGCGGCGGCGAGTACGGTGAGAAGTGGCACGAGGCCGGAATGAAGCTGAACAAGCAGAACGTGTTCGACGACTTCATCGCCGCGGCCGAGTGGCTCATCGCCAACAAGTACACCTCGCCCCAGAAGCTTGCCATCCAGGGCGGTTCGAACGGCGGATTGCTCGTCGGCGCGGTGATGAACCAGCGGCCCGATCTGTTTCGCGTGGCGATCCCGCAGGTCGGGGTGATGGACATGCTGCGGTTCCACAAGTTCACGATCGGCTGGAACTGGATCGCGGACTACGGCTCGAGCGACAACCCGGAGGAGTTCAAGGCCCTGTTCGCCTACTCGCCGCTCCACAACATCCGCCAGGGCGTGAAGTACCCGGCGACGCTCATCACCACCGCGGACCACGACGATCGTGTCGTTCCCGCCCACTCCTTCAAGTACGCTGCGACGCTTCAGGAGAAGGCGAGCCGCGAGAACCCCGTGCTGATACGGATCGAGACGAAGTCGGGGCACGGCGCCAGCAACCTGCAGAAAGCGCAGGAGACCCTGGCCGACATCTACGCCTTCATCATGTACAACATGGGGGTGACGCCGAAGTTCGGGACGAACTGAACCTCTGATGCGCGTTCGGTGACGAGGCTGCAGCGGCACTCGGTAGCCGCGGCTAGGGTGATTTCTTCGGCGGGGTTGTCGGCTTGCCGTCCTGGCCGACCTGCCGCTTGAATTCCTCGAGCTCCGCCTGGACCTGCTGCCGCGCCTCGGCCTCCCGCTGGAGCCGCAGCCAGTTGGCCGCCTTGCCGTAGGCCCAGGCACCGCCCTTCATGGCGAGCGCGGCCGCAATGGAGGTGGCAACCACCTGGAGGGCCTCGGCGTTCGTGTAGGGCTCCATCCCGCGGAAGCCGGGCGGCGTGATGAGTGCCATTACCTCCGAGTGGTAGAGCCCGCCCGGCACTGCGGGTACGGCCGCTTCCTTCAGCACGGTCTCCATCAACGGCGGCAGTTCGAACCGGTGTGCCTCGACCCTGACCCTGAAAGTGGTCCCGGAATGGCCGTCCTCGCCTTCGTCGCCGACCCTCGGCAGTTCGACAGTGTCCAGCTTCAACGGCCGCGAGGACAGCGGTGGGAGAGGTTCGTCGAGGCCGCGCTTGATACGGTCCAGCGATACCGGCAGCTTGCCTTGCAGACCAGCCTGGCCGGACTGAAACCTCCGCCCCGACTCTTCGACGCCTCCGGACGCCTGGGCCTGCACGGTAATCTGCGCCAACCCCGCGCCAGCCAGGGAGTGAACCAGGACGATCGTGATCAGCAAAGAGGATCGGCGCATTTCCCTGACCTGGAATCGTCCGCGGCGCTCTTTCTTTAGACGCACTCGTGCAGGCGAAGGTCTTTCTTGCAGGGTCCGTGCCGGGGGGTTGCGCCGGAAATCCGGGCCAACCTCCTCTGCAGACGAGGCGATGTGCCGGATATGCGACAAGAGACGGAGAGTCTCCGTCCCCTTCTGAGGTCGAAACCCTCGAGCTTCCGCCGCCCATGTCACTGAAAGCACGGCCAGGCGGCCTGCGTGCCGGGAGCCGAGTGCCGCGGAAAGGTGCAACGGGCGCCGGTTGACGACTCGAGGCTGGGATTGGCTTACGGGAATGAAACCTCGGGGCTGTGTTTGCCCTTCGACCAGGTCAGCGAGTCCTCGAACACCCACGTGGATGCCTCGCGGGCACTGTTGCCCGACCCGCTGTCCGGGTTGCTGATGTCCGCGCCGCTGATGCTCAGGCGGTAACCGCCCTGGTTCGGCAAGGCTGAACTCCCCCACCAGGCCGCGTTGACTTCCTTCGAGAACAGCGTCGCGCCGCCGGTCCTGCCGAAGCGCAGCTCGTTGACGATCGACTTGCCGAAGGTGGAACGGAGCGACGTCTGGAAGGTGTACCGCTCAGAATCCTGAGAGGAGTCGTGCGTGAAACCGGGAGAGACTCTCTGTCTGCTGTTCGTCGTGTCGGGATCGGAGAACAGGTCGTTGTAGAAGTCAACCGCTGGCTCTGCGTGAGGTTGAAGTCCAGCCGCACCGTCGGGTAGATGGTCTTGCTGTGCGCCTTGTCCTGCCATCGGAACTCCTGGAGCGAGGGGTCCGCTTCGTCCGTTATGGCGCCCGTGCCTTGCGTCGACGCCCGAATATCGGCGAGGACCCTCCCGATCGCCGTCAGGGGGGCCCTGCTGGTCGAAGCGCGACGAAGCGATCCGAGGTCAGCGAGAACGGACGACCCGACCTGGCTACAGGACTACGCGCAAGGTGACTACCGACGAAGGGACCCCGATGGAGAGTCTTGGGGGCCGGCGACGGACCCGTGTCTGGCGCTGCCCCCGCGGCTGGCAAGGCCGACCTGATGCTGGCGGAACGGCAGCGGCTTGGCGCAGGGTCGAGCCGTATTCTGGCGGGAAAAGGACGGCAAGGTACCCCCGTCGAACGACGGGGCGGCCGACCCCGGAAGCGCTCAGCGGACCATGCAGTAACTCCCCGAATCCCTGGGGGTTCTCACGGCGGACTTACCGCCAGGAACGGTGCTACAATCCGGTCTTCCCCGAGGCGACACAACCTGCGACCAGGCTCGAACTGAAGGGGTGCCCGGCGAAACGGACAGCGCTGCTGGAAGGTTGCGCCGCTGCTGGCCCTGGCCCGGGCGTCGAGGACGGAGCATGAAGCAAAGCTGTTCGCTCTGGGCGGTGTGGATGACCTGGCTGGGCCTGCCCACCCTCGCAATACTGATCGGCCTAGAGCTGGGATGGTGGGCAGGTGCAGCAGTGCTCGCAGCCGGGGCAGCCGGACAGTGGGCCTACATACGCTGGTTCCCGAGCATGTCGCGATGGCTCGGGTACGGTTCTGTCGATGACGTTCCTGCAGGCACGCTCGAACGCGACGGCGGAACGCTTCAACGCGTGACGTTCTACACCGCCAGCTTGTGTCCTTTCTGCCCCCTCCTCCGCGCGCGTCTCCGCCGGATCCAGAAGCAGCTCGCTTTCGAAATCGAGGAGATCGATGTCACGTTTCGGCCGGAAATCGTCAGGGCCAAAGGGCTGCGCTGCGTCCCGGTGGTCGAGGCAGGCGGGCGCAGGCTCGTGGGAAATGCCACCTCGGAGCAACTCGCCGCGCTGATTCGGCCCGCTGCCTCGGCCAACAAGTAACCCCGACGCTTCGACCTCCGCTAACGAACAAGACCCGAGGCGCCCTTCGTGTACCGAAGGCGCCAGCGACCGATGGCGGCCGAGAGCACCGTGCGCACTGAGGTCGTGGTCGCCGGGGCGCCTTCCCCGGCGTAGCCGAGCGGCCTCGAGCGCCTCGTCTGGCCGTTGTCGGGACAAGTCAGCTGTCCGCGATCAGCGCCAGCCCCGACCACCCCACGCCCCGAGGGAGCAGGCGCACCTTGGTGTTTGGTCGATAGCGGCGCCGTGGCCGCGTGGGGTGCCCTACTCGTACCTCGTTCCTCAGTCCTCGCTCCTCACTTACTGCGGTATCTGCACCACGTAGAAGGTCTGAGTCGGGCCGATGGGCGTCAACTTGCCGTCCACGAGTTTGCCCAACACGGCCTCATAACGTCCGGGCGCGACCAAGGCGGCCTGCTGTCCGCCACGTCCGGCGCCTCCGGGCATCTGCGCCGGCGCCTGCGCGGCGCCGGCACCCCGGCCCGCCTGTTGTTGCCCCGCCTGTCCAGCCTGCTGCGCGGCTTGCTGGTCGTCTCCGTCACTCGTCGCCACCTCGACTTCGGTCGGCCTCGTCGGCGCCGAAGGCGGATCCATCCTGAGGTTCCACACGACACGCCTCAGGCCTGCAGTCTTCGCAACCTCCATTCGCCGCACCTGCTTTCCGTTGGCGTCGTTGATGGCGATCACGAGCGACGTACCGGCCGGGATGTCGGAAGCGACGTTGTAAGTGAACACCGCGCCGAACGGGGGGTTCTCGGTTGTCCAGTTGCCCGACAGCGCACCGATGCCGGCCGTCCCGGCCGGTGCCATCCCTGTCTGGTTGAAGAGGTACGCGTCCCTGAGCGGGAACAGCCTCGCCTCCTCGGCCAGCGTGGCGGCGCTGATCTCCCTGAGCGCCGAGTAGTCGTCCAGGATGTAGAAGCCGCGGCCGAACGTCGCGAGCACGAGGTCGTTTTCGCGCCGGTGAACCGCCATGTCGCGCACCTGGATCACCGGCATCCCGCCCTTCAGCATGACCCAATGCCGCCCGCCGTCGAATGTCGCGAACAGGCCGAACTCGGAGCCCACGAATATCAGGTCGCCGTTCACGTGGTCCTGGATGATCGTGTAGACGGGGTGCCGATCGGGCAGGTCGCCGGTTATGTTCGACCACGTCCGGCCCCGGTCCACGCTCTTGACGACGTACGGCTTGTAATCGCCGCGCTGCCAGTTGTTCAGCGTGGCGAAGACAACGTTGACGTCGCGCGGCGACGCGAAGACGTCGGTCACGTACGTCCACTGCGGCACGCCGGGGAACTGCTCGATCTTCCGCCAGTTCTTTCCGCCGTCCTCGGTCACCTGGATCAGCCCGTCGTCGGTGCCCACGTAGATGAGCCCCTCGAGCAGCGGCGACTCGTCCACTGCTACGATGTTGCTCAGCGCCGTCGTCGAGGTGTTGCGCGCGACAGAGTCGGGCGGCCAGATCTTCCCCATGATCGGTATCTTCTCCCGGTCCAGATTCCTCGAGAGGTCGCCGCTCACAGCCG
Organism: Vicinamibacterales bacterium; assembly: GCA_041947015.1. Lineage (GTDB taxonomy): Bacteria > Acidobacteriota > Vicinamibacteria > Vicinamibacterales > Fen-181 > JBHGBL01. The sequence continues at coordinate 33,854 of JBHGBL010000022.1, forward strand.
TCCACGTGTCGCCCCGGTCGTCGCTCCGGTACAGCTTGTTGCTGGCCCAGTAGAGCCGCTTCGGGTTGTGCGGACTGATGATGTAGGGCGCGTCCCAGTTGGCTCGATCCGGCGCGGCAGCCGACGCCCCGCCGGCCGCGCCCGGCGCGCCGCCGGGCCCGGCGCCACGCGTCCCGCGCGATTGCGGCGGCCGGATGGACGTGCCGACGTAGGTACGCAGGTCGAGCCGCCTCACGTTTCCGTCCTGCGACGATGCGTAAACGATGTTCGGATCCTCGGGGTCGTTGCGGGTCTGGAAGCCGTCGCCTCCGTTGACGATGAACCAGTCGCTCGTGCGGATGCCCCAGACGTTGGTCGTCCTCGACGGCCCGCACATCGACCAGTTGTCCTGGGTGCCCCCGCAGACGCGGTAGAACGGCTTCGACTGGTCGACCGATACTCGGTAGTACTGTGTCACGGGGAGGTTCGTGAAGAACCGCCACGTGGCACCCTCGTCGTAGCTCTCGTAGAGGCCGCCGTCGTTGCCCAGGAGCATGTGGCGGCGGTCGTTCGGATCGAAGACGAGAGCGTGGTGGTCGACGTGCGGCTGCTCCCAGCCGCGCCCGCTCTCCCAGTTGGTGCGCCGCCAGGTCTTGCCTCCGTCCGTGCTGCGCTCCATGTTCACGTTGATCGAGTAAATCGTGTCCGGCCGGTGAGGATCGACGATGAGCTCGAAGTAGTACTGGGCGCCGCCGCCCCGGTACCAGTTCTCGGTCTGCTGCCCCGCCGTTGCGCCGCCTCGGGCACCAGCCTGCTGCGGCGTCGCGCCCCGACCCGCTGCCTGCTGAACACCTTCCAGATCGTCGCCCCCCTGCCGCCCCGCGGCCTGCTCCATCCGCCCTATCCGCGCCCAGGTGTTTCCGGCGTCGTCGGACCGGTAGAAGCCCGCCTGCCCCTTGTTCGCATCGATGATGGCGAAAACCGTCGCGGGGTTCTTGCGACCGTCCACCGCCAGCCCTGCCCGGCCAACGTCGCCGTCCGGCAGCCCCTTGGTCAGCTTCGTCCAGGTCTTCCCCGCATTGGTCGTCTTGTAGATCCCCCCCTCGGGCCCGCCGCCAATCATCTGGCCGACGGCGCGGCGCCGTTGGTACGCCGAGGCGTAGATGACATCAGGGTTCCTGGGATCGAAGACGATGTCGCTTATGCCGGTGTCGGGGCTTATCGTGAGGATGGCCGTCCAGGTCTTGCCGCCGTCCGTCGTCTTGTAGAGCCCGCGGTCACCGCCCGGCGACCAGAGCGGCCCCTGCGACGCGACGTAGACGACCGAGGAGTTGCGCGGATCGATGAGGATCTTGCCGATGTGCTCGGATTTCTCGAGGCCCATGCGCGTCCAGGTCTTCCCCGCGTCCGTGGACTTGTAGACCCCGTCGCCGAAGTGGGCGCTGCGCTGGCTCGTGTTCTCCCCTGTCCCGAGCCATACCACGTTCGAGTCCTTCGGGTCCACCACCACGCAGCAGAGCGTGAACGAGCCGTAGGTGTCGAAGATGGGCTTGAACGTGATGCCCCGGTTCTCGGTCTTCCACAGGCCTCCGAATGCCGACGCGACGTACCAGACGTTGCCGTTCTTCGGGTCGATGGCAATGTCCTGGATGCGCCCGGTCGCTATGCCGGGCCCGATGCTTCGCAGCTCGATGCCCTTGAGGTAGTCCTGTGTCAGGCGATTGCCGCCGCCCGGCGCCTGGCCGGCGCCGAGCGTGGCAGCCGCGGCGACCGCCACGGCCAGCACGGTCATCCAGAAGGTTCGTTTCATGATGCGGGTCTCCAAAGATAGAGGCGGCATTATTGATCATTGGCGGTCTGGAGGCCACAGCTTCGCGCTGTGAACCATGGCGGGGAGCGCCGGGGATTGCTGCGGACCCAAGAAGCTGCAGGTCCAGGGTCACCCCACCCTGGCCCACGGCGGCGGTGTGGGTGAACCGAAGCGGACAGGCCTCATGGCGATTTCAGCGCTCGCCTCTGAGATAGAATCGCGCTCGCGCCGGCGGAGCCGCGCATGGCAGCACCGGGGCGCAGGCGCAGCGCGGTGCTGCGCCACCACCCGTCTGGAGGAGCTTCGATGACGGAATCCAGGATTTCCAAGGTCGTGCTCGCCCTTGCCGTTCTCTTCTTCGCAGTGCCGGACGGCATGTCACAGGAAGTGCCCGCGTACGGCCCCCCCAAGGGAACGCTCGTCATAGTTGGTGGAGGCTCGCTCGAGGGCACGGGCATCGCCGAGAAGTTCATAGAGCTTGCCGGCGGCCCGGAGGCTGCAAGACTCATCGTCGTTCCCACGGCAGGAGGGAACCGCAATCAGGATGGGACCGTCCGCGCCTACGAGGAGCAGAAGGTGATAGCGCCATGGCTCAGGCGCGGGGTGAAGAACGTGAAGATGCTCCACACGCACGACCCGAAGGTCGCCGACACGGAGGCCTTCGTGAAAGACCTGCGGGAAGCCAACGCGGTGTGGTTCGACGGCGGGCGGCAGTGGAACATAGTGGATTCCTACATGAACACGCTGACTCTGAAGGAGTTCCACAAGGTGCTGGAGCGGGGAGGTGTCATAGGCGGAAGCTCCGCCGGGGCCACGATCCAAGGAGACTACCTGGTTCGCGGGGCTGTCGCGGGTCCGCAGATCATGATGACGCCCGAGCCGGAGCACGAGCGGGGGTTCAACTTCCTGCGAAAGTCCGCCATCGACCAGCACATAAACGCGAGGAACCGGTGGGACGACCTGATCCCCGTGATTCAGAAGTACCCCGACCTTCTCGGCATAGGCCTCTCGGAGGGCACGGCGATCATCGTGACTGGCGATCGGTTCGAGGTGATGGGGAAGTGGAAGGTGGCAGTCCACGACAACACGCGGCTCTACCAGCCGTGGGAGAAGCCGTACTACGTTCTGTCGCCGGGCGACGTCTACAACATGAAGACGAGGAAGATCGAGAAGCTGGGAACGGGTGTCACGCCGAGGCCGGGACGGACCGACTGAGGTACGAGGACTGAGGTTCGAGGACTGAGTTTGAGTGGTTGAGTCTTGAGCTCGAGTCAGCGCGCTCCGGCGGCCGTGGCGCCGGGCCGTTGTCGGGCCGCTCTCCTGCCCCGCTCAGGCGGCTGTTGCTCAGTCCTCGTCACTCGGCTTTCAGTGGGTACAAACGAAAAGGCCCCCCTGGTCGCCCAGGCGGGGCCTTTTCGTCCTGCTGTAATACTCCCGGCAGCGACCTACTCTCCCACAGGGCTGCCCCTGCAGTACCATCGGCGGTAGCAGGCTTGACTTCCGTGTTCGGAATGGGAACGGGTATGGCCCTGCTCCTATGACCACCGGGAAACTCTTTGAACCTCCCCGCGGCGGGTGTGCCGCTTCCTCGACGACATTCGCGTCCAAGGCGCGGGGCGATTCAAACTCGTTCGACTTGTCAAAGAGCCTGGGATCTTTGCCCGCCTTCGCCAGGGCTGCGGCGGGTCCGCCGAAGCCCCGAGGGCCAAGGCGGAACGACTGAATATCCTGCAACGGCGTTCGTTTCGAGACCCGACCGAAGTGGCCCTTCCCTCGAGTGTGGGAAGGAAATCATGGTCAAGCCTCACGGGCGATTAGTACCAGTTAGCTCAGGCTGTCGCCAGCCTTACACACCTGGCCTATTTACCTGGTCATCTTCCAGGGCCCTTCAGGAGCCTTGCGGCTCGGGAGATCTCATCTTGGGGAGGGTTTCACGCTTAGATGCCTTCAGCGTTTCTCCCTTCCGCACGTAGCTACCCAGCGCTGCCGCTGGCGCGACAACTGGTACACTAGAGGTGCGTCCAACCCGGTCCTCTCGTACTAAGGCCAGCCCCCCTCAAATCTCCTGCGCCCATGGCAGATAGGGACCGAACTGTCTCGCGACGTTCTAAACCCAGCTCACGTACCGCTTTAACCGG
>JBHGBL010000023.1:0-34429 GCA_041947015.1 Vicinamibacterales bacterium
GTTGTGACCCCAGACGATGTTGTGACCCCAGACGATGTTGTGGCCCCAGACGATGTTGTCGCCCCACACCGACCAGTCGCCGAGCATCTCCGTCTCGCCCCACACGATGCGCTCCGACCAGGCGAGCGTGTCACCGCCGATGAGCGACACAGGCTCTATGGGCGATGGGAGGAGCGGGCACCCTTCCGGTGCGGCGAGGTCCAAAGCGCTCGCGAGCGCCAGCGCCCCGGCTGCGTTGACTCCACCCGCGCCTTGGGTCAGCCAGTCGTACTGCACGCCAGTCTCGTCCGCGAGTGGGATTGCCGTGAACTCGACGATTGCCTTGACGAGGTTCGGCGAGAAGGCAACCGCGCCATCCTGCCGTCCACGCCCGTGCTCGAGCAGCAACGCCACGACGCCTGTCGTCACCCCTGCTGCCATGCTCGTCCCGCTCAGCTCGATGTGCTCGGCTCTGCCCGCGCCCGGCTCTATACCCGCCCACCGCGCCAGCAGGCTGTCAGAGGCGACGGCGGCGGACAGCCGGTACCCGGGGGCAACAACATCGGGCTTCGCGTACGCGTCGTACCAAGTGGGTCCCCTGGAACTGAATGGCGCCACCCTGTCGTCGAGGCGACTGATGGTCCCATTCGTGTTCGAGGCACCAACCGTGATGGCCGACGGCGAGTTGCCCGGTGAGGTGAGGCCGGCGTAACCGGTGAGGCCGGTTTCCGGATTCGAGCCGAAGTTGCCGGCCGTCGTCACGACCACGATCCCAGCACGGACCGCCGCCTCCACAGCCTGGACGAGCGGGTCGCTTTCGGCAGGCTCGAAAATCGGGTGACCGAGCGACAAATTGATGACGTCGATTCCTAGCGCCGCGCGGTTGGCCGTCGCGAACTCAATGGCGGCAATCACGTCGCTGGTCCTGCCCTGCCCCGAATCGTTCAGGACCTTCAACCCTATGAACCGCACGCCGGGCGCCACGCCCGTTCCGGAAACGCCGCCGCCGGCACTTGTTCCTCCAATCAAGCCAGCGACATGGGTCCCATGACCATAGGCGTCCGACGGTGCCGACGCGATGCCGCCCCTAGTGAAGTCGTAGAAGGCGACTATCTTCCCAACCAGCCCGGCAACGGGAGCGATGCCCGAGTCGATGATGGCAACTCCGACTCCTGATCCGTTCAGAGCTCGGTCCTGGAGGCCGAGAGTCTCTCTCAGAATGTTCACGGGTGCCCCGCCCTGGCCCTTGGCCGCCTGCACGAAACCCGGTGAGGTGGTGACGAGCGAATCCGACGACACCGAGCGGACGCCGGGCACACCGGAAAGCAGTTCCAGAGCCGCCGAGGGCAGCTCGGCGACGACTGCGCCCGTCGCGGACTTGTTGGCGACCCTCCCGCCAGCCTCGCGCACCAGTGACAGGACGGCGTCGCGGCTGCCTGGCTCGACCCGGATGATGACTTGGTGCTTCGAGAGGCCGTCGGCAAGAGCCTGCCGCAGGGCCTGATCGAACCGCGGCGCTGCCTGACCGGCGGCTTCGAGGCGAGCCGCAGGGAAGGAAAGCAGGGAAACGACGAGAAGCGTAGCTGATTGAAGAAGAAGGCGAGTCACGTCCCGCGACAGAGCAAGCGGGCCGCCAGCTCTGCCCTGAATCCGGCCGGCTAGGCTTAAACGACTCTAAGAAAAGGAGTTGGGAAGAGCCATCGGATTCGGCCGAGGATGGCACGCCTGAACGGCGGTTTGCAGAAATTGCACACGCCGACTGGGTGCATGATCGCGTTTTCCGCGATCTTTCGGGGGTTTGGGCGCGGAACGAACGCCGTCGCGCCTCTGTGCCGGAACGGCACACGAATTCGCCGTGCGGTACACTCACCTGGCGCAAGGCTGCGTCGCTCGGGCGTGAATCGCGGCAGCGTGGCAGCCGGCGGACCCGCCGGTGGCGGGGAACGCGCCGGTGGCGAGTCCCTGCCATTCTCTCGGGGAGGGCCGGCGACGGTACGGAACGCCGCCTTGACGGTTGTTGGGGTGACCGTCGTGGTGGCTGTCCTCCACGTCGGATCCGCCATCTTCATTCCGCTGGTCTAAGCTACGTGCTCGACGCAATAGTTGCCTGGTTCACCCGGCGACGGCTCCCGCGCGCCGCTGCGGCGATGGTCGTGATGATCGGCTTGGCGGGCGGCGGGGTTGCCGCCACCACCTGGGTGTGCTCTGGGACGATGCTCTGGGTCTTGTCGAGGACCTGCCGGGGGCAGCACAGCAGGTGCGGGCCAAGCTGCAGCGCCAGCGGGCGGGGCTCGCTTGCTCCTCCAACGCGCGGTCGTCAGCCTAGTCGTCGCGGTCGCAACCCCTTGTGGGGGACCTGGGGAATGCTCCTGGCGTTGCCGACCATATGGTGCTGAAATCCGTGTGTGACCGCGTGGAGGACCTCAAGCCGATCGGTGACCTCATGGGCGAGTAGGAGCCAGGTATCGCTCCAGGTCCACACGGCCGCGCGGCGAGGCGACCGGTTTCCATAGATCGCCCACAGCGGCTATTCGCGCGTTCATGGTATCGAGCCTGAAGTCATCGATTTCGACCCCGCGTTCGACCTCCTCCCACGTGACGGGGGCAGAAACCGGCGCCCGCGGCCGCGGCCGAACGGAGTAGACCGAAGCGAGCGTCCTGCCCCAGGCGTTCTGGTTGTAGTCGAGGAGAACACGTCCCGCGGGCCTGCTCGCCTTCCTGTACTCGGAGGTCAACAGTCGCGGGTGGCGTCCGGCGAGTTCGAATGCGACCGCCCTTGCGAATCGCCACACGTCCTTCTGGACCGGTGCTCGCCGGATCGGAACGTATACGTGGAGACCGCGCGATCCCGTCGTCTTGACGTAGGACGCCATGCCGAGCGCGTCGAGGGCATCGCGCACGACGAGGCTCGCCTCGCGCACCTGGACGAAGTCCGCGCCGTCGCCGGGGTCGAGGTCGAAGTGCAGGAAGTCGGGCCTGCCCACGTCGTCGCAGCGCGCGTACCAAGGGTTCAGGTCGATGCAGCCGAGGTTTATGACCCAGAGGAGGGTTAGGACGTCGCTGACGACCGGGAAGTCGATCACGCTGCCGGAGGCATGCTCGATCGAACACGTGCGCACCCAGTGGGGGCGCACCTCGGGGGCCCGCTTCATGAAGAAGAACGGGCCCGCTGCGCCGTGGGGGTAGCGCTTCATCACCATCGCCCTGTCCCTCAGGTGCGGCAGCAGAACCGGCGCGACGTCGGCGTAGTACTGGAGTATCCGGCCCTTCGTGATGCCTTCTTCCGGCCAGAATGGTTTTCTCAGGTTGGTCAGCCGTACCTCGCGGCCACCGATGCCGATCGAGGCAACATCGGCTCCTTCCGGCACCAGGGGAGAGCGCTGGCGGCGCTTCGCGGGGGCTGCTGAAGGCATACGTCTAGATTACAGGGTTCGGAAAGAGGGTACATACCACAGGCTTCAGCCCCACGGCCCGGATTCGAGAAGCTGACGCTCGAGGAGGTGAACGCCGGACAGATGGAAAGCCGCAGGCGGTTCTGGACGAGGACAAGTTGATCGCATCGTGGCCAATCCAGGTGAAGCCCGAGACCGTCACCGTGGTCAGCGTCGAGGATGTGTTCGAGAATGGAGGAGGCGCGGCAGCTTCGGCGGGCGCTCCCCGTGGAGCGCCGCGCCGACCACCGGCACGTAGTCGAGCTGGGCGCCGGTGGCGACCTGCCTGAGGAGCAGGCCGCCCCGGCTCATGTCGCCGCGCCCGGCGAAGGCTGCCGGGAACAGGAGGCGGGAGCCCAACCGCGCTGTCAGGAGCGAGACGTACTTCGGCGAGGCGACGCTTCCCAGCAGTACGAGGGGCTGACGAGCGCCTAGATGCGCTGCAAGGTCTCGCAAGCTTCCTTCGAGCGGTTCGCTGTACCGGGTGTCGGCGGGCCTCACCTGGACCGCGGAATAGGCCACCAGGTCTTCGAGGCGCAGACGGCTCGAGGCGGGAGGAGACCCTGGCGGGGAGTGGTCACAAGGGCCCTGAATCGGGATCCAGCCGCGTCCGCCGTTGCCTCAAGGCGAGCCGTGACGGGGGCGCGCCGAAGGCGCGAGGCCATCTCTCCGTTCGCGCCAAGAGACGTCGGGCGCCTGGCCTTGACGCCGTTGCAGTCGGCAGGCGACAGCAGGAATACCGGCTTCAAATCGACCAACGGATCAGTACCGAACCTACCGTGAAACCGGCGCCCACGGAGGCCAAGAGCACCAGGTCGCCCTTCTTCAGCCGGCCCTCGCATATGGCGTCCCGCAGCGCAAGTGGGATCGTGGCCGCGGTAGTGTTGCCGTACTTCTCGATGTTCACGATCACCTGGGACTCGTCGAAACCGAGCCTGTCGGCCGCCGACGCGATTATCCTCCGGTTGGCCTGGTGCGACACGAAGAGCTTGATGTCTTTCGCCTCCAGGCCGTTTCTCTCCATTATCTTCCTGCTGATTTCCTCCGTCTTCCTGACAGCGAACTTGAAGACGGTCTGGCCGTCCTGCTTGACGTAGTGCAGGCGCTTCTCGACCGTCTCGGCTGTGGCGGGACGCAGGCTGCCGCCGGCGGGCATGTTCAGCGCCGGACCGCCGCTCCCGTCGATCTCGTGCGCGAAGTCGAGGATGCCAAAGCCCGGCTCTTCGCTGGGCCGCACGACAACCGCGCCGGCGCCATCGCCAAAGAGCACGCACGTCGTACGGTCGGTGTAGTCGATGATGCTCGACATCGTGTCGGCGCCGACGACGAGCGCTGCGTCGTGGCGGCCGGTGGCGACCATCTCGCTCGCGATGCTCAGTGAGAAGTTGAAGCCTGAGCACGCGCCGGCGACATCGAAACCCCATGCCCGGGTCGCGCCTATCTTGTGCTGCACGAGGCACGCCGTGCTCGGAAAGAACATGTCCGGCGTCGTCGTGCCGACGACGATCAGGTCGATGTCGTCGGGCGTGAGACCCGCCGCCGCTATCGCCTCGAGAGCCGCCTCCTTCCCCATGTCCGATGTCGCAACGCCAGGGTCGACGATGTGGCGGGTGTGGATGCCGGTACGCTGGAGAATCCACTCGCTCGAAGTGTCTACCATCTTCTCCAGGTCCTGGTTGGTAAGAAGGCGGGGAGGGACGTAAGTACCCAGCCCGGCAATGTGCGTCGGCCGGCACCCCGGCGCGCCACCTCTGTTCACTTTGATCTCCTCTTCTTCCTGTTGTCCAAGCGGATCACCACAGCCGGTCGCGGCCCGGCCCCTTCAAGCCGAAGTACTCGTACGCCCGCGCTGTCGCCACGCGTCCGCGCGGGGTCCGGTCGAGAAACCCTATCTGGATCAGAAATGGCTCGTAGATGTCCTCGATGGCGTCCCGCTCCTCGCCGATGGCGGCCGCAATCGTGTTGACGCCAACCGGGCCGCCGCCGAACTTCTCGATGATCGTCAGCAGCAACCGCCGGTCGATCTCGTCGAACCCGTGCTCGTCCACCTCCAGGAGCCGCAGCGCCGCCTGCGCCACATCCACAGTGATTCGGCCGTTGGCCCGGACCTCGGCGTAATCACGAACGCGGCGCAGCAGGCGGTTCGCGATGCGCGGTGTGCCACGCGATCGGCGCGCGAGCTCCGAGGCCGCTTCGTCCTCGGTGGCGACGGCCAGGATCCGAGCCGACCGCCTGACGATCTCCTCGATGTCCTCGACTTCGTAGAAATCCAGCCGGTGCACGATGCCGAACCTCGCCCTGAGCGGCGAGGTGAGAAGCCCCGCCCTGGTAGTGGACCCGATGAGCGTGAACGGCTGCACGGGCACCTTGACCGAGCGGGCGCCAGGCCCCTGACCGATCATGATGTCGAGCTGGTAGTCCTCCATCGCAGGGTAGAGGATCTCCTCGATCGTCGCCGCCATGCGATGGATCTCGTCGATGAAGAGGACCTCGCGCTCCCGGAGGTTCGTCAGCATGGCCGCCAGGTCGCCTGGCCTCTCCAGTACCGGCCCCGACGTCGCTCGAACCGGCACGCCGAGCTCGTTCCCGATCACGTAGGCGAGGGTCGTCTTGCCGAGCCCGGGCGGCCCGTACAGCAGGACGTGGTCCAGCGCCTCGCCGCGCTGGCGCGCCGCCTCGATCGACACCGACAGGTTCTCGCGGACCCGGTCCTGGCCGATGTACTCGTCGAGCGTCCGGGGGCGAAGGCCGGCCTCGTACTGCACATCCTCGTCGATGCGCGCCGCCGTGACGATCCTGGAATCTGGCATTGAAAATTCGCGCCGGAGCGCGGGGATGTCGTCAGCCGGCGTCGAGGACCGAGAATTCGACTGCCTCCTCGCCCTCTGTGCCTTCGAACACAGGGCGCTTCGGGCGCCGGCTCGCTCAGAAGCAGTGTGCGCAGCCCGCGGCCGACGCCCGCGGCCCCCTAGTGCCTGTTCAGCTCCCCGAGCGCCTGCTTGAGCAGGCGCTCGAACCCGACGTCACCGGCCGACTTGACGGCCTCGTTCACCGCCTTCTCGGCAAGCGAGCGATGATACCCCAGATTGAGCAGCGCCGAGAGCAGGTCGGCTCGCAGGCCTCCTGTCCCCGCCACTGGGACCTGGCTTTCGCCAACGGCTGGTTCGACGGCCTCCGGGAGCTTGTCCCTGAGCTCGAGCACGATTCGCTCGGCGGTCTTGCGGCCGATGCCCGGGATGGCCGTCAGGCGCGCAACGTCACCGAGCTGAACCGACTGCGTCAGGTCGCCAACCTCGATGCCCGAGAGCACGGCGAGCGCCAGCCTCGGACCGATGCCGCTTATCGAGATGAGCCGCTCGAAGATCCTCAGCTCCAGCACGGTTGCGAACCCGAACAGCGCCAAAGCATCCTCGCGAACGTGGGTGTGCGTCCTAAGCGTAACCTCGCAGCCGGATTCTGGCAGCCTGTAGAAGGTTGACAGCGGTACCTGGACGTCGTACCCGACGCCTTGAACGTCGACCAGTACCCGGTTGGGGTGTTTCTCGAGCAGGTTCCCGCGCAGCAGAGCGATCATGGGCTGGCTGGTGAATATCGTAGACCGAATGTCGGGTCGTTCTCGCTTCTATCGTGGTCGGTACTGCCTCCAGGTCCGAGGCAGCCGCGCTGCCGGCCCGGTCGCTGCCGCAGCCGCCGCCACGACGCGCGCAGCCAGATTACCCTGAGCGTGCGCATGGCAGATGGCCACGGCGAGCGCGTCCGAGACGTCGTGCGGCGAGGGCCGGGAGGTCAGCCCCAGCAGCAGGCGGACCATCTCCTGGACCTGCGGCTTCTCTGCGCGACCGTACCCCACTACAGCCCGCTTCACCTCCGCGGGCGTGTACTCGGCAACCGGGAGTCCGGCCTGGACTGCTGCCAGAATCGCAACTCCACGCGCGTGCCCGAGCTTCAGCGCGCTGCGCACGTTGTCCGCGTGGAAGACGGTTTCGACGGCAACCACCGCGGGACGGCACTCCTCAAGTAGCGTGGCGAGGGAACTGTAGATGACCTGCAGCCTGTCCGGGAACGCGGAAGCGGCCGGCGCCTTGATGGCGCCGCACGCCACGACCCTGTGACGGCTGCCGTCGCTCTCGATGCAGCCGTAGCCCGTGCGGACTGAGCCGGGATCGATTCCGAACACCCTCACGTCAGTGAGGCCTCGATTTCCTTCTCCTCGATGTCGAAATTCGCCCACACGTGCTGGACGTCGTCATGGTCCTCGAGCACGTCCATCAGTTTGAGCATCGACTGCGCGTCCTTGCCGGTGAGCTTCACGTACGTTTGAGGAACCATTGCAACGGCAGCCGTGACAGGCTCGACCTGCAGGGCGCGCACTGCCTCGCGCACCGCCTCGAACGCCTCGGGGGAGGTCGCGATGTCCCATGTGCCGTCGTCGTCCTGCATGTCGTCGGCGCCAGCCTCGAGAACGGCCGCCATCAGCGCGTCTTCGTCGGCTGCCGCCTTCTCTACGATTATCTGGCCGCGCTTCGTGAAGAGCCTGGTGACGCTGTTCGGCTGACCGAGCTTCCCGTTGTGTTTGTCCAGAAGGTGGCGTATTTCACCCACGGTCCGGTTCTTGTTGTCTGTCAGCGCCTCGATGATGAGCGCAACACCGCCGGGCCCGTAACCCTCGTAGGTGACCTCCTCGTAAGTGACGCCCGGCTCTTCCCCAGTTCCGCGCCGGATCGCGCGCTTGATGTTCTCGGCCGGCATGTTGTTGGCCTTCGCCTCGGCTATGACCGTGCGGAGGCGCGGGTTGGCGTCCGGGTCGCCTCCGCCGACACGCGCGGCAACCGTAATTTCCTTGATCAGCCTGGTGAACACCCGGCCCCGCTTGGCGTCGGCTGCCCCCTTCTTGTGCTTGATTGTGTGCCACTTCGAATGGCCAGACATGTCAGTGCTCCAGTATGCCGAGAAAATCGCGGAAATTGTACCAGCGGGGCCCGCACGGCTCAAGGCTTTTCGCCTTGCGCCCGGCCGTTCAGGCAGGGTCAACGACCTGGCGCAGTCGATTCACCGGACTCCGTTGAACACCCGAGCTTCCTCATAGAGCCGAACGATGCTGGCGCCGTAGCCAGAGGCGGCCGCCCAGTTACCGTTCCCGAGGTCGTTCCAGTTCGTGGCCCTCCCTTTTGGCGTGACCAGATCGAAGCGCGGGTCCACGCAGGGGTTGTGCAAAGGCGGCACAGTGCAGGCGTAGGCAGACGGGTCGGCGTAGGCTCGGAGGTGTTGAATCTGGGCCCGGATGCCGGTCCGGGCGTCGGGGAAGGCGGCGGCGTCGGGTCCGGGGCCCGTGGCACCAATGCCGCCAAAGTTGTTCTTCCATGCCGGGACCGAGCCCTGGAAACGGAACCAGCCCGTCTCGATGACGCTCTGCACGAAGGCCACGTCGCCGGAAACGCCTTCCATCGCGCCCTCCTCGAGGAAATACCTGGCAAGGTTCTCGACGGGCTCGGCGGCTGCGTAGCTTCCGGAAGGCTGTGGCTGGCGACCGGCGAACCAGGCCACGAGCCGGTCGGCGTCGAGCTCTGCCGCCCGCATGACCGGAATCGGAACCGAGGTGAACGGTGTCATGGGTGCGAGCGGAGAGCTCGAACGGCAGGCTGCAGCCGCCGCCAAGAGGCCCGCACTGACTACCACACGGGACAACCTCGCTTTAGGCCCGCCCTTTCGGACGATGCTGCAGCCAGTGCGCGCCATCTCCAGAACCCTTCCCGACCTGCTTCAGCGTCGCTTCGCGAGGATGAGCCAGGTTTCTGCGCGAAGGTCCCACGGACGGCCGTCGTAGTCGCCGAGAACGGCATCGACGTCGAAACCGGCCGACTCGAGCTCCGTCATCATCTCCGCGATCGTGACGGTCCGGAACGCCAGCGAGAATCGGCGGGAAGTCCGCCTGCCGCCAGCGTGCTCTATGTACTCCTGGTCGAAGATCGTCAGGCCGCGCCCCCTGTCCTGCCGGACCGACTCGACGAGCGTCAGGTAGCGGCCGCCGCCCCGGCGCCCGCGAAGCCGGATTCGGCCGCGGTACTCGTCCCACGCGGGGAGGTCGGCAACCAGGTCGATGCCGAACGTGCCACCTCGCCTGAGAACCCGCGACACGCAGTCGAGCGTTTCCTCCAGGTCCGCACCATCGAGCAGCGACTGGAGTATGCCGTAGGGGGCAATCACTAGGCGAAACTTGCCAGTCGCGAAAGGCAGAGAGCGGATGTCGCCCCTTATGAGACGCAGGCTTCGGGCGGTGGTGGAGCGGCGAAGCCGGCGGCGGGCCCGGGCCAACATCTCCGACGACCTGTCCACGCCGAACAGAGAAACGCCGGTGCGCGCGACTGGGAGCGACACGCGGCCCGTGCCGCATCCCAACTCGAGCACGGGACCGCCGATCCGTGAAGCGAGGCTCTGCCAGAACCTGACATCGCGCCTGCCCATCGTTCGCGCGTTCTCCCAGTCGTAGAACGCTGCGTAATCGTCCCAGCCCTGCCATCCTTCCATGCGCAGATGCTCGAAGTTTCAGGTTGCGAGTTATGCGTCGCGCGTTATGTGTCGTGAGCGCACCAGTGCCCGAGGCAGCCTTGCGCGTTGCCGCCGGCGACCGATCGGAGGCTGCTCTCTGCCGACATCGAGGATTCACCTCGGGGGTTCGCTCCGCGACAGCGAAGCTGATAGCTTATAGCTGATTGTCAAGCGCTGAAAGCCGATTGTAGACCGCTGACTCCTGACTGCTGACTGCTGAACGCTTATGGCTGATTGCTGACCGCTGAAAGCTGCTCGCTGCTCGCTGCTCGCTGAAAGCTGACCGCTGAACGCTGAACGCTGAACGCTGACCGGAGGCTTGCGACCGATGGACGACCTGGCACGCTGGCGCGCGGAGTTCCCTATTCTCGACAAGACCGTCTACATGATCAGCAACTCGCTCGGCGCAATGCCGCGCAGAGCGGCCGAGAGCCTGGCCGATTACGCCGCTACGTGGTCGACGAGGGGCGTTCGCGCGTGGGAGGAGCGCTGGTGGAACATGGCGTCAGAAGTGGGTGACAAGGTGGGCCGCATCATCGGTGCGCCGCCAGGGTCGGTGAGCATGCACGAGAACGTCACAACGGCCCACATGGCAGCGTTGTCGGCGTTCGCGCCGTTCGGGACCAGGCGACGGATCGTCTGCACCGAGATGGACTTCCCCTCTATGATCTATCTCTACCGCGGCATGGAAGGCTACGGCTTCGAGTTGTCGGTCGTCCCTGCGGAGCCGGACCTGACCGTGAGGACAGAGCGCCTGATGGACGCCATCGACGATCGCACGGCGGTCGTCGCCTTGTCCCACGTTCTGTTTCGGAGCTCGTACATCATGGACCCGGCGCCGGTGGTCGGGCGCGCCCATGACTTCGGCGCAGCGGTCATTCTCGACACGTACCAGTCGGCCGGGATCATCCCGGTGGACGTGACGGCGCTCGGGGTCGATTTCGCGGCTGGCGGGTGTTTGAAATGGCTGTGCGGAGGCCCCGGCAATGCTTTCCTCTATACCCGCCCCGACCTTCTCGGCAGACTGAGGCCGTCCTTCACGGGCTGGCTGGCTCACCTTCATCCTTTCGACTTCGACACCGGCCCAACCGTGCTCCGAAGCGACGCCAGGCGGATGATGAACGGCACCCCCTCCATCCCCGCGTACTACGCGGCGATCCCCGGTCTCGACATCGTCAACGAGGTTGGGGTGGAGCGGATCCGGGAACGCTCGACCCGGATGACTGCTCGCCTGCTCGACCTGGTGGACGAGCACGGGTTCGCTTCCGTAGCGTCGCGCGACCCGGAGCGCCTCGCCGGCACCGTGGCCGTCAACGTCCCCGAGGCGCACATGGTGGCCTCGACCCTCAACGCGCGCGATTTCGTCGTGGATTGCCGGCCCGGTGTCGGCATCCGCCTTTCGCCGCACTTCTACAACACGTTCGACGAGCTCGAGGCCGTGATGGAGGAGATGGCGCGCATCGTGAGGAACAGGGATTACGCCGAAGGGGCAAGCGGCACGTCGGGTGCGCGCGCCGGGGAGCGGCCCAGCTGATGGGCGGCTTCGGATCGACAGGACGGCCGGCGTTGGACTTCACTCGGCCGGTGACCCTCAGGTTCTACGCCGAGCTGAACGACTTCCTCCAACCGGAAAGAAAGCAGGAAGCCTGTCGCCGCCGCGTGGCCCCGAGGACGTCCGTGAAGGACCTGATACAGTCGCTTGGCGTTCCGCACACGGAAGTGGACCTCCTGCTGGTGGACGGGGTTTCTGCCAGCTTCGACCGGCTGCTGGAAGGCGGAGAGCGGGTGGCGGTGTTTCCTCGCTTCCGCAGGATCGACGTCGAAACCGTCTCGCTGGTCCGGACGCCGGCGCCCCTCGGACGATTCGTGCTCGACGTTCACCTCGGGCGTCTGGCGACCTACCTGCGCCTTGCGGGTTTCGACTCGGTGTACAGGAACGACGCTTCCGATTCCGACCTTTCGACGACTGCGCGGCAGGAGAGCCGGATCCTGCTGACGAGAGACGTCGGCCTTCTCCAGCGCAACGAGGTTGCCTGCGGCTACTTTGTCCGAGAGACGGCGCCGGCCGCGCAGCTCGCCGAGGTGATCCGGAGGTTCGACCTAGCGGACGAGGTGCGGCCGTTCACGCGCTGCCTGCGCTGCAACGTCCTCGTCGAAGCGGCCTCCGACACCTCGGTTCGCGAACGTGTCCCTCCGCGCGTCCGCGAGCGTCACGTCGAGTTCAGCCGCTGCCCCGCGTGCTCGCGGGTCTACTGGAAGGGCACGCACTACGAGTGGATGGTCCGCCTTCTCGCAACCCTGACCACACCCTGACGGAGGTCGGGCCGACAGGCGGTTCCTGTCGCCGGCTCCTGGGAAGACCTCCTGGCGCCAGATCATGATCTTCGGCTTCCGGGTCGTCCAGGCACTGTAGACGACCTCCAGGCAGGAAAGGCCGGCGGCCGCCGCCCGGCGTAGAAGCCGGCTGCAGCCGGGGCCTTGCGTTCAGTACCGGAATTTCGGCGGGGGCGTCGCGCTCGACGCAAGCGCGCCGGCGGCGCGAACCGTGAGGCGCACCACCCGTTCCATCTTGTCGAAATCCAGCAGGTCGGTCGTGTCCACGGGCTCGTGGTAGCCGGAATGGAAGCCGCTGAACAGCCAGACGGCCGGGATGCCCTTCTGGAGGAACGGCAGGTGGTCGCAGCGGAAGAGCGCCCGCATCGACGAGTCGCGGTCGAACTTTTCGCTGAGCGTCATTCCCACCTGCTTCGCCTCGCGATGGAGGAGTGCGGTGAGGTCGGGGCTGAAGACCGCCCCCACGAGATTCAACTGATTAGATCGGCCTCCCGTCACCTCGTACGCACCCTCGCTCTCGGGGGTGTGCTCCTCGTTCCTGCCGATCATGTCCAGGTTGATCACGGCGCGCGTCGTGGCCAGCGGCCGGAGGGGGTTGGCCACGTAGTAGTAGGAGCCGAGCATCATCTGCTCTTCGGAGCCGACGGCCAGGAAGAGCACGGTCCGCGCATACTTCTCGCGCGCCATCGCCCGGGCCGCCTCCAGCAGGGCCGCGACCCCCGAGCCGTTGTCGTTCGCCCCCGGGTAGCGCCGGCCCTCTTGGTCGCCAAGGTGGTCGTAGTGCGCGACGATGAGGATCGTCTCGTCGCGAAGCCGCGGGTCGGTTCCGGGCAGGAGGCCAGCGACATTCCAGGACGGGCGCGGCGTCGTGTCAGCGTTGACCGCCTTCAGCGAGACTTTCACGCCTGGAAGCGCACGCGAAGCTGGCTTCGTGGAGCGGTCGATCTGGGACTGCAGCGCCGCGGCCGCCCCGCTCCCCTGCAGCAACGCCTCGGCTGCCTCGAGCGTCACGAAAAAGCGCGGTATGTCGAGCTCGCTCGGGGCGAGCCCCTGCGGCGGCGCGTTCGCCCTGTTCGGGCTGCGCGGCGACGAGCGGTGCGCGTTGACAGGCTGCGTCAGGACGAGCAGGGCGGAGGCCCCGTGCCTCTGCGCGTTCAGGGTCTTCGTCCAGACGTTGGCGTGCAACGTCAAACCTCTACCGTGAAACACCGAATCCGGGTTGTCTTCATCCGGCTCGTGGTCGAAAACGAGCACGGCCTTCCCCTTGGCGTCGAGCCCGGCGTAGTCGTCGTAGCCGAACTCGGGGGCCGTCACACCGTAGCCGGCGAAGACGACGTCGAGCTGCTCGAGGTCGATCGCGCGCGATGGGTCCGGGAAGAAGACCGAGGCGGCATCGAAACTGCGCTCGGCGCCGCCAACCGTCACCCGTATCGAGGAGCGCTCCCGGTCGAGCCTCACTGGAACCAGGCCGAACTGCTGCAGGTACGAAGAGCCGGCCGCGGGCTGCAGGCCGGCCTTTCGCATCTCGGCGGCAATGAACCAGGCGGCGACTTCCGCGCCCCGTTCGAGCGAGACCCGGCCCTGGAGGGGCGGAGAGGAAAGGAACTCGACGTCGGCGAACATGCGCTCGCGGGCGCCTTGCGGCTGCTGCGCGAGCACCGGTGCGAAGAGGAACAGGAACGCCGCGGCGAGCAGGGGCCTCATGGGTCGTATATTACTACTGCCCTATCCCGAAGATCGCCTTCACGATGTGCATCGCGACCGACGGGTTCTCCTTCAGGCGCCGCGTCGAGTACGCATACCACCGGTCGCCGAACGGCACGTAGACGCGAAGGCGATGGCCCATCGCCACGATCTCGTCGCGGCGCCGCACGCGGACTCCCAGCAGCATCTGGAACTCGTAGTCGTCGCGCTCTAGCCCATGTCTCTTCACGAGCTCGATCGCATGGTTCAGCAGGACGTCGTCGTGGGTGGCGATACCTACGTAGACGTCGTTGGGAATCGCGTATTCGAGCAGCGCCTTGAAGCTGTCCTGGACCTCGCTGCGTTTCTTGAAGGCGATCTCCTCGGGCTCCACGTAGATCCCCTTGCACAGCCGGATGTTCGTGGGCCCGTCCTCTATCAGGGCCTTCAGGTCGCCGGCAGTCCTCCTGAGGTAGGCCTGCAGCACCACGCCGACGTGGCCCCGGTAATCGCAGCGCAGGCGCTTGTAGAGCGCGATGGTCTGGTCGGTGAACGGGTGATCCTCCATGTCGATGCGGATGAAGTTCCCGTAGCCCTTCGCAACATCGAGCAGCGCCCGAAGGTTCTCCTCGCACAATCGCTCGTCCAGCGACAGGCCCATCTGCGTCGGCTTCACGCTGAGATTCGCGTCGAGGCCGTGCGCGTGGATGGCGTGCAGCACGCCTTCGCACTGCCGGCGCATGTCCATGACTTCTTCTCTGCTCTTCACGTCCTCCCCGAGCACGTCCATGGTCGCCAGGATCCCCTTGGCATTCAGCTCCTTGACGACCCGGATTCCGTCCTCCAGTTTCTCGCCGGCGATGTAGGGGCGCGCGAAGAATCCTACGATGGGTTTTGGCACGAACGGCAGCGTGCTGACGATGAGCTTGCTTATGAGCGACATGGTTGCCTCTCAGGCGGCCACGGGAGCCCCCGCACCGCGGGCACTCCTCGCCCCGCCAGGCGGGTCGGATCGGCTGCGAAAGGGGGGCTTCTCGAAGGAACGCCGGCCAGCGGAGGCTGCCGGCCGCGACACTGAAATGTAGCGTGCCCCCCGGGCAAAAGCAAGCAGTCGGGCACGCCGGGAGGCGGCACGACCGGTGCTATGCTGATAGTCGGGCTCCCGCAATCACAGAGGCTGACGGGGCAATGGGCAGCAGGAGATCTCACGCCTTCGACCTGAGCGATCTGGTTTCCGCCCACGGCGACGGCCACTGGGCAGAGTTCTTGAACGTCGAAACGCTCCGCGCGGGCATCTACCGGCTGCCCGTGGATGCAATCGACCCGCAGCAGCCTCACGCGGAGGATGAAGTCTACTACGTGATCGAGGGCCGGGCCGTGCTGCGGGTCGAAGCCGAAACTATGCCGGTCGGGCCAGGGTCGATCGTCTTCGTTCCGGCCGGTATGCCGCATCGTTTCGAACAGATCGATCGCGACCTGCTGGTCCTCGTCTTCTTCTTCTCGGGCACTCCCCCGCCGTAAACCTGCTAACCTTCCTCCATGCCAGCCGAGGAGCGCCCGGCGGCGCGCCAGATCCGCCGCCTCCGCGAGATCGCCACCGTCCTCGTCCGCTTCGGGTTTGCCGATGTCGCCACTCGCCTCCGCCTGCAGCCGCAAAGGCGGTGGTGGCGAATCTTCCATCCGCCGCGTTCGACACCCCCGTCCCAGCGGCTGCTCAGAATCCAGAGATTTCGGCAGGTGCTCGAGGAGCTGGGCCCGACCTTCGTGAAGTTCGGGCAGGCAGTCAGCACCAGGGCCGACGTGCTGCCGGAGGATCTTGTCGCGGAACTGTCGCGGCTGCAGGACACCGTCCCGCCGCTCACGCCGGGAGTGGCGGAGGAAGCCATCGAGCGCGATCTCGGCGTTCCCCTGGAATCCATATTCGCTTCGTTCGACGCAGTACCCGTGGCCGC
The DNA here is from genome assembly GCA_041947015.1 of Vicinamibacterales bacterium. Classification (GTDB taxonomy): domain Bacteria; phylum Acidobacteriota; class Vicinamibacteria; order Vicinamibacterales; family Fen-181; genus JBHGBL01. Next base: position 15,926 of record JBHGBL010000023.1, read on the forward strand.
GGGTTCGATTGCCCAGGTCCATCGGGCGAGGCTGCACAGCGGCGAGGAGGTCGCTGTCAAGGTGCGCCGGCCGGGAATCGGCGCGGTCATAGAAAGCGACCTTGCAATACTCGGCCAGCTCGCAAGGCTTGCAGAACGCTACCTGCCGGACAGCGAGCTATCGCGGCCGTCGGACCTGGTCGCCGAGTTCGCAAAGGCAGTCCGCAGGGAGCAGAACCTGGTGAGGGAGGGCCGGACGATTGCGCGTTTCGCCGAGAACTTCTCTGGCGACGCGACAGTGTACGTGCCGCGCGTGCACTGGGCCTACACCCGGGAGGGCGTGCTGGTCCTCGACTACGTGAACGGCGCGAGGCTGTCCGACGTGCTGAAGGGCACCGACTGCCAGTTCGACCGGAAGCTGATAGCACGCCGCGGCGCCGATGCTGTGCTGAAGCAGGTGCTTCTCGACGGTTTCTTCCACGCGGACCCGCACCCCGGGAACGTCTTCGTCATGCCCGGCCACGTCCTCTGTTTCCTCGATTTCGGCGTGGTCGGCAGGCTCGACACCCGCCTCAAGAGGAAGTTCTTCTCCCTCGTTGCCGCGATCACGAGAGGCGACCCAGGCCGATTGGCATCCGCGGTCGTCGAAATCGCCGACGTACGCAACAGGGTTTATCCGCACGAGCTAGAAGGGGACCTCGGAGACCTCCTCGAGGGCTACGCCAACCTGCCGCTGGCCCAGCTGTCGGTAGGCCCTTTGCTCCGAGACGTCTTCGGCACAATCGCGCGGCACAGGATACGCTTTCCACCTGACCTGATGCTGTTGGCCAAGGCAGTCATCACCATGGAGGGTGTGGGAAGGCAGCTGGACCCATCCTTCAACCTGCTTGAGCACGCGCGGCCGTTCGTGGAGCGGCTCCTCAGAGACCGACTGGCCCCGGCAGCCGTGGCCGGGCGGGCAGCCGAACTCGCCCAGGAAGCTGTCGACATCGTCCGGACAGTACCGCAGGACCTGGCCGAGGTCGTGGCGAAGGCCCGGAACGACAGCCTGCAGATCCAATTCGTTCACAGGAACCTGGAGCAGGCATTCCAGGAGATCGACCGCGCGAGCAACCGCCTCGGCTTCGCCGTCGTGATCGCGGCGCTCATCGTCGGCTCTTCGCTCCTGATGCAGGCCGGCGTCGGTCCTCCGCTCGCCGGCTACTCGGTCCTCGGCCTGGCGGGATTCATGATCGCGGCCGTCATGGGCTTGTGGCTGACGATAGGGATAATGCGGTCGGGCCGGCTGTAGCCGGACAGCAGGTGCCGTCGTGACCTCGTTTTCCGCTTCAGCCCTTCAGCAGGATTGCCTTCAGCCTGTCAGCCAGGGCACGGCTTTCATCGTCGCCCGCAACCATCTCGATCTCGCCCGGGCCTTTCACCCCGAGGCCCAGTTCCACCGCGCGAGCGATCTGCTCCTGCTCGAATATCGGGCGGCCCATGATCGCCTCGTTCGAACCCAGCGATTTCAGCATCGCGAGCCCGACGGCGTCGACGGCAACCCGGTCGTCGCCGGCAATCATCACGTTGCCAGCCTTCAGCTCTCCCCGTGACGGTCCACCATCGGTGAAGGCCGACACCCCGTCGAGAACGATCAGCGACGGCTTGTAACCGGTGTTGAGCTCGGCGATCATCCTTCGCATGTCGGGCGAGCGGTGCATACCGCGGCGGATGGGCTTCGGTGTGAGGCCGACCGCGAGCTTCAACGACATGGTGAAGACGCCGCCCGACCCGTGTGTCTTCAGGCAGCACGTGGACACGGTGTACTGCGACTCGACAACGAGGCGGGGGAGGTGAAAGCCGTCGGGCCAGTGAGTGCCGTTCGCCGGGAATCGGACCCAGTCGCTCTCGGGGATCTGTTCGAAATCCACCACGTCGAAGCGGAGGTCGCGCGCAAGGTCGAAGGTGCCCTTCTTCTCCATCACGCTGCGCGTCTGAGGAGGGCCGCTGGACTCGCCGAGCGTGATGCTCTTCGCGTCGCGCTCCTGGAGTTCGCGCACGATCTGCGCAAGCGTGTCGTTGTGGGTCGACCCCGGCGCCTCGTCGGCCGTGTTCAGGTTGGGCTTGATGACCACGTGCTTGCCGGCAATGCCTTCGGGGCCTAGCAACTCGAGCACCTTCGCCACGCCCTGCTTGCGGTCGGCCGTGCTCACGACGGCGACACGGCTGCGAGGCGGAGCCAGAACACCGGCGATGAGATCGCCTGCGGCGAGCGGTGCCATGGCGATGCCCGCTGACATGGCGCGTACGAATTCACGTCGGTCGAGGCCGTTTGCCTGACGCATCGAGTCCTCCAGCGGTTCGCCGTAGTCTACACGAAAGAAGAAACCTGAATCGTCCGTGAGCGCTCATGACGCCATGGTGAACAGCTTCCGCAGCTCCGTCTTGGTGACCTTCCCGATGGCGTTTCGCGGCAGCGCCCGGACGAACAGGAGCCGGGTAGGCACCTTGTAGGGCGCCATTCGCTCTCTCGCCCACGCGGCCAGGTCGGATCGCTCGAGAGCACCTTCAGCTGCTGGCACGATGGCAGCCGCCACCCTCTCTCCCCATTCGTCGTCTTCGACGCCAACGACCGCACAGTCCGCAACGAGCGGGTGCGTTCGAAGCACCTCTTCTATTTCGAGCGAGGAGACCTTGTATCCGCCAGTCTTGATGATGTCGACCGAACGGCGGCCGAGAATGCGGAAGCGGCCATCCTCCACTACCGCGACGTCGCCAGTCCTGAACCAGCCACCGCGGAAAGCCGCGCTCGTCGCCTCCGGCTGATTCCAGTACTCGAGGAAGACGGTCTTGCCTCGCACCTCTATCTCGCCCGGTTCCCCCGGTCGAACGGCCTGGCCGTCCTCGTCTACGAGCCGGACCTCGACGCCAGGCAGCGGCGTGCCAACCGAACCGGGCCGGCGCTCGCCATGCAGGGGGTTCGACAGCGCCATGCCGATTTCGGTCATCCCGTACCGCTCGAGAAGGACGTGGCCGGTGGCTTCACGCCATCTCTCAAGCAGACTGACCGGCAGTGCCGCGGACCCCGACACCATCAGGCGAAGCCTCGAAGCGCCTGCCGACAGGGCACGGCGCTCGCCTTCGGGTGCCTTCTCCCAGTACGCCAGCAGTTTTGCGTAGATCGTCGGGACGGCCATGAAGACAGTGACCTCCCCGGAAGCGAGCCGCTCCCAGACGAGCGCAGCGTCGAAACGCTGGAGGAACTCGCATGTCGCACCGGCCCAGAGCGCGCATGCGAGCACGTTCACGATACCGTGCACGTGGTTGAGCGGGAGCACATTGAGTACGTGATCGTCCGCCGACCAGCCCCACGCTTCCACCAGCGTCGTCACCTGTGTCTCGAGCGTCTGGTGAGATGTCACGACGCCTTTCGGCCGGCTCGTCGTCCCACTCGTGTAGATGATCATCGCGCGGCGCGACGGCGCCACGGCGGGAAGCGACACGGTCGACGAGGCTTCGAGTTCGCCACCGCGATCGGGGATGTCGGCCGCCACGATCCGCGCTCCGTTCCTGTGCCCGATAGGTTCGATCGCGACCATGAACTCGTGGGACGCGACTACCGTCGCAGCGCGGGCGTCGCTCATGATGTAATCCCACTCGTCGGCCGCTTGCGTCGTGCCCAGCGGGACGGCGACGCCGCCGGCGCGCCAGATTGCCAACTGCGTCGCGACGTACCGGGCACCGGGGGGGCAGAGAAACGCGACCCGTCCCTCCTCGAGATCGCCCGCGCCAGCGAGCAGGGCAGACGCGGCAATGGACGAGAGACGGAGCAGGCGGTCGTACGAGAAGGTCCCTTCCGGCGCAATCAGGGCCCGACGTGCGCCGTGCTCAGCCGCGCGCGCAACGATGCCGAGACCTGAATCCACTGCTTCCGCCTCCCAGGTCTTGCTCGCCGCAATCTCCGCTGAGCTGCCGGCTCCCGATCCGCCGGCCGCTCCGCTCACCCAGATGCAGGAAACTGCCGTTGTCGATCTCGACGGACGCCCAGAGGCTGCCGCAAACGGGGGTGCGTCGCCGGCAGCCGGCAGACGCTCGTGCAAGCGGTGCCATCGGTCGGCTTTCGTGCGTCTTCAGTTCCGAGGAAGACGCTGCTCGATCTCATCGAGCCGCCTGGCGATCGCGTCCTGCCCTTTCTGCAGGGCGCGGAGGGTAACGAGCACCCAGACGCCGGCAGCTATCGGGACAAACCACAGCAGGGCGACGATGACAATGACCAGCAATTCGGGCAGCCCGATTGGCATTCGGTGTCTCCTCGGGGGCGCGGTCTCCCTCCGCCGGCCGTTGCAAGCATAGCATCGAGGCGGCATCGAAGGTCTTGACACGGCCGTGGTCGCCCGCTACCGTCTCGTTGTCCAGAACCCGGGCCGCAGGGCCGCCCACCCACGTTCCGCCTCGGACAAGAGGCTCCTGGTGATTCGATGAAACGCCGCCTGCTCGCCGCAAGCTCGCTCGTCTTGGCGCTCCTCGTCCAGCCCTCCACCCTCGCCCAGAAGGGGCAGACCAAGTACGTCAATCGCCCGGTCCTCAACATGTTCTCGTCCGCGACAACCGATACCGACGTCGTGTCGCAGGCCATATTCGCAACGCCCGTCACCGTCCTCGAAGAGAAGGACGGCTGGGCGAACATCAGGACGCCCGACGATTACACCGGCTGGGTGGAGGCCGCGGCCCTCATCAGGCCCGACTTCGCCGAGCCCTACCTCTCCGGTGCGAACAAGGTGATACAGGTTCGGAGCCTGTTCGCCCACATCTACCGCGAGGCCAGCGTCACCAGGCATGCCCCCATGCTGACGGTGCCGTTCGAGACGAAGCTCGAAGTCGATTCCCAGAGCGGGGCGCAGAAGTCCGAGCGATGGCTGCAGGTCAGGCTGCCCGATGGACGTGCCGGCTTCATCCAGGCTGGCGACGTCGGGCCAGTCGCTTCGAACCTGAGCGTCGACGAGACCATCGCGCTCTCGAAGAAGTTCCTCGGGCTGCCCTATACCTGGGGCGGCACGTCCAGCTACGGGTTCGATTGCTCCGGATTCGTGCAGATGCTCATGCGGCAGCGCGGCTACATGATGCCCCGCGATGCCGGCCCGCAGTCGCGATGGGAACGCCTGGTGCCAGTGGACAGGTCGGAGTTGGCTCCCGGCGACCTGCTGTTCTTCGGCTCTGCGCCCGAGAAGGTGACCCACACCGGCATGTACATCGGTGACGGCTTCTTCATCAACGCGACAACCCACGAGACCCCCGCTGTGCGCATCGACAATCTGAACGAACCGTATTGGGCGAAGATCTTGGTCGGCGCCAGACGCCCGAGAAAGTAGTTTCAGGCACCGCCCTCCTCGAAGGGCAGCAAAGGGAACGGGTCGCGCGGAGAAGGCTGCACCGGGTCTGCGGTCAGACCGTGCAGCGAGACGCCCAGCAAGCGGACCGGACGGCGTCCAGCTTCTGTCCGGTCGAGGAGTGCGACGGCCCTTGCAGCCAGGGCGTTTGCGTCTGCAATGGCCGGCGTGCGGGTGTCGCTGCGCGTTACCGTGATGAAATCCTTGTAGCGCACCTTCACGGTGACCGTTCGCGCGAAGAGCCCTTTTCGCTCGAGCCAGGCTGCGTTCTCCCGGGCCATGGCCGCGACGTCGCCGCGCATTTCGTCGAGGTCGAGCCTATCCGCCGCGAACGTGCTCTCGGTTCCAACCGACTTCCGGGGACGGTTCGGCTCGACCGGACGATCATCGAGGCCGTGGGCGAGCTGCATCAGCCAGCCGGCTAGGCTGCCGACGGCCTCGCGCAGCCGCCGGGCATCCGCCGTTCGAACGTCGATTAGGCGCTCCAGCCCCATGGCCCTGAGCCTTCGAGCGGTCACCGGCCCGACGCCCCAGAGCGCATCGACAGGAAGTTTCTGGAGGAACGACTCGACCCTCGCGGGCGCGATCACCGTGAGACCATCGGGCTTGTGCCAGCCGGATGCTATCTTCGCGAGGAACTTGTTGGGAGCGACCCCCGCCGACGCGGTGAGGCCCGTGGCCGTCGTTATTTCCGACTTGATACGCCGCGCCACCTCGACGCCGAGCTTCTCACCCCATGAGTTTTCGGTGACATCCAGGTACGCTTCGTCGAGAGACAGCGGCTCGACCAGTGGCGTCACCCTTCGAAGGATCGCGAAGACCTCCGCCGACACCCTCCGATACTTCGCGAAATCGGGCTTGACGATCACCAGGTCCGGGCACAGCGAAACCGCCCTCGACATCGGCATCGCGGACCGCACGCCGAACTTCCTGGCCTCGTAACTGGAGGCCGCGACGACTCCCCGCTGGTCGGGCCGGCCGCCGACCGCGACCGGCAGGCCGCGGATTTCGGGGCGGTCGCGCTGCTCGACCGATGCGTAGAAGGCGTCCATGTCGACGTGGATGATTCGACGCATGTCGGGCTGGTGAAGGGTACCGGCCGTCGGTTGCGCCGGAGCCCGGGGGCTGCCGCCGGGCGCACGCGGACAGGCTACGCGACGCGGAAGTCGCGCGCAACTGTGTGCTTTGCCACCCCCGCCGTGCTCGGTTCACGTCGTGCTAGGATGAGGTCGGTCCGCGGTCCCCGAGACGGGACGACAGAAGGAGTCATCGATGTCAGCCACCCACGCCTTGCGCCCCGGCGTCTCGGCCGGGCTGGTGCTTCTCGCGTCGCTCGCGTCCCCCTGTGTGCACCTCAATGCCCAGGCGCCGCCAGCGGGCAAGGCTTCGGGAACCGTAACCATCGACGGCCGGAGCATGAAGGTCTCTCACGCCTACGCCTGGGCCGAGCAGGATGCCTCCAACCCCGCAAAGAGCTCCGTCCTGATCCTCGTGACGCAGAGAGAAGCTCCCCCGGAAATCTTCGCTGGCGCCAAGGGAATGATCGAAGCCTGCGTGCGCATCCGCGGCTTCATCCTCTTCGAACTGAACCAGCGCGGCGCGCTGGTCAGCGAGATCGTGGACCACCCTTCTCTCGACATGCGAATGCAGAACGCCGGGTTGACACCGTCGTCTTTCGCGGCCACGGCTTTCTCGATGGAGCGGGTCGAAGGGACGTTCCGCACGAAACGGGCGCTGGAAGTCCAAGGCCACGAGTACAACGTCGACGTCGAGGTAGCCACCCCGGTCACACCAGCGCCGAAACCGTCTCCGCCCCCCCCCGCCGAACCCCTGCCATCGGGAGGAGGCGAACCAGGCAAGGCTTACCTCGCGCTGCACGCCGCCGTTGCCAGGAGGGATCTCGCCGCGATCCTGACCCTGATCCCAAAGGCCGGAAGGACATCCGCCGAATTGTCTTCGATCGCCGCGAACCTCGACGCCTCGGCGCAGTTCCAGCCGACCGACCCGAAGGTCATCGGCGGCTTCGTCACCGGCGAGAAGGCAGTCCTCGACGTCGAGGGGACGGAGGATGGTCAAAAGCGCTATGGAAGGATAGAGATGGTCAGGGAAGGTGGCGCCTGGCGCTTCGTGAAGCAGCAGTGGAGAAACTCCCCCGTCAAGCTCCTCCAATGAGGCCACGAGCACCCGGCGGAAGGTTTCACCGGCGGGTCGGCGCGACCGTTGACACGGACTCGACGGACGCCAGCCGCCCTTCTAGGCGTCGCGCCGCCCGATGCTCCAGACACCGACACCCAACCTGGGGCCGCGATATGATCCTGCAATGCTCCGACGGATCTGCGTCTTCTGCGGCTCGATGAGCGGCACCCGCGAAGCGTACCGCGCAGCGGCGAGGGAAACGGGAAGGCTTCTCGCAGAACGGGGAGTCACCCTCGTCTACGGCGGGGGCAGAATCGGCCTCATGGGGATCCTGGCCGACGCGGCGCTCGCCCGCGGCGGGGACGTCGTCGGCGTGATACCGGAGCACCTTGTGCGAAAAGAGGTGGCCCACAACGGCCTCGCCGACCTGCGCACGGTCTCGTCGATGCACGAGCGGAAGGCCCTGATGGCAGACCTGTCGGACGCATTCATCGCGCTGCCCGGCGGCTACGGCACGCTCGACGAGTTCTGCGAGATCCTGTCGTGGTCTCAGCTCGGGCTGCACCAGAAACCCTGCGGCATCCTGAACGTGGACGGCTACTACGACGGGCTCCTCGGGCTCTTCGACCACGCCGTCCGAGAAGGCTTCCTCCAGGCGGAGCATCGGGCCCTCGTCGTCGTGGACGAGCACCCGGGCCGGCTGCTGCAGCGGCTCGAAGAAGCTCCGCTTCCGGCGGTCGAGAAATGGATCGACAGACAGACCCGATGAGCGTGCGGCCAGCCGAGGCCCCAGGCCCTCGCCTGACATCACTCCTGCGGCCCGAGACCCTCGTCCACGATGGGCTTTGAACCGGCCGTGGCCGAACCGGTACCGGGCGCGGTTCCCGGGCCAGCGGTTTCGCGTGTCCGAAGCGCTTCGAGTTCGCGCCGCGACCTATCGAGCACTTCGAGGACCTTCTCGACGGCAGCTGGGCCTTCCGCGTGGCTGACCGCGCTGATGGCCGCCTTGGCTATCCTGGAAAGTGGCCCCGCCAGCGACGCGGTTTCAGGACGCATCCATCCTGTCCATTCCTCCCAACTGTCCGCACGGCGCCAGATCCGCTTGACGGCAGCCGCCTCGCGCACCAACTCGGCACGCCCGGCTTCGGTGATGCGGTACACCTTCTTTCCGTCCGACGCCTCCGACAGGACGAGCCCTTCGTCTTCGAGCAGCTGCAACGTCGGGTATATGGTGCCCGCGCTGGCGCGGTAGAAACCGCCGGACCTCTCCTCAAGCTCCTTCATGAGCTGGTAACCGTGCTTCGGTTCCTGCTCGACCAGCGAAAGCAGCGCTAGGCGCACCTCGCCTGCTCCAAAGAAGCGCCCCCAACCCCACGGCCCGCCGCCTGCCGCCCGGCCCCCGTGCCGTCCACCCCATGAGTCACGCATCTTGCCTCTCCTGTCGAAAGATATATCTAACGATGCAATCTTACGATATATCGTTCGTAACAATCAAGGCCATCTGCCGGAAAGGCTACGATAGAACGCGTGCCACTCCTGAGCGAGCTTCCAGGTGCCCTCGTCATGGGGCCCATGACCAAGGGGTCCAATCTTCCTTACCGCCGCCTTGCGGTCGAGCTTGGCGCACGAATCACCGTGAGCGAGATGACGCTGGCCAGGCGGCTCCGACAGCGCCGGCGTGGCGAGTACGCCCTCATCAGGCGGGCACCGGAAGAGCCGTGCTTCGGCGTCCAACTCGCAGGAACCGACCCGGAGGAGATGGCATGGGCCGCAGCGCTCGTCGAGGAGCGCGGCGCGGACTTCGTCGACGTCAACCTGAGCTGTCCCATCGACTTCTTCACGAGCAAGGGCCTCGGAGCTGCCACTGCGCGCAATCCAAGGCGCGTCCGCCGGATAGTCGAGGCCATCAAGGCAGCCCTGGTCAACGTCCCGGTCACCGTCAAGATCCGCCTCGGCTGGGACGCCGATCACCTCAACCACGTCGAGGTGGCCCGGGCCGCGGTCGAAGCAGGTGCGAGCGCCGTCTTCGTTCACGGCAGGACACGCAACGCCCGCTATCGCTCGGCGGCGGACTGGAACGCGATCGGCGAGGTTGTCGCGGCCGTCAACGTCCCGGTCGTCGGCAACGGTGACCTGCTGTTCCCGCACGAGGCCGAGTCGGCGAGAGCCCGGTCGGGCTCAGCGGCCCTGATGACGGCACGCGGAGCGCTGATCAAGCCCTGGTTCTTTTCGGAGATGACCACCGGCTATCGGGATTTGACCGGGGAGCAGCGGCTCGCGATCTACCGGAGGTACGTGTCGCTCGCGCTCGAGCACTGGGGCGAAGACAACCACGGGGTCACTCGGGCGAGGGAGTTCCTCCGCTGGCACCTCGGTTTCTGGTGCCGCTACGCGCCGCGCCGCCCGGATGGGACGTGGCCGGCCATGCAGGAACGGGAGCCCCGCCCATTCGAGCGAACCGCGCTGGAAACGCTCCTCGCAAGGGCGGACGGAGCGGCCATCGACTGGCTGGCCGACCGCCTGATCACAGGCGAGGAGATCGACCCTGCGGACGCCCCGCCGCCCGCCGGCGCACCGGTCGAGATCGACTCGGCAGAAACGCAGGGATGAGCGAGGTGAGGACGACCTCCGGCCGCTCGGTTCCGCCGCGCTCGACCAGCCTTAGTTCGACTTCGCAGCCTCCCAGACGCCGATGCCGCCTTCGAAGGAGATGGCCGTCCCGTAAATCTTCGACATTGCCGCCATGCGCTCGATGATCTTCCGCCCGAGCTCGGTGTCGGCCAGACGCGGCGTGCCTTTCTGCGACCTCGGCATTGAGAAACCCATGTCCACCGGGTAGAGCTTGATCCGGATTACGCGGTCGCCGACGAATTCAGGTACGGCCACGACGCTTTCCCAGGCTTCTGGGTCGGCCGAGTAATAGGCCGTGGCGAGCCCCGTCTTGGGGTCGATCCTCGATCTCCTGTCATAGAGGTCTGCTATCAGGGCGTCGTTGCCCAGTCCCTGTGCCTCGTACATGTCGTCGGGCGATGGCTCGATGGTCTCGTTCTGCATGAAGAAGTTGCCGAGGCTGTAGAAGATCGGCTTGCCCTTGTAGATCTCTATTCCCCTCAGCCTGTGGGGGCCGGACACGGCGTACATGTCGGCGCCTGCGTCGAGGCACTTCCTGATGAAAGCGCGCAGGTGCTCGGGCGCAGGAGCGGTCGCCGATGGGCCCGCGATGTCGTGGGAGTGCGCGTAGACGATGACGTGATCCGCCTGGCGTGCTGCGTTCCTGATGGATCGCAGGATGCGATCTTCGTCTCTCGCGTTGACGGTGTAGACGATCCTGTTCGCGGGACCAGGCGAGGCGCTGATCGTCCCGAACCTGACCGAGGCGGTCGGCGATTCGGGGACGCTGCCTCCGGCCGCCTTCACGAGGTCGCGCAGCTTCGCCATTTCAGCAGGAGCGAGCTGGGTCGTGCTCGTCGTGCGCAGCGCGTTCAGCCCCGGGCGGCCCTTGATCTCGGAGCGCGGCTCACCGGCCCGCGACATGGGCGTGAAGGAAGTGGCCAGCCCGATGAAGGCAAACCTCCCCTTGGTGGTTTCGAAGTACTTCGCCTGCGCGGCTTCGCCTGCTGTCATGCCGGCCCCGGCGTGGACCAGGTTGAGCGAATCGAGCAGCCTCATCGTCTCCACCATGCCTTCCACCCCGTAGTCGGTCGTATGGTTGGTCGCATAGTTGAAGAGATCGAATCCCATCCACTTCATGTCGTCGGCGGCCTCCGGGGGGCCGAGCTCCCAGTTGCCCCCGTTCTCGACCTGGGGGTAGCCCTTGAACTCCCACAGGCGGAACAGCGCGAGCTCCAGGTTGATGGCGGCCGCGTCGGCCGCCCTGATTGGCCCGACGAGGCCCATGAACGCTGCGTCTTCCTGGAAGCACCTGACCTGACGCGTGATGATCGCGTCGCCGGCCGCCGCGATCGACCATGCCGCCCCCTGGCCTTGCGCCTGGGGCGGCCCCCCCCCAAGTGACGGCGCCGCTGACACTGCCAGGAACAAGGAGAGAACCCAGACCTGCTTCTTCATCGCGGCCCCCTTTTTCGAACGTGCCCTCCTCGGCTTCCCCCTAGCGCCCTGAAGTCGTCACCCCCATCTCCTCGAGCAGGAACGTTGCCTTGCCGACCTTCTCGGTAACCCACAAGACGTAGCGGATGTCTACCGCTATCGACCGGCTGTAGGCTTCGTTCCACGCGTAGTCGTTGATCGTGCCCTCCCATGCGCGGTCGAAGTTCACCCCGACGAGCTCCCCCATGGCGTTCATCACCGCGCTGCCGGAGTTGCCTCCCGTCGTGTCGGTGTTGTAGAGGATGGCCACCGGCAGCTCGTTCGTCTTCGGCAGCTTGTAGCGGCCGTAATCCTTCGCCTCGTACAGGTCTCGAACGATTCGGGGCGTCGCGTACGGATACTCGTCCTTCGTCTTTTCGATGACGCCGGCAAGGGTGGTTATCGGCTTCATCACGACTGCGTCCTTCGGCGAGTAGCCCCTTATCCGGCCGTAGGTGAAGCGAAGCGTGCCGTTGGCGTCGGGGATGAAGTCCTTCTGGAGGTACTTCTGCTTGACGTCGATCAGGAGCGCCGAGAGCTTCGAGAGCTCCGCCGTCCGCCGGGCGCGAACGTCCCTCAACTCTCTCTGGAGCGGGGCGAGCCCGGTTGCCAGATCCACGAAAGGATCGTTCATCGAGCGAAGCTCGCCCGGGGTTTTGCCGATGGCATCGGCAAGGCCTTCGGGCGTCTTGAGCGTCGTGCGCGCGAGGGCGGAGTTCGCCCACCTGGCGACGGCCTCGTTCGAGTAGTCGCCGCCGAGCGCCTCGTCCAACGGGACGATCCGCTGCCCCTTCGGCAGGTTTGCCGCCATCGTCAGGATCCTGGTGAGCAGCCGACGCTCGGCCTCTTCGTGGTAGTTCGCGAAGTTGCCGGCAGAGGCCTTCTTCGTCTCAGCCAGCGAGGCGTCCTGGTAGGGGCGTGTGCGCTCGGCGCTCGGCTTCGCCATCTCGTCGGCGGCCTCGACAACGTTTCCGGCGAGCCGGATCATGAGCGACGAGGTCGGAAGGGCGTCCAGCACCAGTTCGTACTGCGCTCGCGCCGACATCTCGTCGTAGATTCTCTTGGTGTCTGCGAGGACGTTGCCGTAGGTGGCTTTCCGCTGCGGGTCGGCATCTATGAACTTCTGCAGGCCGGCCTCTTCCTCCTGCTTCTTCGCCACGAGCTGCAGTCGCTTCATGCCGACGAGCTTCCCGCGGTAGTTCTTCATCGTGTTCGCCAGGCCCTTGATGCGGGAATCGAACTTGAGCGCTGTCGCGCGGCTCTCCCTGCCGATCTCCTCGAGCGTGGAGATCTGCCAGGCGTTCAGATCCGCCACGAACGGCATCCGGTAGTTCTCCTCGTAGGCCATGTAGGCCGCAGTCTGGTGGCGATATGTGCGACCGGGGTACCCGAGTATGAAGACGAAGTCCTCCTCGTTCACACCGTTCGGGTTCACCTTCAGGAACCGCTTCGGGTGGTACGGCACGTTGTCGGGCGCGTAGTCGGCCGGCGCGTTGCCCGGCCCGGCGTACGCGCGGACGAACGAGAAGTCGCCGGTGTGGCGCGGCCACATCCAGTTGTCGTCCTCGCCGCCGAACTCGCCTATCGAGCGCGGCGGCACGTAGACGAGCCGCACGTCACGGTAGGTGGTCGAGATGAACATGAGATAGGACTTCCCCGGAAGCATCTCCGAGATGCTCACTGTCTTGCCCTGGAACTCCGCTTCGGCCTTCCTGGTCAGCTCCGCCCTGCGGTCCTCGATGGCCCTGGCGCGCTCGAGCGGCGTCATCGAGGCGGTTACCGCGCTCAGCACTTCCGCCGACACGTCGCGCATCTGCTCGGTGATCCGCGCCGTCAGCCCGCGCGCCCGGATCTCGTCGGCGCGCGTCCGTGCCAGGAAACCGTCCGTGAGATAGTCCTTCTCGGCAGTGCTCGCCGCCTGCACTGCCCCGAAAACGCAATGGTGGTTCGTTATGATGAGGCCGTCGTTCGAAACGAACGATGCGCTGCAGCCTCCTAGGCTCACGATCGCCTCGATCAGGCTGGTGCCCTTCGGGTTGTAGATGGTGGCCGGGTCGATCTTCAGGCCCTTCGCCTTCAGATCCAGCTTCGAAAGTTCGGTGATCGGGTACATCCCCTCTTCGCCAGCCGCCGGAACGAAGAGCAGCACGGAGAGGATGCCCCACACCGCCAAGAGCCGTCTGGACATCGCGAACGCTCCTTTGCAGAACGAAGGACGCCCCGCAGTTTACTGGACATTACGGCGCCGGGCAAAGGCACCAAGGCCCGGGCGAGGGCTGATTCGGGAAGTGCAGAGCAGGGAGCGAGAGCCAAGGCGCGCCGCCATCCTTTCCGCTCAGGCCCGACGCGGGGCGGCAGTCCAAGAATTACACTGCCGTCGGCTGGCAATACTGGACCGCAGACCGCCTCCGACCGGCGCCGAGACACCTCGTGCCCCGGCTGTCTTGCATTCCGGAGCACGTCGATCGCGCTGAAAGCACAGGGCGCTCCTTCGAGAGCCTCGAGGAAGTGCCGGGCGTTCTGATCTCCTTGTCGTTCTGCGTGTGAACCTGATGTGCCTCCGCGAGGACAACCCATCAAGGGTTCCGGGCACGCGTCTTGATATGTCCGGAAGCGTTGAAGGCGAACACACTGAACTGCAGAAAGCCAACTTCCCACTCAGGAGGGATTCGAATGAAGCTCGGACTCGTGGCAGCACTCGCGCTGGCAGTTGCGCTTCCGATCGGGATCGCGGCCCAGCAGCAGACACGGCCGCAGACACAGCCGCCGACGTCATCGCGGCCTCAGACAGGGCAGGTCGGCACGACCGGTGCAGCTAGCTCGGCCACCGTCAACGACATTCTAGATAACCCGGAACGCTACTACGGTCAGACCGTGATGGTTTCGGGCGAGGTCGGGGAAGTGCACGGCAACAAGGCGTTCACCATCGAAGAGAGCGGCATGGGTGGCGACGAGCTGCTCGTCCTCTGGAAGAAGGAGAGCCCGGGCGCTTCCGGCAGCGCGAGTTCGTCTTACGGCCAGTCGACTTCCGGCCAGACCGGAACGACAAGGCAGACCGGGATGAGCCGCCAGTCGTCCGGCACGACGCACTCGATCAGCAAGGGATCGACCGTTCAGGCTACAGGCACCGTCCGCCGGTTCTCGAAGTCGGAGATTCAGAGTCAGCACTCGATCGAGTGGCGCGAGTGGGCAGGCAGCGACCAGAGCCGGTTCGACGACTACGAGAACAAGCCGGTCCTGATTGCGACCAAGGTGGACGTCCGGTCGAAGGTCAACCGGTAACTGCCGCTGGCGCAGCGTCGTGCGAGATCCGGTTTCGTCCGGGTTCTTGACGAGGGCGTCCACCAGGGGCCGCCCTCGTCTTTCGTCACAGGTCTTTCGTCACGCCGAGGCCGAGGTCTCTGTTGCTGCTCACGGCAATCGTCGCCACCTTGAACGGGATGGGGGTGGTGGTGCTTGGCCCCGTAGAAGTCCACTATCCGCTGCCCGGCCGTCGCCATGAGCGCCATCCCGATGTAGTAGCCCACGGCGGCTCCCAGGACGGAACCCACGGTGCAGAGCCCTGCGGCCTGCAACCATCGTCGTGGATTGGAAGCGACGATGGCAATGAGGAGGACGTCAGGCGGAACCGGGAACACGGACGACTCGGCCACCGCGATGAGCAAGAGGGCAGCCATCGATTGCGGCGTGTCGGCCCACTTCATCGTCCAGTCGTAGAGCCTTCGAATCCAGCGGCGGGGGGCCGCGCTGACGGCGCGCAGTGCAGCCTGCATCCCTTTCGTCTCCCTTCCCGTTGTGGTTGCGGAACCCGTTTCAGGGCTGAGGCGCTGCGCAGTCCGTGGCCCCGTCCGCAGGCCGGTAGCCGGCCATGACACCGCAAACACAGTTGCGGCCTGCCCTCGGGCGTTTTGCCCCGGCGCTCTCTGGAGTTCATGCCCGGCACGCTGCTGCATGATTCCGGCCTGTTTCACAGGTTTCCCGATTGTCGGCCGTTCCTGCGGTGGATAGATTCGTCAGTGAGAACAGACGCATTCGAGAGCGGCAACGCTCCTGGAAGGGAAGGTGGATCATGGCGAGACCTGCTGGCGGAACGAACGTTCGAACGGGCTTCTACTGGAACCTGCGGAAATGGGAGCTCACCACCGTTCCGAGGCCTGGCGGCGTACTGCCGGGCGGAACGGGTGAGACGTACGTCAAGGTGCCGACGCTTGCGCTCCTGCTCGTGGCACCGGTGATGGGAGGCCTCTACGTGATGTTCCTGCCCTTCATCGGCATAGCCATGGTTGTCGGGCATCTTGCGCACAGGGGCCGCGCCGCCGCACGCGCGGGCTTCATGGAGGTGGCGTCGATGCTCAACCCGAACTGGGCGCCTGCCGTTGCGTACCTCGCCGCAAAGAAGGCGAAGAAAGCAACCCGGGCCGTCCGATCGCACGGCGCGGGCGGCATGGAGCCGCCGGACGAGACGCGAGGTCGCTGAGCCCTCCGTCGTTCAGCTTGAGGGATTGCGGAAGCGGCGCGCGCTCCAGCCTCGCTCGTCGAGATCTTCCGCCCGTTCCGCCGATCCGGTATCATTCGCCGCGATGGAAATGCTCAATTTCGTCCTCATCTTCGCGGCTGGGTACCTCGTGTGGCGAAGGCCCGAACGGGAGCGTCTGGCGTACACGCTGCTCGTTGCGAGCGTGGGCCTGGCCACGCTTCTATTCCTCATCGCCACCCGCGGTTCCGTCCTGCCGCCGATGAACTACTGAGTCCGGCCTCATTGCCATGAAACGCGACCGACTCTACTCGATCGTGGCCGCCGCGGCCCTGGCCCTCGTTGCCGGACCGGTCGCCGTCGCAGTCTTCGTGCTCGGCTTCCTTCGCGGAGACTCGCCGTGCGTCATGTGCTGGGCGCAGCGGACATTGATGGTCCTCGTGGCGCTGGTCGCGCTCTTCGTGCTGCGCTTCGGTCCACGGCCGCGCTACGTCGGTCTCGGGATCATCGTCTCGGCGATCGGCATCTTCATGGGCATCCGCCACTCCGCGCTCCACATGTGGAGGGACGTCGGACAGGGATTCAGCGCGGAGATCCTCGGTGCCCACACGTACACGTGGTCGGCCTTCGTCTTCTGGGTGGCCGCGATTACGATGGGCGCCCTGCTGCTCGCCCTGCGCGACGGCGAGGCAACGGCCGCGCCGCGCCGCCTAGGCATGCTCGAGCGATTGACGATGGGCGCCTTCCTCGTGGTTGTCGGAGCGAACATCGTCCAGGCATTCGCGAGCACCGGCCCGCCGCCGTTCATGGGACAGGGCGACCCGGTTCGCTTCTCCTTCAACCCAGCCCACTGGGTGTGGTCGCTCGAGGAGTGGAGGCCGTCCGCCGTCTCGCTGCGCGGGCGCTGGGACGTCGAGAAGCCGTCTCTCGACGGGGTCACGCCGGACCATGCCGCCGGCCCGCTGGCGGACCTGCCCGTCATCACCGCTCGGCGGACGCTCAGGCTGGCGGCGACGGTCGACGGTCCGGTGACCGGCTTCGACCACGACCCGGCGACCGACCGCTTCCTCGTTACCACGAGCCACTCCGTCTACATAGTCGATGCCGGGCTCGAGACGTCTCTCCGCCAGACCACCGTCGATCCGGGTTACTCGGTCGACCTGGGCCGCTTCGGAGCCGCGGCCTTCGTCGGGCCGGGAACCGTCATGGCGCTGGGCGAGAACAAGAGCTTCGTGGTGCTCCGCGAGAACGACAACGCGGACGCCGCGGCGAACTTCCGCTATTTTCTCGCTTCTTTCGATCGCTTCGACGAGGAGCGAAGGTCGAGGTTCACGACCGTGCGGGCAAAGATGATGTACGTGCGCTCGCTGGCCTTCGACCCCGAGTCGCGGTCCATCTACACGCTTACGGTGCCGAACAGGCGGAGCCGGCAGCTGGTGGTGTCGCGTTTCGATCGCGGTGACCTGACGCTCTCGGAGGAATTCGTGCCGCGGCTGGTAGAGGGTTCCGGCGTCACGCTTCGTGGCAAGGATCGATCTCTTGGCGAGCTCTACGTGACGGGCGCGGCGTGCCATGAGGGACGCCTGTTCGCAATCAGCGCGGCCTTCGGAACCCTGCTGGAAATCGACCCTGCCTCGAGGTCGGTGACCGGGGCGTGGGCGATAGAGGACTCCGGGAAGCCTGCCGGCCTCGCAGTCAGAGGCGAAGAGATCTACATCATTGGCGAAGACGGGCATGTGACTGTGACGGCGATGCCCGAAAACCGCATCCAGTAGCGGGGAGCATCAGCCTCGCGTGGAACTTCGCGTATCAGCTGGTGGAGTCTGCCTGAGGGATAGCAGCAAGCGGGAAGGTTTGCGAAGGCGTCCGCCTTCGCAAAACGCTTCGGTCCGAAGCGCTCCTCGCGTTGGCTACGGCGAGACAGCCTTCGTGTTGTCAGCAGCAAGCCCGAAGGTGAGCGAAAGCTGGTGGAGAATACCGGGCTCGAACCGGTGACCTCCTGGTTGCAAACCAGGCGCTCTCCCAGCTGAGCTAATTCCCCATCCTCGACATCTGGGAGGGTCGGTCCGCCTTCGCAGCTTCGCGGCTTCGGCGAGACACCTTCGCGTTTCGGTGACGAGCGTCCGAGGTCCGCCTTCGTCACGCTTTGCCACGAGCTCCGTGCTCGGCGGAACTTCGGCGGACAGCCTTCGCATCCTCTGACGCCCAGCGAAGGCTGGTGGGCCTGAGTAGATTTGAACTACTGACCCCACGCTTATCAAGCGTGTGCTCTAACCAGCTGAGCTACAGGCCCATCCTCCCGAACCTGAAAAGGACTGAGCAATGAGGACCGATGACTGAGCAAGAAGCGCCTGAAACGCTCCCGCTCATACCTCAGTCCTCATATACCTCAGTCCTTACAGGCGCTGGACAGTGCGTGCTCGCACGGAAACCCGCCGGATACCAGATCGATCTCGATTCGGC